>NZ_AP046092.1:0-815000 GCF_059717795.1 Biomaibacter sp. TOL | reverse complement strand
CAACATAGTTTGCTCTTTTGGCCGTCTCCCCCTGGTGGTAGTCTTTAGATAAACAAAAAACAGGGGAGATGACCAAAATGAACAAAGAAAGTATGGAAAAAGCCCTGGAGCGCTTCGCACTAATCTCACCCCTTCTGGAAGAAGACCTTGAAGCAGCGGAAAGAAGGAAAAGAAGAAATGAAATACTGTCAAAAGGCCAAATCTCAGAGAGGACCCTGCGCCGCTACTTACAGGCCTACAGGCAAAAAGGCCTTAATGGATTAATGCCAAAAGAGCGCTCCGATAAGGGACAAACAAGAGCCATACCGGAAGATATCCTAAAAGAAGCCATAAGTCTAAAACAAGAACTGCCCCAAAGAAGTGTTACAAGGATACTTCAGATCCTGGAGGGGGAAAAGCTCATATCCCCCGGGGATGTAGCAAGATCCACCCTTACACGGTATCTTGCAAACTTAGGTTTAACCCAAAAAGAATTAAAGCAAAAAGAGCCCAAAGCCCTCAGGAGATTTCAAAAAGAGCACAGAAACAAATTATGGCAAGCTGACGTCAAATACGGCCCCTACCTTCCGGACCCGGCCAATCCAAAGAAAAAGATACGCTCATACCTCATATGCTTCATCGATGATGCCACAAGATTAATATGCCATGGTGAATTTTATCTAAATCAAAAGCTTCCCATACTGGAAGATTGTTTCAGGAAAGCTATACTTAAACGAGGCATCCCCGATGCGGTATATGTAGACAATGGCAAGATATTCATCTCACACTGGTTTAAAGTAGCCTGCGGTAAACTGGGCATCCGCCATATAAATACCCCAATATATTCCGCAGAGTCTAAGGGCAAAATTGAAAGAATTAACCGCACCGTAGAGGATTTTTTAGCCGAGGTAAGCCTCCAAAACCCCGGGACATTGGACGAATTAAACAAAGCCTTCTTTGCCTGGGTGGAAGAAGGATACAATCATCATTCCCACAGCTCCTTAGAAGGTGAAACCCCGGCCGGTCGATTCCAAAAGGATACCCGACGCTTGCGCTTTGCCAATATTGACGAGCTAAGGGATGCTTTCCTTCGAGAAGAAAGCCGAAAAGTTGATAAAACCGGCTGTGTAAAACTTTGCGGCAAAACCTATGAAGTGGGCCTTGAATGGGTAAGAAAGACTGTGGATTTACGCTATGACCCCTTTGACCTTGAAGAAATAGAAGTATGGCATAAAGGTCAAAAACGGGGTTTAGCAAGGCCGCTTATCATAGGAGAATACAATGAAGTGTCCTATAGCAAAAAAGATGCCCCAACTCCTCAAAAATCATCCGGTTCAAGACTTTTGAGCATATTGGAAAAACAAGCTCAAAACCGCATGAAAGACAAATTAGGTGCCATCCCCTTCCGCCGTATGGAAGGAGGGGAAAACAATGTTTGAGCCTTTCTTTGGATTTGAAAAAACTCCTTTTCAAAAAGATGTGCCTGTAGGAAAACTGTTCAGCACCCCGGCCTATGAAGAGTTAGTATCAAGGCTAAAATACACTGCAGAAAAACGCCTCTTTGCCCTAATAACAGGCGAAGTGGGCTCGGGGAAATCCACTGCTTTAAGAAAACTTCTTGAGCTTTTAAATCCGAATAAATACAGGGTTATCTACATCAGCGACTCAGCCCTTACCCCCAGGCATTTTTACTGGGAATCTTTAAGGCAGCTTGGATGTGAACCAAAGTTTAACCGGGGCCAGGCTAAAAGACAGCTTCATCAGGTAATATTGGACCTTGCGGAAAATGAAAGAAAAACACCAGTCATAATAATCGATGAAGCACACCTGTTGGATAAAGAAATGCTGGAAGAAATGCGCTTTTTACTCAATTTCCGGATGGACTCCTACAACCCTTTGAGTCTCATACTGGTGGGCCAGCCGGAACTTAAAAGGGTATTGCAGCTTCAAGTCTATGAAGCCATTGCTCAGAGAGTAAATCTCCGGTATCACCTACCACCCATGGACAGGCAGGAATCCAAAGAATATGTTTGCCACCATCTGAAGATTGCCGGAGCAACTTCCTCAATCTTCACTGATGATGCTCTGGATGTTATCTATGAATATTCCGGAGGCATTGCAAGAAAGATAAACAATGTCTGCCTTGCCTGTCTGCTTTCGGCCTCAGCCAGTCAAAAGCGTTTGATAGATGACCATATGGTCAGGATTGTAATTGAAAATGAGTTTGCGGTATAAGCTATTTATCCCTCAAAAGACGGCAGGAGTGAATGCTTGCCTCTTTTGAGGGGGATTTTCAAGGTCCGGGTTTTATGGTCAAATAAAGTGAGTTAAATTTGCGGACGTTCAATTTGAGCAGAATGCGGTCAGAAAGTGTGAGAGGCTACACTTCATCTTTAAACATTCTAATGCCGCTTTCGCTGCGTTCAACAAACGGCAGCAATCCTTCTTTTGCATAAAAGCGAAGGGTATGTGGAGAAATATTAATTTTTTTAGCAATTTCACTGATGGTATAATACATGATTAACCTCCAAAATGTGATAAATCCTTATTAAGAGATTTTTTTCAAAAAAAGTAGATTAAAAGGCACAAAAATTTTTTAAAAAACCTCTTGACTTAGAGTAAACTCTCAAGTTTATTATAATGTTACCACATATAAGTGTATGTGTCAATAATTGATATGAAAATCTATAGGAGGAATTGAAAATGAGCTTTAATATGTATGTACCGACAAGATTTATTTTCGGCTGCGGAAGGCTTAACGAACTGCACGAGCAGAAGCTTCCAGGCAAAAAGGCAATGATAGTTATTTCAAACGGAAAATCTGTTAAAGAAAACGGTTCGCTTGAGCGTACACAGGAACAATTACGGATGGCAGGTGCGGAATTTGTTGTATTTGATAAGGTGCAGGCAAATCCTCTTAAATCAACTGTTATGGAGGGAGGCGCATTTGCCCGTGAAAATGGCTGTGACTTTATAGTTGCTCTTGGTGGCGGCAGCGTAATGGACGCTTCCAAAGCAATGGCGGCAATGGCAACCAACGATGGTGACCTTTGGGATTATATCAGCGGCGGCACCGGCAAAGGCAAAGCGCTTGTAAATGATCCGCTTCCGGTAGTTTGCATTACTACAACCGCAGGAACCGGTTCAGAAGCAGACCAATGGGGTGTTATCACAAATGATGAGACCAATGAAAAAATTGGCTTCGGCGGTGATGACCGTTTGTTCCCGGTGATTTCTATAATTGACCCGGAACTGATGAAAACTGTGCCGCCCCAATATACCGCATACCAGGGCTTTGATGCTCTGTTTCACAGCGTGGAATGCTATGTTTCCAAATTTACAAGCCTGATGAGTGATATGTATGCGCTTACTGCTATTGAGAATATATCACGCTATTTGCCGCGTGCCGTAAAGGACGGAAATGATATGGAGGCGCGGGAGCACGTTGCTTTTGCCAACACACTGTCAGGCATAGTTATGACTGTCGGTGCCTGTACAAGCCAGCATTCCATGGAACACGCCATGAGTGCCTACCATCAAAATCTGCCGCATGGTGCTGGACTCATTATGATTTCTAAGGCGTATTTCACACATTTTATTGAAAAACACGTATGTGACGACCGTTTCATTAGCATGGCGCAGGTTATGGGTATGAAAGACGCAAAAAATCCGATGGACTTCATTACTATGCTTAATAAGCTACAAAAAGACTGCGGCGTAGCCGATCTTAGAATGTCTGATTATGGTATCAAACCAGAAGAATATCGCATTTTGGCAGAAAATGCTAAAACAACTATGGGTGGTTTGTTCTTATGTGACAGAATTGAGCTGAGCATTGATGACTGTATTGCCATCTATGAAAAATCTTATCGTTAAGCAAAGGAGTGGTGAGAATGGACAAAGTTGATAATAATTTGAGCAACGGTGTCATTTTTCCAAAGGGTGATGTACTGCCGCCACAATTTAGCAAGAACTTTACCGGCACAGCATATCTGCATATGCTCGTGCCCGGCGGCAATGAGTGGAATTGCCCCATCGGCAATGTGACCTTCGAGCCAGGCTGCCGTAATAACTGGCACAGGCATCCAGGTGGTCAGATTTTGCTGGTTACAGGCGGCCGGGGCTGGTATCAGGAGGAAGGTAAAGAAGCGCGGGAATTGCACCATGGTGATGTCGTCACCATACCGGCAAACGTTAAGCACTGGCACGGTGCAGCAAAGGATAGCTGGTTTATTCATATCTCCATTGAAACTAATGCGCATAAAGGACCTGTCGAATGGCTGGAGCCTGTAGCCGACGAGGACTATAAAAAGCTTGAATGATGCAGTAGACAAAGGAGCAGCGGATATGAAAAAGAGGGCTATTTTACTTCTATTGCTTTTGCTCGCCTTCTCATTTACTGCTTGCGGGAAGAGCGAGCAAACGAAAGAAGAAGCGTATGTGTCTACGGATGGCAAACAGGAAACTTTATATGGAGGTGGACATGTGAATACCGATACAGCAAACAAAAACACAGAAAACAAAATTAAGTTAGAATTTCAAGGGAAGAAAATCGTTGTAGTAATGAAAGATAATAGTGCAGCCCGCAGTTTGCTGAAAATGCTTCCTTTGGTTTTGAAATTTGAAGACTATGCAGGCACAGAGAAGATAAGCTACCTGCCTGAAAAGCTGGATACTTCAGATGTCCCGTCTGGTTATGACCCATCTGTTGGTGACCTGACGTATTATGCGCCATGGGGTAATTTGGCATTCTTTTATAAGGATCATGGATATGCAAACGGACTGGTGCCGTTGGGAACGATTGAATCTGGTGCAGATGTTCTATCTGATATTGATGGTGATTTTTCCGTTACTATTGAAAAGATGGATTGAATATGAATAACCCTATGAAATATGAGATCTTGTTTTTTTAATTTAAATTCAGGATCTAATATTATAAAAATATCATGAATAGGAAGGAAGTAACAAGAATGAAAAAAGAAATTTTGATTGTATATTATTCTCATTCCGGGAATACCCAAAAAGTTGCGAAGTTGATCCAGCAGGAAACGGGCGGTGTGCTTTGTGAAATTCAACCAGAAATTGCCTATCCTGCTTCTTACAACGCTGTGGTGGAACAGGCAAAGAAGGAAATTCAGGCAGGATATTGTCCTGAAATCAAAAATACGGTTCCTGATTTGGAGCCTTATGACACGATTTTTATTGGTTCTCCGAATTGGTGGAGCACAGTTGCGCCGCCCATTGCAACTTTTTTATCAAAAAACAATTTATCAGGAAAAACCATTATCCCTTTCTGTACGCATGGAGGTGGAGGTTTGGGACATATTCAACAGGATATTAATAGATTATGTCCGCAGTCTCGCGTGCTTGATTGTTTTGCACTGTATGGAGACGGTGGCACAGGTGCAAAAAGCAAAATAGCGGCTTGGTTGAGAAAAATTGATATATAAAGTGAGAGTCGGGTCTATTAATCGAGTAGAACAAAGCATTATAAAAGTATGAAGATTTATTCGGTGAAGGGCAGTCCTTCACCATATCGACTGATCCGTAAATACTGGGAATTTTGAACCGTACAGTCCCCTTGCCGCAGGCAGGCTTTCACGCCTTGAGTGGAAGGCTGATACAAAGCGCAGCCAGACCGATAAAAATGCAATTTCCAAGTACGACAGCACGCAGGAGACCGATTATGGTATTGTGCTTCGGGTAAATGAACTTGCAGAAAAGTACGGTGCCACAATGACACAGATTTCTCTTGCATGGCAGTTCTCTAAGGGAGTTACAGCACCGATTATCGGTGCAACGAAAGCAGAGCATTTTGATGACCTGTAGGCGCCCTCAACATAAAGCTTACGGAGGATGATATCGCCTATCTTGAAGAACTGTATGTTCCGCAAAAAATAGTCGGTGCGCTTTAACTATAAATACATCTTAAAAGGGAGTGTTTTTATGCAAAAGGTAGTTTTAAATAATGGTGTAGAAATGCCGATTTTAGGGTTTGGCGTTTATCAAATAAATGATGCTGAACAGTGTGAACGTTGTGTTTATGATGCAATTGAAACAGGGTATCGTCTGATAGATACTGCTGCCGCATATGGTAATGAAGAAGCTGTTGGAAAAGCAATAAAAAGGAGCGGTGTTCCAAGAGAAGAACTTTTTATTACTACGAAACTTTGGATTCAGGATGCCGGTTATGAAAACACTAAAAAGGCATTTGAAAAGTCGTTGCAAAACCTGCAGTTGGATTATCTCGACCTTTATTTAATCCATCAGCCGTTTGGCGATGTGTATGGTTCATGGCGTGCTATGGAGGAGTTGTATCGCGAGGGGAAAATCAGGGCGATTGGAGTAAGCAATTTCCAGCCTGACAGGCTTGTTGATTTAATCCTCCATAATGAAATACCTCCTGCGGTTAATCAGATAGAAACACATCCATTCTGTCAACAAATTGACAGTTAAAAAAATAATGGAAGAATATAAAGTTCAAATAGAATCATGGGGCCCTTTTGCAGAGGGCAGAAACAACATGTTTCAAACGGCGATTAAAAATCATGAGGAATTATTTCCAAATCATACATCTGCATTGAAAGCAACCGATCCGGAGCTTATAGAGATTTTTGATAATTTTGCTTTTGATGAAGTGGTAATACCCGAAGCCGAGCCATCGGAAAAGGCGGTTCCGCTCTTTCAAACGGGTAAATATCAAGCTGGCGATAAAGTGCCGGCTTCCTTTCGGCTGAAAGACGCAAAAAAATTAGACTACGGCGGCCTGTGGCTGACCTACCAAAAACAATCATGAAGAGGAGTAACAATGAAACACAGAAAACTTGGAAAAGATTTAGAAGTTTCTGCAATCGGTCTGGGCTGTATGGGCATGAGCCATGGTTATGGGCCTGCGGCAGATAAGCAGGAAATGATTAAGCTTATTCATGCGGCAGTTGACAGAGGCGTTACTTTTTTGACACTGCCGAGGTTTATGGCCCATACGCAAACGAGGAATTGGTAGGTGAAGCGCTTGCTCCATTCAAAGGAAAAGTTGTAATAGCGACTGAGTTTGGCATCAAAATGGTAAACGGCAGACAAGTGCTTGACAGCAAGCCGGAGACAATCAGAAAATCGGTGGAAGGTTCTCTTAAACGTCTTAAAGTTGATGCAATTGACCTGTATTACCAGCATCGTGTTGATGCAGATGTCCCTATTGAGGAAGTAGCCGGAGTAATACAGGATTTAATTAGGGAAGGCAAGATTAAGTTTTGGGGGCTTTCTGAAGCAGGAGTTAATACCATTCGCCGTGCGCACTCGGTTCAGCCGCTTACTGCAGTTCAAAGTGAGTATTCAATGATGTGAAGATTTCCTGAAGAAGAAGTGCTTCCTGCTCTGGAGGAACTCGGTATCGGTTTTGTTCCATTTAGTCCGCTGGGCAAGGGCTTCCTTACCGGAACAATTGATAAGAATACAACATTCGATAGTTCCGATTTCCGCAGCATTGTTCCCCGCTTTAAACGGGAGAATCTCGAAGCAAATCAGGTTTTGGTGGAACTGATAAAGAAGGTTGCTGCAGAGAAAAATGCAACACCGGCTCAAATCGCACTGGCATGGGTGCTTGCTCAGAAGCCATGGATTGTTCCGATTCCAGGAACGCGCAAATTGGAACGTCTGGAAGAAAACCTTGGCGCAGCAGATATTGAGCTGACTCCTGAGGAACTAAGAGATTTGAACGACGCCCTCTCGAAAATTGAGATTTCGGGAGATCGATATCCTGCAGGTTCTGATTACGCAAATAGAACGGGCAAATAACGGGTAACAATTTCAAATGTTGCATAAAAGCCTTGCACAGCAAGGCTTTTATGTTCAGGGGAAGAATTGAACATGTTTCCGTGGGCGGGAGAGAAGACACCTAAATTATACATATATAAATGATTTATGCAGGATTTGGTAGAAAAAAGGAGAAATTATTAATTGTAATCAAGTCGAATCGATGAGAGGTGCATACAATGCCGTCAATCAACAATGAAATAGAGAAAAAACTCTGGAATGCCGCCGACCAACTGAGAGCCAACTCAAAGCTCAAAGCTTCCGAGTATTCGGTGCCCGTTCTCGGGCTTATCTTCCTCAGATTTGCCGACCAAAGATTCAGTGTGGCTGAAAAGGAGCTGGCTGAAAAAGCAAGGGCGGCAGGTTCCAGGCGTGCCATCGGCAAGGCCGATTATCAGGCCAGAGGGGTCATGTACCTGCCAGAACAGGCCAGGTATTCCTATCTCCTGAAGTTACCGGAAGGTGAGAGTATCGGCAAGGCCGTCAACGAGGCCATGAAAGCCATTGAAGCCGAAAACGAAGACCTGAAAGACGTTCTGCCCAAGAACTATACCCGGCTGGACAATGATACGCTGACTGCGGGGCTTGAACTTGTTGGTCTTTTGGATGATGCCGTGGAGCACCTGGTGGTCAATGATGAAACCAAACGGCGGTTTCAGTCCTTGGCGGGAAATATAGTTAAGCTCTATAAAGCTATTTTACCTGATCCTAAAGCCTCAGAATTTGCCAAACAGAAGAACCTTTTCACCTGTATTTCCGATAAAATCCGGGCGTTGACTCCGCCGGCTGACATATCCGGCATTATGGGTGAAATAGAGGAAGTTCTTGACCAGTCCATTGCCAGTGAAGGGTATATCATCTACGAAGCCCCTACCGGGTACAATACAAAAATAGATTTGAGTCAGATTGATTTTGAAGCCTTGCGCAAGTTCTTCGACAAGTCTAGGAAGCATACGGAAGTCGAAAAACTAAAAGGGTTGATCAATGCTAAACTGAACAAGCTTCTGCGTCTTAACAAGAGCAGGGTTGATTTTGCCGAGAGGTTTCAGAAGCTGATTGACGAGTACAACAGCGGCGCTCTTAATGTGGAATTGATGTTAGACAAGCTGCTGGCCTTCGCCAAGGAGCTCAATGAAGAAGAAAAGCGCAGCATGGCGGAACAGCTTACGGAGGAGGAACTGGCTCTGTTCGATATCCTTACCAAGCCTGAACCCAAATTAACCGCCAAAGAGAGGGCCCAGGTTAAGAAGGTTGTCAGGGAACTCTTAGATACTCTCAAAAGGGAGAAACTAGTTCTCGATTTGAGAAAGCGCCAGCAGACCAGGGCAGTAGTTCTGATAACGATACAGGATTTCCTTGACCGGGAACTGCCGAGAGCATACACCCCAGAAATATTCAACCGGAAGTGCGATATGGTGTACCAGCACATTTATGATTGCTATTATGGTGCAGGGCAGAGTATATACAGCCGGGCCGGGTAGAATAGTGAAAAATGCATGTATTGGACTTAGAAGTAGATAAGGAAAAGTTAAAGGGCTGCTTGTCGAGGTGAAGTATAATGTCTAGTTTATTGATAGATAGCGAAAAAAAGCTGTATGAGTGTTATTTAAATAGTTCAGATGAACTAATTAAGCATTACAAATTTTTGAGGGAAAAAGTTGATTTAAATTTAACAGAAAAAGAAATAAGTACAGCAATTTTATTGAGATTAAAAGCATATTATGATTCTCAAGTGAAAATAAAAGAATTTTTAGGTAAAAGATATATTGCAGCGGGAGCTGACTTTTTTGTTGAAACTATACTTTTTTATTTAAAGCTTATTCTGGAAAAGACTGCCCCTGATTTTCAGGTGTTTTCTGAAAAATCTATTAAACAGAGACGGGGTTCTTTAAGACCTGATATATCTATATGGAAAGGTAATGAAGTAAAAGCAATTATTGAGTGTAAAACGCAACTTGGATGGAATAGGGATAAATGGGAAGAAGATTTTAAAAAGAGGGAAGACCAACTTAGAAAAAGTTATCCGAATGCTAAGGCATATTTATTGGTTATGACATTAGCAAATTGGGCAGGATTTGGAATAAATTGTAACGTTGGTAAAAAGTATTTTGTTCTTTCTAAATGTTAATGAGAATATAAAAGATGTTATTGTAAATCCCTTTGAAGTACTTGCAAACGACTTGTTATGTCATTTAGGCGTAAAGACAGGACTCTGATATTTAACATAAACAAATGAGGAAAATAAAGGTGAGGATGTTTATGGCAAGGATTGCTTTGATTTCATGCACAAGCAATAAAAAAGCATATAAATGTCCGGCAAAAGAATTATATTCGGAAAGCCCGCGGTTTCGACTGGCATACGCTTTTGCAAAGCTTGTTGTAGATAAAATATTTATTCTTTCGGCAAAGTATGGTTTAGTGCATGAGGACATGATTATTGAACCTTATAACGAAACATTGAAAGAGAAAAGTACCCAAGAGCGGCGAGGATGGGGAGACATAGTACTAAATGAACTAAACAAGGTTTGCGATATGGAGCGCGATGAGTTTATTGTTTTGGCAGGCAAAGTTTACCATGAAAACCTACTACCCCATCTGAACCATTTCTGGCTTCCTCTTAAAGGTAAGAGGCAAGGTGAATGGATCCCGGAGTTGAAGAGGCTGATTAGTTTAGAAAAAGAAACAGAAAAAGTAGACGTTCTTCACATGATCTTTAATAGTCTGCCTCGATTGGATTGGACGATGATAGACCGGATTCCCTATCAAAATGGCATATATATTATGTTTGAAAAAGGTGAAAGCTACCATGGCATGGACAGGATAGTTCGCGTAGGTACCCACCGAGGTCAAGACCGTTTGAAGAAAAGGTTAAGAGACCATTTTGTGAAGGAAGACGCTGATGGCAGTATCTTTCGTAAAAACATTGGTCGTGCTTTTTTGAATATGACTTCGGATCCATATTTACAAGTGTGGGAAATTGATATGCACAATTCTGAAAATGAAAGAAACTATGGACACTTAATAAATGAAGAGCTTGAAACTGAACTTGAGGCAAAAATCAGTCAATATTTAAGGGACAACATCACTTTTGTTTGTTTTCCGGTTGATGAAGAAGCAGAACGGTTGAGATTGGAAGAAGGTATTATTACAACACTTAACAGACATCCGTTATTTGGCCCGAGTAACAATTGGCTGGGCCTGAATAGCCCTGTGCCGGAGATTGCGAGTAGCGGCCTTTGGAATAGACAGGGTTTGGAAGGGCGACCATTATCAGATGAGGAATTAGAGCGAGTTAAGTGGCTTGCCAGATTTGGAAACGATAGCTATAGAAACAATATGGGTTATAGGGCACAAGTACAAAGAGCGGTGAATCGTGTCAGAACGGCTGGAGAACCTCCTGATTCTGGGCGGAAAACGGCTGATGATGTAAGGCAGTACATAGAAAAATTGTTGCAGGAAGCAAAGATGAGAGGCGAAGATTATATTGATTTGGTTTCAGGGGATATTCATAAGCAGTTGGGTATGGAAAACAGGATGCCACAGGTATGCAGAATTATGTATGAGAAAATGATGCCAGGTGATGAAGTTTTACATACAACCCCGAGTGGTAAAAGTTCTACTATAAAAATCAGGTATAACTTAAGCAGAGGGGAGTGGTTATGTGAAACAAATAATGAATGATATCAATGATTTTTTATCTGGTAATAAAATGCCTGAATTTTATAATGCTTACAATTAGGGAAATGACAATAGTGGCATTATTTGCTTATAGTTCAGGCATTTTAAAACAAGGGTAGTTATTAAATTGTTAAATGCATTGAAGGTGGTTGTGTGGATTTTAGATTTATTACGGCAGATGAAAGAGAAACATTATATAATGAAGTATGGGCTGAGCCTGTAACTGTTGTCGCTAAAAGATATGGTATGTCCGACAACGGGCTCCGGAAACATTGTAAGAGGCTTGGTATTCCGTTGCCGCCCAGTGGCTATTGGGCGAGAGTTAAAGCCTGACAAAAGATTCCAAAGCCTGCTTTGCCAAAAGTAACCGGAGAACTTAAAAAGTACGTCCGCAATTATGCCATAAAGTACAGGACAGATCTTGAGCAGTTAACGGACGCTGAGTTGATGGCTGATGAAGAGCTTAGCTTACTAAGAGAAGAAACAAAAACGTTTATTAGGGAAACATGCTCGCGAATCCAAGTAAAAGACAAGCTTAGAAACCCACACCATTTAATTACCGAGCATAAGGAAGAAGTGATTTACAGAAAAAAGAGGGATAAGGCATTAAAAGAGGCCAGCTTCAGTTCAAGCTATTATGCAAGTGTAAAAAAGACAGCGGCGTTTAGAACAAATGAGAAAAGGAGAATTAGAAAAGGTAAGGCTGTTGGAACAGGCTGCTTCGGATTGGGATAAGGCAGAGAAAATTAGAAGGTTTGCTGACTGTATGGCTTAAAACTCGGTATGTGGAAACATATCAAGTGTTTTCTTTTAATAGCTTTTCACCGCTCGAAGCATTGTGAAGCAGTCGCAAGGATTGAGAGGGTGAAAGGCTAATGAATAGAGGGGTGCAGGCGATTGGCAAAGTAATTAACTTTGGATAACCCTTCATAAATTCTTTTTGGTTTATGTCATTGATATAAGGAAAAAGCCAATATTTTAAAATAAGTAAAATATTCTTTAAATATAAAGAGAAAAGTTAACCGGAAACAAAAAGTAGCATTAAATAGAGCCTTTGGCTCAACAGAATTTTTTAGCTGAACTCCAAAAAAAGAAATAGTGAATGAATGGAGGTATGTTGTATGGAATTTAAACCTATAGGCCATGAATATAAAATCATTCCGCAGGATGACGGAAGTTACCAGGTAGTTATGATAATTTCAGAGCATGATAACGAAGAAGAAGCTATTAAAGCAATGCTTGAAGTGATGGATAAGGAATCTGATGAAATCATGAAAAGGGAAGTAGAGGAACTAAAGAAACAGGGCATAAATGTGGTGGAGCAGATACGGGTAAAGTCGCTGGTGGAGGTGGTGTTTGTGTTGAAGGCGGGGATTGAGGTCAGGGAGATATTATAATTACAATGAATCAATTTGCATGAAAATATGGTATAATACTGGTGCGCTTAGTCGATTTTTGGCACACCGTTTTTTTATGAAAGTTTATTTTTGAGCTAAAAAGGGAGAGAAAGATGAAAACATCCCAAGAGCATATCAAAATAAATACAGGACTTTTTTTGAAATCCCGTATAGTATTTATCATTTGTGTAATTGCCATGCTTTGTGTTGGGTCGATTTACATTTACAACACATGGATACACTATTTGAAAGAGGCTAACGATCACGCAATCAGGCTGGCTGAATCTGTAGCAGCTTTTCTTTCAAGTGATCAGGTCAGCAAGCTGGAAGCCAACCCAAATGATATTGAAAAACCGGAATATAAGCAAATAAAAAATAGCCTTGTTAAGTTCAAAGACCGCAACAATGAAATTTCTTTTGCTTACCTATACACTCTAAAAGATGAAAAGATATACTTTATGGTCGATTCCGAAACACCCGATTCAGAAGGCTATTCCCCTCCGGGACAGGAATATACAGAAGCCACACAAATGGATAAGCAACCTTTTATAGATGGCAAATCTGTAATAACAAAACCAACGACCGACCGCTGGGGCACATGGGTGAGTGCACTTGTTCCCATAAAGGATCAACAGACGGGTAAGGTTATCGCTGTATTTGGTGTTGATTACCCCGCAAAACAGTGGTATGGAGAAGCGGTTAATCATGTAGTGCTAACTGCTCTTGTCGTTATGAGTATATTTCTTCTTATATTGGCTTTTTATAGGGCAGTAATGAGAAATAAGGTTCTCTCAACAATGAGCAAGAAACTGAAGGAAAGTGAAGAACTTTTCAGAACAGTATTTGAACAAGCACCAATCGGGATAGCAATTGTAAACAATTATAAATCAGTATCTATAAACCCGATGTTTGAGAGAATTTTAGGCAGATCGCAAGAAGAACTGGAATCCTTAAGCTGGACTGAGTACACACATCCGGATGATCTGCAAGAGGATCTCAATAATTTTGCGAAAGTTTATTCGGGTGCCATTGACGGCTATTCCATGATAAAAAGATATATTCGACCCGACAACTCAATTGTTTGGGTAAACATGAAAATTGCGCCTATAAACGCGGGAAAACAAACAGACAAGAATCATTTGTGTTTAGTTGAAGATGTCACTGAAGCAATCGAGAAGGAACAAACTTTACTAGAAAGTGAACGGAGCAAGGCCATGCTGCTTTCCAACGCAGGTTTTATGAGGCGGAAAAGGCAAGGCTCGATGCGAAGGGGGTGCTGCCCATTTCGATTATTATAGGAGATATCAACGGTCTGAAGCTAATAAACGACGCCTTTGGTCACGCTGAAGGGGACAGACTTATCACCGAAACAGCTAAAATTATAAGCAGCTGTTGCAGGGAAGGGGATGTTTTGGCAAGAATCGGGGGCGATGAATTCGGCATACTGTTGCCGAACACAGACAACGAGACGGCTTATGAAATATTAAAAAAGATAGAAAATGCATGTGAGAATGAAATTTCAACAAGCGAGATATACAGTATCAATTTGTCTCTTGGATATGGAACGAAAAAAAACAGGGATGAAAACATCAACCACGCTGAAAAGATAGCAGAAGACTATATGTACAAGCGTAAGCTTTTAAACCGTAAAAGTTACCATAGCTCTGTTCTAACATCGATCATGGCTACGCTGTATGAAAGAAGCCAAGAGACAAAGGAACATGCAGAGAGACTTGCTTTTTTGACCAAGAAGATAGCTGAAAAAATGAATCTTCCGCAAAAAATTATGGCTGAGTTGGAACTGTTTGCCATGCTGCATGATATTGGAAAAGTTGGAATTGATGACCGGATTCTAAATAAACCGGCCAAACTGACTGCTGAAGAATGGGTTGTCATGAAAAAGCATCCGGAAATCGGCTACAGGATTGCCATGTCGTCTCCGGAATTAGAATCGGTTGCAGAATACATCCTATGTCATCACGAACGATGGGATGGAAAAGGATATCCCCAGGGGCTCAAAGGAGAAGAGATTCCTCTGCTTTCACGTATTCTCGCAGTGGCTGATACGTACGATGCCATGACGGAGGACAGGCCATATAGAAGAGCCAGAACGAAAGAAGATGCGATAATGGAATTAAAGAAAAACGCCGGTACCCAGTTCGATCCCAATGTCGTGGATATATTCGTGAATCAGGTATTACCATATATTGATTAAAGTCGCTGGTTCTATGCATATAATTGAATAATGAATGAGTTAATAAATAAAGCAATGATAACCTTATTAGTCCTCCGTACCAAAAACATCTTCGTATGTGGAAAATCTAGCTTTACCGGCCGCAGCAAGGCGAGCTTCGTCAAGCAGGTGTTCAACGGCGGGGCGGACCTTGCGCCGCATTTCCTTAAACGTTTCGAGAAGCTCAGTCCCGGAAAGGCCTTGAGATATTAAATCAGCAAGGATTTGTTCATCAAACTCGCCTGTGTTCTCGCACACAGGGTGGATAACAATGGAATTATTTTGGAGGTAGCACTCAACTTCTTTTTCAATACCGAATAATGATATAAGCCGCAGAACGAAGGGGGATATGGCAAGCCTCTCGGCAACAGGAACAGCCTGAAACTTTCGGGATACCTTAAAATCAAGCTGAAAAGGCTTGGTTTAAGGGTGGTGTACAAGCTGGTAAGGGAAAAGGATGTTATGAAGATTATTGTTGTATCTGCAAGGGCAGATGACGAAGTTTACATAATGGCACAAAAAAGAACAGATAAATAGCAGAAAGTAAATGATGAAACGTCCGGAAAAGCCGGGCGTTTTTGCTTTGTGAAGCCATGACAGAGGCTTTCGGCACAAAAAACGCCAAGGGGGAGGCAGCGGAGCGGGAGAAGACTGGGACTGGGGCAGGCTCTTAAGCGCCGCTGTTGACCCTTTGGGATTAAAGCCTTGGGAATTCTGGGAACTGACGCCGCATGAGTCAACCTTATATGTTCTTTTTTTATCCCATCGTCCGACATTTTAAGATTGTTTACGCCGCAATCTTCCTGAAGCTTCATTAAGGCCTTTACAAAGGACATGGGACAGTCCCGAACCATAATGAAGCTCTGGATGATAAGCAATAAGAGCATATTCCATAGAGTGTGAGGAAAGACGGGTGCTGAGGAAAATAAAAGGCCGGCATTGGCAGCGGTGCTTATTCCAGGGAGAAGCGCTTCAGGAAATCCTCCGGCGTGATAGCTTCTACTGGAGAGCCGGCAAAATCCTTAACATTACGCGTGATAATGTAATCAGCTTTAACGCGTTTTGCGCAATGAGCGAGGAGAGCATCTTCAAAATCATTGATTGGCAAATCAAAGGCTTTGATACAATCTGCTTTCGTAACGTCAACAACTTCTAAAATGTCCATCAGATTTAGCAGGGCTTTTTTGACAGTCGCATGGTCTTGAAGATGCTTTTTTGACAGATAATAAATGTCTATTACAGTGTTTGCAGTCATAGAAGCGTAGAGCTTGCCCTTTGCGGCAAGCATTAAAACCGGAGCAGAATTCTGGACGAACGGTTCGCGTTTGCCGAGCACGTCCAAAATAACATTGGTATCAAGCATTACGTTCATGTTTCGACAGCCGCTCCTCTCTTGCTTCGCTTTCAGATATAGTGCCTGGCAGTATTCCAATAAGCGATTTTACAATATCGGTTTTATCTTCAGAAGCATCAGAAAGCTTTGCAATGCGCTTGCCGTTTTTTGTAATGATGATATCTTCTTTCGCAGCAAGCTTTAGATATTTGCCTATATTGGTCTTAAATTCGGTAGCGGTTATGATCATTTGAAAACCTCCTTTTTAAAAAGTTTGTGCTATATTCATTTATATTATACTACAAATCGAACAAAATATCCAAACAAAAATCGAACATTTTAAAGCATCTATATTTAAATGTTTCTTTTATAGTCTGTGTAAAAATATTCAATGGACCTGTCATATGTTTTTTCTCCTGCCTCAGAGAAAAAGCATCCCGGAATTTCACCGTTTTTTCTGTGATACGCTACACATTCACAGCATTTGCCATGATGGGAACAGGAAATATACGTGCAAGTGCATTTAATCTTATTATTGCAAGCCATGTTTAAGACCCCCATTATAAAGATTTAAAACTATTATAATAGAAAAAGTGATGTATTTCAATTTGAGCATTCAAAACAAGAGGATTTGCCGAAGAAATATAGAAATAATATATGTGGGAATAGATTTTGTCCTGGAGAGGAAAGAAGCAAAAATAGCCATTGAGATTGACGGGAATGGGAATACTGGAGAGTGGCAATATGACCAACAAGCAAAAAGTTGCCGCATTGCTGGCAAGCATTACAAAAGAAGTTGATATTATTGAAGGCGTAAACTTAAAAGATGCCACTGCAAAAAAGATATCTCAGCTTTCCGGCCTGCAGCGCAATGTGGCAAGCAAGTTTCTAAATGAACTGGTTAAAGAAAAAGGAGCAATAAAAGTTAATACAAGGCCGGTACTTTTCTTTGATAAAAATATTCTGGAGGAAAAATACGGAGTTAAATTAACGTACAATACTGTTTTTCCGGATTTATCGAAATTGCAGCATGCTTTAGATAAAACCAGCAATACAGATTGTCCAATCATGGAAGTGAATTCCCGGAAAGCTTGCAGCGATGTCTTTTCGCAAATGGTGGGCTATGACGGTAGCCTAAAATTTCAGATTGAGCAGTGCAAAGCCGCAATTCGATATCCTCCCAACGGTCTTCCCATTTTGATAACCGGGCCTACGGGGTCCGGGAAAAGTTTTCTGGCTCAACTGATGTATGATTATGCCAGAGAAAAGAATATTATAGAAAACGAATCTCCTTTTGTCATATTTAATTGCGCCGAATATGCTGACAATCCCGAACTTCTCTCGGCGAATCTTTTCGGTTACCAGAAAGGGGCCTTTACAGGAGCCGACCATGATCACAGGGGCATTATTGAAGAAGCTGATACCGGCTTTTTGTTTCTGGATGAGATCCACCGGCTAACTCCTGAAGGGCAGGAAAAGCTTTTTCTGTTTCTGGATAAAGGAATCTTTCGGCGGATGGGTGAAAACAAAGGCTGGCGGCAGGCCCGCGTGAGATTCATTTTTGCCACCACGGAAAAACCTCAAGACTTTTTGATATCAACCTTCCTGCGGCGCATACCGATTGTAATCAATTTACCCTCTTTAAAAGAGAGGCCGCTGGGGGAGAAGTACAAACTCATCTATAATTTCTTCAGAGAAGAAGCAATATCGATGCGGCGGGATCTTATTATCACCGGCCAGGCGTTTGATATCTTTGCGCAGGCGGATTTTAAAGGCAATGTGGGCCAATTGAGGAACGATATAAAGCTTACCTGCGCCAGGGCGTATAATGATTACTGCAACAGTGAGAGACGGGATGGATGTATAGAAGTTCATTTGATGATGATTCCCGAAAGACAAACTTACAGCGTAATTTCCAATAATTTTAACAGCAGACTCGACGGTTTGGCACCCGCTAGATTCCGTAATAAAAGCATAAAGATAAACTGGAAAGATCCAAACCCCGTTGAACTTTTATTACAGATGGATAAGACGGATGCCCTGGCTCATAAGAAATTTTATGAAAGCCTGCTGGAGACTTTTAGAGGATTGGAGCCCGAGTTTTTCCGGCAGGAAGTGGGAACGGCGACAGATTTAATAGACGATTATTTCGATCAGCTCATATTGAATATGCATCACTCTGGCAAAGAAGACCTGAATAACGTTCGCTTCGAGACAATTCGAAACGTGGTACATGGCATCTTTGAAATTTACAAAAATAAATTTGATCTAAAATATCATGACAATATAGGTTACAGACTCGCCTGTTATTTGAATCAAACGATGGATATTCAATATTTCCTGAGATTGAGCCGTTATGATCACAAATTCACAAAATGCCTGGAAAAATTGAAACAAATTTTTCCCGAAGAGATTTCTTCTGTAGAAAAAATATTGGATCTCATTGACTCCAATCTGGATCTGTCGATAGGCACTACTGAAAAGCTTGTAATAATAATGTATTTGCTGGGCCTCAACATAAAGCGCGACGTTAACAGGACAAAAGCCGTCATTATTGCTCACGGCTATTCTACTGCCAGCAGCATCGCCAGTGTGGCCAATCATCTGCTGGGTGAAAAAATTTTCGAGTCTTTTGATATGCCTATTGAAGTTAAAACAGAAGAGATTATAAAGAAAATAGTTAATTTTATGAGAGAGGTCAATACCTCGAAAGGTGTAATATTTTTGGTGGATATGGGTTCTCTGGAAGAAATATACAAAGGCCTGGAACCTATGAGTAAGGGGATTATAGGAGTAATCAACAACATTAATACTCAGCTTGCTCTAGAAATAGGAAGTGGCATCATACAGGGGCTCCCGATAGATGAAATCCTTGAAAAAGCTGTGATTAACAATAAAACAAGGTTTAAACTGATAAAGCCGACAATAAATCTGCGAAAAACCATCATCACGACTTGCATAACCGGCATAGGGACAGCTATCAGGATAAGAGATCTTATACAGAAAAGTATGGGGGATTATGTGAAGACCATCGATGTCTTGGCTTACGATTATTTTAAATTAAAAAATCAAGGGCTCAGGGATGATATCTTGAAAGATAGCGATATCATCGCCATTATCGGAACTAAAGACCCCTGTATTTCCGAGGTGCCGTTTTTTTCGCTGGAAGATATAATTTCCGGCAAAAAAGAAGCCCAATTTGAACAGCTTTTGAAAAATGTTATTCCCGAAGAAGGGATAGAGCAGATCAACAGGTCAATAATCAAATATTTTTCGCTGGAAAGCGTCTTAAACTATATAACGATATTGAATCCTGACAAAATTATCGATCAAATAGAAATGGCCGTGGACACCCTGCAATATGAATTAAAAATCAGGTTCAGCAACGATGTGAAAATCGGTTTATATATCCATTTAAGCTGTTTAATAGAGCGTCTGGTCACAAAGACCCAGATCGACGATTATAATACCGATGTATTATCGGATTTTTTCAACCGCCATCAAAATTTCATCAACACTGTCAAAAAAAGTTTTAGTGTCATTGAAAAAATGTATAGTGTAACTATTCCACTGGCGGAGATATACTTTATCTTTGAAATTTTAAATTCCAAAATCCCCGAATTGATGCCCGATGCCGGGTAGTGTTACACTGCCTGGCATATTTTTTGCTTAATATATTTAGAGGATGGCGGCAGGCACTAGCCCAGACTGAAATCTTTGAAAGAAGGTAAAAAATGATAAACTTGCGAGCAGGTGTTGCGAAAAACAAATTTGATATTCCGCCCGGATTCAGAATGGGAGGGTACGATAACAGAGAATCCGGCAATACCGGTACTCATGATAACCTTTATACCAAATCTCTGGCACTGGACGACGGAAAAAATACCCTTGTCATCATAACAAATGATCTTCTTGCCATTGACGGAGAAATGACCGCAATTATTCGAAGAAAAATCAGACATCAAACGGGTATTCCTGAATATAATATACTGGTTTGTGCTTCTCATACTCATTCGGGGCCGGATTTATATATGGACGGTTTTATAAGCATCGCTTTCGATCAAGCTACAAGAGAGTTGAGGACGGCTTTAACCCATACAATTTTGGAAAATGCCCTGAATTCTCTGGAGCATATGTGCCCGGCCGGATTATATATTGGGAAATCATTTTGCAGCAAAATCGCCGCCAACAGGATCGATCCGGCTTTACCATCAGATCCGTCAATCAATGTGCTGCAGGTTGTAAATGAAGCAGGCGAAACAATCGCTGTTTTAATAAATTACACATGTCATCCGACGGTCCTGGGAGCCGATAATTTGCTAATATCAGCTGACTTCCCCGGTGCGGCTGAGCGGATACTGGAAGAGCATTTCATGGGCAAAGCTGTCGCATTGTTTTCGAATGGCGCATGCGGCAATCAGAGCACCAGATTTACGCGAAGAAGCCAGGACTTTGAAGAAGTTGAACGAATGGGCAAACTGCTTGCAAAAAGCGCTATTGAAGCGATGGAAAATGCCGTTTCATGCGGTGATGTGGAATTGCGAGCCGCAAGCCGGGTGGTGGAACTGCCCATAAGAAAATTACCTCCGATAGAGGAAGCTCTGGAACATTTAAAAGAAGCTAAGGAATTAAAGGACAAAGCGATTGCAGAAAAAAGACCTTTCAGCGAAACTCGATTGGCATTCACACGTTATCAGGGGGCTTATATAACGGTCAAAATGATAGAATCAGGAAAACTTTGTAAAAATTTATCAGGAGAAATTCAAATATTAAAGATAGGCGATGTCGAATTGATCGGCCTCCCGGTAGAATTATTTGTGGAATACGGTCTTTCAATAAAACAAAAGTCCCGTAGCAAAAACCCTATTATCATCGGATATGCCAACGATTATCTGGGTTATGTCTATACACCGGAAGAGGCGAAAAGGGGAGGATACGAAGCCTGGGCCTCGCCGTTTGCATCGGAAGCCGGAACTGTCCTTGTAGAACAGGTCTTGAGTATCGAAGAAAAAATATATTAAAAATATTGGGAGGCACAGCAATTGGTAAGCATCATACTAATTTCTCACGGAAAATTGGCTGAAGAACTGCTGAATACAAGCAAACTCATTATGGGAGAACAAAAAAATGTTGTTGCTCTGGGGCTGGAACCGGATGAAAGCCTGGAGTGCCTGAAAAAAAGGATAAGATCGGTTTGTGCCAGACTGTATCAGGAAGACGGAATCTTGATTCTGGCCGATCTTTTTGGCGGCACACCTACCAATGCCGCAATTTTAGGAGTCCTTGGCTGTTATGAAAAAATAGAGATTCTGAGTGGAGTAAATTTGCCGATGCTTTTAGACGCGTTTATTAACAGGCATATTCCTTTGAAAGAATTGACAGACAGATTAAAACAGGTGGGGAAGAATAGCATTATCAGTATAAATGATATTGAGACTTCCGTTGCGGAGGAATAAAACTCGGCCTTTCCGCCTGAGTTTTGTAATAAATAAACAATCTAAGAATTCAGGATTTTGACAAGGAGGTGAAATTTACAAATTTTATTGTCGTTATAATTCAATCATTTTTTACAAAAGGAGGGAAATTTTTAAATGGAAATCAGCGCCTGGCAAATCATTGTGTTGACTTTGTACGCATTTTTTTCTATTCTCGACATGCTGGGACCGGACATTGGATTGGGAAGACCGATTCAAGCGGGGTTTGTTGCCGGTTTGGTTCTGGGTGATGTTAAATTGGGACTACTTGTTGGCGCCACACTACAGTTGATGATTCTTGGTGTGGGAACTTACGGTGGTGCATCGATTCCGGATTTTACAACAGGTGCTATTTTGGGAACGGCTTTTGGGGTTATATCGGGGAAGGGTCTGGAATTTGCCCTGGGATTGGCGGTGCCTATCGGATTGTTCCTTGTCCAGCTCGATGTTTTAGCAAGGTTCTCTAACACATATTTTCAACACCGTGCGGACAAATATGCCGAAGAAGGAAATACCAGAGGTATCGAAATAATGAACCTGTTAGGGGCGCTGCCATGGGGGTTATCCCGTGCTATCCCCGTATTCCTGGCATTGATATTTGGATCTACAATAGTGCAGAACCTTCTAAAAGTATTCCCGGACTGGTTGATGGGTGGATTGAAAGTAGCAGGAGGCATACTTCCTGCCCTCGGTGTGGCAATATTGTTAAGATATCTGCCTTCGAAAACGTACATTCCTTATCTGCTGATCGGTTTTATCCTGGCTGCATATTTGAAAGTATCAATGGTTGGCGTAGCACTGGCGGGTTTTGCACTGGCCCTTATCAACTTTCAGTATAAAAGTGCTGGGGCGACAATTGCCGGAGGGGGTGTGAGCGGAGATGAGTGAGACTAAAAAATTGACAAAGAAAGATTTGTGGAGGATAAACTGGCGCTGGCTGATTGCCGGTCAGTACGGATGGAACTATGAAAGAATGCAGGGCTTGCCTTACTGTTATGTTTTGATGCCGGCATTAAAGAAATTTTATACTGAAAAGGAAGAATTGATAAAAGCTTTAAAGCTACATCTTCAATTTTTTAACACCGAACCGGATATGGCGCATCTGATAATTGGTGCCGACCTGGCTATTGAAGAAGAAAAGGGGATAGAAGCGGAAGATGCCATAACGGGTATTAAAACCGGTTTGATGGGACCTTTTGCCGGTGTCGGCGATACCATCTATGGCGTTATTGCCGGTACAGTTTTCGGTTCCATTGCGGCTTACATGGCCTTAAACGGAAACACTCTGGGTATCTGGATTTGGACTTTATGGATGATTTTTAGATGGGTTATCCGCTGGTGGTTTATAAATCTTGGATACCAGCAGGGAGCCAAGATGGTGACTTCTTTTGGCGGTGCGATTCAAAAAATTACCGAAGGTGCCGCAATACTGGGCCTGACTGTCATCGGCGCATTGATTCCCACGGTTATTCGAGCGGATGTGCCTTATGTATTTAAATCTGGCGAGGTTACTATGAAACTCCAGGATATTTTGAATCAAATAATGCCCGCTCTGATTCCTGTAGGATTGGTCGCATTTGTATACTGGCTGCTTGGGAGGAAAGGCATGAATTCGACTAAAGCCATATTTTTACTGATACTTTTAGCCATAATATGCTATAACTTCAAAATATTAGGCTGAATATATCGATACTTTGCATCCGAAGCGATTCGGATGCAACATTTTTCTTATAAAGGAAAGGGGACACACCTCCTTTTTCATGGCATTCAGCTGGGGGAGGCGGAGGAATGTCCCCAATTAGTGGAGGGATTGCATAATGGGAATTGTTCATGTCAGAATAGACGACCGTTTGATTCATGGTCAGGTCGCCGCATTCTGGTGCAACAGCATGAAAATCAACAGAATAATGGTAGCCAATGATGAAGTGGCCAACAACGAACTGCAAAAAAGTGCTCTCAGGATGGTAGCTCCACCCGGTGTAAATACTTCTATCATCACAAAAGAGAAAGCGGCGGCAAATATTAAGGCAGGCAAATATGATGCGGAAAGAGTGTTTTTAATCTTGAAAGGGCCAAAAGACGCCATAGATTTAATCAAACTTGGAGTAAATATCAAGATGATAAATGTAGGAAATATGGCGCATCGCGAGGGAACCGTGCAGATAAAAAGATCGATTAATGTGACTCAGGATGAGATTGAAGCTTTCAAGGAGCTGAATGCTATGGGTGTTGAGTTGACCGCCATCATGGTACCTGATGAACCAAAAACGGATTTAATGGCATTAATTAACAAACTTCAATAAAACGAGAGGGGAATACTTATGAGCTTTTTAAAATATTTCGATGTAATAGAAAAACTGATTAAAGAACTTAAAGAGACACAACAGGACAGCATTAAAAAAGCTGGACACATCATTGCCGAATCCATCATCAATGGGGGCATTTTGCACGCATTCGGCAGCGGTCATTCTTATGCCGCAGCGATAGAAGTAGCGGGAAGAGCGGGAGGTTTGATTCCGGCCAAAGCTGTAGAAGAGCCGTCCCGCGGATTATATGAAACCGTTGAAGGCGTCGGGGCAAAGTTGATGGAAAATTACGATTTGCGCCCGAATGATTGTTTTATTATTATTTCCAATTCGGGAAGAAATCCTTTAGTAATAGAAGTTGCGGATTTTGTGAAAAAAAACGGGAATAAACTTATAGCCGTCACATCTCTAGATGTATCCAGGAAACTGAAATCCAGACATTCATCCGGAAAGAACCTTTACCAGTTTGCCGACGTTATACTGGATAACCGCGGAGTGGAGGGGGACTCCGCCATCCAGCTGGAAGGCATGCCGGTTAAGATCGGCCCTACTTCTTCAGTGGCAGCCGCCGTACTGCTTCAAGCCACCATTGTAGAAGCCGTAGAGATCATGCTGGCGAAGGGATATACACCGCCGGTATATATGAGCGCCAATGTGGATGGAGGTCCGGAATTTAATCAGAAATTGGTAGAAAAATATGCAGATAGGCTCTTTAGAAAATAACCTAAAAGATTTGGAGGGACAATCATGGATTTTACGGTAGTCTTTTTTGACAATGTAAAGAGGATTTTAAATAAGGTGGAGGCCACCCAGAAAGAAAAAATTCAGATGGGAGCTCAAGTGGTAGCAGATACTATTAAAAATGACGGTATAGTGTATACCTTCGGCACTGGCCACTCCCATTGTGTGGCGGAAGAAGTGACATATCGAGCCGGAAGTCTGGCTCCCATCGATGCTATTTTAGAACCTTCTTTAACGGGAACTACGGATGTGGTAAAGAGCGAGCAGCTTGAAAGGATAGAAGGGATTTCCAGAGTAATTTTGGAGCATAGAAGGGTTACTTCAAGGGATTGTATGATTATAATCTCCAATTCCGGAAGGAATGGAGCTCCGATCGAAATGGCTATAGAATGCAAGAAGAAAGGAATCCCAACGATTGCCATTACCTCGCTGGAATATGCGAAAAATGTTGCTTCCAGGCATTCTTCGGGGAAAAAACTCTATGAAGTAGCTGATATTGTAATAGACAATTGTGGAGTCTTCGGGGATGCAACTGTATATCTTGAAGGATCAAAAGTGCCTATGGGTTCCACATCTAACATAATTGGAAATTGTATTATACACGCCATCACAATAGAGGCTGCTCAAATCCTTATAAAAAATGGGATCGAGCCTCCTGTGTTTTTATCCGGGAACCTGGACAACTGTAAAGAAGTAAATCAGAAGCTTCTAGACAAATACTGGGGGAGGATCAAGATGTGGTAAAGGAGCCAGAATACGGCTCTTTTGCCATATAAGAGATGTAAATCTTAGAAAATGAGGTAGCAAGATGAATAAAATAAATTATTCCGTTGCAGGTTTTGGCTATATGGGGAAGCTGCATACCGTTGCCGTGAGGAGTATGCCTTTATGCTATGACGATTTTCCATTTTATATTATCTTTGATAAACTAATAACTTCCAGAGAATTAAATACGGATTATACCGGATATAAGACTCATGTTAAAACTCTGGAGAATTTGCATACTGATGTTATAGACATCTGTACACCGAACTTTATGCATCGCGAACAGATAGAAAAAGCAATTGCCTGTGATATAAAGAATATATATTGCGAAAAGCCGTTGACAGGTATTTATGAAGAAGAAAAACTACTGGTCGAATTGGTCAGTGTTAAGGAAGTCAATAATCAGGTCGGCCTGGTTTTAAGATTCTTACCTGCAGTAGTCCGGGCAAAAAGGATGCTCCAGGATGGTTTGATAGGAGAAATCATTAATTTTAATTGCCATATGTACCATCAAAGTTATTTAAACCCTGACAGACCGATATCATGGCGGCTGCAAAAAGAGAAAAGCGGGGGCGGGGCTATAGTAGATTTGGGAATTCATTTGATTGATTTGGTCCAATATTTGTTGGGACCCATAAAAAAAGTGAGAGGTGTTACCAAAACAGTAATCAATAAGAGGCGTTCCGACAGAGGAATATCGCCGGTCGACGTGGATGATTTTGCACATCTTGATTTAACGCTTGATAGAGGGATATACGGGGTTTTGGAAGTTTCCAGGCTGGCGGCGGGCAAAGATGAAGATACATCATTTGAGATTTTTGGCACTGAGGGTTCCATAAAAATAGATATAAAAAATCCTGAATGGCCGGAAGTTTGCCTGTGGAGAGAAAATACCAGGAAGCAGGGTGGCTTTGTAACATATAAAGAAGTTGAAGGAGATCTGAAAAAAATCTGGCCCTCCGGGAAGTTCTCTCTGGGCTGGATGGTCAATTGCCACATGGCTTCGCTTTACAGCTTTTTATTAAAAATCAACGGCCAACAGTTCCAGTATATTGATCCACCGGACTTCGAAGATGCGGCTTTGGCATGTAAGATTCTAAATACGGCTTACAAGTCGGCAACAATCGGAAGTATTGTCTCTGTGTGAGTCAGACCAGCTAAAAAAGGTCAAGTAGCAAATTGTTAAAGGCTGGGTTTGTCAAACCACAGCCTTTTTATATATGGTAACAATAAATTCGTCTCCATCTTCTTTAAAAATTGGTTCCGGTTGGTTGTTTTTTCGGACTTCTTCGATAACCATAGGTATCCCCCTGCCTAACCTCTCCACATATCTTGCATCGTATAAAAACTGCAGAATAACGGGGTTTCTATGGTAGCTCAATCCTTGTTTCATTTTATCTATGGTCAAAGTGTTGGGTATTTTTCCGGGACTTTTTATCTCTATTCGGTCTTCATAGATTATCATAGATATTTGAGAACCTGATATGGTATAATCCCTGTGAGCCACCGCATTTACTATAAGTTCCCTAATTGCTCTTGCGGGGTACTCTACTATATCGGTCCTCTGCAAATCCGTAACCTCAAACCCGTGTCTTGTATTGTTCTTGAAAAAAATCATTGTGTCTTCTATGTTTTCAAAAATGTTTCGTTCAAAGAATTTATGATCTATTACCGGATCGGTGAATTTATTGCCATTTATCTTTATAGCTTTGATGCCGCACCCCTGATAAAATTTTTTGGGGTTTTTCCCGAATAAAAGGAGGCCCGCCAGGGTGGCTGCAGATTGTTCTCCATATTCTACCATTATATCAGTGTTTTTTAATAGGTTTAAAAGCTCAAATTGCTCGAGATCACTTATATTGATTTTTCGATAATTATAAAAGTAATCTTTTAATTTATCATAATCAAGATCTTCAAAGGATGCAGCGGGTACCGGATTTATTTCATAATGAAGCATACCTGAGGTCTGAAAAAGCCTTAATAGTTGTTCCCTGGTAGCTTCTCTATTGGTACTTCCGAAACGGATATAATATTCCTTTCGTCCGTCATTTTTAACACAGTATGGCTTATTGATGCCCTTTTCGATCTCAACAACCGCTATGGTCTTATCATTAACGGTGAGTTCATAATATAGTGGAATTAAAGGCGGTTCAATGATATTATAGCAAATGTTCATTATCCGTTCTTCCAGTTTATTTTCAGAAATACCAACGATATTTTTATCATCATCCACGCCGATTATCAATAATCCTCCTGAAACATTGGCAAAACTTGCTATTTCTCTTGCGAGCCTTATATTATGTGCATCTTCGAGCTTGAATTCAACAAAAGAATTTTCTCCGTTTCTGATGATCTCTATTATTTCATCCTTCCTGTACATTTTTCACACCATCCCGGATTTATTTCAAATATCATGATATCATTTTACCAATATTTTGTAAATATGCTTCTTAGCCGACTGCGGCGAAGCCGCACGAAGGCGCATCACAGTCAACCTTATAATTAAGGATATGCAAAAATCAAAGACTGAGATTAGCTGACTGCGGCGAAGCCGCACAAAGGCGCATCACAGTCAACCTTATAATTAAGGATATGCAAAAATCAAAGACTGTGATATAATTTATCCCAAACACATACCGACCGGTAGGTATGTCCGAAATGTTTGCCGTGAACTGACATTAATTGCAAGAAGGCATCAAATATGAAAATAATTTGGAGGGATTTATATTAATACTCGGGAAAAGATTTTAAAGGTGGCGCTGGAGTTTTTTTTAAATAACACATACAGGGATGTATCCATAAATGACATCGTAAAAGAGGTGGGTATTACAAAAGGAGGTTTTTACCACTATTTCCGCAGCAAAGAGGAACTGTTTTCGCAGGTTGTGGAGGATTTTATAGTCAGATACACACAGATGTTCCTGGCTTTTTTCAATAATGATATGGATCTTAAACAAAAGCTGGATTTCATCGCGAAAAAGATGGTTGAGATATATAAGAGCGAAGAAGTGAAAAAAATTTCGTTAAACTATGATATATTTTGGAATGAGTTGAAAAAGCACAACAATCGACTCTTTGACAAAGCCATATCCATGGGCAGAAAATGTTTGGAAGCGGTAAAAGGGATGTTCGAGGAAGAAAAGCGAAAAGGTATACTGCGGAATGACCTTGATTGTGAAGGGACGGCCATTATGTTCATTGCATCTCTGAAAGGTGTTGCTCTGTATTCAATATATATTGAAGAAGAAAGGCTGGAAAAAAATATAAATACTTTAATGGAGAACTTCTGGCGTGGGATTCAAGCGACGGAATAGATAAATAAGGGGAAAACCATCCCCGACTGACGGCTTAATTCAGGGCAAATCAAGGCAGGGCCGCTTGCTGGAATTCCAACTCAGAGAGAGGAGGAGAGCCGTGGATATTATTCTAAAAGCCAGGAACCTCACAAAATATTATCAGATGGGCGAAATAAAGGTGGAGGCATTGAAAGGGGTGGATTTCGATATATATGCCGGTGAATTTGTGGTGGTGCTGGGGCCTAGCGGTTCCGGAAAAAGCACTATGCTGAACCTTATAGGCGGCATGGATGTGGCAAGTTCCGGAGAGATCTACTACAGGGATAAACCCCTCCACGGTGCATCGGAAAAAGTCCTTACGGAGTACAGGAGGGATGTGGTGGGTTTTGTGTTTCAGTTTTACAACCTCATGCCAAATTTAACCGCCTATGAAAATGTGATGCTATCGGTGGAAATCGCGAAAAATCCTTTAAAAACGGAAGATGTCATGGAGCAGGTGGGCCTTGCCGACAGGGCAGACCATTTCCCGGTGCAGCTGTCGGGCGGAGAGCAGCAGAGAGTGGCCATCGCCAGAGCTGTTGCCAAAAACCCGGAAATACTCTTATGTGACGAACCTACGGGAGCCCTGGATTCATCAACAGGGATACAGGTGCTGAGAGTTCTTAAGAATTTTAATGAGAAATATAAAAGAACGGTGATCGTTATCACGCATAATGCGTCCATCGCCCGGATGGCAGACCGGGTTTTTTACCTGAAAGATGGGAAACTTGTACGTGTTGAGAGCGTGGCAAATCCCGTATCGCCGGAGGAGGTATCATGGTGATATTGAGGAGAAAGATGCTGAGAGATATCGGCGAGAATAAAATGTCTTATATAGCGTGCGTCATCGTGGTAATCATCGGATTGATGACTTACACTTCGATGCAGATGGCCAGGGACAACCTTTTTTTAGCCAGGGAGAGCTTCTACAGGCAGTATCACCTGGCCGACGGTTTTGCAAAGGTAAAGTCAATGCCTTACTCTCAAGTGGGGAAATTGAAGGATATTCAGGGCATAGACCAGGTTCAGGGGCGGCTGGTGGAAGATGTAAGAGTGCTGGGCCTTGATGAAAGTAAGAATATATATTTAAGGTTAATATCATTAAAGCAAGAAAGGCCTTACAATTTAAACGGAGTAAAACTGTTGAAGGGCTCTTTTCCGAAAGGAAATGATAGATCGATTCTTCTGGCTGATAAGTTCTATGAAGCTCATGGTATTTACCTGGGCAAACCTCTTACTGTGATCATCGAAGGGAAAAAGGTCGAGCTTAAAATATCGGGAACCGGTCAAAGCCCGGAGTTTGTTTATGCCATGAGGGACGGGCAGAATATATTTCCGGACCCCGAGGCTTTTGAAGTAGCGTATATGCCCTATGAAGTAATGGAGAGTCTGTTTGCCAAAAAGGGGACGGTCAATGACATAACATTTACTTTAAAACCCGGTTTCAAGTTCGAGGATGTAGAACAGGCGCTGAAGACAGAGCTGGAGAAGTACGGCATGGAAAGCCTTGTGGCCCAAAAAGACCAGTCCAGCAATGCCATGCTAACCGAAGAATTAAAGCAGCTGGAAAAAACATCCCGTAGCATTCCCATCATGTTCCTGACCATTGCGGCCATCATCTTATATATCATGTTAAAGAGGATGGTGGAGTCGCAGAGGGGGCAGATAGGCACCTTAAAGGCCTGTGGGTACAGGAATAATGAGATCCTTTTACACTATCTTTCCTATGGCCTGATGGTGGGGCTGGCGGGTGGAGTCCTTGGAGGAGTTTCGGGCACGGCTCTTTCCATATCATTTACTAAAATATACCAGCAGTATTACAGTTTGCCCGATCTTGTTGGAAGGTTTTCATGGCGGTATTTTTTATCAGGAATAATTTTATCGGCGGCATTCAGCCTGATTGCATCTTTTCAGGGAGCCAAATCCGTCTTGAGATTAAAGCCTGTAGAAGCCATGCGCCCGCCGGCGCCTGCGGTCCACAGAAGGTTCTGGCTGGAAAAGATTCCGGGCTTCTGGGCATTTTTTACGGTTCAGGGCCGCATGGCCATAAGAAATATGTGGAGAAACAAAAGCCGGAGCTTTTTTACTTTTATCGGCATTGTATTTACGTTCAGCATGATGGCGGCTCTATGGTCCATGTATGACATAATGGATATTATGGTGTTGGACCAGTTTACCAGAATGCAGAAATACGATATTAAAGTAAGTTTTGCAAGACCCCTTCCTTTGAGCGGAGCGGTAGGGGAATTTCAGAACATCAAGGGAGCAAAGCGCGTTGAGCCTTTGGTGGAAGTGCCGGTAACTTTGCAAAAAGAGCATCGCAAAAAGGATGTTGTGGCCTTGGGATTGATTCCGGATTCAGAACTATATACTCCTATTGACAAGCAGGGTAACCGGGTGCGAATACCCAAGGATGGGATGTTGCTTTCCGAACAGGTTGCCGGCAGCCTGAAAGCCGGAATAGGAGACAGGTTGCAGGTTGAAAGCATATGGGCCAGGGAATCGCCGGTCTATGTGGATGTGGTGGGAATCATTCCACAGTATCTGGGTTCCAGTGTGTATATGAACCAGGACGCGCTGCAGACCCTGCTGGGGCAGGGCGATATCGCCACTTCAGCGCTTATATCAATGGATAAGGCACATATACCAGCATTAAAGCAAAAATATTATGATTCAAAATATATCGGCAACCTGGAAGAAAGGCAGCAAAGCATAGATCTGTATAATGAGCTGATGGGCTCCTCGAGATACGTCATGTGGATCATGGCTGCAATGGCAGTTGTCACGGGCTTTGCCATTGTTTACAATTCAAGCATCATAACGCTGGCGGAAAGAGAAAGGGAACTGGCTTCGCTCCGGGTGCTGGGGATGAGGCCTCAGGAGGTAATGGAAGTCATCTCGGTGGAACAGTGGTTTATAGGCGCAGTGGGTATTCTGGCGGGCATTCCCCTGACCTTTGCCATGAACAAGGCTCTTTCCAGCAGCATGAGCAGCGACCTTTATTCAATACCCTCGTTGACGACGCCGTCGGCTTTGCTATTAGCTCTTGTCGGGACGATAGTTGCCATCAGTACTGCCCAGTGGTGGGTCTTTCGCAAGGTGGCAAAACTTAATATCGTGAGCGTGTTGAAGGAAAGAGAGTAATTTCGAAGGAGTGGAGAACGTGAAAAGGACCGTGAAGTTAGTATTGACGATTATCATCATTGCGGTGGTGGCGGTATATGCCGTGTTCAACGCAAAAAAGCCCCTTAAAGCAGAGCTCATAGAAGTAAAACCGCAAACGGTGTCACTGGTTTTTAAAGAAGAAGGAATTGTGGAAACTACATTGGATCGCCCTGTATATGCCACGGTCAGCGGCGAAATAGTAAACCTTGCAGTGAAGGAAGGCCAGCGTGTATCCAGAGGCGACTTACTTGTGCAGATTGACACGAAGGATATGGAATATCAGCTGGCTCAATTAAAGGCACAACGAAAAAGCCTTGAAGGGCAGGAAAAAAAATCATTCCAGGAAATCGGGCAGCAGATAAAACAGCAGCAGCTGGCAATAGAAGAGATAAACCGTCAGTTGGAAAAGAGCCGGGAAGATTATGCTAAGGCAAAGTCGCTCTATGAAGCCGGTGCGATTTCAAAGACAGAGCTCGATGATGCCGAAAGCGCGGTAAAACAGCTTGAAAGCGAACTGTCGCAGCAGCAGACAAGGCTCGAGCTGCTGCTGGAGCAGGCCGGTTCCGCAGGGATCGAAATTTCCGGAAGCGGCTCTACAACCAGCACAACGATCAATACCGCCACAGAACAGTATTTTCAGGGCATGATTGAAGCGGTAGATGCGCAGATAAAACAGTTGGAACACCAGATTGAAAGAGCCCGCATCACTGCTCTCATTGAAGGAGTGGTGGAGGAAATTTATGTTAAAGAAAAAGCGATGGTTTCACCGCAGACGGAGCTAATGAAAATTATCGGAAACGAAGGGTTGGAGGTAAATGCGTACCTTCTCACAGAAGACGTGATTTATATCAAGGAGGGTATGAAGGTTGCGCTCATTCAGAAAAGAAAGGACCGGGATTATAAGTTCTACGGTACCGTGACGTCCGTCGCTCCTTCAGCCGTCGAAAAAGTGTCAGCGCTGGGGATCGCAGAGCGCAGAGTAAAAGTAACAATCCAGCCCGAGGGGAATATACCGGAACTTCGACCGGGATATGCCCTGGATGTGGAGTTTTCCGTGCTTTCGCAGGAAAATAAACTGGCGGTGCCCAAAACATGCCTCTTTCCTTACGAAGACGGGGACGCCCTTTGGGTGGTAAAGAACGGCCGTGCTCAAATCCAGAAGGTAAAGAAGGGAATGGAAACCGACGAAGTGGTCGTCATTGAACAGGGCCTCGCGCCCGGCGACAGAGTAATAAAAAACCCCCAGCTCGAAGGCCTGGAGCAGGGGAAAAAAGTAAAAAACCACGACAGATATGTGTAAAATGGGAGGAAAATTATGGCTAAATATTCAGCATATTTTGCCGGCTTGGGAATAGCGGTTATATTCGGATTCTCTTTTCTTTTTACAAAGGAAGGCCTGGATGTGCTTGACCCTTTTCACCTGCTGGGACTCCGTTTCGGCCTGGCAGCGGCTATATTCGTGATATTGCGTATGATGGGTTTTGTAAAAATTGATTTAAGAGGGAAAAACCTCAGCATGGTACTTCTGCTTTCCGCCATCGAGCCTGTGATTTATTTCATATGTGAAACCATCGGTATACAAATGACTTCCTCGTCGGAAACGGGCATGATGATAGCCATGGTACCAATAGTAACCACGTTGCTTGGAATAGCTATTTTGAATGAGAAACCTTCACCGCCGCAGATGGCATTTATACTGCTTTCTGTAGCAGGTGTCGTCTTTATGGTCGCCATGAAAGGCAGAGTAGAGATAGGCAAAAACCTGGCAGGCACTTTTGTGGTGCTGGGCGCAGTGGTCTGTGCGGGAATTTTCAATGTGATTTCCAGGAAGATATCCTCGGAATTTAACCCTGTCGAAATAACCTATGTGATGATGTGTGTCGGCGCCGTAGTTTTCAACGGTATTTCTATAGTGCAACATGTGAACCGTGGCAACCTGCAGCAATATTTCGCGCCTCTGGCGAATATGAAGGCTGTGGCTTCCATTGTATATCTGGGCTTTCTTTCTTCCGTGGTGGCCTATTTCATGCTAAATTTCATGCTTTCAAAGCTGGAAGCTGCAAGATCCTCAGTGTTTACCAATCTCGTCACGGTGTTTTCCATCATTGCGGGGGTGACTCTGGCGCATGAGCCGTTTTACTGGTATAATGCGGTGGGAGGTATCATGATATTGTTTGGAGTCTGGGGGACAAACCGTTACAGCAGAATACAGAAGTCAATGGAGAGCCTGGATATGGGATAAAAAAGATTGACAATAAGCTGCCACACAATAAATAACAGGCATAATATTACTATCTTAACACAATCCTTGAAACGACATTTTCGTCCTTGATATTTACTAACCTTATTTCATTATCCTCCATCACCGCTGCCGAAGATATACCATCTTTTGGCAGGGAACAGGAACCAGGGTTCACCAGTATGATGTGGTTTATTTTCTCCAGCCGTTTTATATGGGTATGGCCCGTAACCAGAATATCTATACGCCATTTTACCGCCAAATCCATAAGTTCATCCTTGGATTTCTCATGCCCATGATTTACCAATATTCGGAACTTATCCATGCAAATCAGCGCATAGGGAGATTGAATGGGTACAGAAATCAGCATTGAATCTATGGGGGCGTCACAGTTGCCCGATGCGGCTACAAAAGGTATTTCCAACCTATTTATAGCCTCCGCCAGTTCCCAGGGATTGTAACCTTCCGGAAGGGGATTTCTTGGCCCGTGATAAAGTATATCCCCTGCGTGCAAAATAAAATCACATGGGCCCAGAACTTCCAGAACTTTTTTAAACGCCGTTAAACTTCCATGAGTGTCGCTCATGATTCCAATTTTCATTCGCCAAACCTCCGAAATAAATTAATAAAGATTGCTGTTGAAAATAATATATCATCTGATAAGCCGAAATTCAACTAAAAATGAAGAAGGAAATCTTTCTAAAAAATTGACTTTTTGCTAAACAATTGATAGATTTACTATGTATTATTTATATGTGCATTATTTGTATGTTCAAATAAAAAAGTTTTATACAAGCTACACAAGCTAAAAAATTTAACAGAAACAAAGTGCGTTGAGCAGATATCAAAGAATATTTCGTGGAGATAATATAATGTTTATAATTTTGGTATACGATGTAGGGGAAAAAAGAGTCGGAAAAGTCCTGAAGATATGTAGAAAATATCTAAACTGGGTTCAGAATTCCGTCCTCGAAGGCGAAATATCCGATGCCGGATTCAAAAAATTGAAGCAGGAACTAAAGCGAGCAATCAACGATAAGGAGGATTCGATTATTTTCTACATACTTCGAACTACAAAATACTCTTCAAGAGAGACTATGGGTATCAAAAAAGGCGGAGATGAAATGATAATTTAAAAAAATACAGTCGTCGACCTCAGATAATGTAAAAACTACGGGAGGTCGACGACTGTATTTTTTTCAGCGCTAATTCTTCCCAAACCTTTATTTTTATGGAAAGAAATGATATAATTTACACAAAGAACAACTTTATATATTTGCTCCAAAACTGATTAATACTATACGTATCCCTTATATATTGCCCATTTAGATTGGTTTTTAGCCTCCCTATAAGGAATTGAAACTTGATATTGTGGCTTCTATTTGGAATTACATTGCTTCGTTTTTAGCCTCCCTATAAGGAATTGAAACAAGAATCGGCAGCATTACCAAGTATATTTTTAAAATGTTTTTAGCCTCCCTATAAGGAATTGAAACATGCTTCAGTAATTCTTCTTTTCAATTCAGGTAACACGTTTTTAGCCTCCCTATAAGGAATTGAAACCCGGAGAGTGTCGAAGCCTTGTTTCAGCAGGGATTCAGGGTTTTTAGCCTCCCTATAAGGAATTGAAACTTCATAAAAACCTCCTTCCCCGGCAGGCACCGCCCGGTTTTTAGCCTCCCTATAAGGAATTGAAACTTTCAAAGAGCGACACGAAGGCGGGTTCAGAGCGGAAGGTTTTTAGCCTCCCTATAAGGAATTGAAACTTCCGGGTATATTCACAAGTGCAGTGAGTGTGGTCAAGGTTTTTAGCCTCCCTATAAGGAATTGAAACCGGGCGAAGAAGTTTCGCCCGAGTTTATCGACGACGGTTTTTAGCCTCCCTATAAGGAATTGAAACCCGTCCCAGAATTGCTCCTGGGTGTGAGCGTAGTTGGTTTTTAGCCTCCCTATAAGGAATTGAAACTAAAGCCCCGGTGAGTATTCTTGCGGCTTTTTCTTCGGTTTTTAGCCTCCCTATAAGGAATTGAAACTCAGGATAGTTAAGTAAACTAAACCAAGCGCTAAATAGTTTTTAGCCTCCCTATAAGGAATTGAAACTAATCTCTTTCGTATCATATCTATCAGCTATTTTTTTATGTTTTTAGCCTCCCTATAAGGAATTGAAACTTGCTATATCTTTGATCTGCTCCAATGCATCAACTAAAGTTTTTAGCCTCCCTATAAGGAATTGAAACTATTATACTATAAATATCTGTAAAAAAAAGTAAAATGTTTTTAGCCTCCCTATAAGGAATTGAAACTGCAACCCGGTACCACTATCCGTGCTCACCGTACTGGGTTTTTAGCCTCCCTATAAGGAATTGAAACTTTCTCCACTGGCCAATACCTTTGAACATGCCGTAAGTTTTTAGCCTCCCTATAAGGAATTGAAACAAAATCTTCTTCCATTTTTGATATTTCGTGAGTTCCGTTTTTAGCCTCCCTATAAGGAATTGAAACGAATCGAGGAGGGGAGAAAAGATGAACATAAAATTCGTTTTTAGCCTCCCTATAAGGAATTGAAACCCCTGCCGGCCGTACCGGTCGCGGGGGAATACATCTGTGTTTTTAGCCTCCCTATAAGGAATTGAAACGCGTTCAGGAATTTTTGGAGCTTATCCTCGGTTCCTTGTTTTTAGCCTCCCTATAAGGAATTGAAACAACTGCTGTTTGACCAGATAAAAAACGCCCCGACCGGTTTTTAGCCTCCCTATAAGGAATTGAAACTGTCTTTCAATCAGTTTTTTAATCCGATTATCAATTGGTTTTTAGCCTCCCTATAAGGAATTGAAACAACCTTCCTCCAGCTTCATCAATTGCTACCAAACACTGGTTTTTAGCCTCCCTATAAGGAATTGAAACTTTCGACGGCCAGCTTGGTGAGCTTCCCACCATGAGTTTTTAGCCTCCCTATAAGGAATTGAAACGATATGCAAGCGTTGTTTTTGCAAAACGCTTTCCGAGTTTTTAGCCTCCCTATAAGGAATTGAAACTCCGTTTCCTTGTATTTTCAGCTACCGTTCTATTATGTTTTTAGCCTCCCTATAAGGAATTGAAACTTCCTCCTTTCGTTTTCATACTTCCGGAATATATTGTTTTTAGCCTCCCTATAAGGAATTGAAACTTTTGTAATGGAATTTCATTAGATAAAACAAAATAACGTTTTTAGCCTCCCTATAAGGAATTGAAACTACTATACAACCTCTTTTATAAAAAATTTATCTGTTATGTTTTTAGCCTCCCTATAAGGAATTGAAACGTTGTTTTTCGCGCTTAACTTCTTTAAGTGGTCCAGGGTTTTTAGCCTCCCTATAAGGAATTGAAACCCCTTGTACTGCTGCCAGCTCTCCAGCGCTGCTTTCCAGTTTTTAGCCTCCCTATAAGGAATTGAAACACAATGATTTTTACTTCCTTATATTCCATAGCCTTCGTTTTTAGCCTCCCTATAAGGAATTGAAACAGCCAAAGCTTTAGCTTTATCCGATACTGCCTTTAAGTTTTTAGCCTCCCTATAAGGAATTGAAACGCGTATAAATAGCGATTCTCCATCAGGCGTCCCAAAGTTTTTAGCCTCCCTATAAGGAATTGAAACCATTTTTTTTATTTCTTGCGAGATACTCGGATATTGTTTTTAGCCTCCCTATAAGGAATTGAAACTGATTATCAGCTTGTTTTTGACCGGGTCCTCGTATTCGGTTTTTAGCCTCCCTATAAGGAATTGAAACTCTAAAAAGCTTTTCTGTTCGGCATACCAAGTATCAAGTTTTTAGCCTCCCTATAAGGAATTGAAACAATATATGGCCAAAAAGGCTACGAAAGCCGCAGATAAGTTTTTAGCCTCCCTATAAGGAATTGAAACTCAGCAGAAGCCGACGCCAGCTGCTCCAGGAAGTATTCGTTTTTAGCCTCCCTATAAGGAATTGAAACTGCTGTCCTTGTAGATGATGGGCCTTTTGTAGATGTGTTTTTAGCCTCCCTATAAGGAATTGAAACCTTATATTTCTCATCCTCATTCCTCCCTAAAAACTAGTTTTTAGCCTCCCTATAAGGAATTGAAACCCTCCCCGGAAAACAGGCCGCTCTTGATGGCATTCTCCGTTTTTAGCCTCCCTATAAGGAATTGAAACGCTCAACCAGCAAGGCAGCATGAGAATGACGGAGATCGTTTTTAGCCTCCCTATAAGGAATTGAAACCGATATATCCAATATACCTACAGGTTTTATAAAGGAGTTTTTAGCCTCCCTATAAGGAATTGAAACGGGATGATAGTATGACTTCAGAAGAATTATTATCAAGTTTTTAGCCTCCCTATAAGGAATTGAAACTCATCACCGATATAAAGCTCAAAATCACTTGTTGAAGTTTTTAGCCTCCCTATAAGGAATTGAAACGGAGTTAATGAAAGCTTGTAAAAATCTTTTTGATGAAGTTTTTAGCCTCCCTATAAGGAATTGAAACCTAGATAACTTGAATGTCTTTTACACTCTATTATAAGTTTTTAGCCTCCCTATAAGGAATTGAAACTGCCATATTCCTTGTATAAGATAAAGGCAATTGCACAGTTTTTAGCCTCCCTATAAGGAATTGAAACTCGACATTTGGTTATAAGAAAGCAAAGGAAAATATATCGTTTTTAGCCTCCCTATAAGGAATTGAAACAGGAATTAGGGATTTGATAAGAAAAACTATAAACCAGTTTTTAGCCTCCCTATAAGGAATTGAAACCCGATATACTTCTTCCTTGGCGTCTGCGGCGATATTGTTTTTAGCCTCCCTATAAGGAATTGAAACCCGTATCCGCATCCAGCCCGCTCCCCGGGCCGTCGTTGTTTTTAGCCTCCCTATAAGGAATTGAAACGCAACGATGATGTCGCCTGCTTCCTTATCGGGGAGATATGTTTTTAGCCTCCCTATAAGGAATTGAAACCCTATATAGAAGTTACCGTTCCCAACATATTGTTTCAGTTTTTAGCCTCCCTATAAGGAATTGAAACCAGTGAACGGAAACACAATTTGGCACGCAGGCAACGACGGTTTTTAGCCTCCCTATAAGGAATTGAAACCAATCAGACACCAGTGATAAATGCAGTCGCAAGCATGTTTTTAGCCTCCCTATAAGGAATTGAAACTTATGTTGTTACGTTTAGTAGCGGGATAGTACGGATTTGTTTTTAGCCTCCCTATAAGGAATTGAAACTAGCAGGCATAGGCGAAAGAGATATGGTGATCGAGTTTTTAGCCTCCCTATAAGGAATTGAAACGAGAAGTTACTGGCGTAACAGACTAAGACTATGCAAGTTTTTAGCCTCCCTATAAGGAATTGAAACAGGCTTTCAGGTATCGCTTAAAGTTCTAATATTCTGAAGTTTTTAGCCTCCCTATAAGGAATTGAAACGAGTTTAAGCAAAAAGAAGATCCTGACACAAAATATCCGTTTTTAGCCTCCCTATAAGGAATTGAAACGGAGCAGCGGCGGCTAAGTTGCGCCTCGCCGTAGGGTTTTTAGCCTCCCTATAAGGAATTGAAACAAACAAGAAGCTTTTTTCGATATTGCGCAAAATGCAGTTTTTAGCCTCCCTATAAGGAATTGAAACTTGATATGCCCTGTCCGGAGGTTCCAAGAGTTTATATCGTTTTTAGCCTCCCTATAAGGAATTGAAACTCTTTTTAGCGGCCATAAATATCTGTCTGCGAATTCCGTTTTTAGCCTCCCTATAAGGAATTGAAACCAACAGCGACGGCAGATTAATAGTGCGTTATATTTAGTTTTTAGCCTCCCTATAAGGAATTGAAACGCAAAAACCTTTCAAAGAGAGTTAATTTGCTTACATCGTTTTTAGCCTCCCTATAAGGAATTGAAACACGGACAATCCGGCCTACGTGAATCATTTTCACATTTCTGTTTTTAGCCTCCCTATAAGGAATTGAAACGCATATTTCTAACTATATGTATTAAAGTACCTCTTGAGTTTTTAGCCTCCCTATAAGGAATTGAAACTTATAAAGGTGATGAATTTAAAAGGCATGATTTTAAAGTTTTTAGCCTCCCTATAAGGAATTGAAACATTCTTCGTTATAAATTCCGTTGTCCGGTTCCATCAAGTTTTTAGCCTCCCTATAAGGAATTGAAACTATGACAGAAATGCCCCGTCCGTGAGCTTTGCAAGCCGTTTTTAGCCTCCCTATAAGGAATTGAAACCAACATCCAGCGCAAAGGATATCTTCCTGTTTTCCTTCGTTTTTAGCCTCCCTATAAGGAATTGAAACTAGTTTATGGAAATACTCACAGGCTCATTTGTGAGCGTTTTTAGCCTCCCTATAAGGAATTGAAACCCGAAAACAGCTTTATGTCCCCGCCGCCAATTCCAGTTTTTAGCCTCCCTATAAGGAATTGAAACATATGAAAGTGATAGATATGACAGCGTTTCAGGAGAGTTTTTAGCCTCCCTATAAGGAATTGAAACAAAGGTATTGACATTATAAATACATTTGAAGTATAAGTTTTTAGCCTCCCTATAAGGAATTGAAACCTGCAATTTCCTTCTCTAATCCGAATCCCGTATCTGTTTTTAGCCTCCCTATAAGGAATTGAAACCTACACGTGCAGGATGTTGCGCAGTATACCAAAGGTTTTTAGCCTCCCTATAAGGAATTGAAACTTCCCATTTGTAATTTTTACTTTTAACGGCAAGCGGTTTTTAGCCTCCCTATAAGGAATTGAAACCCGGCAGATGTGGCTCTGACATATCTCTTGAAGCATAGTTTTTAGCCTCCCTATAAGGAATTGAAACTGCCTTTCAAACGAAGTATCCGCACCCATTGCCGGTTTTTAGCCTCCCTATAAGGAATTGAAACATACCAAATACACATTTATGATTTTCAAGTTTATTGAGTTTTTAGCCTCCCTATAAGGAATTGAAACACCTTTCAGAATACCGTTGTGATACCGTTGCAGTGTGTTTTTAGCCTCCCTATAAGGAATTGAAACAAAACTGGCCCCGGATCACCGATAGTTCCTCACTAAGTTTTTAGCCTCCCTATAAGGAATTGAAACACATATCCTGTATCCTTCCAGACATACCTGCTCAAGTTTTTAGCCTCCCTATAAGGAATTGAAACATGGAATTTACTTTGAAGTTGAACTGAAGGCTTCCAAGTTTTTAGCCTCCCTATAAGGAATTGAAACCTTCCTTTCCGTATAGGTTGAAGTGTAGGGAAATTGGGGGTTTTTAGCCTCCCTATAAGGAATTGAAACAGCGAGCACTGTGCATGGATTGTCAGGCAGAAATGAGAAGTTTTTAGCCTCCCTATAAGGAATTGAAACTAGGTATACCGGCGTTTTCTTGCCCTGGTGGATAAGTTTTTAGCCTCCCTATAAGGAATTGAAACTTATTGCCGGAGCCTATGAACACCACCCTTGCCTTTAGTTTTTAGCCTCCCTATAAGGAATTGAAACTTGTGGCCATAATGATGAATACGTATCTAGACCAGAGTTTTTAGCCTCCCTATAAGGAATTGAAACTTTAGAGAGCATCATTACCGATTCCTTCTCCAGAGCAAGTTTTTAGCCTCCCTATAAGGAATTGAAACTGGAATATAAAACAAGTATTCAAACAGCTTGTGCGTTTTTAGCCTCCCTATAAGGAATTGAAACCTCTTGCAGGATTCTGTGCACTATACCACAAGTCAAGGTTTTTAGCCTCCCTATAAGGAATTGAAACTTACGAGACCGGCATCAATTGGTGAATCACTAACAGCAGTTTTTAGCCTCCCTATAAGGAATTGAAACCTCCTGAAATATAGGCTAGAAATAAAGTTTGAATTTCGGTTTTTAGCCTCCCTATAAGGAATTGAAACAGCCTCTTCTCGATGCCGTCAATTTCAGTCTGTAGGTTTTTAGCCTCCCTATAAGGAATTGAAACAAGCGGAATAATTCGATATAATCCGCACTGAACAAAGTTTTTAGCCTCCCTATAAGGAATTGAAACGATGACAGTCAAACTTCCTGCAAATCGTAAAATTGAGTTTTTAGCCTCCCTATAAGGAATTGAAACCCGACGTCCAATTTGGTTTTATCCCGCTTTTCCATACTGGTTTTTAGCCTCCCTATAAGGAATTGAAACAGCCTCTTCTCGATGCCGTCAATTTCAGTCTGTAGGTTTTTAGCCTCCCTATAAGGAATTGAAACAAGCGGAATAATTCGATATAATCCGCACTGAACAAAGTTTTTAGCCTCCCTATAAGGAATTGAAACTGGCACAATTTTAAGGGGGTGAACGAAAATGACTGCGTTTTTAGCCTCCCTATAAGGAATTGAAACTCGGGTCGCAAAGATGGTCTGGGATAATTGGGATGGGTTTTTAGCCTCCCTATAAGGAATTGAAACATTGAAATAAGATATTGCTTTAATAGCGTCGTATATTCGTTTTTAGCCTCCCTATAAGGAATTGAAACAAGTTAGAAGAGATGATATTAGAGTGGTACAAATATGTTTTTAGCCTCCCTATAAGGAATTGAAACCCAGGAATTTTTTAATTGTCTTTGTGGTTATATTAGTTTTTAGCCTCCCTATAAGGAATTGAAACACTGCAATTGACTGACGAACAAAGGAAGGAGGTTGAGTTTTTAGCCTCCCTATAAGGAATTGAAACCGTCGTGGACGACCTGGCGTATGTCAAACACGATGGGTTTTTAGCCTCCCTATAAGGAATTGAAACGTTATAAACTAAGTTTACAGCCCATGAGATCCAATCGTTTTTAGCCTCCCTATAAGGAATTGAAACTCCTTCCTTCTGTATTTTTCTAATTCTTCCGGGGTCAAAGTTTTTAGCCTCCCTATAAGGAATTGAAACTTATAATAAAACTATGCTTACAAAGAAAACTGACCCTCTCGTTTTTAGCCTCCCTATAAGGAATTGAAACCGGCACTCTGCAATTTCTTCGTCCCCGGTCCGTTGTGGTTTTTAGCCTCCCTATAAGGAATTGAAACTACAGCAACCAGCGATGCGTCTTGGGATGGACCGGCAGTTTTTAGCCTCCCTATAAGGAATTGAAACAACAAAATGAGTAAACAATATAGTATTACAGAGCAAGTTTTTAGCCTCCCTATAAGGAATTGAAACTCCATATCATCAAAGTTCAGAAGAATTTTGTTTCCTCGTTTTTAGCCTCCCTATAAGGAATTGAAACCCGTACCGTATACATAGCTTTCAGCCACGTTCTTAACGTTTTTAGCCTCCCTATAAGGAATTGAAACCCGGTAAAGCTTTTTAATCCAAGCATTTGTTCCCACAGTTTTTAGCCTCCCTATAAGGAATTGAAACAGGCATCGATAGCGCCCTGGAAATACACCTTGCCTTCGTTTTTAGCCTCCCTATAAGGAATTGAAACGGAGATCCTGAATGTGAGGAAGTGAATTGTAGTAAAGTTTTTAGCCTCCCTATAAGGAATTGAAACACACATCCTTTCTTATTTTGAATTCAATTAACCAAGTTTTTAGCCTCCCTATAAGGAATTGAAACACTTACCGAGGTGTGGAAAGTGCCCTGTGGGCATCGTTTTTAGCCTCCCTATAAGGAATTGAAACCTTAAACACCGTTTTATTCACCTGCAGGTAACCGGTGCGTTTTTAGCCTCCCTATAAGGAATTGAAACGCTGGAGAGCTTTTGCTTTCTCAGCTCACGTCCGAACGTTTTTAGCCTCCCTATAAGGAATTGAAACTAGTCATCTTCGTATACGCCGTATAAATCGGCGGTAGTTTTTAGCCTCCCTATAAGGAATTGAAACCCGAAAAAATCAAATTGCTTAAAGAGGAAAAAGCCGAGGTTTTTAGCCTCCCTATAAGGAATTGAAACAATTGCCAAATTCCTCACACATCTTGTCGTGTTCCGCAGTTTTTAGCCTCCCTATAAGGAATTGAAACCCAATTCAGGTGCGTCGATTTTGATATTGATATCCAGTTTTTAGCCTCCCTATAAGGAATTGAAACGATTTTGGAAGTAGGATTGTTACGCTGTATCTAGGTTCGTTTTTAGCCTCCCTATAAGGAATTGAAACAAAGGTAAGCTTGCTTTTGATGAATTTGCCAACAGAGTTTTTAGCCTCCCTATAAGGAATTGAAACCCGCCACCCGGGGCGGATACAAATGCCGGGCAATAGGTTTTTAGCCTCCCTATAAGGAATTGAAACCAGTTGCCCGTATAATACTTCCAGCAGTCATCAAAGTTTTTAGCCTCCCTATAAGGAATTGAAACACTTTAAGTCACTATCCGCTATCATCTTCCAGGTGCAGTTTTTAGCCTCCCTATAAGGAATTGAAACTTAAGCTGCTTCAGTTTCTCAACGAGCGCCTTGCCATCTAGTTTTTAGCCTCCCTATAAGGAATTGAAACTGTCAATCACATAAGGTTCTCCATCTATCGTCCTGTAAGTTTTTAGCCTCCCTATAAGGAATTGAAACTTAAGTGCATCGGTGATAATCTTCCCAACATTGTCCGTTTTTAGCCTCCCTATAAGGAATTGAAACTGATTTTGTTTTAAGGTCTTTTGGACTATTGTCTGAAAGTTTTTAGCCTCCCTATAAGGAATTGAAACCCGCTGAAAACCAGGAGCAGGCCGACAAGCGAATACCGTTTTTAGCCTCCCTATAAGGAATTGAAACAACCTGCTCCACTTACCAACGAGGAAGCGGAACAATGTTTTTAGCCTCCCTATAAGGAATTGAAACTATTCAGACATATATAGCCCACAGTCATGGCATTGAGGTTTTTAGCCTCCCTATAAGGAATTGAAACCTGTAAATTAAAATAATACTAAAATACTTATAATTGAGTTTTTAGCCTCCCTATAAGGAATTGAAACCGACAAAATTTGTACGGAAATAGAACAAAAGGCAGGTGTTTTTAGCCTCCCTATAAGGAATTGAAACCTGGATCTTTGTTGTTTTACATATTCCCTATATTTCTTGTTTTTAGCCTCCCTATAAGGAATTGAAACCGGTCGGTGCTGTGCCTTTAAGGTATGGGAAGTGTCGTTTTTAGCCTCCCTATAAGGAATTGAAACTGGTGAAGGTCTTCTGCTCTTTGACTGTCTGCTCGAGTTTTTAGCCTCCCTATAAGGAATTGAAACAAAGCAATTTCCCACTCCAGATATTTTGTAACCGCAAAGTTTTTAGCCTCCCTATAAGGAATTGAAACAAAGCAATTTCCCACTCCAGATATTTTGTAACCGCAAAGTTTTTAGCCTCCCTATAAGGAATTGAAACTGAGCACAGAAAACCGGAATGCCGTCCGGTGTTACTGGTTTTTAGCCTCCCTATAAGGAATTGAAACTCGGATAAACCCATGATGAAATCGGCGGAGACGTCAGTTTTTAGCCTCCCTATAAGGAATTGAAACCCATGCCATATCACTTCACCCGCTTTCGCTTTTCAGGGTTTTTAGCCTCCCTATAAGGAATTGGAACTGCGCTTGTAAGAGGCAGCAGAAAAGCTACGAGAAGTTTTTAGCCTCCCTATAAGGAATTGAAACTATGTTTCTTTGAATATATCGGGCTTAATCGGATATGTTTTTAGCCTCCCTATAAGGAATTGAAACCCAGCCATTGAAGCGTCAGCAGTAATCTTAAAAGGTTTTTAGCCTCCCTATAAGGAATTGAAACTCCGGCTGCGGTGATATTCTTCAAGCAGACCTTCAAGTTTTTAGCCTCCCTATAAGGAATTGAAACATCGAGATGGATGTCAATAGAACGCTTTCTGAAATGTTTTTAGCCTCCCTATAAGGAATTGAAACTTCACATTGAGGTCTGGGTTTATTTTTTTGCCGTATAGTTTTTAGCCTCCCTATAAGGAATTGAAACTTCCCTCCCCAGGAGGATACAGAAGATTGGCGGGCCAGTTTTTAGCCTCCCTATAAGGAATTGAAACCTGGGGGCTTGGAGCGACAAAATACTTTTTCGTTCTAGTTTTTAGCCTCCCTATAAGGAATTGAAACCCATGAGCATAAAATCAGAACTCCTGCGGAGTTGCAACGGTTTTTAGCCTCCCTATAAGGAATTGAAACCTGAGTACCAGAGCCCTTACTTGTTGTTCAAGAGTCGTTTTTAGCCTCCCTATAAGGAATTGAAACTATTATAATTGCAAACAGAAAATCACCGCCGCCCGGGTTTTTAGTCTCCCTATAAGGAATTGAAACTCCGCCAGCTGCCAAAGACCCTGGTAAAACATTCTACGTTTTTAGCCTCCCTATAAGGAATTGAAACTTGTAAAATTCTCGATACTGATCGAGCATGGCAGCAGTGTTTTTAGCCTCCCTATAAGGAATTGAAACTTGCAGACTTTGCAATGATACACACCGGTCTTGGCGTGTTTTTAGCCTCCCTATAAGGAATTGAAACCAGGGCTGCCTTCGGGGCCGGATATTTCTGTATCTTGGTTTTTAGCCTCCCTATAAGGAATTGAAACAAATGGCAGTACCGAAGTGCTTAGAGTGTGAGCATTGTTTTTAGCCTCCCTATAAGGAATTGAAACCCTTATTGCTATGGGGCCTATGACTCCCGAAGAGGGTTTTTAGCCTCCCTATAAGGAATTGAAACCACTTGCTGCATATTAAATAATACTCTCTACTTTTTGTTTTTAGCCTCCCTATAAGGAATTGAAACAACGACATTAGATGGAATGCGCTGATAGTAGACGAGTTTTTAGCCTCCCTATAAGGAATTGAAACAGATTGGCTGATGACATATTTGACATATAGGAGTCAAGTTTTTAGCCTCCCTATAAGGAATTGAAACCTGGGAGGCGGCTGGGATACACCATTAGAGGTATTAGTTTTTAGCCTCCCTATAAGGAATTGAAACACTACATTGAACCACCTCTCTATCATTTAATACACCTGTTTTTAGCCTCCCTATAAGGAATTGAAACTCGGTCTAAACTTTTTCCCACATCTTTTGCATGTTTTTGTTTTTAGCCTCCCTATAAGGAATTGAAACAAATAATTACATCTAGGTTTTTCTTCAGAAGGAAAAAGTTTTTAGCCTCCCTATAAGGAATTGAAACTATATACTGCCATACTTCTATGGCCATCTAATTTTTTGTTTTTAGCCTCCCTATAAGGAATTGAAACTATTCAATCATATCTTCAGTCCACTGCAGTCCAGCAGTTTTTAGCCTCCCTATAAGGAATTGAAACAAAGTCCTCCTTTCTATGAATTATTGCGGGGGCTGAGTTTTTAGCCTCCCTATAAGGAATTGAAACATCTCATCCTCGGTAATGGTGACGCTTATCAGATATAGTTTTTAGCCTCCCTATAAGGAATTGAAACTTCTATTGTTGTAGCGAATGCCAAAAATGCTGCTGCCGTTTTTAGCCTCCCTATAAGGAATTGAAACACCTGTCGCAGCCTTGCGCTGTGCAGGTCACACCGGATTTTTAGCCTCCCTATAAGGAATTGAAACGGATTCCAGTAGGCTCGCCAGAACCAGAGCCGTTCAAAGTTTTTAGCCTCCCTATAAGGAATTGAAACACCTTCAGGAGGTTCAAACTCACACAAACGCTCAATGTTTTTAGCCTCCCTATAAGGAATTGAAACAAAGCCTGGAAAGAATGCAGGAATGCGTTCTTCAAAAAGTTTTTAGCCTCCCTATAAGGAATTGAAACTGGACACTCGGGGGTGCAATTGTAGGGCCAGGGACGTTTTTAGCCTCCCTATAAGGAATTGAAACAATCCACATACAATACGGTATATACTTGAAATCCACAGTTTTTAGCCTCCCTATAAGGAATTGAAACGAACCTATTGTAAACGTTCCCAGAAGAACAATTGGTAGTTTTTAGCCTCCCTATAAGGAATTGAAACGTGGATAGAGCTGGGCTGCGTCGAGCTCCCACGGGGTTTTTAGCCTCCCTATAAGGAATTGAAACCAACAGCAACCGCAAATAAGATTTTAAAACTCGATGGTTTTTAGCCTCCCTATAAGGAATTGAAACGCATTCATTATGCCGTTTTGCCGCATAAGCTGGTAGAAGTTTTTAGCCTCCCTATAAGGAATTGAAACATACGCCAGCGACGGAACAAAACTGTATACAAAAAGGTTTTTAGCCTCCCTATAAGGAATTGAAACTCCCGACTCATAAATTCTACTGTGGCCCCAAGTGCATGTTTTTAGCCTCCCTATAAGGAATTGAAACGCAGCAAGACGGCCGGAAACCAACACGGCCAGAGGGTTTTTAGCCTCCCTATAAGGAATTGAAACAGAAATAATAAAGGCGGCATACAAGTTTAAAAGCAGTTTTTAGCCTCCCTATAAGGAATTGAAACGTGTTGTTTGCATCAAAAAATCCAAAAAGTCCACACATTGTTTTTAGCCTCCCTATAAGGAATTGAAACCCGCCCTTCTATTTAATACAATTAAACGCACTGGCAAGTTTTTAGCCTCCCTATAAGGAATTGAAACATTTTCTTTCCGTCTTTGCGTACTGCCACACCGAAGTTTTTAGCCTCCCTATAAGGAATTGAAACCAGTAACCTTTTCCGGCACAGCCACTACTGAACAGTGTTTTTAGCCTCCCTACGAGGAATTGAAACCTGAAAAGATATGCGTCGATTTTTGTCCGTTATGCGTTTTTAGCCTCCCTACGAGGAATTGAAACACAATATGATGCTATATCGATATTGTATACCTAAAAGTTTTTAGCCTCCCTACGAGGAATTGAAACGAAAAACAAACAACATCCAATTCAGGACCTCTGCTGGGTTTTTAGCCTCCCTACGAGGAATTGAAACAAACCAGCTTGCCCATCCTGCCCTTCTTGTATTTCTGTTTTTAGCCTCCCTACGAGGAATTGAAACTTATATCCTCCCCTTTTCAAGGAAATTTGTTATTTGAGTTTTTAGCTTCCTACGAGGAATTGAAACAGTATGTTGATGTCCCAGCCGTCCTCGAGAGACTTTAGTTTTTAGCCTCCCTACAAGGAATTGAAACTCCATACAGTCACTGCAAACGTAGCCGTCCCGGGTCGTTTTTAGCCTCCCTACGAGGAATTGAAACTCTGGTCGCATTGTTAAAGCACTTGCCTTACAATCGGTTTTTAGCCTCCTTATAAGGAATTGAAACCGCCTGCAGGGTGGGGTACGGGACCCACCGGGCGGCGATTTTTAGCCTCCCTATAATGAATTGAAACATGGAACTACAACTGCCGACAAACTTGTAGCAGATAGTTTTTAGCCTCCCTATAAGGAATTAAAACAACGGCGGACAAGCTCAACCCAACCCTTGGCCGTTCTTAGCTTTCCTGTAAAGCATTTTTCTACGATGGATTATGATGCAAAGGAGGTGATGAGTATAGTGGATAGGCAGCTTGCAATTTTCGGGCATATTTGTATAATAGGAGGATGTTATCTGGTATCATGGGGAATTTATCTGCTGCCTGTGAGCGAACCATCACTAATAGGAATATTAACTAAGCCATTATTCTGGGGTTTGTTTTCCATCTTTGGCGGGATTTGCGCTAATATGCATTCTTCATGCAAATGCATTCAAATGAAGAAAATTAAAAAATGACTCATTAATGCAGATATAAACTTTACATTATAAGTTATTGCTGGCTTCATATCATGGAATCCATACCAAAGGCTTCCACGATAAAATGTCTCTTCGCTATACATATATTTATAGCGAAGAGACATTTATTTTTTTTTGTCATAAACTTTCCTAAACCATTTATATTTTTTTATAATTATTATCATCGTTATTGCAATTCTTATCAAACTGACGAAGTTTTTCAGCTATCTCAGGATTTTCATTTAAGAAATCATTCAATCTTTCTATTTTTTCGAGGGTATCCATGCTGATATGATGTTCGATCATTTCAGTATCGGCCAAGACTGTATCTTTGACTCCGAGATTTGTTAAGAACTTTTCTACGGTCTTATGCCTCTTCAGCAGAAAACTGCCCAAAGTCTTGCCTTTTTGCGTCATCTGAATTATGCCGTATTTTTCATAGGCGAGATATCCTATTTGGGCAAGTTTTTGGACAACTTTTGATGCGGAAGAAGCCTTGACGTTGAGTTGTTCTGCCAGTTGGTTGATGCGCGCATAACCCTCTGTAGAACAACTTCTGTATATCATCTCGAGATAGTCTTCCATGCTGGGCGTAAGATTTTTTTTGCTTTTTTTGAGGATTTCATATCCTCTGACCGTGTGAAATTCATTATTGCTCTCCATTATAAACTCCTGCCTTTCATGCCGAGTCCGGCAGGTGTAACAAATAGAATAGATTCATCATAAGTTAGGAGTGAGAAAAAATTTTTCTCACTCCTAATTTATTTTATGAATCCGAGAAATATGACTTTTCAGAGGTGAGCATTATGGAAAACTTGATTCCTTTGAATAACCTGCCGATCGGCAGCTTCGGGAAAGTCCGTAAACTGACTGCCTGCGGCAATATCAGGAGAAGAATGATGGACTTGGGGCTTGTCTGCGATACAAAAGTCAAAGCGTTGAAGAAAAGCCCTGCCGGGGACCCGGTGGCTTATGAAATTCGGGGCGCAGTGATAGCACTTCGCTCCGAGGAAGCGTCAAAAATATTGGTCGAGTTTCCATAAGCATGGAGAAGGGAGATTTTGCGATGGGTCTGACTCATCAGTCCACAGGGCTTGAGTTGATGAAAGAAATATTGCTGGATCAGATTAAATCGCCTGATAATTTTGTAATTGTACTGGCAGGCAATCCGAATACTGGCAAAAGCACAGTTTTCAACAGCCTTACAGGCTTGAACCAGCACACTGGAAACTGGCCTGGCAAGACAGTAACGAATGCCCGAGGCAGATTTACTCACAACAATAGCAATTTCACATTGGTAGACCTGCCCGGAACTTATTCTCTTTGTGCCAATTCTTCGGAAGAAGAGGTGGCAAGAGATTTTATCTGCTTTGGCATGCCTGATGCAGTGGTGGCAGTTGTGGATGCGACGTGCCTTGAGAGGAATTTGAACCTGGTCTTGCAAATACTGGAAATTACAGGCGATGTCATAGTTTGTGTAAACCTTTTGGATGAAGCCGAAAGAAAAAAAATTCATATTGATTTAAACAAATTGTCAGAATTGCTCGGCGTGCCTGTGGTAGGTACAAATGCGAGGGATGGGCGCGGTATGGGACAGCTGAAGGATGCAATTTACAAAATGGCTGCCGGTTTAACGAAAGTCAATCCCATAAAAGTTGTTTATGATGATGTTGTGGAAGGCGCTGTCAAGCTAATTCAACCCTATATAGAAAAGAATATAATGCTAGATATTAACAGTAGATGGCTTGCTTTGAGGTTGATTGAAAAAGATAAAACCGTTCTTGGTTCGATCAAAAAATATATGGGGCAAAGTCTTGAAGAAAATCAGAACATTTGCTTTGCCATAGAAAAAACAGAACAATACTTAAAACAAAATGGTATTGAAGAAGATGTTCTGGACAGAATTGTGGCGAGCATTGTAAAAAAGGCTGAAGAAATTTGCAGAGCATCTGTAGTGTTTGAAGATGTGCAGTATAATCATTTTGATCGCAAAATAGACAATATCCTTACTTCCAGCACCTTTGGCATTCCCGTCATGATTCTTTTGCTCGGATGTATTTTCTGGATTACTCTTCAAGGAGCCAATTATCCTTCGGAGGTATTGGCCTCATGGCTCTTCTGGATAGAATCCCGACTGACGGAATTTTTTTTATGGGCGGGCCTGCCAGAATGGCTTCATGGGGCACTGATCCTTGGCATGTATCGCACAACAGCCTGGGTAGTTTCGGTGATGTTACCGCCGATGGCAATATTTTTTCCTCTTTTTACTGTGCTGGAAGATTTGGGTTATCTCCCCAGGGTGGCTTTTAATCTTGACAAATTTTTTAAAAGAGCCTGCGCTCATGGAAAGCAGGCACTTACCATGTGCATGGGATTCGGATGCAATGCTGCAGGAGTAATTGCCTGCAGGATAATCGATTCCCCGCGCGAACGGCTCATTGCAATTTTAACTAATAACTATGTGCCCTGCAACGGGCGTTTCCCAACTCTCATAGCCCTGGCGATGATTTTTATTGCAGGTGATGTAGAAAAATACAAGTCAGTGGTTGCAGCCATATCGATCATAGGGGTAATTATCCTGGGGATAATAATTACTCTTATGGTGTCAAAGATTTTGTCCGTGACCATGCTGAAAGGTTTGCCTTCGACTTTTGCCTTGGAATTGCCTCCTTACCGAAAACCTCAAATAGGAAGGATTATTGTTCGCTCCATTTATGATAGGACTATATTCGTCCTGGGCAGGGCTGTAATGGTTGCTGCACCGGCAGGGCTGATAACATGGATTCTGGCCAATACTTATGCGGGCAACGCCAGTCTGCTGCATCATTGCGCCACTTTTCTGGACCCGTTTGCCCGCATGCTTGGCCTCGACGGTTTTATCCTTACAGCCTTTATCCTGGGCTTTCCTGCAAATGAAATAGTGATTCCCATCCTCATTATGAGTTACATGTCTTACGGCCACATGGTTGAACTGCACAGCTTAAATTCCATGCGCCAATTGTTTGTGGCCAACGGATGGACCTGGATTACTGCTGTGTGCACCATGCTTTTTTGCCTAAATCATTTCCCATGCGGCACCACGCTCCTCACTATTTATAAAGAAACCCAGAGCATAAAATGGCCTCTAATTGCTTTTTTCATAAATACAGCTTCTGGAATTGTATTGTGCTTCACATTAAATTTAATATTCAGATTGCCGGTTGTCATGGCAGCGCTTCTTGCTGAGTAGATAAATGACTTAACACTTTCCTGCCCAGATTATTCTTGATTTTTACAGCATATTTTCCGAGTCCAAGACTTCTATTCCTTTTCTGACGAAATCGGACAGACTGAGTTCGCCGGCCTTCCTGTCTATTTCGTAAGGCATGGCCGCATCGTGGTCGAGTTCGGGGTTTATGGCGATAACTTTGCCGGATTTGGAATTCAGGTTCAGGATATCCTGCTTTGTGTTCACAATTTTATAACCGTTCCTTATGGCTGCATCGAGAATGTTTTCCGGATTTTGGAGTTTGCTGTTTTTTCCGTCCGGGTCTTTGAAGCCTCCGCCGCCGAAAAAGTCAAAGCCGCTGTTTGCAAGCTGAAGGGCGATATCGTAATAATTATTGCGGCTTTCCTGATTTGCATAAAAGACAGCAGGCGTTGCGTGTTCCAGGGATACGGTAGTTATAATTCCTATTTTGTAGCCTTTTGCTTTGAGAGGCCGCGTTATGGGGTCGTATTTTATTTTCTTTGCGGGGTCCATGTTGATTATGCCGTCGGCAGTCTTGAAGCCGGAAGCGATAGACGTGCCTGTCGAGGCGGAATCAGGGATGAATGAATCGCTTTCATAGGTGGATGCAACGCCGGATACGGGAAATCCGGTAAAATCAAGCGGATTTGTCTTGACTTCGGAGGGGTTGGCGAGCACCCCAGTGTACATCTCAGCTGCGCTGATTTGAGGAAAGCTCATGCCATCTTTAATTCCTCTCGATGCCTTTGAGGGCATCCCGAGAAAAGCATATCAACACCCGCTCGCCTCTTGAATATCTGGCGCAATCCTCTCGGTAAAGCGTATCGACGGCAAGATTGACGGGCCCGGCTTTTACGAGATAGTGCACGATGTTGCCTGACATATGACTGCTTTCAATTATGCCTTCGCTATGGATCAGATTTTTATCGCCGCTTTTCAAAATGTTCAGATGATCCAGAGAAAATAGTGATATTGCTTCGGGCCGCAGCGCATAGTTCCTTCCGCCGGGGATGTCTTCTGCAAAAAAGGAGGCTTCATCACCGCTTAAAAGATTATAGTTGCCGATGAAACTTGCTACAAACCGGTTTTGCGGCGAGACATATATTTCTTCTGCAGACCCTTTTTGCTCAAATCTTCCCATGTTCATCACAAAAATTCGGTCGGATATGAACATGGCTTCTTCCTGGTCGTGCGTGACAAATATGGCTGTTGCGCCGGCGCATTTTAATATGCTTCTGAGCTCCGCGCGCAATGCTTTGCGTATCTTTGCGTCCAGAGCGCTGAGCGGCTCATCCAGCAGAACTATTTTCGGAGAGGGCGCCAGGGTCCGGGCCAGCGCCACCCGCTGCTGTTCGCCTCCGGAAAGCTGATGGGGGTAATGCGAAGCCCTGTTTTTGAGGTTTACGAGTTCGAGCATTTCGCGAATGCGTTTATCTCGCATGTCTTTTTTCATGCCCCTCATGCGAAGCCCGAAACCGATGTTGTCAGATACATTCATGTTGGGGAAAAGGGCGTAAGATTGAAAGACCATGCCGATGTTTCTGAATTGCGGCTCGACGTGTGTGATATCCCTGCCGTCTATGCATACGGTGCCCCTTTGGGGTTCCAGAAGCCCGGCTATTGTGCGAAGAAGGGTGCTTTTGCCGCAGCCGCTTGGTCCCAGGATCGATATTACTTCCCCTTTTTCAACGCTCATGGATACTCCGCGGAGGATTTCATTTCGTCCCAGTTTTACCCAGAGATCGTTTGCTTCAAGGTAACTCAACAGCTTCCCTCCTCTGAATTTGAACGGCATTGCTTTTGGAATGCCCTGTTTCAAATGCATTTTGCGAAAGTTTATTCCTGCCGGTGCTGAGGACAATCGAAGCAATGACACCCGTCATCACAAAATATGAGCTTACGATGGCGCTGGCTATATGCCCGTTTTCGCTCAATTTTTTATAGAGATAAACCTGAACGGTCTCATAGCCCCCGCCAGCCAAGAGATTTGCCAGGACGAATTCTCCCATCAATACGGAAAAGGACATCAGAGCGGAAAGAGCGATTCCCGGGAATATATTTGGCAATATTACGTTTATAAATGCATTGAGCGGGCTTGCGCCCAGAACTATGGCCGCATTAAAAAGTTCTTGGGCATTTATGGTGTGCAGGCTGTTTGAAATGCCCTGATAGAAAAATGGTATGATTGAGATGAAATAAGCTCCGAGCAAAAGCCAGAACGAGCCTGCCAGAGGAACGGGCCCCTGAGAATATATCCGTAACAGGCCCACGGAAAGCATGACGCCCGGGAATACGAAGGGAAGCATCACAACAGATTGCATATGGCGCTGCGCGCGGGGGAAATATGCCGCAATAATGAAAACCGATGGAGTGATTAATATGGTTCCCAATAATACGGCGGCAAAAGAGACTGTGAATGAACGGCCCAGCGCGCTCAGAAAACGGGCGTCTGACAGCAGGCCGGCGTACCATTTCAGGGTCAATCCGTCAGGGAGAAGGGAATTTTGCCATGAGATGGCAACGGAATATAATAATGTAGCAATTACCGGAAGCAGCAAAAACGCCATGAAAGCCGCTGCTGTGATGTAATGCCATATCGAGCTTTTTTTGCCCGTCATACGGCATCCCTCCCCGTTTCCGGCATGGTCTTGTGATAAAACCATATTGAAAGCCACAGGATACTTCCGAGCAAAACCGCCATAGCGCCGGCCAGCTCGGGCTTCAGGAATATATCTCCTGCGATGAGCTGCGCAATGCGGATGGTAACGAGGTTGAAACTGCTTCCGGCCAGAGCGTATGCGGTTGCATAAGCACCCATGGCATTGGCAAACAGCAGGCTGAAGGTACCCAAAAAACACGGCATAAGCACGGGCAGTCCAATATAACGCCAAAACTGGAAGGGACTTGCGCCCAAAAGCGCGGCAGCCTCTTTCCATTCATCGCGAACGGCCGAAAAAGCCGGAAACATAACGAGCACTGCCAGAGGAAGCTGGAAATAGGTATAAACAGCGGCCAAACCCTTCCATGAATAAAGGTCGAATGAAAAAGGAAATTCAAGGTTTCTGAGCAAAATGGTGAAGACGCCGTTGTTTCCCAAAAGGATTATAAAGGCAAATGCGAGGGGAACACCGGCAAAATTCGATGTCATGTTTGAAAATGCCAGCAGCTTTTCCCGCAGCTTTGGCGAAAAGGCGTGCAGGGCGCAGCAAATAAAGAAGGATGCGACCAGCGCAAAAAGACTGGAGAATAAAGACACAAGAAAACTGTTCCGGAAAGCCTGAAGATAATACGGGTTCTTTATCACAGCGATATAATTCGCCAGTCCCCAGCTCCGGCTTTCTGAATCCTTAAAACTGTAAACAATGGTGATTGCGAGGGGAGCAAGGAGAAAGGCTGCAATCATAGCGAAAAAGATAAGGACAATCGGCAGCATGGATTTTTGCTTCATGGCGACCTCCGTCATTTGAGATTTGACAGCACTTGCTGCTGCCAGAGTTCAGGTAGCCTCTTTGCAGTTTCATCCCATTTTGCAAAATCCCCGATCGGTTTTGCGCTTTTGTATTCATCCTGAGAAAGCAGCATCGCCTGAACGTCATCGGGCAGTTTAACGCTGCTCCTGATAGGGCGAGCATAACCCTTTGCAAGATTTATCTGGCCTTCATCGCTCAGGATGTACTCCCTCGCGAGTTTTGCGGCGTTTGGATGCGGTGCATATCGGTTTATAATTGTGGCATAGCCGCTGACGATGCTTCCGTCTTTGGGTATGACCACTTCATAGCTGCTGCGGTCTATCCTGTCGCGGTATCCAAGCGCATTAAAGTCCCAGAGCAGAGCGATTTCCACTTCGCCTTTTTCTATATTGGTGAGAGAAACATCAGCCTTTGACAATTTTCCCTGTTTTGCGAGGTTTGCAAAAAAATCGATGCCGGGCTGTATATTGCCCTCATCCCCGCCGAAAGCGACAGCGGCTGCCAATACCGCATGCTGGGCCTGTGCGGCTTTCATAACATCGCCGACGGAAACCATGTAATCTCCTTCCAGCAGCTCTTTCCAGGACTCGGGCACTTTATCCACAAGCTTTTTGTTCACAAGAAAAGACATGGTCCCCTGATATCCCACTATCCAGTGGCCTTCGTCGTCTTTGGCCCAGTCGGGGATTTCATCCCAATAAGATGTTTTATATGCCTGCGTTACCCCTTTTTCAACAGCAATCGGTGCAAAACCGACTCCCACGTCGCCTATATCGGCAGTGGGATTGTTTTTCTCCGCCTCAAATTTGGCGATTTCTTCGGCGCTGGACATGTCGGTATCCATGTGCTTAAGACCGTATTTTTCTTCGAGGTCCTTCCGTGTATCCTTCCAAATAAAAGCGGCCGTACTGAATCGGAAGTTTGGAATCTTCCTGCTCCCTGTCCACAAAAGGATCGAAGGGGGCACGGTTGTAAAGCTCGCTTATCCAGGCGTAAGCAGCCGCGGCGGTAGTCAAGCCATTTTCCCGGGCCATGTGAAAAACGCTGCGCCGGCTGGAAAGCCTGACTGTGCCGTTTGAAACGATTCCGTTTTTAAACGGGGGAGTTCCCGTAAGCAGAACTTCGTAGAGCGGCCTTGAAAGCGTGGGGGTTTCCGCCACCACCCGGTAAAACGAAGCCCTGTGGTTTTGTACGAGGTGGTTCATAAATCCCATTGAACAATATGCCGCATCGTATCTCAAACCGTCCAGAATTACCATTATCAGCTTTTCCATAACTTTTTGTCATACCACCGCCTTTTGGCTTTGATTGACATTCCTATTCTCCTTTCAATGAGTGATTGACCGGGATTTGATGCAAAAACCGATGGTGAAAAAAGCCGGCATGAATGGCAAGCAGTGCTTAGCATACAAATTCCCAGCGCTAATCATAATTTTAAAGGCGATATATTATAAAAATATTAAAGCGTTGTTAATGTTTGTAAAATTTAGTTAAAATTTATTTAACATGGTTTCCATTATGATACGTTTTGCAAATCAGATTAAATGTTGACAATAAAAAATGGTTGGTATATCATATATTTGAAATTAAGAAAACAGGTGCCGGCGTGGGTATTTGGGCCATGGCCGGTGAAAAGGGAAGTCGGGTGAAAATCCCGCGCGGTCCCGCCGCTGTGTGAGAGGAGCCCTTTCCTAAAACGCCACTGGGTAACCGGGAAGGCGGAAAGGGCGATGAAGCTCGAGCCAGAAGACCTGCCTGTTTTTTGCACCTCAAAACTCTACGGATGATAGGGAGGGGGTTTTATTATGTTTTCACGTGTTGAATCAGTTGCCGGGCAACGCACAATTCGACGTCATGGAGTCCGATGGAGCAGGCAAGAAGGGATTCCATGAATGATAAGGACGAAGATAAGGACGAATTGGCCAAGGGTGCGCTGACCGAGAAGGAAAAAAGGCTGCTGAGCTTTCTCCGGGAGATAAATTACGGCGAGATCAAGATATTTATACAGGACAAGCAGCCTGTGCGGATCGAGGAAATAAAAAAATCGATAAAACTTTGACAAAGGCTGACCGAACAACGGAAGCACTGTCTGAAACAGACGGTGCTTTATTTTTTAAGGAGGGGTGGATGGCATGAAGCTTCGCAGATTTTTGAAATTATCGATGGTTTTGATAATATTTCTTGCGATTTTGATGTCGATTTCTGCCTGTGGACCGGATAGGCCCAGGGTGGTCACGAACATAAGCGAAAATGAACAGGTCGCGACTTCTGAAGCCGGGGGTGCTGCTGAACCCGGCCGAACAGCTTTAAGGGACTCGGACAAAAAAGAAGTTGAGGAATTGGGCGGTGTGAAAGAGTCCGATGTGAAAGACTCCCCAGAACAAAAATCGCCCGAAAAACAGGATATCTCAAAAAATTCAGCTACGCAGCAAAATAAAGAGCAGCCCTCGGATAAAAAATTGGATAATAAAGTAAGTTCGATAGCAAAAACTGAAACTCAGCCTGATGCCGCAACAATATATAAAGGCTACAAGGGCCCGGTGCAGGGAGAGGTGAAATATAAGGAGGGTACCCCTGCGTCTGAAAATTCCCGGGAATACAAAGCGACGGGCGATATAGAAAGCCCGTATAAAGTGGACTTAATCGTCACCCGGGATTTTGGCCATAAAAAAATTTTTGCCAAAAATGTGGGGCTGGTAAGAGACGAAGTGGGAATGGAAGTTATGTTCCGGAACCTGGACATACAGACCGCCTATGGAGGAGGGTTTGTAAACGCCATCAACGGCCTGGAGTCCCATTACACTTTTTACACCGGCAAGGATAGAAAAAAGCTGGACTGGTTTTACTGGGTGAACGGCATACTCGCTCCGGTAGGCATTGCAGAATACAGGCCTCAGCCGGGCGATGTCATATGGTGGGATTATCACGACTGGAGCGTGACAATGTTCATTCCGGCGATCATAGGTTCGTACCCGCAGCCGTTTAAAGGCGGATACGGTGGCAAAAATCCGGGTACAGTGATTATGTATACCGAAGGTTGCAAAGAAGATGCAGAAAAATTAAAGAAAAGTCTTGAAGATAAGGGAGTAAAGCAGGTGGATATTGCTGAGTTCGATGCTTCTGTAATTCAGACGCCCAAAAAATACTACATTTTGCTGGGCAAATGGGACAGCCTCGTTCAGGGGAACGATTATCTCAAGGATATCAATACCAAAAACAAGCTGGTGGGAGTTTACGCCAAATTTGAAGACGGCAAGCTCCAGGCTTTAAACTTCAAAGGCAAAGCGGTGAGCAGCCATGACAAGGCCGGGGCCATTTATGCCTACGGCGCTACCATAGGCAGCTTGAACCCCATATGGCTTGTCACCGGCACGGATGACAAAGGGTATAAAATGGCTTTTGACACTATCCTCAACCATCCCGAATCTATTAGCGGCTGTTTTGGGGCGGTGATTACAGAAAACGGGGTGATACATATTCCTTATGGCGAATAATATTGCAAGAAGGCCAGGCTTTTCCTCATGCACGGCGCTCCTGCTGGCGGCGCTGGTGTTTTTCTGGCCTGCGCTGCAAACATGCGCCAGGGCAATGCCGGCCATGAGCGTATCCGTGGAAGCCGGTTTTGAAGGAAAATGCAAAATGGGCTGCACAAACCCTGTAGCCGTGGAAGTTGAGGCAGGCGAAGGCGGCGCGGATGGCGTGTTAAAGGTAGAGGCGGGTGGGAACTCGTATGCATATTCATTGCAAATACCGGAAAACAGCAGGAAAACAGTCCGCTTTTTCGTGCCGGTCTATAAACCGGACATTCAGGTTTCAGCCCGCTTTGAAAAAGACGGGCAGATTCTTGGACAGGTAGCGGCTAAACCTGAAGTTTTGCCGGAAAACAGCGTTTTCATCGGTGTGCTCAGCGATGAGCCCGAAAAGTACAAATATCTGAGCTCTACAGATTTTTCTTTTATCGGCGGGCAGAAGACATTCCTGTCAGCGCTGGACGAAGAGAAGGATTTGACCGATGAAGCCCTGGACAGCTTCAACATAATAATCATAGACGATTTCGACGCATCCCGGCTCGATGACGGGATGCAGAATGCTTTGAAGCGATGGGTTTCAAAGGGAAATTGCATTTTGATAGGCGCAAAAAAGTACGCCTATAAAAATTTGAAAGGGCTTTTTGAGTATTCGGAAATGCCTACCATCACCTGGGGAAAGGGCGCAGTGATTTTCGTTCAGCAGGATTTGGAAGAAGCTGACCCGCAGTACGTGGCGAGCCTTGTGCGAAAGCATTTAACAACTCCCATGATAAAAAGAATATGGGGTAAAAGCAGCATTTCAAAAAAACTCGCCGGAGCAGAGGGCATATATTTTGTGGTGGATGAAAGCCTGAGACCGTCGCGCAGAATGTTTTATTTAATGCTGTTATTGATGCTTTTGTATCTTGCAGTGGGGTGTTTTTCGATTTATTTGTCAAAAAGGAGCAAGTGGGTTTTTTCCGCAGCAGTGGCAGGCTTTTGCGCCGTTTTTTACATCGCGGCGCTGGGGGCGGGGCTGCGGGATACCTCCGCAGCATCGGCTGCCGTAAAGCTTTGGGGGAGTAAAAATACCGCTGAATCATACGTTTTGATCGGCGTATATCCCGCCCGCGGGAAAACCTGTGCCGTCAGCATGCCGTCGGGGGAGGCTATGTGTCCGCCGGACGCTTCGTGCGAATACATGCCCGGCGAGGGCAGAGTGGTTTTTTCAGGAGACGGTCCCCATTATGTTTTCAGCGCTTCAGCGGAAAACTCGGATTTGGAAGAATTTGAACTGAAGCTTACCGGGCAGGAGGTTGTATCCGGGGTCATAAAAAATCCGTTTCCATACAGATTGAACAAATGTTTCCTGGTGCTGGGCGATACCTTTATCAACCTGGGAGACATCGACGGCAGGGAAGAAGTGGAGGTAAAGTACCGGCTCGATTATGGATTGAGGGGGATGGGAGATTTCAACTTTCTGCAGGAGGTTGAAAGACTTTCGGGCCTGGGCAGCACTGAGAGAGCGCTATTGGAATACTATTTTGGCAATCTGGAGGACGGGGCTTCTGGAGGCAGGCTTTTCGGTTTTGGGCAGGAACAGGTCAAGGCCGAAGTGGGCGGAAGAAAAAGAAAGCTCAAGTCCTGCACCCTGCATGTTTTTAATGTGAATCTGATATGGGATGGCGGTAAAATATCTTTCCCGTGGGGCTACATAAAACCCGCGGCTTTGGGCAGAGGCGAGGCCTGGTCTATGGGCCAGAGGGAGTTCGTGCCGCAGAATACCGGACAGGTTTTGCTGTATTATCCGCTTCCGCCGGAATTTCGCGCCGAAGAGATTGATTTTTACGTCGAGCCGTCGGAGCATAATAGCATTCAGATATTCAATTGGAGCGATTCCGCATGGGAAGCCTTCGACGGCGGCACGCTTCGGGACGAAAGGCTGGTGCACTGCACGTCGGAAGGGCCTCTGCTTCTGAAAATTCAATGCGATTCAAGGGTGATTTTTCCGGAGATTTATGTGAAGGGTGCAAACAACAGCCATGGAGAAAAATAAGTGCCTTGCTTTCATAAAAGACTTGCTGAATATCGAAAGGGAAAATCAAATAATAATGCTCGTTTACCTGGGCATGATTTCAGCGGCAGCGGCGCTGTACATTTCTGCTGTGCCCCTGCGCATGGAAGGGTATCATCCCGAGCTTTACAGCCGCGGGTACATGTATTTTGCCCTCTTTTCCTTCCTCCTATTTTCAGTTCTGCTGCCCTTCTGGGAAACAGAGGGCGGGCGGGAAGGCATGAAAGGCGTGAAACTGTGTTTTCAGGCCGCGATATTCACTTTTTCCCAGCTGCCGTTCATGCTGGCCATTTTTGCGATGGGAAAGCTTGAAGGGGTGAATTTCGCCATACCGCTGGCCATTCAAACATCGTGGGGCATGGCTTTGCTTGCGGTCAAAGATTTATTGAAGGCGCTGAAAATTGATGAGAGATGGCGGGGGCTGACTCTGACGGTTTTCATTTTCACAGTGCTCATAGTCGTTCCCGTTTTGACCTACCTTTACATTGAATATAATCAGACGGTGATAACCACAGTTTTTGACAGAAGGATACCATGGCAGTTTTTCCTTTCGCCGGCTCTGGCCCAGGCCGGAATTTTGAATGCTCAGAGCGGCGGCTCCGTGCAGCAGGGATACATGCCTTTCATGCAGTGCATTGTATTCTGGGCAGCGGTATCCTCGGTTGCTTTCATATGGGCTGCCAAAAAACGACAAAAGGAGTAGCTAAAATGCAACGTATTGTGGGTGCCAGCGGAAAACCCTTTTCTGTGAAAGATCCGGTCATATATGCCATAGAGAAAATAAGGTTTAAGATGTGGTTTTGCGCCATCGCCGACAGCCTTATCGGCTCTGCGGTGCTGTGGGCATGGTATGTGTTTATCTTGGCGGCAGCCTCACACCTCGTCGCTATCACGTATTTCCTGCAAAAAGTCAAAGCCGGAGCAGCCGTATTTGCTTTTGCGGGCCTTTGCGCCGGTGTATTGCGCCGACCGGGCATGAAGGATGCAGCCCTGGTGGCAGATGCCATGGGTTTTCATGACAGGCTGTCCGCATATCTGGAATGCATTGGCAAAAGCGGTCATGTGCTGGAAGCTTTCAGGGAAGAAGTGCTGGAAGTGGTGGAAAAATTCAATCCAGCAAAAAAATACAGGCCGTCAGTTTGCTGGAAAAGACTTTGGCACTGTTTTTGGATTTTGATGGTTTCAGCCGGCATATTATTGATTCCATCCCCCCGGATAGAGCAGGCTGCCCAGATGCAGAGCGTGCGCGAGGATTTGAAGGCCGAGGCTGAAAACCTGAAAGAGCTGGCAGAAAGGATAGAAAAAACTTCTGATGATGAGAATCGAGACAGCGCCGGGCAGCCCGACCAAAAATTGTCTCGCCTTCTGTACGACCTGGCGGAGAAGATGGAAAAAAGCACGAGCTTTGAACAGGCGGCGTATGATGTTTCGCAGACCCAGAAAAAGCTTGGGTCGCATGAATACGGCGGGGATGCAAATGGCGCGAAGGGTCTTGCCGGTATATTCGACGGAGCGGGGAATGACTTTGATGAGGCAAAGCAGCTTCTGGAGCAAGGCGATGCCGAGGGTGCGGCCCGGGTTGTGGAGAATAAGGCGCTCAGCCGTCAAGCGCAGCAAAAAGTGCTGGAAAATATAGATAAATTCCGGGGCAGGATTAAACTGCAAGAAGGCGGCGATGCAGAAAGGCTGCTCGAAAAAATAAAAACAGCAGCTGAAAAAGGCGAACTGGACGGAAAACTGCTGGCTTCTTTCTTAAAACAGTTCACCCGTCCGGCATCGGGCGCAAGCCAAAAGTCTTACGCCGAAAACGTGGAGACAAAACTGCAGAGCTTGAAGGAGAGGCTGCTGGCAAAGGCGGGCAGCGGTTTTGAAGGTTATGGAGACCAGAATAAGAGCAGCGCCTTTACCGAAGGGGGAAATAATGAGGGAATGAAAAATGGAGAGCCCGGCAGCCCAGGCGTTTCTTCGGTGGCATCCGGAGGAGAGGGCATGATGGCTTCGGACAGCCGGGAGGCGGTGGGAGGCAGCGCCGTGCCGGAGAGAGCGGTCGACGGCAGGCAGGGGCATATGGGGAAAGTGCAGAAAGAAGCAGCCTCGTCGCTTTCCGATGCCGGAGAAGCATATTCGGAGGAGGTAAAAGGCCAGTGGCAGAGCGGGGGGAGAATACAAGAAAAAAAGTCTGACAGAACAATTGAGATAAATGGGGAATTTACAGACGCAAAGACCCTTTACCGGCAATTTCTGGCCGAAGGCATGAAATACGTGGATAAATACGAAATTCCGGCGGCAGAAAGGCCGCTAGTGCTGGAATACTTTAGCAGACTGAACGGGGGCCTTTGAATGGAAAGCAGCGATGTGAGAAATTTCAGAAATTTTTTTGAAGGGGTGGAAAAAGAGGTACAGAAACAGGTGGTAGGGCAGGACGAAATCATAAGAAATATTCTTATTGCCATTATCGCAGGCGGCAGCGTACTGATGGAAGGGGCGCCTGGCCTGGGCAAAACCGTCATGGTGAAGACTTTCGCAAGGGTGCTGGACCTGCCCTTTTCCAGGATACAGTTCACGCCCGATCTCATGCCCGTGGACATCACCGGCACGTACATAGTGAATAAGAGCGAAAGCGGCCTGACCTTTGAATTTCAGGAAGGCCCCATATTCAGTTCAATGATTCTGGCCGATGAAATCAACCGGGCTACGCCCAAAACCCAGAGCGCCATGCTGGAGGCCATGCAGGAAAAGACCGTCACCGTAGGCCGAAACACCTTCAGGCTGCCCGAACCCTTTTTTGTTCTGGCCACTCAGAATCCCCTGGAGATGGAGGGAACCTATCGCCTTCCGGAAGCGCAGTTGGACCGTTTCATGTTCAAGTTGAAAATAAGCCTGCCCTCCGAGAAGGATATATACCGCATACTGGATGTGACGGTCGACAGAAGCGAAGAGTCGGAAATAAGAAAGCTGGCCTGCCGGGAAGACATTCTTGCCTGGCAGAACCATGTGGCGCAGGTGCCTGTGGCAGCCAGTGTCAAGGAAAAAGCCGTCAGGCTCATGCTGGAAACCCATCCTGACAGAACTTCCTTGAGCATTGTAAAGGAGTACGTGAATTGCGGCGCCAGCCCCCGCGGCCTGCAGGCTGTGCTCAGGGGTGCCAGGGTTAGGGCGCTGGCAGAGGGGAGATTCAACGCGTCCTTTGAAGATGTGGCAAAAATGGCATATCCTGCCCTGCGGCACAGGATATTTTTAAATTTCAAGGCTTCTGCGGAAAAAGTCGATGCCGACGTGATTCTGGATGAAATCCTCAGGAGGATAAAGTGACATGGAGGATTTTCTGAGGGAAATGGCGCGGTTAAAGCTCGCCCTGCCGACGGCGGTGATCAAAGGCGGAACCGGCGTGCACCGGGGGGCGGGAGCGGGGCATTCGCAGGAATTTTACGGCCACCACGGCTACATTCCCGGAGAAGACATAAGAAAAATCGACTGGAAGGCGTATGCCAGAACAGAGCAGCTTTTTGTCAAAGAATTTACCGAAGAAAAACAAATGCACGTGAGGATAATTCTGGATGCCAGCGCTTCCATGGGTTTCGGAGGCCGGTGCAAGTGGGAAGCGGCAAAACTAATATCGCTGGGCCTGAGCCATATCGCCTTAAAACAGGGTGATCGCTTGAGTTTTGTGTTGGCAGGACAAAAAATGAAGGTGCTCAAACAGGAGAAGGCAGGCATTGAAAGCTTTTTCGAGCTTGTGCGCCTACTGCAGGATATAAAGCCCGAAGGTGCTGCCGATTTTGAAAGAATAATGGAGACGATGACCGGCAGCACAGCTATGACGTACGTAATCTCCGATTTTTTCGGGGAATGGGTTGGAAAAACCGTGGATTTCCTCGGGAAGGACACACAGTACAGCGTGCTGGTGCAGACCCTGGCGCAGGAGGAAATATCTCCTTCCATAGAAGGCGATTTAAAGCTGATAGACATGGAAACGGGCGCTGTGCGGAGAATCCGTGCCACCCGGCAGCTGAAGGAAAAATACCGGCGCCGGATGACGGAATTCATGAGCCGCATTAAATATATGTGCATGTCGAGGGGCATGGGCTATTTCATGGCTGAATGCGAAGAACCGCCAGTAAAGCTCATAAAAAGCATACCGGGGGTGTATGCATGAGCTTTGCACAGCCGTTTAACCTCTTGTACGGAATTTTCCTCGCCGTTATTGCAATTTTTTATCTCAGGAAAAAGCAGGCGGCAGAACACAGGGTTTCGTGGATAAGGATGTGGGATGAAGTGATAGTGGAAGAAGCGGGTCTTAACGTGAGCCGCCTGCGGCAGAACCTGCTTTTAGCGATGCAGCTTGCCTGCGCGCTGATGCTGGTGCTGTCCTCCGCAAAACCCCTGCTGGCAAGGGGAGAGCAGGAAAAAAGAGTGGTTATAGCCCTGGACGGCTCCATTTCCATGAACGCCCGGGAAAACGGCTTGACGCGCTTTGAGGAAGCGAAGGCTGCAGTGCAGAAGTATATAAAAGCCCTGCCGGCTGATGCGGCTGTAAGCCTTCTGCTTCTAAAAAACGGCGCGGAGGAATATCTGCAGGATGCGGAAAAAAGCAGGGCGCAAAAGGCGCTGCAGGGGCTCACATGCACATCAGATAGTCTGGATGCGCAAAAAGCAGTAGCAGTGCTGGAAACTTACCCGGGCGAAAAGGTGGTGTTCACGGACAAGGATCTGGACTTTGGCACAACTTCCGTAAAAATAGGCGGCAGGCTGGACGATGCAGGCATCGCAGGAGCAAGTTTCGATTACTACTCCCGAACTCTTTTGTGCAGGTTGAAAAATTACTCGGACAAAGGCAAAACCATTGCCGTAAAGGCCGAAGATGATCGGGGCGGGAAAATAATAGGCAGGGCATACGTTCCATCCGGAGGGGAACAATACATAAGCTTTGAGCTGGATCGGATTCCGGATATGGTGAGGCTGAGCATAATAGGCACAGACATGCTGGCGGAAGACGACAGCTATGTGCTGCCCCTGGGAGATGAATATAAAACAAAAGTTGTGATGATAGGGGAAAACCCCTATATGGAGGCGGCGCTGCAGTCCATGGCAGAGATACACTTCGAGAAGGCTAAATCATTCGACGACATAAAAAAAACCTTCGACATATTCGTACTGGCCCAAAAGCAGGGTCCGGCGCATCTTCCGGAGGAATGCTGCGTGTGGAAGCTGTATCCGGATGAGGGCGACTGCGGAGTGGCCTTTGACCATGCCGTGCCTTTACAGCCGGGTAACTCCTCCATATCGTCTGGCCTTGCTCTGGCAGGCATCTATGCGGACAAGGGATGTTTTCTGAAGCAAAAAGAAGGTTTTAAGAGCGTGCTGCTGGCCGACGGAAGGCCTGTCATGATTTGCGGAGATGAAAACGGCCGGCGGCAGATAATCTCTTCCATAGATTTTTCCGGAACCAACATGGTCATGACCCCCGCTTTTCCGGTGCTGGTTCACCGCTCTATAAAATGGCTTTCGGAAGGCATGGCGAAAAGCTTTGAAGCAAATCCCCCCCAAACCTTCGTCACCGGAGCCGAATTCCTTGACCGAAAGGGAACTGCTCGAAAGGGTGCAGCCGGGATGAATCCCGTTACCCGGGATGTCGGCCGCATGTTCGCACTGACAGCCATGGTTTTCATGGCGCTGGAACTGGAGGTCTACAGGCGTGAGCTTTGATTCATCGATAGATACCATAACAATAGCAGTAGCTTCGGCAGTGCTGCTTTATTATATCTTTTGCGCCGGGATTTTTTACAGGGCTTTTTCCAGAAAAAAATTCATCCTGTGGGCTGCGTTTCGATTTGCCGCCCTTGCATGCCTCCTGCTGGCCCTGGCCGGGGCGAGGCTTATTATGCCGAGCAGGATTACAGCCACAATATTCCTGGTGGACCGTTCGCTGAGCGCCAGCCAGAATCAGAGCGAGGTGGAGGAATACATAAACCGTCAGCGGAACAACAAAAAAGCGCGAGATAGGGTGGCGGTGGTAAGCTTTGCAAAAGAACCCATGATAGAGATGGCCTTTACCGGCGAGCCCCGACAGATAAAACTGCAGACAGCGCCCGACCCAGAAACCACCAATCTTGAAAAAGCGCTGGAATTTTGCCGGGATTACTTTCCCTCCAATGTCAACAAGAGGCTGGTGGTCTTCACCGACGGAAAAGAAAACATCGGCAGTGCGGCAAGGATGTGGAAGAGCATGGAACAAAGCGGGATAAATGCGGTGCTCTACCGTTTGAATTCCTCGCAGGGCGGGGATGTGCAGCTGACTTCCATAGAGCTGCCGGAAAACCTTCACCATGGGGAAAAGGCGCCATTGAAGATAACGCTGGATTCAAACATGGAAACCGAAGGCTATTTTTACCTTTACAGAGACGATGATTTAATAATGCAGCAGCCCCTCCGGGTGCAGAAAGGCACCGGCGTATATGAATTTGAAGTGGACTTAGGGGGGAAAAAGGTTCCCTCCTTTAAGGGGGAGATACGCTTTCAGGAAGACACCTGCCCTCAAAACAATACATTCACCCTGGTTCCGTCAATAAAAGGCATGCCGTCTGTCCTGGTTATTGGCGAAGAAAAAAATGTTAAAAACGTCGAGCACCTCCTCGACAGCCTGGGCTTGGAACATAAAACCTATGCTCCGGGTAGGGTGCCGGACACTCTCACATTTCTTTCATCCTTCAGCGAGATTATACTGGCAGATGTGCCCCATGACAGACTATCGGAGAATTTAGAAAAAAACCTTGAACTTTGCGTGAGGGAAAAAGGCACGGGTTTAATCGTGGTGGGCGGCGGGAATGCATTCGCGCCCGGCGGCTACAAAGACACCCTGCTGGAAAAAATGTTGCCGGTATCGTGTACGCCGAAAGGGAAGAAAAGGCAGCCCGATACGGGTCTGGTGCTGGTGCTGGACTGCTCGGGCAGCATGGACGAAGAAAGCGCGGGCGCAAGAAAAATCGATCTGGTAAAGCAGGCTGCCGTAAAGGCGGCACAGGTGCTGGAATCACAGGACGAAATGGGGGTGATTGGTTTTTCCGATGTGGTGGAGTGGGTTCTGCCTTTCAGCCCCGTGGGGGACAAAGAAAAAGTCCGGCAGGAGATGGAGAGTCTGGCGCCCAAAGGCGGCACGCTTATACTTCCGGCTTTGGAAAAGGCCGTGGAAGCCCTTGAAGATGCTGACGTGAAAGTGAGGCACATCATCCTGCTCAGCGACGGGCAGGCGGAAAAGAGCGGGTATGAAAGCATATTGGAAAGATTGAAAAGAGCAAACATCACTCTATCCACTGTGGCCGTCGGCAAGGATGCGGACGCTTCCATGCTCAGGGCCCTGGCCCAGCAGGGCGGGGGCATAAGCTATGTGGCTGAGAACATGTCGGAAATACCGGAAATTTTTGTTAAAGAGACTTATCTGGGTACAAAAAAGTACCTGAACAATGAAAGGTTCATTCCTAAAAAGGTTGATTCTGGCGAACTCTTCAAAAATAAAGCGCTTCCGTCGCTTGATGGGTATACGGCCACCGGCATCAAGCAAAAGGCAGAGCTTATATTGAAAAGTGATTCCGATGACCCGGTGCTGGCACAGTGGTTCTACGGCCTGGGGAAAGTGGCGGTATGGACCTCTGATTTAAGCGGCCAGTGGAGCAGGGACTGGATTATGTGGGAAGGCTTCCAGCGCGAATGGGGCAGGCTGGTAAACTCATGCCTGGCTTTCCAGCCGGAAAACGACCTGGATGTGAGAATAACCCGCAGGGGATGCGATGCACAAGTATATGTGGCCACAAATATTAATGACCCGGGCCAGTCGGTGGAAGCCAGCCTCCAAAGCAGCCAAGGCTTCATGAAAAAAATTCCTCTTGTTCAAATAAGACCCGGCCAGTTCGAAGGAAACATTGCCATGGAAAAGCCGGGAGAGTATTTATTGGCCGTGAGCCTTACAGAGAATGGTAAATCTGTAAAAGAAGCCTCTCGCATAATCCATCTGGATTATTCGCCCGAATACAGCATCTGGGAAGAAGACAGCCAGGCGGCGTATCTGCTTGCAAAAGGAGGTATAGCCAATAAGGACACGGATGTCTTTCGTTTACCCCTGCAGAAAAAAAACTGGAGCCAAAGCCCTATGGACTATATACTGTTGCCGCTGGCCCTGCTGTTTTTCACCATGGATATCTGGACAAGAAAGTTTTTGCAATGAAAAAGCGCGAATACAGAAAGAATTATATTATGGAATAATTAAAACTTATTAAAAATCTTGACGATGTGCGAATTTTGATATAATATATATTACAGACAAGCTGATGAGATTGTTATTGTGCGGCGCCGACCGAACAACGGAAGCACTGCCTGGAAAGGTGGTGCTTTTATTTTTGGTATAGGGTCATCTTCGGCAGCAAGATAACTTTTCACACAACAACTATATTCTTTAAATATTACAAAATATTAGAAAAAGAGGTGGGGAAGGTTGCAAAAGAAAAGGTTTAAAGCACCTGCTTTGTTGCTCGTGTGTATATTGATTGTTCTCATCTCGTATACAGGCAACATCCAGGCGGCGCAGAGCAGCATTACCCGGGAGGATGTGCGCGCTGCCGCTCAGAAAACCATCGATTATTACTACAACACATTTAAAAAGGAGCAGTTTAAAGGTGTACTTGACTGGCCTGCGCTGGGGCTTTTCGGATTCGGGGAAGATGTTAGCGGCCCCAAATGGACCACCGCCGACGGGAAAAACGGCGCTTACTGGCGAGAGCAGGAGGTCAAAAACGGAGTCGGACTTTCCAAGACAAAGAACACCGACTTCCAGCGAACCATCATTGGGATATGCGCCGCAGGGAAAGATCCCAGGAACTTCGGCGGCCTCAATCTGGTGGAGATAGTCAAGAATACCATGTTGCCCAGCGGCCACTTTGCCGACTCGGTAGCCGACAACAAAACCGGAAAACCCGTGGGCGAAGACCTGGTAAACGCCCATATATTCGGAATCATAGCCCTTCATTGTGCGGGCGAACCCATACCGAACAGGGATAAATGCCTGCAGTGGCTGGAAAACCAGCAACACAAGGATGGGGGATTTACCTGGGATGTGAAGTATTTTGACGACCCTGCGGATTATGATTTAGTTGATTCAGACGTGGATATGACTGCCGCGGCCCTAATGGCGTTTGCCATCCTCGGGGAAGATGAGTCAAATCCGCATGTGGCAAGAGCGCTGCAATTTTTAAAAGAAAAACAGCTTGACAATGGCGGATTTTATTCATGGGGCACCGAAAACCCGGAAAGCTGCGCGTGGGTTATTCAGGCACTGACACTTCTGGGCCAAGATCCCATGGGGCCGGAATGGACAAAGCCATCCGGCGGGAACCCGGTGAGCGCCATGCTTCGGTTCCAGCTCCCGGACGGCAGCTTCTCACATGTGCTGAGCGAGGAGGACAACCTGCCCGTATATGATAACGGAATCTCTACATATGAAGCTCTGTATGCGCTGGCGGATGCGTACAACGGGAAGGCCGCATACGACATGCTGCATGAAAAATATCGGCCTGAAGCGGAAAAACACCTGTTTTCGGATTACAAGCCCGGGGATTTTGGTTTTTCCGAGACCATGGAATTGGTTTACGACTATGTTTTATCGGGCAGAGCCGACGGCACCTTCGGTCCGGAACAGCCTGTGACGAGGGCGGAGTTTGCAAAGTATCTCGCATACGGCTTAGGGCTCAAAAAGCAAATTCAGGACGCGAAAGGCTCCAAGCTGTTTTCCGACGTGCCGGAAGGCCACTGGGCCGACGGTTGCATCGGGCTGTGCGCGGAAAAAGGCTTTGTCAGCGGCACCGGCGAAAAAACCTTTTCGCCCGGCCAGAGCATTACGGGCGAACAGCTCATGGCCATGCTGGTGAGGGCTGCGGGGCTCGAGGAAGAGGCGGCTGCCTTGAAAGAGACCAAAGACAGCTGGGCAGATGGATACATTAAGGTTGCTCAGAACCACGGCTTTTTATGGCCTGGTTTTGACGCCAAAAAGCCTGCTACCCGAGCCCAGTGCTCCTGGGCGGTGGTTCGGTTGAAGGAATATATAGGGATTGAGTAAAGAATAAAGACTAAAGTCAGGCGAATTCATATTCGTTCAGCTCTGAATCCTTTTAAATGATCTTGACAATGTGCGAATTTTGATATAATGTTCAACCAAGCCAAATATCACTAGCCCTGCTTCAAAGCAGGGGCTTTTTTGTTTTGAAAATTAAAACGGATAGTGTAAAATTTTATTAGGTCAAAAAGCAGGAAAACGGATAGTGTAAAATTTTATTAGGTCAAAAAGCAGGAAAACGGCAGGCGTACGTAGAAAAAAGACCTCACCATCCTCCAACAGGATGAGTTAAAAACTCAACAGAAAGGTGAGGTCTATATGAGAATAATTCAACTTGTATTACAAAAATTCCTGCTTGTTGTAGAAAAAATAATTGAATTACTGGATGGCAAATGCACCTATCCAGAATTTGAAGCGGAACTGCGAAAACTGCTAAATGAGCTGGGGCGGGAAATCTGTACAGAAGTACTTAATGAACTTGATAAAAAAATATATAAAGACAAACAACAAAGGAAAAACTGGGTGGTGGTTCAAAAAGATTGTCAAAGGACAGTAACAACAGCATTTGGAGATGTCACATATCAAAGGCGGTACTATAAAAATAAACAATCAGGGGAAACCGCATACCTTACAGACAAAGCAGCGGGTATACAAAAATATGAGAGGATAGATGCTGCCCTAAAAGCTGATATAACAGATCTTTCCACGATACTCTCATACCAAAAGAGCACCCAGGAACTCAAAAGGGGCGGGGCAAACTGCAACATCAGCCGTCAAACAGTAATGAACACATTAAGAAAAATCGACAACCTTCAAGCCTACGAAAAACCGAAGAAGAAGAAACAAATACAGACTCTATACATAGAAGCCGATGAAGATCACATTCACCTTCAAAACGGCAAAGCCGGCATGGTCAAACTAATATACGTTCATGAAGGAAAACAAACAATAACAAAAGGCAGAAATGAATTAAAAAATCCCGTATACTTTTCCGGAGTTTACGAGAAAGAAAAAATAGAAGACCTATGGAAACAGGTCTGGGAGTACATCACAAACACCTATGACGAAGACCAAATAAAGCGCATATACATATCGGGAGACGGAGCCGAATGGATAAAATTCGGAGCAAAATACCTGCCCAATGCCATATACGTATTAGACCTTTTCCACCTTCAGAAATACATAACAGCGGCTCTAAAAGACGACAAAAACTCCAAAAAAGCATTATGGAAAGCCATTTTAAAAACAGATAGAGAAAAAGTCAATGAAATATTAACACAAAAATATAATGAACTCGGGCTAAAAAACCCTGAAAACCCCGTAACAAAATGCCAGGCCTATATCAATAACAACTGGAATGGAATATGTTCATACAGCCTTTACAAAAATGAAATAGCAGGCTGCAGTGCAGAAAGCCATGTAAGCCATGTACTTTCAGAAAGACTCTCCCGAGGACCCATTGCATGGAGCAAGGACGGAGCCCACAAAATGGCCCAATTAAGAGCAATAAAAGCAAACGATATATCACTCAAAGATGCCATATTAAAACAGCAATATGAAGCCTTAAAACCGATTGAACTACCAAAGCAAACCCTATATAAAGCAAAACAGCAGCTCAAAAAGATTCAATCAATATATGGGACCATAACAAACCTGCCCATTCTGTTAAACAAAAAGACATTTACAAGCATGGCTATAAAATCTTTATTGTCGCAATGCATGATTTAAAGGGCCGTTCATCGTAGCGTAGCGAAGACCCTTGACATGGAGAATGCCCATGTTAGCCTTCAACGGCTCGGGCCACTAAAGCGAAGCTGGGTGGCCCTCTGGCCCCAAGGAAACATGGGTGCGAGGCTCCATGTCAAGGTCGGCCCTGAGTTTAAGTTAAATACATTCTCATCCGCAATATGATGGTGAGTCTTTTTCAAAAAAAACCTAAAAATACTTGACACGATCATTAAAACGTAGCATTATTGAAAATCATCACTAAGGATGATAATATAAATATAAAGGGAGATTGATATGGAAAACGGAAAAAAGAGTGTTATTCATTATGATAAAATCCTGAAAAACCTGTTTAACATCTCGACGAGACTCACAATATGCGCCATAAACGCCCTTTTTAAAAAGAACTTCAAAGAAGACGCGAAAATAGAACAACTTAATCGGGAATACATAAGGCTGGACAAAACCACCGCCATAGCAGACACCGTCTTGAGTATAGAAATAAACGAACAAAAAACAAAATACCACATAGAATTCCAGACATTAAACGACAGGACACTAATAATCCGCATGATAGATTACGGATTTAGAATAGCCATAGACAACCTGGACTACAGCAACCTAAAACCAGATGAAGAAATAACCGTAGAATTTCCATCTCAAATCATCATATTTTTAAAACACAACGAATCCATACCTGATAAACTAAACCTTACAATAAAAATGCCGTATACAGAACAGAAAATAAAATACATAGTACCCACATTTAAGATCTGGGAATACGATCTGGACTATTATAAAAGGCAAAAGCTTTACATCATGCTCCCGCTGCGGATGATAAACTTAAGTGAGGAACTCGAAAACCTGAAAAGAAGAAAACTTCATGAAGAAGAAATAGCAAAGCTTCAAAACGAATATCGAAGGAAAATAACAGAAGTAATAGAGAGCATAATAAGAGAATTAAAAGACGCCATTGAAACAGATGACATTATCATAGAAGAATGCAACAAAATACTTCTGGAACTGAGCAACCTGGCTGGAGAACTGTTCAGCGAAGAGTTAAAAGATATTGAGCAGGAGGTGAATGAAATGGCAAAAATGATAATCGACCCTGAGATATACAGAAGAGGGTTCGAAGAAGGCTTGGAAAAAGGACTTGAGAAGGGCGTTGAAAAAGGTATTGAAAAAGGCATAGGGAAGGGCATGGCTGAGACCATAATCAGGCAACTGTACAAAAAACTTGGAGAACTGCCCTCTGAGTATAAAGCAAGAATCCTGGGTCAGGACAGGCAGACTCTTGAATTAATAGCGGAAAACATTTTTGACATTGAGTCTTTAAGCGACCTCGATAGATTTTTAAACCAGTGAAAAATATGAACTGCTGTTTGACTTTATTTATTCAGCCCTGATTTCCATTAAATGATCTTGACAATGTGCGAATTTTGATATAATATAGAAAATGAAATCGATGGACAAGCAATAAAAAGATATTGCAAAGCGGCGCCGACCGAACAACGGAAGCACTGCCTGAAAGGGTGGTGCTTTTTGTTTTAAAATGACGGTTTGTATTAAAATTGGTTCTGTCGCCAGCAATGCCGTTTTGCAATATAGATATTCGTATGAAATTTTAATTCTTTCACCAAGCTGACTTTAAGTTAAAATTCATTTTTCCTTATACTGCTTGGCGGCATGGATATTCAGATGTGAAAACCAATTTATATTACGTTATATTAAGTGCTGTTCAGTGCAACGTGAAAATTTAATAGACCACACCGATAAGGTAATCCGATGCAATATGGATTTTAAAAGGGAACCGGGTGAAAATCCCGGGCGGTCCGGCCACTGTGAGTGGGGAGATGCTTTTCAAAAGCCACTGGATATTCTCCGGGAAGGGGAAAAGCAGCGAGGAACCACGAGCCAGGAGACCTGCCTTATCGGCATATCACAGCCTTCCGAGAAAAGGCCGACAGTGAGCGCAAAGTCTGAACAGGTGGAATCGGGCTTTACATATTCTTCGTACCCCGGCTTTCTACGGAAGCCGGGGCTTTTTGCATAAAGATAAATGTATATGCAGGAATATACAATCTCGCATATGCTAAAGCAGTGCGCTTTTTCAGGGGATAAAAAGGGGGAATAAGCTTGAATGACAAAAATGCCGTAGTAAAGAAGGATGCATTTATGCTGACCGAAAAGGAGAGAAAGCTTATCGAGCTCATCCACAGCATGGAATATGGAGAAGTGAGCATCTTCATCCAGAATGGGCAGCCCGTGAGGGTGGAGGAGATCAAAAGGTCCATCAAGCTGTAAATGCAATGCCGACCGGACCACCGGAGGTGCGACGAACCACAATCACAGCCATTTGTTCCTGCCGTAAAAGGCGGGAGCTGTGGCATAGCCTGCCTCCGGGCAGGCGGGGAAGTTCCGGAAGGCGAAAGCAAATGCTACCCCAAAGTACAGTCAAATCAAAAAAATGATAAGGAGTGGATGTTCGATGAAGAAAAAAGTATTGGCCCTGCTGCTTATAGCAGCCCTGTTCTGCTTTGCCGCCACGCCAGCCCTGGCATCGCCGAGGGAATTCACCTACATTTATCCGGACAGCAGTGACGACTATACCTTTGTCTTCAATGTGAGCGGCGACAGCGTGAGTACATCGGCGATTAACATAATCGGGATGCTTCCCGATTATTCGGAAGACGAGCTGACAGCGGAAGAAGCAGCGCTGCTCAGATGGAGCATTCCAAATGACGATGCGGCGCAATTTTCCAATGGGCAAAAGACATATACCGGCAATGGCCCTGTCATCACTGTAACGGGCCGCGACGAAGGCATCACCGTGACTTGCTACTATGACTATGACAATGACAATGTTCAGGATGCCACCGAACCTTCAGTTCCCATATTCCTGGTTGGGGAAACGAATGCCGACAGCAGCTTCACTGTAAGCGGCATCAGCGTGACCATCGATGGGACAACTGTGCCGGATGTGAGCTACTCTGGTTTAGTTCCCCGCTTTGATGTTGGCATGGTGACCGGGGATGACGATACCGACGTGCTGAATAACAATCCCAGCGCGATCCATGCCCTGCTCTATGCCCTGGAGGTGGCCAACGACGATGATGATTATGTCTGGGGAGATGCCGGCTGGGACTGGGACTATGTGACCCCGGCCAATGTGACTTTGATCTCCCAGGGAGGCTATTTGTCAGCAGTGTATAATGACAACAGCGCCAACGGCTACTGGCTGTATACCGTGAATGGCGCTGATCCCGGCCATGCCGCCGGCGCCCACCAATTGCATACGGGTAACGCCGTCGTGTGGACCTACCATCCCTATTAAACATGGAGCAATGCCCGGATAAGACCGGGGAAAATCAACGCCTTCCGGAAAGACCTTCCCGGCAAGGACGGATATCCACCCTTGCCCTTTATCATATCATGTTTATGGGATTTATTGTTTTTCATCCGGACTCATCCCTGCTTTTCTGCAGGGAAACATATTTTCTGCGGAGGAGGGGAATGCAAGGAACATGAGAGGAAAAAAAGTTTCGAGAAACAAGCAGTACAAAGCGGCGTCCGCCCTGATGCTTGTCCTGGTGTTGATGGCCGGGATGGTGCCGGTTCTCGGAACGCCTGCTGCCCGGGCCGACGGGGGAGAGCCGGACCTGAAGGTGGAGCAAATTTCCGTGCCCGCAGTTTTGCAGGCGGGTCAGGCCGCTACAGTCACGGTTCAAGTATATAATTCCGGGGAAGGATCAGCAGGTTCCTTTGGCGTCGCTCTCTACGCCGGGGAAACGGAGGTTGGCACACAGACCGTGGCCTCTTCGGTTTACGGTGGCGAGAAGAAGACGGTAAGCTTTACATGGACCCCGGCGGCTGCTGGAACGGTTACCCTCAGGGCGGTAGCCGACAGCGGCAATACCGTGGCCGAGTCCAATGAGACCAACAATGAAATGATAAAGGAAGTGACGGTTGGGGAGGCCCCGGGGCCTCTGGCCCTGGTAAGCACCACCCCGGACTATACCATAGCCGCCCCGGGGAAGACCATCTCGCCTGACAGCGAATTGAGCCTGCTATTCAACAAGCCGGTGGAGATCGTGGACAGTGCCGCCACGGAGTTGACTCTCTACTGCAACAATTCAAATGCTACAAGTTTGGCGAAAAGAGCCGCCTCAAATTATAAAATAGGAGATTTTGACGGAGTGCTCAGGGTGGACAGCTACAATCCCTGCAAGGTGATTGTCAATTTGAGAGATGAAAACAATAACCCGATTCTCAAAAGCAACCGGATTTATGTGATTAAGCTGGGCAACAACGTGATAAAGGCCCGGGACAGTACGGAATACTGCACTTCCTTCAAGTCCAGCCTTGTGTCCAGCCTTTGGAAGTTTAATACGGGAGCTGTGCCATATCAAGTTCTTCTAGAAGGACCGGAAAGGCTGGTGGCAGGACGCACAAGCAGACTGACGGCCTTTGTTGCCGATATTGAAGGGAAAGCCATCGAGGGGTTAAACCTTATCTGGAACACAAGCAACGAGAATGTGGCATCGGTCAGCGATTCGGGGCTGGTGACCGGAAAACAAAAGGGTAGGGTGACCATTACCGCCCTTTACCGTGATGAGAACGGGTATTATTCCGATAAGAGCGCAAGTTGGTCGATAGATATTCGCGCGGATTATGACTATAAGCTCTCTACGTCCTGGCTGTATGAAATACCTGAGAAGGACGATATGAGGTATATGGGGGTGCCGGTGCCCGGTTCCGATGGTTCGGTATATTATGCATGTAAAGAAGGGGCTTTTGGTACATATACCCTTCGGGCCCTGGACGGGGACGGAAACCCTAGGGACGGCTTCAAGAACCCGGCGATTACCGTGGAGCCGGTGGTAGCCACCATCGGAGGTACAGAATATATCTTGACGGCCCGGGATAAGCTTTTGCTGGCCCTGGACCCTATGACAGGGGAAACCATTTGGTCGGTGGAGTTGCCCGCGAATATCGTGCTTCCGCCAGCTGTTACCCACGGAGGGCTGGTGATCGCAGGCTGTGAGAACAATGTGTTTTACGCCATTTCGCCGGATACCCGCGAGGTCCGGTGGAAATACAACGCGGGCAAGGACTTGCGGGCCATGGGCTCAAGTAATTATAATAATTTTCAAATGGTGCCCACAGTAGACGGGGCAAACCGGGTCTACCTGGTGGCTGGGGATACCCTGTCGGTGGTTGACGGCGCCAGCGGCAGCCTCCTGTGGCGATACACCGCTGCCTGGCCCATACTGGCCGAGGCAGGGGTGGCCCCGGACGGCACCGTGATCCTCCTTGCAGGGGATATTTCGGACGGCACCCTCCGGTATCTCTATGGGCTGACTCCTCCGGCAGAAGTAGGTGGCAGCCCGACGGTAAAATGGTCCCGCACGGATCTGGACAGTTTGTGGGATTTGGGCAAGAAGCCGGTGCTGGACCCGGAGGGGCATGTCTATTTCCTGGTTAAGGAGACTGCTGCCTCGGACATCTTTATTGCCGGCTTTGATCCCGTGGACGGCACCATTGCCCGGAGGCTTTCCGGCACTGCCGGATTTGGGCTGTGGGGCGCCGACAACCGGCTCTATACCAATAGCGAAATCTACAGCCCGGACGGAGAGGGTATGGCATATTATGATGATTATCCCAACAATTTGGATTTCTTTCATTACGGGTATTTTTCTCTGGGAGAAGCAGGGGCCCTGTACCGCTTCTGGATGATAGGAAGTGTTCTGGTAGGAGTAGAAAAAGCGGGACTTTACGACCTTTCCGGTTCGGAGCCCGCATCCCTGATAGTGGATGAGGACAGCCTAACCTTGCAAAACGGGGCCAGCAGGCGCATCGTGCCCAGGGTGCTGGACCAGAACGGCGTGACACTGTCAGGAGCGGAGCTTGTGTGGACAAGCAGCGACGACAGCCTTGTCACGGTGGCGGACGGCCTGCTAACCGCATCTTCCGTGAACACCGGACAGGCGGTAATCACCGTGAGCGTCAAGGACTACCCTGAGATCAGCGCCGCAATCTCAGTAACCGTGAGGAATGTTCCGGTGCCTGCCGGTATCTATCTGATCGAGGAAAAGGGCGACTTCGGTAGCCTGAAGACCGAGGAAGCCGCCCGGGCCTACAGGGTGGAAAAGATAAGCGGCCAGGTGGGAGAAAGTCTGCCGTCGGTGTCGGCCTTCGTCTACGATCAGCATGGGGAGATCATCACCACAGAGCCTTTGACCTGGACCCTGGCGGACGGCGAAGTGGCCAGCATGTTGAACTACCAGGGACTGAGCAGCATATATGACATCCGCTATGATGCCAGCCTTCGGGGGAAGAAGGCTGGAACCACCACCCTCACCGCCACCCTGAAGAATTACCCGGCCCTTTCCTGCACCATCGGGGAGGAGGTGGTGCCGGCTTCCTATGATATCCTCTGGAGCATCGAGCTGGAGGGAGGTTGGTGGAAGAAGTGGGCCCAGCATGTTATGGGCCGGGACGGAAAAATATTTTACGTCAACAATAACCAACTGAAGGCGGCGGAAAAAGCCACAGGCACGCTGCTTTGGACTGCGGACCTTGGGGATCTTTACGGTATTTCCTTGGGGCTCAGGCCCCGAGTGGGACCTGACGGCACCGTATATGTGTTCAGCACCACTAACACCATGGTGATAGCCGTAGATCCTGATACAGGCCAGGTGAAATGGAAGTATCAGGCCGGAAGAGACGGCGTGGCGGACCTGGCGGCCGGGGCGGACAGCATCTATGCCCTCACCTCCGGAGGCAAGCTTTACAGGCTGGACCCGTCGGGACAGCCCCTCTGGGATAGTCCCCTGGACCTTGGCAGCGATGACGGAGGCTTCCTTCTTGCGGAAGACGGTTCGCTCTATGCCGCCGGGGAACAGGGCGTCATGCGGGTGGAAAGAGACAAGCGGCAAACCCTGCTGAATGCTCCTGAGGCCGGTGAGACTCTGTCCTTGAAGACGATGACCCCAGACGGGGACCTGCTGCTGCAGCAGGAAAGGGGAGGAGCCTATACCCTGGTGTGCCTCAGCCCGAAGGGAGTCATAAACTGGACTTATGCGCTGAAACGGTCTGCGAAGGTATCATGTTCCGGCGATGGCGACATATATCTGGTCTATCCCAAGGATATCGTTACTGGGGAGAAAACCTCATTCGTTTTCCTGGACGGCAGGGGCAAAGAACGGTGTTCGGGAATTCTGGACCCGGGAGGGGTTTGCATACATGTGGGAGCCGCCTACGCAGCAGACTTTACGCCGGTTCCGGGAGAAAACGGAGAGGTCTATCTGGTGGGGGACTGGATATATGTTGTGGACGATGCCACCGGTCAGGTGCTGCGCACCATCCAGATTGGGGACGAGTATTCCCTCATGCCGCCCCAGAGCCTGACCGTGGATGAAGACGGCATACTCTATGCCACCTGCGGGGAAGTTGGTCTGATCGCTATCAAGCAAAACGCATACTACGGTCAGGGCGTAGAGATCGGTATTGCCCACAGGGAGCGCTGGAAAGGCAGTTCTCTGGGAGAACTGAGCCTGAAGGTGAAAAATACCCTGGGTGAGACTAAAGATGTTATCATCCTGGTGGAACTGGTGGGAGAAGATGATGCTGCGCCTGCCCGAACCAGGATTGCATTGAATCTGGCGGCGGGGCGGGAGGAGGAGCTGCCGCTGGGGCTGCGCCTTCCTGCTTCCGGATACTACCGATTGCTGATTACCGCCCGGGACGCTGAGACGGGGGAGACCTACGCCAGCGTCCAGGAAACTCTGAATCAATAGGGGAGGAGCGATGAAGATGAAGAAAAGGGCAATACGGATCCTTACCTGGTTTCTGGCAGCCGTAATGCTGGCCGGTATCTGGCCCGTGGTCCCTGCCTGGGCCGGGACAAGTGAATCCCCGGTGATGGAGTGGGTGCGGGATACGGCCGGGCAGCAGCCCTGGATGAGCAGGGGGGAGCTCGTCTTTCCCGAAAATTCCAAGCTGAGGTATGACGAGTGCCCCTCGGTGGACGAGGAGGGCAATGTCTATCTGACGCCGGAAAACGGCTACCTCTACTCCATCAGCCCCGACGGGGAAATGAACTGGAAGGTGGACCTGGACCAGGCGGGGGACTGTTATAAGATTGGAGGCAAGGGGCCCGTCTTTGATGGGGAAGACAACTGCTACATCGCCTCCGGCAACGGCCGCCTTTATGCCATAGATTCAAAGGGAAACGTGCTCTGGACGTGTGAGGTGGGGGAGGTTTGCACCGGCACTTCGCCCGCCCTCTCTCCGGACGGGAATACGGTGTATGTATCCACCAAGGATTATTACCTTCATGCCGTGGATAGGATCACGGGAGCGGAAAAATGGCGCTTTTACCTGGGAGGAACAACTAACAGCAATACCCCTGTGGTGGCCCCGGACGGCACCATTTACGTGGGGATAGGCAGTGTCATCAGCGCCGTTAACCCGGATGGCTCCCGCCGCAAATGGCTCAAGTCGTTTGCCAATTACAGGATGCATGTTTTAGGCGCCAGTGGATATGCCTGGAGCGGTGAACAGCGCATGGCCGTGGATGAGGAGGGCGACCTGTACCTGGCCATGAGCAACCGGGAAGTGGCCAATATAACAGAGCGTAACGTCCTGGTGGCCTTAAACGGTGGAGACGGCAGCGAGAAGTGGCATCTGGACGTGAACCAGCTTCTATCCGCTCCGGCGGTGTATGGGGACACACTATATTACAAGACCGCCGACAATGTGCTCCACGCCCTGGATACGAAGACCGGTGAGGAAAAATGGTCATATGAAGCAGAAGGCAAACTCCTGATGAGGGAAACATACTATGGCCATCCGCCCCGGGTGGATGCGGACGGCACAGTGGTGGTATCTCTGGGCACGGCCCTCTATGCCATAAAGCCCGATGGCAGCCTGAAGTGGACCACTGGGGACACGGGATATGCCTTGAATGCCCCATCCGTTTACGGCCCCAGGGGAGAAATATACGTGGTGGGCTTTGGAGACGGCGGAAAGGCTCAGGCACCTTCTCTCCTGAAGTTCGCCGATGGGAGCTATGCCCCGGAGCCGGTGGAACTTTCCCTGCCTGAGGGAGATTTCGGGATGCTGGCAGGGGGCAGCTATACCTGCCGGCCGGAGATTACCGACGGCTACGGACGCAAGGTGTACCGTGCGGGTCTTATTTGGGAAAGCAGCGACCCATCGGTGGCTACGGTAGATGAGGACGGCCTGGTCACGGCCCTGGCGCCGGGCAAGACTTTGATCAGCGTCAAGGGTGCGGACAATCCGCAGGTCCAGGATGCCGTTACTGTGACTGTATTTTCCGAAACGGATGGACTGAGCCTCCGGGTGAGTTCCACGGTAGACCAGATTGAGATCGGCAAAGCGGCGGCCCTCAAGGCAGAGCTGCTGGAACCGGGCGGAATGGCCGTGCTGGGTGAGCCGCTGGAGTGGGCGAGCAGCCTGGAGGCGGTGGCCACCGTGGATGGCAGCGGCATCGTAACAGGCGTGGCGGAAGGCCAGGCGGTGATCCGGGCCCGGGTCAGGCGCTACCCTGCCCTGGAGGGGAAAATCACCCTGACGGTGAAGTCGGCAGCAGTGGAAACGGTGTCCCTGGATGAAATCCGCAAGGCCCTGGAGCTGACCCTGAACTGGTACAGGAAGAATCAGGGCGCTCCAGAGGATTGGGCAGCCTTCGGCCTCAACGCTGCCGGCGAGGATATCACCGGAGCGCCTTATGTGGACAGCGAGGGCAAGACCTATCTGGAAAGACAGGAAGAAGATATTGCCAAATCCGGTGTTGGCAGTTTGATGACCGATTACGAGCGCACCGTGATGGGTGTGGTATCTGCCGGCGGGGATCCGACCAATGTGGGAGGGGTGGACCTGATCGACGCCATTGTCCGCTGGCCCGGAATGGGGCAGGGGATCAATGCCGCCGTGTGGGGGCTGATCGCCCTGGATGCGGCCAATGCCCCGGATCCTGTGGTAGAAGGCCTTCATAATAGAGAAGAATTTATAAGCTATATCCTGAAAAATAAGGCCGGCGACGGCTGGGCTTACGGCAGCACCACTCCGGACCCGGATATGACCGGGATGGCCCTCTATGCCCTGGCGCCCTACAGGGACCGGGTGGAGGTGAAGGCAGCGGGGGAAAAGGCCATAGCCTGGCTGAGCAAGAATCAGAACTATAATGGGAAATTCGGTTCCTGGGGAAGCCTGAATTCCGAATCCTGCGCCCAGGTCATCATGGGGCTTACAGCGTGGGGAATCGACCCACAGGGGCCGGAATTCACCAAGGGCGGGGGCAACGCCGTGACGGGTTTCCTCAGCTTTCAGATCACCAGCGGATCAAACGCCGGTGTTTTCAAGCATACTGATACGGCAGACCCGGGTATGGCCACAGACCAAGCTTTGCAAGCGCTGGCTGCCTTGGTTCAGTTCTACGAAGAAGGAGTTTCCACCATTTTCTACAGGATACAGGCGGTGGGAAGCCCGGCTACAGGGGAGATTACCTCCCTGGATGTATATCCCGCCGGCCTGGTGCTGAAGCCGGGGCAGAGCATCCGCATCCGGGCAAAAAATCAAAAGGGACTTTTTGTGGATGACAGCCTCATTTCCTGGCAGACCGGCGACGATAACGTGGCAGAAATCACGCAGGAAGCCGATTCGGAAGGCAATATATCCTACCGCGTAAAGGCGCTTGCCCCCGGAACGGTAAAACTCACCGTGACCCTCAAGGATGACGGGACTATCAGCGGCGCCGGCAGCCTGACGGTGGCCGGGGATGATTTTGCCGTGGAAAAACTGGAGGAAGATGAAGGGGACGATTATATGAAACTCGGCGTGGCGGTGACCAATGTTTCATCCTCCACCCAGGCGGCAATCATACAGATCAACGTTTATGACAGGAACACCGGCGGGATGGTGTACCAGACCTTTGCGGGCAAGGATTTTGCCCCCGGGGAGACTTACCGGGTTACCGGGTTTTATAGGGTGCCGGCAGCGGACCGTGACCGCTATATAATGAAAGTCCTTATTTGGGACAAATGGCTGCGGGCAAGGCCGCTGGCCGACGTGATTGCTGAGTGAAGGAGGGAATACTTTGGCGGGGAATAATATCATTAAAATAAAAAGCTACTATTTTTTGACAATTTTCTTGATGCTGGCCCTGGCTCTGGGGGCGCTGCCCCCGGCAGTCCGGGCCACCGACTACCTGACTGCAACGGTGGCGGTGGATGGAAACAGGGTGAGTGCCGCTGGCACCACCACGCCTGACACCGATGTGACTTTGCTGGTCATTCGGACCACCGATGAGAACAAGAGCTATACGGACCAAACCCGGTCAGACGAAACGGGAGCCTTCTCCTTTTGCTTTCAGATGGAAGAGGGCACTTATCAGGCTACCTTTACCAGCAACGGCCTCACGGTGCAGCGGGACTTCACCGTGAAAAGCACCTACACTGGGACGGTCACCGTCCGGGTGGAGGGGGCGGAGGAGAACCTGCTGCCCGAGACGGCGGTTGAGATCACCATAGGGGAAACCACGCTGCTAGAGGCTATTAAGTCTGCATTTGAAAAAGCCGGAATCGCCTATGAGATGTCCAACGGCCTGATCAGCACCATTGAGGGTGAAGAGGGCTGGCAGTGGATGCTTAACGGAAAGGGGGGCCAGGCCCTGCCGTCCACCCTGCTGGCAGACGGGGACTCCATCGTGCTGGTGGACGACGCCCTGTGGGACCCCGTTTTGACTTCCCTATCACTGTCTGAAAACAGGGTGAGTGTGGGTGACAATTTTACAGTAACGCTTGAAAAGATAACAGGAGAAGGCAATTCTCCTGCCGCAAATCAATCCGTTTTTTTCAACGGAACAGAAAAGACGACCGACGCCCAGGGAAAGGCTGAATTTACGGCAACCGAGGAAGGCAATTTTTATGTAACGGCTGAAACGAAAGAAAGCCTCGTCAGGCCGGTACCGGCTTTTATTACGGTTGGCAAGCCCAGCATAATTCCCGACAACAATATAGATGTAAAAATAAGAATCGAAGGATATAAAAAGACCGTCTTCGACGACGTTGTAACGTTTGATCCGGAAAGCTACAAGGCCAGCGACGGAAAGTACAGAATTACCGACCCTGACGGTGAGGAACATGTATTTTCAAAACCCACCGTCATGCTGGCCACCATTGTGGCATGGAATAAGAAAAATATAAAAGACAATTATATAGGATACAATGACAATTACATCGCCCGAATGGCGGGGGAGGAAGAATTCGATTTTAAGAATGAACACCCCACATGCGGATGGCTTGTGAGGGTAAATAAGTATCTCATCAATCAGGGTGCCGGTGTATGGCCCATTAAAGACGGGGACACTGTAGAATGGTATTATGGAGACCTTGATTCGCATTTTGGAGAAATTGATGTTTCGCCCACGACCTTAGATCCAGGTGAGACCATTAAAGTTAAGGTTACGGGAAGGTCGAACAAGGAAGAAGACTTTGGAGGCTACGGCGAAAAGCGCGCTATTGAAGACGCCACCGTTTATGTAGGCAGCAGAGAGTATACCACCGATAAAAACGGAGAAGCGGAAATCACAATGTATACGCGGGGGACGTATGAAGTATATGCTATAAAACTAGACAAGAATTCTAAAAACGGGAATTACTATTTTCCATTAATGTCCAGGACGGAAAAAGTCGAGGTCAAAGTAACCGGATCTGCGTCCTCTTCATTAACCTTGCCGGAAGGAGTAGAAGGCTATACCTTTGAGGAACTGCAGAAACTGCTGGAAAAGGCTGGTATTATCGAATTGTCTGCAGATAAGGTAAAGGTTGAGTCGGGGAAAGCCGCCGTACATCTTGAAGCCTCGGATATTGAAAAAGCCATGGCCCAGACGGATCAAATCCTGCAGACAATGATAGAAAGAGGGCTCATTAAAAAGGAAGATGTTCGATGGCTGAAGACAAAAATTACAATTGTAGCGCCTGAAGTTGTCTGTGATGAAATCAAAATAATCATCGACAAAGAAGCTGAAAAACTGCTCAAACAAATCGATGCACTGAGGGTTAAAAGCAGCATTGCATTTTTTGAAATAACCCCGCGCACATTTGGCGAACAAGCCAATGGAAAAGAGGTTGCTCTTCTAGCCAGGCGAATAGATTATTCAAAACTTGCAGAAAAGGCGAAGGCCGTGGTGCCGCAGAATGCCCGTGTTGTTGAATTTGAAGCGCAGGTTGAATCAAATGCCTTCAATGGTTTCAATGAACCTTTGTGTGTCGGAATTCCCTGCACAGATGATTCTTCTTTAAAGGAACAATTAGCCGTATTTCTTCTCCATCTGGATGGAACGGCAGAAGCGGTGGGCGGACTTTACGACGAAGGTACCGGCATGGTGAAATTCATTGCGAATCACTTCAGCAGATATTTTGTAAAGCAGAGCGTAAAACAATTTTCGGACTTGCAAGGCGTTTTGTGGGCAAAAGATGCCGTTCAGAATCTTGCTGGCAAAGGGATCATCAAGGGGAAGAGCGAATCCATATTCGACCCCAAATCAGGCATTTCTCGTGCCGAATTTTGTGCTCTGATTTCCCGCATGATGAAATATGAACCGAACTATAATACGGTATTGCCGTTTAAAGATGTTGCCAGGAGCAGTTGGTATTACGATGCTGTCGCGGCTGCATATGAAAGCGGCCTGGTGAACGGAAAATCGGCAGATGCATTTGATCCTTCAGGGATTATTACCAGGCAGGAAATGGCAAAGATAATCGGCAATCTATTGGAGAAAAAGGGCTTTAAGCCCGGCGAAGAAAGTCAACTGGAAAGTTTCAAAGACTGGGATAAAATTGATTCCTGGGCTAAAGATGCTGCGGCGATTGTAGCAAGGGAATCTATTATGACCGGCACACCGGAAAGAAAATTTGAGCCTAAACGCCCCACAAGCCGTGCTGAAACGGCGGTTATACTGCTCAGGCTTTACAGGCTTATATTGCACTGACCGAAAAGGAGAGAAAGATTATCGAGCTCATACACAGCATGGAGTATGGTGAAGTGAACATTATACATGGGGCTTTTTTATAATAAGACAATTCATTAAACTTAGCCTCATAGCTTTGAGGCGATTTTTTTTGACACTGGAGTTTTTTTACACTATAATTGATTATGTGATTTTTGTATAAAACTAGAGCTGGCAATCTCGGACAATAAAGCGACTTTCTGCACCAAAATCATTCGGCACAGAATTTTACATATCAGGGTGGTTTTCGTGTTTACCGTAAATGAGGGTATGATTTCAGACATTGCTTCTGAAACAATAAGGCGGCGCGGGTTTGACTATTACAGGAGCGGCGCGGTAAAGAAGGTCTTTTTTGTAGACAAGAAGGTTTACGCCATAGTCAGCGGGGAAAAAGATTATCAGGTTATTTTATATACTGACGGTCAGCGCCTGCAAAGCGCCCTCTGCAATTGTCCCTATTTTATCCAGAATGAAGCAGTATGCAAACATATCGTGGCACTGCTTTATTATCTGCAGAACTCCAACTCCATAATGACGGAAAAATCAGACCCGAAACAGGAATTTATCGATAAACTGCTTCGTATGCGCGCGGATATTGAAAGTCAGGTGCTGGACGAACTACTGAGCTATGATATAAATGAAAACAAAGCTGTGGTAAACGTCGATTACGAGATAGATTTCAACGGTTATCACGACATGGATATTATTGCTGTAATGCGCATGAAAATTGGAGTGGAGCGCATGTACAGCATCAGGAATTATTATGATTTCCTTCAGGCTTATCTGCAAAAAAAACCTTATGAGTTTGGCAAACTGTTTGCTTTCAATCCCCTACTGCACGATTTTGCAGAAGAAGATAAGAGAATCCTGGATGTTTTACTGGAGCTGTATCGGCTGGAGGGCAGCATCGGGAGGTTTGTCCCGTATAATTCCAAAGTTTTCATGAAGGGAAAGAATTTAAATTTAAACATGCTCTTTTTGAAGAAAATAGCTTCAGCCATGGGCGAAAAAAGATTTACTTTATGCTTCCCTCAAAAAAACATGCAGGCCCATTTTGAGTGCAAAATTCCTTTTTCAATAGTCATGGACAGCAAAGAGGATAAAATTTCAATAAAGAGCGAAGAATTTAAAGGCTGCATCCCGCTCGACAGAAACTATAACTTTATACTAAAGGGAGATACAGTTTACATAATCGATGAAAATGATCCTGTTTATCCCATAGTAAAAGGGTTTATCAGGAAAAACAAACCGGAACTTGTTTTTTCGGATGAAGGCTTAAAAAAACTGATTCATATTCTGCCCAGCTTGGAAAAAAGCCCGAACATTGCCATTGGACGAAATTTGAACGAGTTGTATATCAAAAAGCCGCTGAAAATTCAAATGCACTTTGATAAGTATAAACAGGGCATATCGGCAAAACTGAAGTTCTTATACGGCGATCATCAAGTGGACCCGTTTGATGAAAATAGCGATGCAGCGCGGTTTATTGTCAGGGAATACGATAAAGAAAAGCATGTGCTGGAACTACTTGCGGGGTGCGGTTTTAGACGTAATAATGATATGCTGTATCTAGAAGATGATGATAGTATTTATACATTCATAAAGGATGTGGTGCCGCGCCTTGCGGAACTGGGCGATTTGTATTATTCTTCTCAAGTGAAGCACCTTTTTTCTATAAAATCCCCAAAAATAAAGTCTTCCATAAAATCGCTGGGCGGGAACCTTCTCGAGATAAATTTGGATGTATTGGGCATTGACAGGAAGACCGCGGGAGATATTCTGAAATCCATCAGAGAAAAAAAGCGCTTTTTTAAGCTCAAGAGCGGCGAAATCTTAAGCCTCGAAGATGAAAACGTAAAAAAGCTCGGAGAAATACTGAGCGATATCCCAAGAGAGGAAATAAAGGGAAATTCAATAAACATTTCCAGATACAGAATGATGGGGATAATTGGCAAATACCGGTCGGATGTCCCGCTTCTGATAGAAAATGCTGATTCATTGAACAGGGTAATAGATGACATTATTGAATCCCGAAATATGAAGATGGAACTTCCACGGGGTTTGCAGGCCAATATGAGGGAATACCAGGTGACCGGCTATAAATGGCTTGGCGTGCTGGCAAACAATGGGCTGGGAGGAATCCTGGCCGACGACATGGGCCTTGGGAAGACTCTGCAGGCGATTGCACTTTTGCTTTCGGCAAAGGAGAAAGACGCCTCCTGCCACCCGTCCCTGATTGTGGCGCCTTCCACTCTAGTATACAACTGGGAGAGCGAGATTAAAAAATTCGCGCCATCCCTGAAGACTCTTGTGGTTGCCGGGAACAAAAGCACCCGCACATCGCTTGCAGAAACAATACCAGAGTACGATGTGGTTATTACTTCGTATCCTCTGATAAGAAACGACATAGAGCTTTATGAGCGCCACAAATTTTACTGCTGCATACTGGATGAAGCGCAGCATATAAAAAATTTTGAATCGCAAAATGCAAAGAGCGTAAAAAGCATTATTTCAAAAGCAAGGCTTGCCCTGACGGGAACCCCCATGGAAAACTCACCGGCAGAACTATGGTCTATTTTTGACTTTATCATGCCGGGATATCTTTATTCTTATAAATATTTCAAGGAGAATTACCAGAAACCGATTATAGAAGGCGACAGCAAAGCCTTAAAAGAATTACGCAAGCTCATTGCTCCTTTTGTGTTGCGGAGGACAAAAAAAGAGGTGCTGAAGGAACTCCCGGAAAAGATAGAAACGACTCTAATGGTTGATATGACCCCACAGCAGAAAAAGATATACCAGGCTTACCTTATGAAAGTGAAGGAGGAATTGGAGGAGCGCATACAAGAAGAAGGCTTTGAAAACAGCAGAATGCACATTTTTTCGGCTTTATTGAGGCTCCGGCAACTATGCTGCCACCCGGGAATCTTTATAGAAAACTATAAAGGGGAAAGCGGCAAGATGGAGCTTCTGAAGGAACTGCTGGACGAGCTTTTGAGCGCCGGGCACAGGGTGCTTCTGTTTTCGCAGTTTACCTCGATGCTGGATATAATTAAGAAGACCCTGGACAAAATGGACATAAGATATACGTACCTTGACGGAAGCACTGCGGTTTCAGAAAGAAAAAAGATTATTTCGGATTTCAACAGCGGCTCAGGTGAAGTATTCCTTCTATCCCTCAAGGCCGGAGGAGTGGGATTGAACTTAACTTCTGCGGATACCGTAATACACTTTGACCCCTGGTGGAACCCCGCGGTGGAGGAGCAGGCCTCCGACAGGGCTTACAGAATCGGGCAGAAAAACAATGTGCAGATATTCCGACTTATAACAAAGGGGACAATAGAAGAAAAAATCGATGAGCTTCAGAAAAGAAAAAGGGATCTGATTGGTTCCATCATCACAGAAGGCGAAGTATTTATAAACTCCCTTACAAAAGAAGAAGTGATGGAATTGTTTAAAGCCGGAGTTGATGCGTGAAAACTTATCTGAATACTTTCTCAAGGTCTGCGGTCAACCCCTGAAACACAAAGGACTTTGCCGTTTCATGCCCCCTGAATGTAATATCAATAGATAAGCCTGTATTTTATCCGATTGATTATTTCAAAAGATTATAGTATTATAAAGAACAAAGCTATCAGACATTTTCATAATCGCAATATATTAACAACAATTTCAAATCAACTGCAACTACAAGGAGGTTAGATGATGGATTTGACGGCAGCGCATATAGCAGGCATTGCGGCAACTTTGGCAGCCATTACCGTGGTGGGGGTATATTCCGGCAGAAACATAAAAAGCAATGCAGATTTTTCCGTGGGCGGCAGAAAGGCCGGCTCTCTTGTGGTGGCTGGCATAATCATAGGGACCCTGGTGGGAGGTGCATCCACCATAGGGACTGCACAACTTGCTTTCGTATATGGTTTTTCAGCCTGCTGGTTCAATCTCGGAGCGGGCATCGGATGCCTGATACTGGGGCTGCTGTTTGCGAAGCCCCTTTATAATACAGACAAATACACTGTGCCCCAAATGCTGGCAGAGGAGTTCGGGCCGGCGGCAGGGCCCGTATCCAGCCTTTTTTCATCGCTGGGGATTTTTTTGAGCGTTGTGGCCCAGGTTCTATCGGCAGTGGCACTTCTTACGGCTATGTTCAATATGCCGCCCTTAGCAGCTGCCGCTTTTTCAATCATATTGATGGCGGCTTATGTAGGGTTCGGCGGCGTATGGGGCACCGGCCTTGTAGGAATAGCCAAACTTCTGCTCATTTATCTTTCCATGCTGGTGGGGGGCACCATTGCTTTTTCAGGAGGAGGGGGAATTTCTGGATACATGGCTGAATTGCCAGCTTTTCCCTATTTCAGCCTTTTCGGCAGGGGATTCTGGGTAGATTTTGCAGCAGGCTTTTCTCTGGTGATAGGAGTGCTGTCCACCCAAACTTATATACAGGCTGTGATTTCCGGGAAAAGTTTAAAAGAGGCGAGAGCCGGAGCGTTAATAAGCGCTGCTGTAATTCCTCCCATCGGGGTGGCTGGAACTTTCATAGGGCTTTACATGAGAATTCATTTTCCCGATATAAATCCGGCCTTGGCGTTTCCATATTTTGTGCTTAAAATCATGAATCCGTGGTTTGGAGGAATCGTGCTGGCGACTCTCCTTATAGCTACCGTTGGTGGTGGAGCTGGGTTGACCCTTGGAATCAGCACCATACTCACTAATGACATTTACGGCCGTTATATAAAAAAAGATGCAGACGATATATCCAAATTAAAATTTACCCGGTTCATGATAATGTTTGTGCTGTCGCTTACCCTAATCTTCATAATGGGAAATATTAAGTCCATGATATTGAACTGGAATTTCATGTCCATGGGGCTCAGAGGAGCGGGAATTTTTATCCCGCTGTGCGCTGCGCTTTTTTTTAAAGGCAGGGTTAATAAGAATTTTGCCATCCTGTCCATGATAATGGGGCCGCTTTCCATGCTTGCTGGTAAAAACCTATTGCCTGAAAATATCGATCCGCTCTTTCTTGGGATAGCGGTAAATTTTATTATCATTTTAATGGGTTTCGGGCGGGAAACCTTGAATAAAAGAGCATCGAAGAAAATAAGTGCTGTTGACTTCTCTCGGCAAGCTTAATTAATTATTTAAATTTTGTTCAACGGGGTGCTGACTTATGGGAAAAATAGATAAATTTATGAGCTTTATCTGGCTTCTAAATGCTCAGGTAAACAGCTTGTGCGAACCAATGCTGCTTACTCAAAAAGCCGTGCAGCAAGCAAAAGACTATGAGAATACTTTAAGGCAACTCGATAAGGAAGAAGCCGGTATTATTAAAAAAGAACTTGAAAGTTCCCTTTTTTATATCAAAGAGACGAGCAAAAAATTAAATGAGCTGGAAGATGAGATTTTTGCCATGCTGGAGAATTTGACGGAAATGATAAAGGCTGCAGCAGATTAAAACCAAGCTCTATACGGTTTTAGCTTCGATTCTTTCGGAAAGGGCATTCCTGATCGGTAATGGTTCTGGAACAGGTGAAGCAAGTCACTTGCGTTGGAGGTGTTATCTTGAATAGTGATATAAATAAAAAAGTCATGACCGCGCAGGAGGCGGTAAAACGTTTCATAAAACCCGGAACTCACATAGCCTTCGGAGGGTTTACCATTCTCCGACGCCCCATGGCTATTGCCCGGGAAATAGTCAGGCAGGGTATCGGAGAACTTTTCGTGACCATGAATGGCGGCACCCTGGTGGAAGAAATGTTGGCCGGGGCGGGGCTCATCAAATGGCTGGAAACTACATATCTGGGTCTGGAGGGCGGCATGCCGGTGGCTTATGCCATAAGGCAGGGAATTGAGACGGGCAAAATAGAGCTGGTGGAAGACTACAGCAACTGGAGCTTTGCCCAGCGAACCCTGGCTGGGAAATACGGCCTGCCGTTCATGCCTTGCATGGGTGATTTGGGAAGCGATATTTTGAATTACGACACGTTTGGGAAAGCGGGCCTCAGGGGCAGGGATGAAAATGGGGAATTCATACATCCGGGAATCCCACCAAAAAAATATGAAGTAATAGATGATCCCTTCGAGGGTTTCGGTCTGCGGCCCAGGAGATTTAATGCCGGTGAAGATACGTGCGGCAACAGGACGAACGCGTATAGGGAAGGAAAAATAAAGTCCGACAAGTACACCGGCAGAGAAGGCGTCAAAGTCCTGTTGGTGCCGCCGCTTCTGCCGGAAGTGTGTGTGATCCACGCCCAGCGGGTGGCCATTGACGGTACGGTGAGGATAGAAGGTTTAATCGGACCGGATGTGGACCAATCTTTGTGCGGCAGAATCCTTATCGTGGAATGTGAAAGAATATGTCCGCCGGAGGAACTCCGGGCGGTGCCGGAACACAATCAGATTGCGGCCCACTTCGTCCATGCCATAGTGGAGCAGCCTTTCGGGGCATATCCCAGCGCTGTTCCGAATTATTACGATTACGATTACGACTGGTTCAGGCAATATGCAAAAGAGATTAACCATCAGCCTGTGGAAAAAGTACGTGAATTCTGGCACAAGCATGTGGGAAGCACTGCCGATGAATGGGATTATTTTTACAACAAAATCGGTATGAATAAACTTTTTTCTCTAAGGACAAAACCGGAGTATCATTACAATCCAGAACTGGATAGATTTAGGACCACGCGCAAAAGCAGCTAAAAGCTGCGGCGCCGGACCATCTTGCCTGGAAACTGACTTCATGTCTGAATTACATTTTGTCTGAAAGGAGTCATCAGACAGTGACAAACGTTGATATCGGCGAATACAGAGATTATCTTGAAAAAATGGGCCTTGAAGAAGATAAATATACCAACATGGAACTTCTGGCGGTGGCCACCGCCAGGGAAATGCCAGACGGCTGCTTTGCTTTTGTAGGTACAGGCCTGCCGCTTATGGCGGCCATGCTGGCCCAGCATATGCATGCGCCTGATATGACTATCATTCTTGAAGCCGGGACCGTTGGGCCGAAGATAGAACACATCCCCCTTTCGGTGGCAGACCCCAGGGCAGCCTATCAGGCATCGACCCTATCCACCCTGGCGGATGCCTTCGGTACCATAGCAAACAGGGGCTTTTGCACTCTTGGAGTATTGGGGGCTGCAGAGTGCGACAAATATGGCAATTTGAATTCCACTTCCATCGGAGGGTACTGGCCAGCCGGAGTTTCGGGACACGGGAAAGGCCCTGAAGTTAGACTCACCGGCAGCGGTGGAGCAAATAGTATAGCATCGGTGGCAGATAAGATCATTGCCATGATGGTGCATGAAAAGCGTCGTATGCCGGAGAGTGTAGAGTATCTCACAACGCCGGCGGGAATGAGGGGCCCGAAAGGCGAGACGAGATTCGATTACGGGCTTTACCGGGGAGGAGACCTGGTAGTGATAACGGACCTTTGCAAAATGAAGCCCCATCCGGAAACGGGAATACTGTGCATGACCGAAATATATCCGGGTATAGATCCGGATTATGTAAAGGAGAACACAGGCTGGGAACTAGATGTGTCCAGAGCAAAGATCATGGATCCGCCCACGCATGAAGAATTAATGATACTTCGAATGAAGGTGGATCCCGACAGGATATATCTTGGCAGAAAGCCCAAAAGGAAAAATTGAAGGCTTTAAAAAACGTCGAGATATTTTGATATATATAGTAATACCAGTATGACCGGCTGATGGACGAGATAAATGATGAGGGAATATCGGCCCGTCTCGGACAATAGATTTGGTTTTAAATTAATGGACAGAACCCTATTTCCACGCAAATACACCAGTCTGTAAAATACGATTCCTAAAATAAACACCCCCATATATGGGAAAAGAGGATAATAATCAAGAGACGCAAAATCTTTGCCCATAAGACCCAGAGGATATAAATATGGGGAAACGACTGTAATCTTATAAAAAATATCGCCTGTTATTATAATAATTAACCCCATAAAAAGAGATATTCCGGTCTCAAGTTTTTTAAGCAGAGGAGATAACAAATAACCGGCCCCCATAAAATGTAATATGCCGAACTTTATATACATTTTTCTATCAAGCAAAAAAGTAATAAATGTGAGCAGCATGCCGAGGGCGAATATCATGAGCCCTCTTTTTGTGGTCCTTTTGCTGAAATTGGAGCTTATCCCGGCTATAAATATGAACATAAGGGCCGAAAGTTTTCCTTCGTAGTACCAGAAGCCTCTAGTAAATTCTATATCCATGCCGAAAAAATAATTCAGATTGAATACCGTATGAAAAATCATCATCAGAAGTATGGCAATTCCCCGAAAAAAGTCGATTTCGACTATCCTTTTCACAAAAACCCCCCGTTTTTGTTTCGAATCGAAATCTTAGTGCTTTTTTTCCTGGATACCATTTTATCATAATTTATATTAATAGTGTTAAAATTAATGTCACACGATTATTCAACATTATTTCAAAAGTATAATCCAATTTTGCCACAATAATCTTGAAATATGTTAGACTTTTCATAAAAGTAATACCGGTATATAATTTAAAATGAGAAGAAAGGATGGGCCGATGGAAAATGGATGAAAGGTGCGCACAACTTTTGAATACCATAATTTCGGCCGAAAAGCCTGTAAAAATCTCCAATCTTGCGGAACAATTCCGTGTATCGCCCAGGACTATCCGGTATGATCTGGACAGGATAGATGATTTTTTAATGGACAACGGTTTGCCACAATTATTAAGAAAGCCAAACTGTGGCGTGGAATTCCCCGGTTCTCCCAAATTAAAAGAAAAAGCCTTATCCCTGCTTGCCGGTATTGACAGTTATAACTATGTGCTCTCGCCTGAAGAAAGGCAAAAAATTATACTGAGCGAACTTTTTCAGGCAAAGGATTATATAACCATAGAACATCTAGCGGAAGTGCTTTGCGTCAGCCGGGGGAGCGTGATAAATGATCTGAAAAAGGTGAAGGAATGGCTTAAAGATCAGAATCTGGAACTTGAATCCTCGCCAAGGTATGGCATAAAAGTCCTGGGAAACGAAAAAGACCTCCGCCGGGCTGTCGTAAACCTCCTTACCGAAAATTTGGAAATGGAAAAGGCCCTTAATATAATAAAAGCTCCCATTCACCGACGTGTAGGTGTGGCGGTGGATCTCCAGATAAGGAAATTGTTTGAAGACCTGGATTTAATTCCTATTGAAGAAGCCGTGCGCCTGGCGGAAGAACAACTGGGGACGGTATTTTCAGATGGAGCATATTCGGGCCTTGTCATACATCTGGCTCTGGCTTTAAAGAGGATCCAGTTGGGAAAAGATATTACCATGCCGAGAGAAGAGCTATCGGGCCTCGGACTCACAAAAGAATTCGCCGTAGCGTCAAGCATGGTTAAAAGATTGGAAGAAAGTTATAATGTGAAAATTCCGACGGACGAGATAGGATATATTACCATCCACCTGCTTGGCGGCAAAGTTGCGGTATCGGAAATGTATATGAAGGAAAATTGGGCACTGCTCCAGACTCTAACCGCAAAAATCATAGAAGATATCCAGAGTAAACTTGGGATAGATTTTTCGGCGGATGACGAACTTTACAAGGGCTTAATGGAACATCTGGGGCCCACCATATACCGCTTAAAGCATGGATTGCCTTTAAAAAACCCCATTCTCGAAGAAATTAAGATAAATTATGAACACATATTTCGAGTGGTAAAAGACGGACTGAAAGCGCTGGAAAATTTCGTGGGAGCCAAAATCCCCGAAGAAGAAGCAGGTTACATCACCATCCACTTCGGCGCTGCGCTGGAGAGGTGCAAATCTTCCAGCGTCGGCATTTACAGGGTGCTGGTGGTCTGCGGCACAGGCATCGGTACGGCAAAACTGCTGTCCTCCAGATTAAAGGCGGAATTTGCAAATATTCACATAGTCGGCACCATAGCAAGCCACCAGGTTAAAGAAAAAATCTTGAATCACGATAAACATGTAGATCTCATTATATCCACGGTGCCCACTTGCTGCGACAATCTGCCTGAGATAATTGTAAATCCCCTTCTGCCGCCGGAAGACGTGGAAAAGATAAACCGGTATATAAGCCTTCATACTCCAAGAAGCTCTGAATCGGAAAAGGAAAAGGTTTTTAAGCCTTCAATGGAAGAAATCCTGGCAATTATAGAAAGATACTGCACCATCAAATCCCGCAAAGAACTTATTTCGGCCCTAGCAGAATATTTAAAATTGCCGCTACATGAATGCTCGAAGGGAGTTGTCAAGCCGGTGTTAAAAGATTTGCTGACAGAAAAGACCATAAAACTAAATGTAGAAGCGAAAAGTTGGGAAGAGGCCGTAAGAATAGGAGGTGAGATATTAGTAGAAAATGGTTTCGTGGAGCCCCGTTATGTGGATGCCATGGTCAGGACCGTCAGAGAAATGGGTCCCTACATCGTCATCGCCCCGGGCATTGCCATGCCCCATGCCCGCCCGGAAGACGGGGTAAAACAGGTCTGCATGAGTTTAATCACCCTGAAAGAGCCGGTGAACTTCGGGAATGAGGCAAATGATCCGGTGAAATTGGTAATAGAATTTGGGGCAATTGACCATAATGGGCATTTAAAAGCTTTATCGCAATTAGTGAAGTTATTGAACGACACAACTTATATTCAAGGAATTATTAGAGCTTCAGAAAAGCAACATGTGTTAGATATCATCGAAAAAAATTCTGCAGAAAATTAACATAACGGTGGTGAAAAAATGAAAATTTTAGCGGTATGTGGTTTGGGTCAGGGTACTAGCCTCATATTGAGAATGAATATTGAAAGTGTGTTGAAAAAGTTAGGTATTACTGCAGATGTAGATAATACTGATGTAAGTACAGCACTGTTTGAAAATGCAGATCTAATTATTACAAACAAAGAGTTGGCGGAAAATCTTTCAAAATCATCAATACCCGTTTTAATAGTAAAAAATTATTTTGATAAAACCGAAATCGAAAAAGTTTTGTCATCATATTTTAAAAAATAGATGGGAGGAAAGATCAATGTCTCTGGTATTGTGGTTTGCGACAAATATATTGGGGCAACCATCAATTTTAATTGGGTTGGTAGTACTTTTAGGCTTGATTTTGCAGCGGAAAAATTTTAGTCAGACCATGAGCGGTACATTTAAAGCGATAATAGGGTTTTTAATAATAAGTGGAGGCTCAGGGATTATTGTTAATGCTCTCAATGTATTCCAGCCTATGTGGAAAGAAGTGTTCGGCCTGGGAAGCCAACAATTGGGTAATTTTATAGGTCAGGCAGCATTCAATCAAAAATATGGAACAGTTATTACGCTTTCAATGGTGTTGGGATTTTTAGTAAATGTGCTGTTGGCCAAGATTACGAAATGGAATTATATATATTTGACAGGGCATATGATGTTCTGGACTGCTGTAGTTTTTTCAGGGATAATCATAAATATCGCTGGGGCAGTGCCTTCATGGAAAATGATCCTGTTTTTGTCGATTTTTTTAGGTCTTTACTGGACCATTCAACCAGCATTAGCTCAACCGATAATGAGAAAGATTACAGGCGGAGACCAGGTTGCACTTGGACATACAAGTTCGTCGGCTGCTTTGATAGGCGCCTTGCTTGGTCGAATAATTGGAAATAAAGAAAACGATGCAGAATCATTTAGAATACCTAAAGGATTTGAGTTTTTAAGAGATTCAAATGTAATGATAGCTTTAATCATGGGGCTGCTGTACGTTATAGGTTCAATTTTGCTTTTAGTTAGACAGAAAACACCTGGAATTGAAGAGCTATTAAAAGCAGCAGGCGATCAAAATTTTGTTGTATTTTCATTCATTCAAGCTCTCCAATTTGCTGCAGGCATTGCCATAGTTTTATTTGGAGTTAGAATGTTGATTGGTGAAATTGTACCGGCTTTTAAGGGTATTGCTGACACGATTGTGCCGAATGCAAAGCCTGCTCTTGACTGCCCTATCGTATATCCTTATGCTCCAACTGCTTCTATACTGGGATTTGTAGGAGCTTTTGCCGGGTCTTTGCTATGGCTTTTAATAATAGGGAAAACTGTCGGGTATGTTTTTGTACCTACGATGATAGTGTTGTTTTTCCATTCTGCGACTGCAGGCGTATTTGGAAATGCAACAGGTGGTATCCGAGGAGCGTTGATTGCCGGATTTATTACAGCAACTATAGTGGCATGGGGACAATATTATATGGTGACATATCTGATTAATAGCACAATACCGGATACGGCTATGTGGGCTGCAGATTCGGACATGTTTATTCTTGGCCCGATTGTAGCCCTGCTGAGCAAGTTATTTTTCTAATTCTAATTTATATTTATTAACTCAACTTTCGCAGGAACAAAGTGCCAACTTTTCCTTAAGGAAAGTGGGCAGACAAGACATAAAATAATCTAAAAACTCACTGATTGCTTCCTTTGAAAGCACGAGCTTTTCACGCAAAGCAGTCTTAAGAGCATCAATCAATAGCTGCAAAGCTTCCATGAACTTTATATCCTGAAGCTCATCACAGAAGTAATAGAACAAGCCTCCTATAGTCCGCAAATCCTTGTTATTGCGGTTTTCAACAGCCAGCATTATGTACCTTGCAAAAACAATAGTAGTATGGGCAACAATGGAATCATAAGAACGCCCCTGAAACTCTTTTGCAAGACTAAGGTAAGACTTGCATATCTTGAAAAATATCTCAATATCCCAGCGCTTGCCATATATCCTTATGATTTCTTCATCAGAAAGCGTTGTATCTGTAGAAATAATGGCAAGCCAGTTGCGAGATCTGTTGCGATCCCTTACAAATACAATCTTTGCAAGAACTTCATTACCATCATTGTCAGTGCCGATACCAACTACAACTGATGAAAGTATCTTTGCCTTACCGCGTTTTTTTCTTACGCAAGAATATATAGACTGAAGGCTCATTCTTTTGCCTTGAAAACTGTAATAAATTTTCTTCATGTTCTTAACCATGGCTATGACGTGGAGGTTTAATCCGAGGATCTTCAACAATATGCTTGGGTAAGTAAACCAGCTATCAAACAGCACATATTTTGCAGGGATGTTATTCTCCACTGCCTGTTTTAGCAGGTCTATCATGGCATCGGTTTCTTTCGCGAGTGAAGAAATTCGGCGCTTGTAGCCTATGCTCCTTTTATCAATTTCACTGTTCATAGGTTGCAACCTGTTTTCAGAAGTTTGTGCACTCAAGAGGTTGAATCCGAGCGGGATGAAGGTATTTCCATCAGACCATCCAAGGGTGAGAAGTCTGAATCCCTTAACGTATTTTTGTGCCACATGGTCTCTTACTCTGGCTAAAAGTTCGACAACCTTGCTTCTATTCCTACTGTATATAGAATCGTCTATTATTAGGACATTGACACGATGTCAAACATACCAACTTGCTGCGGATTATGGATGATGCCAGCAACATAAGAAACTTCTGCCAGTTATAATATATAGAGTTCAGGAATCTATATATGACATCCTTGGCAAAGGGCAAATTGGAATTTTGCGACTCCAGAATCCTGTAAAGATTCTTACCGGAGAATACAAGAGTGAACAGGAACTTGAAAACAGCATAGCATGAAATTCCCTTTTCCTTATAGAAATTGCTCTGTTTTAGTAGGAACCCTATGCGATTTTCTTTTAAAAAATTGTCGACAGTTGAGGAAAAGCGGTTTTCATTTTCGTTATAATGTGATATAATGGACATTGCAAGGATCTTCCTTTCTTGTGTATTTTGTCCAATTCCATTATATCACAAAAAGGAAGCTCCTTGCATTTTTGTTTGCTTATTTTTATTGATTTATCAAGGTTTGTAGTTATAGTTTGATCTGCGAAACTTGAGTTATTAAATTAAAATTAAGGAATGATTTATAATGAGTTTTATTCGCACTTTTGATGGTGATATTAATCCCGAAAAAATTGGATTGACGTATTCTCATGAACATATAGTCTGTATTCCACCTTATTGGAAAGAAAAAGAGGAAGAAGATTTGCTTTTGGATGATGAAAATAAGTCGTTGCAGGATGTAATAGATTTCAAAGAAGCAGGCGGAGATACCATAGTAGATGCTACGGCCGTAGATTATGGAAGAGAAGTGGAATCAGTAAAAAGAATATCCGAAAAAAGCAGAGTTAAAATTATAGGGACTGCAGGATTTAACAAAGGCTTTCTCTGGAGTGCAAAACTCAAAGATAATGTAAGACAAATTGTAGGTAATTATGAAACTTATGGTGAATGGATTGAAAATGCCACTGTAGAAGAACTGGCAGAATATGTTATAAGTGAAATCGAAGAAGGTCTCGAGGGCACAAAAGTTCGTGCAGGGCAATTGAAGTGCGGGACAGGATATAACTCAATTTCTCCTCTGGAAATAAAAACATTTAAAGCAATTGCAATAGCTCATAAAGAGACAAAAGCCCCTATTCATTGTCATACAGAAGCGGGTACTATGGCACTTGAACAAATCGAATTGTTTAAAAATGAAGGAATAAACCTGGAATATGTCTCTTTCGGTCATATGGACAGAAATTTGGATCCTTATTATCACGTCCAGATTGCAAAAACCGGTGCCTTCTTGTGTTTTGACGGCATAGGAAAAATTAAATATGGACCGGAAAGTGATCGTATTAATGAGATTATCTTTTTAGTAAAACAAGGATTTAAAGATCAAATCTTAATTAGCGGTGATATGGCGAGAAAAAGTTATTACAAACATTACAAATATGGATTGGGCCTGGATTTTATAATAAAAAAATGGATACCAAGATTTATAGACGAGGCCGACCAGGCCGGTCTCGACGGGCCGGCTTTAATAAAAGATTTTTTTGTCAATAATCCCCGGCGCTGTTTTGCATTTAAAATATAATTTAGGTGATACGGAAATGAATTTAAATTCAATGACTTATATAGAAGTGGAAGAACAAATAAGGAGAACTAAAATTGCCATTTTGCCTATAGGGGCCATCGAAGCCCATGGCCCCCATCTTCCTGTAGGTACGGATAATTATTTGGCTGAAAGGATGGCTCAAAAAGTTGCAGAAAGAATCGAAGCACTGGTCCTTCCGACATTCGCTTACGGGCAAGTCTGGAGCCTTCGAAACGTCCCTGGCAGTATTTATATCAGTAACGAACATCTAAAGGCTTTATTAGTAGACATAGGAACAAGCCTGTTCAGTTTTGGAATCCGTTGTTATGTTATTATTAATGCACATCTTGGAAATAATGTGGCAATCAAAGAAGCAGCGAGAGAATTATATGACAAAATTCCTGAACTGAAAGTGTATTACTTTTTCTACCCCGGAGTATCTCATATTATAAATGAAGTGAGAGAATCAAAACCTCTCCCCGGCGGTTTCTTTCATGCATGCGAAATTGAAACATCTTACATGTTATATCTTGCTCCGGAATATGTTCAAATGAAAAAGGCAATAAATGATATGCCTAATTTACCGGAAGATTTTGAATATACTCCAACTCCCTGGGATAAGGTTACATCAACGACAGTTATGGGAAATGCGGTTTTGGCGACAAAAGAAAAGGGGAAAAAAATAATTGATGCCGCGATTGACCATATAGTAAAAATATTAAAAAAGGAATTGATGACTAATGAAGGGGATATGGTATGATTGAAAAGTATGTGGAAACTATTAAAGGATTATTAAATGAAATTGCACGGGAAGAACAAGGTAAAATGGAACATATTGCCGAAAAAATTGCAGAAACGATTCCCGAAGGCGGTGTCGTACATCTTTTTGGAGCAGGGCATTCTCATTTATTATGTGAAGATGTGTTCTATCGCGCAGGTGGACTGGTGCCAATAAATCCTATCTTTGATGAAAATTTGATGCTCCATAATGGGGCACTTCGATCTTCGAGACTTGAAAGAATAAGCAATTATGCTCATACCTTTATGCAGTCCCAGGACGTCCGGAAAGGAGAGGTATTTTTTGTTCTCTCAAATTCAGGAAGAAATGGAGTGCCAATTGATGTAGCTTTGTATGCAAAAAGCAAAGAGGCATATGTAGTAGGAGTTACGTCAATGCAATATACTACAAAATATCCATCAAAGCATATTTCTGGCAAAAAGTTATATGAAGTGGTCGACATATATGTTGACAATCACTGCCCGCCCGGAGATGCCTTATTTCAACTGGATGGTCTCGAAGAGCCGTACTTTCCCGGATCTACAATAGCTGGTTCCTTTATTATTCAATCAATATTGGCTATATCAATCGAAAAGATGATTAAAAATGGTTATACCCCTCCCGTTTTTTTAAGCGGAAATATAGATGGAGCAGACGTGCATAATCAGAAATTGATAGAAAGATATAAACAAAGAATTATTTACTATTATTAACAGGTCGATAGGAAAAATATACGAACTATGGGTTATGGTTTTTGAATAACAGTTCGTATCCGTTTGCGAACATCCCCCTAAGTGTTTGCCTTAGGGGGGATTTTTTTGCTAATAAACGACCCGGGCTTAACAGAGCCGGTGGATAATTGTAAGGAGGAATTTTTAAAACTATGTCAAATTAAGTTAAGGAAGATGCGATTTGTCAGAAAAACGGGCAGGTGAATATTTTATGAAAAATAAGGATAGAGTATATGCTTTATTGAAGTCATTAACTGAAAATATGAACATACAAAATAAAACGGGATTTACTGCTAATGAAATAGCAAATAGGCTGGGACTTAAGAGGAACGTTGTAAGTCATTTCTTAAATGAATTATATAAAGAAGGGAAAGTAATTAAAATAAATACGAGACCTGTATTTTTCATTGATAAAGAAATATATGAGAAATATTCAAAGCTAAATAATAAACAGACTGATAACCAGAATTCATTTCAAAATCATGTCTCCGCTGATGATCCGTTTAAAAAGCTGATAGGCTATAATGGCAGTCTTAAAACACAGGTAAAATTATGTAAATCAGCGGCAGCATATCCACCGAATGGATTGCCTATATTATTATCTGGCAATACAGGCGTTGGAAAAAGTTTTATGGCCCAGCTTATTTTTGAATACGCAAAATCTATAAATGTAATTAACGAGAACGCACCATATGTAGTCTTTAATTGTGCAGAATATGCGGACAATCCTGAGTTACTTACTGCTAATTTATTTGGATATGTAAAAGGTGCTTTTACTGGAGCTGATAAAGATAAGCCAGGGCTATTAGAGGAAGCGAATGGCGGTTATCTTTTTATGGATGAAGTTCACAGGTTATCACCTGAGGGGCAAGAAAAGTTATTTTTGTTTATGGACAAAGGTATTTTTAGAAGACTAGGTGAAACAGGAAATTGGAGAACTTCAAAAGTAAGGTTTATATTCGCTACTACTGAAGACCCAGAAGATAGTTTAATAAAAACTTTTTTAAGAAGAATACCATTGATAGTGAATATTCCTTCGTTATCCGAACGCCCCATATATGAACGTATACAGATGATATATAATTTTTATAAAAATGAGTCTAAATCCTTGAATATGGATATTATGATTAATAAACAAGTATTAAATATTTTATTGAAAGCAAAAATATCTGGTAATATTGGCAGACTGATTAATATAATCAAATATAGCTGTGCCCAGGCTTATACTCAGTTAATGGTTGAAAAAACAAAAATTCTGAGAATCCATTTATATGATTTGCCGAGAGATATACTGTCTGAATTAGATAATATTGGAAAAGAAAATTATTATTTTAATGGGATGTTCGTATCACATAAACAAAAGAATGATTGTGTTCAAATAGATTTTAATAATGATGATAAAATAAGAAATTTGACAAAAAAGTTGATAGATGCATTTATAGATTATAAAGAAAAAAGGATAGGAATTGATAAGTTAAAGAAGGAATCAATGGAATGTCTTAATAAAATAATAGATTCGATTATTTTTGACAATGAAGAATATAAAACCGATTCGGTGGTATTTAACACACTAAGAAGGGTAATAGAAAATGTATTATCTATTGCAGAAAAAATGTATGGAGTTAAATCTTACGGTAATACCGCTATTATAGTTACCAATTTAACAAATAGGTTATTAGAGAATTTATCGTGGAAATATAAATTAGAAGATCATGTTGAGGATGTAATTCAGATAATAAAACAAATTTATACAAAAGATTTTTTAATAGCAAAAAAAATAATAGAATTGCTTGAAATCAATCTTGATGTAAAAATTGATAAGCTTGGTTTAGTTTTCTTTACTTTATATATAGCAAGCATTAATCCTAATGACAATATTAATTATATTACTTCTTTAATTATAGCCCATGGTTATTCAACAGCTAGCAGTATAGCCAGTGTTGCAAATAGATTGTTAGGTCAATTCGTTTTTGAAGCATTTGATATGCCAATAGAAATGCCCACAAAAGAAATTATGTTAAAAGTAGAAGAGTATTTACGAAATATTAATACTTTACCTGGTGTAATAATTTTAGTGGATATGGGCTCGTTAGAAGAAATTTACAAATCGCTGGCAAATATTGTAAGTGGTGATATAGGTATTATTAATAACATTACGACTCAATTAGCCATAGATGTAGGCAATAGAATTATTTCAGGGCAATCAATCGAACAAATAGTAAAAGAATCCGCAGAAAAAAATAATTGTCGTTTTAAATTTATAAAATCCAGTAAAAATAAAAAGAACGTTATACTAACTACATGCATAACAGGAATTGGAACTGCTCAAAAGATAAAAGATCTTTTAAATCAGTGCCTTGCAAATGAAAATATTGAAATCATAGCTTACGACTTTAACAGATTAAAAGGTAACGGTGTGAGGGATGAAGTGTTTAAAAATTATAATGTAAAGCTTATCATCGGAACTACAGACCCCGGTATAAAAGAAATCCCGTATTTATCTCTGGAAGATTTAATAGGTGGGCATGGTAATGATGTTCTTAATAAAGCTTTAAAGGATATTATTAAAGAAAAAACAATTGAACAAGTAAACCGGGCAATTGTAAAACTTTTCTCGTTGCAAAACGTATTAAACTATCTAACTATTTTAAATCCAGATAAAATTGTCGACCAAGTTGAAAAGGCTATTTCAAATTTAGAGTTAAATCTTGGTTATAAATTTTCAAACGATTTGAAGATAAGCTTATATATTCACATTAGCTGTTTAATAGAGAGATTAATAATGAAATCCCCGATTATGTCATATAATAATTTAAATGAGTTTAAACAGTGTAATAGACAGTTTATAAATTTAGCGAAATCTTCATTTAGTGTAATAGAAAATTTGTACAAAGTAGAAATACCCTTATCAGAAATCGGCTATATCTATGACATTATATATTCAAAAATGAAAAACGAAAGAGCTTAAAAAGCATGCCAAGTACATTACACTACTTGGCATGCTTTTTGCGTAGAAAAATTTACTGATAAAAGTAAAGATCTTAATTTAAAAGCACAGGTAAAGGAGAGATGGCTGTTGCCAAACATAGTATTAACAAGGATAGATAACAGATTGATTCATGGTCAGGTAGCGGTGACATGGTCATCACATGTTGGTGCTAATCTAATAATTGTTGTGGATGACGAAGTAGCAAAAGACAAGACGCAGCAGATTTTATTGGATTTGGCAGCGCCGCCAGGTGTATCCACTCGTTATTTTACAGTAGAAGAAACAATAAAAAAAATTCACAAAGCAGCTCCCCATCAGAAAATATTTATTGTTGTAAGAGATGTAAATGTTATAGTAAAACTTGTTGAAGGGGGGGTTCCGATAAAAGAAGTAAACGTTGGTAACATGCATTTTAAAGAAGGTAAAAAACAAATTTCTTCTACCGTATCAGTTGACGAAAACGATATCACAGCATTTAAAAAATTGAACGAATTAGGTGTAAAATGTGAGGTAAGAAGAGTACCTTCGGAAAAAGGTACAGATATTATGGAATTAATTAATAATATAGGAGGGTGAATTGATGTTAATAAAAGCTTTGTTAATAGCCTTGTATGCCGGTCTTGCTGGGATAGACCTTTTTGATGTTCAATTGCATTTTCATCGGCCGGTTGTAACTGGTCCAATAGTTGGCTTAATATTGGGGGATTTTACAAAAGTGTTTCCTCCCACTCTTTTTGTCTCCTTCCTGCTCAAATTTCCTGACCGTTTTAAGAAGGAATTTAACACCTATTGAAGAAATAAAAGAGAAAGAAGCAAGTCATGGGAGGGAGAAAAAAGAGAAAGCCTTCAAGTAAGGTGATAGTTTCCGACCTACCCTTACTGAAGGCCTTCTCCATAATATCAAGTCACTATGATTGTAACATTTTTAGGCTCAACAGTAAAGGAGTATCGTAATATTTTTTTGCATAAATTAGCTCAAATGAAACTACACTGTCCCATATGCGGTAGCGCCCTTGTAGGTTATGGGATGTACCTTAGGAAGATAAAGACAACGGCCGGGAAAGAAGAATTCCCAATAGCCAGATACTACTGCCCGGGATGCAAGAAAACCCATGCGATAATACCGGATTTCATCTTGCCCTATAAGCATTACCCGGCAAAAGTGATTGAAGAAGCGGTGGAAGATGTGGTGGAAAAACGGATTTCACCGGAATATACAGAGGGAGAGCAGGACATATCCACCACAAAACGCTGGGTAAAAACATTTAAACTCCTCTCAAGCGAAATTGTAGGCACTCTGGAGAGCATAGCGTTCAGACTGTATGGCAAGACGTCATCCATAGTCGGGGAAATAGAAAGCTGCTTTAGCCGTTTAAAAACCGTTTTAAAACTATTACCCGATATTCTTTCCTGCTGCCTGTTCGGAAAGATTAACACCTGGCTTTTCGTGGAAAACACAAACCTGTGGCTTTTAGGAAAAAAATCAACATAGTTTGCTCTTTTGGCCGTCTCCCCCTGGTGGTAGTCTTTAGATAAACAAAAAACAGGGGAGATGACCAAAATGAACAAAGAAAGTATGGAAAAAGCCCTGGAGCGCTTCGCACTAATCTCACCCCTTCTGGAAGAAGACCTTGAAGCAGCGGAAAGAAGGAAAAGAAGAAATGAAATACTGTCAAAAGGCCAAATCTCAGAGAGGACCCTGCGCCGCTACTTACAGGCCTACAGGCAAAAAGGCCTTAATGGATTAATGCCAAAAGAGCGCTCCGATAAGGGACAAACAAGAGCCATACCGGAAGATATCCTAAAAGAAGCCATAAGTCTAAAACAAGAACTGCCCCAAAGAAGTGTTACAAGGATACTTCAGATCCTGGAGGGGGAAAAGCTCATATCCCCCGGGGATGTAGCAAGATCCACCCTTACACGGTATCTTGCAAACTTAGGTTTAACCCAAAAAGAATTAAAGCAAAAAGAGCCCAAAGCCCTCAGGAGATTTCAAAAAGAGCACAGAAACAAATTATGGCAAGCTGACGTCAAATACGGCCCCTACCTTCCGGACCCGGCCAATCCAAAGAAAAAGATACGCTCATACCTCATATGCTTCATCGATGATGCCACAAGATTAATATGCCATGGTGAATTTTATCTAAATCAAAAGCTTCCCATACTGGAAGATTGTTTCAGGAAAGCTATACTTAAACGAGGCATCCCCGATGCGGTATATGTAGACAATGGCAAGATATTCATCTCACACTGGTTTAAAGTAGCCTGCGGTAAACTGGGCATCCGCCATATAAATACCCCAATATATTCCGCAGAGTCTAAGGGCAAAATTGAAAGAATTAACCGCACCGTAGAGGATTTTTTAGCCGAGGTAAGCCTCCAAAACCCCGGGACATTGGACGAATTAAACAAAGCCTTCTTTGCCTGGGTGGAAGAAGGATACAATCATCATTCCCACAGCTCCTTAGAAGGTGAAACCCCGGCCGGTCGATTCCAAAAGGATACCCGACGCTTGCGCTTTGCCAATATTGACGAGCTAAGGGATGCTTTCCTTCGAGAAGAAAGCCGAAAAGTTGATAAAACCGGCTGTGTAAAACTTTGCGGCAAAACCTATGAAGTGGGCCTTGAATGGGTAAGAAAGACTGTGGATTTACGCTATGACCCCTTTGACCTTGAAGAAATAGAAGTATGGCATAAAGGTCAAAAACGGGGTTTAGCAAGGCCGCTTATCATAGGAGAATACAATGAAGTGTCCTATAGCAAAAAAGATGCCCCAACTCCTCAAAAATCATCCGGTTCAAGACTTTTGAGCATATTGGAAAAACAAGCTCAAAACCGCATGAAAGACAAATTAGGTGCCATCCCCTTCCGCCGTATGGAAGGAGGGGAAAACAATGTTTGAGCCTTTCTTTGGATTTGAAAAAACTCCTTTTCAAAAAGATGTGCCTGTAGGAAAACTGTTCAGCACCCCGGCCTATGAAGAGTTAGTATCAAGGCTAAAATACACTGCAGAAAAACGCCTCTTTGCCCTAATAACAGGCGAAGTGGGCTCGGGGAAATCCACTGCTTTAAGAAAACTTCTTGAGCTTTTAAATCCGAATAAATACAGGGTTATCTACATCAGCGACTCAGCCCTTACCCCCAGGCATTTTTACTGGGAATCTTTAAGGCAGCTTGGATGTGAACCAAAGTTTAACCGGGGCCAGGCTAAAAGACAGCTTCATCAGGTAATATTGGACCTTGCGGAAAATGAAAGAAAAACACCAGTCATAATAATCGATGAAGCACACCTGTTGGATAAAGAAATGCTGGAAGAAATGCGCTTTTTACTCAATTTCCGGATGGACTCCTACAACCCTTTGAGTCTCATACTGGTGGGCCAGCCGGAACTTAAAAGGGTATTGCAGCTTCAAGTCTATGAAGCCATTGCTCAGAGAGTAAATCTCCGGTATCACCTACCACCCATGGACAGGCAGGAATCCAAAGAATATGTTTGCCACCATCTGAAGATTGCCGGAGCAACTTCCTCAATCTTCACTGATGATGCTCTGGATGTTATCTATGAATATTCCGGAGGCATTGCAAGAAAGATAAACAATGTCTGCCTTGCCTGTCTGCTTTCGGCCTCAGCCAGTCAAAAGCGTTTGATAGATGACCATATGGTCAGGATTGTAATTGAAAATGAGTTTGCGGTATAAGCTATTTATCCCTCAAAAGACGGCAGGAGTGAATGCTTGCCTCTTTTGAGGGGGATTTTCAAGGTCCGGGTTTTATGGTCAAATAAAGTGAGTTAAATTTGCGGACGTTCAATTTGAGCAGAATGCGGTCAGAAAGTGTGAGAGGCTACAACAAAAGGTTTAGTTGTTGGAGCAACATTAGAACTAGTATGGATGGGAATGGTTCCATTAGCAGGGGCTCAGCCGCCGAATGTTGTTATAGGTGGTATTTTAGGAACAGCATTTGCCATTTTGACAGATGTGGATCCTAAAGTTGCTGTAGGTATAGCTGTACCATTTGCTGTGGCTGTACAGGCGGCAATTACGTTTATTTTGACAGTTTATTCTTGGTTTATTCACAAAGCTGATAAATATGCTGAAGATGGTAATGTTAAAGGGGTTGAGTTTATCAATCTTGCGGGTATGATTCCATTGTTTATTTTTTATGCATTAGTTGCTTTTTTACCATTATATTTTGGGGCAGATGTAGCAAAAAGTATAGTAAATTCCATACCAAAGGTGATAATTGGCGGTTTGCAGGTAGCTGGTGGAATAATGCCTGCAGTTGGTTTTGCAATGCTTTTAAAAATTATGTTAAAAAAGGAATTTTTCCACTTCTTGCTATTTGGGTTTGTTCTTGTAACATATTTTAAATTATCGTTAATTGCTGTCGCAATAATAGGAATAATTGTAGCCGCGTATACTTATTTCAATGGAAATGCAAAAAATGCTGAGGGAGGGACAATATCCGATGGCATATAATTCAAATGAAAAAATATTGACTAAGAAAGATTTATATAGCATGGCATGGCGTTCGTTGTTTCTTCAGGCATCCTTCTGCTATGAGAGAATGCAAGCTGGTGGCTGGCTGTACAGCCTTTTACCTGCTCTAAAAAAAATTTATGAAAATAGGAAAGACGATTTGAAAAAGGCAATGAAGGATCACTTGGAATTTTTTAATACACATCCTTTTTTAGTAACGCCTATTTTGGGTATTATAGCGGCAATGGAAGAAAAAGGTGAAGATAGGGATGCAATAAGAGGTGTAAAAATTGCACTAATGGGACCTCTTGGCGGCATCGGAGATGCAATTGCCTGGCTAACGATATTACCTATATGTGCAGGTTTAGGGGCTTCTTTGGCAATACAGGGAAATGCTTTTGGCCCAATATTATTCCTCGTTTTATTTAATGCAATACACTTCGCATTAGTATTTGGAGGAATAAATTATGGATATAACACGGGATTAAACGCGCTGGCGACACTTAAGACCGGTACAAAAACTGTTTCCTCTTTAGCTTCAATAGTTGGTCTTACGGTTGTAGGAGCATTAATTGCTTCATATATAAATATGAAGACACCACTTGTCATCCACGCAGGTAAAGCTACGGTTGCATTACAAGAAGGAGTTTTAGATAAAATACTACCAAACATGTTGCCGTTGGTATTTACTTTCTTTGTTTACTGGCTACTTAAAAAAGGATTATCACCAACAAAAATAATAGGTTTAGTTATATTAATAGGAATTGTTTCTAGGTACTTTGGAATATTTTAAGACAACGATAAAGAAAGGAAGTTCTATGAACTTCCTTTCTAAATACTTTACAAAAGTTTTATGGAGGTTGTAATGGTTAGATTAATCGTAACAGGACATGGGAAATTTGCAAGTGGATTAATTAATGTGGTGGAATTCATAGTTGGAAAACAAGAGAATTTAATCGGAGTAGAATTTAATAATCAGGATTTAGGAACTTATTCGGAACAAATTGAAAATGCCATAAAAGAAGCCAAAGCTAATGATGATAATGTGCTAATATTGACTGATTTAATAGGTGGTACTCCATTTAGAATATCGGCATCAATTAGTGCAAAATATAATAACGTTCATGTAGTCGCAGGAACAAATATTCCCATGTTATTAGAGGCTATATTTAACAGAAAAAAACTCGAAATTGATGAGTTTATCAAATATATCGTTGATATGGGTAAAAGGGGGATAGAAAGCCTTGATAACCTTCTGAAAGAAAAGCGAGGGAAATGTGATGACGACTAAATTGGGTGTGGGAAAAAGAGTAATTACCCCTGAGGAACCGTGTTTATTGGGAGGATATATAATGGATAAAGAAATTCAGACAAAAAAACGGATTGCTTTAAGGTGATAGATTGTATAATAGTCATATGAGAAAAACATACACAGGAGAATTCAAAACCAAAGTCGTACTGGAAATTCTTAAGGAAGAAAAAACCATTTCCCAAATCGCATCCGAGTATGAAGTTCATCCAAACCAGTTGATAAAATGGAAAAAGGAGGCATTAGAAGCTCTTCCTCAACTTCTTGAAGATGGCCGCAGAAAGGGGGATAAAGAAAAAGAGGCATTAAAAAACCATATTCAAGAACTTTACACACAAATCGGTGAGCTTTCCACTAAGCTCAACTGGCTCAAAAAAAAATCTGGCATCAAGCTCGACTAGAGCTGAAAGAATTGAACTTGTGGACTTTGAAAACCGGAAATTGCCACTTACGGTCCAGGCAGAACTTCTTTCATTAAACCGTTCAAGCCTTTACTACAAGCCTGTACCACCTTCACCTGAGGAAATCGCTATAAAGCACGAAATTGACCGTATATACACAGATGACCCATATATGGGCTCAAGACCAATTACAGCCATACTGAACCGTAATGGCTTTAAAATCAGCAGGCCAACGGTACAAAAATATATGCGGGAAATGGGGATATCCGCAATCAGACCCGGGCCGAACCTTTACCGCCGCAACCATGAGCACAAGATATACCCTTACCTGCTCCGTGACATCACGGCAGAATACCCAAACCACATATGGGGCACCGATATAACATATATCCCCATGAAAAATGGCTGGCTGTATCTTGTAGCCTTCATGGACTGGTTTTCAAGGTACGTAGTGGCATGGGAACTGGATTATACCCTTGAAGTAGACTTCGTATTAGAAGCCCTCAACAAGGCATTAAAAATCAACAAACCAGAGATTGCAAACAGCGATCAGGGAAGCCAGTTCACAAGCCTTAAATACACAAATATATTGCTCGAAAACAATATAAAAATAAGCATGGATGGCCGTGGCCGGGCTATGGACAATATATTCACAGAGAGGCTCTGGCGTACCGTTAAACACCAGGAAGTATACATAAACGATTATGCAAGCCCAAGAGAAGCTCGCATAAGCCTCACAAGGTTCTTTGACAAATACAACAACTACAGGCCCCATCAATCATTAAAGTATTTAACGCCAGCAGAAGTATACTACGGGAACTATACATTGAAAGATTTTGAATAAATACCTTCAGCTGAATAACTACCAGCTGTTGATACTGCCGGCCCTGATGGATTTGTGTGCAAGTCGGAAAAACAAGACTTGCACACAAGCTCCACAGTGCCTTGGATAAGTCTCGCAAAAGACATGCTCGACTTATCCACAGTATCACACAGCTCCGACTACTAATTTTTGCCAAAAGCTTAAAAGAAAATTTCCAGTTAATATATTACATTTGTGTATTATATTACCAAACTTTAACAAAGGAGGATGAGAATTTTATCACCTTATATAAGGTCAAAAAAATGTCTTGACAACTTTAGCCACCATATGGAGCACAAGTTTTGGGCGCTTATGTAGAAGGGCCATTTATAAGCAAGGAATTCAAAGGCGCTCAGGATGAAAACCATATATTAGAGCCTAATAAAAACCTTATGGAGCAGTTTATCGAGGCATCACATAATAACATAAAAATAGCAGCAGTAGCTCCTGAAAAAGATATCGATGGAGATTTTATTAGATATTGCATACAAAGAAATATAAAAGTTTCATTGGGACATACAAATGCCACTTATGAAGAGATGAAAAACGCCGTCGATAATGGAGCTTCCATCGCTGTTCATACTTATAATGGCATGAGAGGTCTGCATCATAGAGAGCCAGGTGCATTAGGTGAAGTATTTTTAGACGACAGATTATATAGTGAATTGATATGCGACTTTATACATTCACACCCGGCATCAGTAAAGATTTTAGTTAAGATGAAAGGGATTGATAAAATTGTATTGATTTCTGATGCAATGCCAGCATGCGGATTAAATGACGGTGAATATTTGTTTGGAGGTCAAAAGGTTATTGTAGAAAAAGGCATTGCAAGGATAGAGAATGGTTCTATAGCTGGCAGTACGTTGACTTTAGACAGAGCGGTAATAAATATAATAAAGCTTGGAATATCTTTATCAGAAGCTTTGAAAATGGCCTCTATTAATCCTGCGAAAGTGATTGGAATTGAAGATAGAAAGGGCAGCATCAAAATTGGCAAAGATGCTGATATTGTTATTTTAAATCATGATTTGAGCGTAAGTATGACAATTGTAAACGGCAAAATAGTTTATAAAAATTAGCAGGTGGTGTTGTGTGAAAAAAAAGTGTGTAATATTTGACATAGACGGGACATTGATAGACACCGAAGAAGTCACTGTCAAAGCGTTAAAACTTACACTGAAAAAACTTTATGATAAAGAATACAATGAAGAAGAACTTTCTTTTGCTATAGGGTTACCGGGCAGGCATACGCTGGCTAGACTTGGAGTTGAAGATATAGATAATACACTTTTGCATTGGGGTGAGCAAATACAAAAGTTTTCAAACAAGGTTAGGATATATCCTCAAATAGAAGAAACAATTAATATATTAAAAGAGAAAAAGATAAAGTTAGGTATTGTTACCTCAAGGTATGATTTTGAAGTAAAGGAAGATATTATACTGAACAAAATGCTGCATCATTTTGATGTAATAGTGACATATGACGAAAGTTTAAAACCGAAGCCTTATCCTGACCAATTGCTGAAAGCATTAAAAAAGTTTGATATAACACCAAAGGATGCAGTATATGTTGGTGATACACTTTATGATTACGAGTGTGCGAAAAACGCCAGTGTGGATTTTATTCTGGCCAATTGGGGTAAAGTTGATCGAAAAAATAACTTTGATGATAATAATATAAAAGTATGCAATAAACCAACAGAATTATTGGATAACATCATGGGAGGCTAAAAGATGGCATTAGTCAATTCAAGGAAGATGCTAGAAAATGCCCGGATAAGCGGCTATGCGGTCGGAGCATTTAACATCCACAATATCGAAACTTTAAAAGCTGTTGTAAAGGCCGCATCTGAGATGAATTCGCCTTTAATATTACAGACGACACCGGGGACAATAGAGCATGCTGGAGAAGATTATATAGCTGCAATGGCAAAAATTGCATCCGAAAAATACGATATACCGGTAGTGCTGCATTTAGACCACGGAAATTCCTTTGACCTTGTTGTGAAGTGTATCCGAGCCGGATACACATCCGTAATGATCGATGGTTCGAAGCTTCCTTATGAGCAAAATATCGCACTGACAAAAAAAGTTGTTGAAGTAGCCCACGCCGCGGGCGTTACTGTCGAAGCGGAGCTTGGCAATATAGTAGGTGTGGAAGATGACCTGTACGTAAATGAAGATATGAATGCATTTACAGACCCAAAAATGGCTGTGGATTTTTTAGAAAAGACGAGAGTTGACTCACTGGCTGTAGCAATTGGCACAGCTCACGGGCTGTATAAAGGGGAAGTAAAACTTGACTTCGACAGATTAAAAGAAATAAGAAGTTTGACAAATATCCCGCTGGTACTTCATGGTGCTTCGGGTGTACCGGATAATTTGATAAGAAAGGCAATAGAGTTAGGTATAAACAAAATAAACATAGCCACAGAATTGAAGATTTCTTTTGCAAATGCAATTAAAGAAGTATTTAAAAGCAATCCCGATGAAAGTGACCCAAGGAAATTTCTCGCACCTGGTGAGAAAAGTGTTGAAGAAATAGTAAAAGAAAAGATAAAGCTTTTTGGATGTGGTGAAAAAGCATGATACTGACAGTTGCATTAAATCCTTCAATTGACAGAAGCTACAGGGTTGATAATTTTCAACCTGGGAAAATTTTTAGAGCTCAGGAAGAAAACAGTGTGGCTGGCGGTAAGGGACTTAATGTTGCAAAGGTCATAAAGGCATTGGGAGAAAATGTAAAAGTAACTGGCTTTTTGGGTGGTAAGGCGGGAGAATTCATAGAAGATGAGCTTAGCAAGATAGGGGTAGAATGCAGCTTTATTAAAATAGAAGGTGAAACGCGTACATGCGTAGCGATATTGGATCCAATATCAAATACCCAGACAGAAATTTTAGAGCGCGGGCCTCAGATATCTCAGGAAAATATGGATAAGTTTTTACGCAATTTTAACGAGTTATCTAAAAGCTGTAAGATCATAGCAGCATCAGGGAGTGCACCATCCGGTGTACCGGAAGATATCTACATAGAATTAATAAATATCGCCAGGAAGAACGGTGCACGGTTTATTCTGGATACAAGCGGTGAATATCTTTCAAATGGTATTAAAGCTAAGCCTTTTATGATTAAACCGAATAAAGAAGAATTAGAGAAATTGCTAAATAAAGAAGTAAGGGATATCGAAGATGTCAAAAAAGCAGTATTAGAACTTAATCAGTACGGTATTGACATTGTATCTGCGTCTTTAGGAAGTGAAGGTTCTGTAATTGCGAGCAATGAGGGAGTATTCTGGTTTAGATCACCTAAAATAAAAGCAGTAAGCCCAGTTGGGTCGGGCGATGCTTATATAGCAGGTATGACGGTGGGAATAGACAGAGGATACAGCCTGATTGATTCGGCCATTCTTGCAACTGCTTGCGGCGCTGTAAATGCCATGTACTATAAGACTGGATATGTAACAATAAGAGATGTAAATTATATAAAAAATAATGTCATTGTAGAAAAACTTTAAAATAAAATGGGAGGAATGAAATCATGTTGCTTGGTTACAGTGAAGAACAATTGAAGGAAAGAAAAGGCTATGCAACGGCAAAAGAAATAAATCAGCAGCCCCACTTGTGGGGTGAACTTTATAACATTCTTTTAAATCAAAAAAGTGAAATTCTGGAGTTTTTAAATCCGATATTGAAAATAAAAGGTATAAAAATTATTTTAACAGGTGCTGGTACTTCTGCATTCGTTGGAAACAGCAGTGAGGGTTACTTGAGAAAAAATATGAGAGCAGATGTAGAGGCTATTGATACAACAGACATTGTTGCTGCACCGCAAAATTTCTTTTTTTACGATAAACCAGTGCTGCTTATTTCCCATGCAAGGTCCGGTGATAGCCCTGAAAGCTTAGCTACTATTGAATTAGCGGAGAAAATAATTAAGGATGTTTACTTTTTAAATATAACCTGTAACAAAGATGGCCAACTGGCAAAAGCGACAATGGGTAAGAAAAATTGTCTGAATATATATATGCCGGATGATTCAAACGATGAAGGTTTTGCCATGACCAGCAGCTTTACATGTATGCTTTTAACCGATTTGATGCTTCCATATATCGAACATATTGAAGATAAAAAGGGTCTATTTGAAAGATTATCAATGGAAGCAAATAGGATATTGAGAGAAGATTATGGCACAATCATGGAAATAGCCGAAAATGAGTATGAAAGATTGGTTTATCTGGGAAGTGGTGATTTAAAAGGATGTGCAAACGAAGCGGATTTAAAATCCCTAGAGTTAACTCATGGCGAAGTATATACCAGTTCAAATACATATCTTGGCTTTAGACATGGGCCAAAATCAGTAATTAACGACAAGACGGTTTTAGGTTTCTTTGTTTCGCAAAATCCTTATACACAAAAGTATGATCTTGATCTTATACGTGAAATTGCCGGTGAACCCGGCGGCAGAAAATTAATTGCATTTTTACCAGGTGAAATAGCAATAGATGGCCTGAATTATACCTTTCACTTAAAGGAAAATTTTAATGACTTAGATGATGCCTTTTTAACACCACTTTATATTATATATGCACAAATGCTTGGCTTTTATAAGTCATTATTACTAGGAATAACACCGGACAATCCAAATCCCGAGGGACGAGTCAACAGGGTGGTAAAAGGTGTAAGAATATATAAATATTAATCGTTATTCATGAGCAGGATGGGGTTAATTACCCTCTCCTGCTCGATTATATAATGGGTAAAAGTTATCAAGACATTCTTCAATCGAATCATATCAAAAACTTCAAATTGTTTCATCACATAATCCCGATCCACAGAAGTATTCAGATAATAATATCGGAGTTTTTTTATATTTATACTATGCTCTTTTGGCAGGAAAATTGGAAATGGATATAGAAAAATTAATTCTGGGGAGGAGGAATTTAATGCTGGAATTTTTAAACCATATTTCACCGATTTATCGCGGAATCATATTAAGCATATTAGCCGGTATGGCAATAGGTTTGGGGGCTCTGCCGCTTCTTTTCGTTAAGAAAAAATTTTCCGCAGACATTATCGATGCGTCCCTGGGGTTTGCAGCGGGAGTGATGCTGGCTGCTACGGCGTTCAGTCTGGTGCTGGCTTCCATAGAAGAGGGAGGCATGATCCCCCTGATCGTGGGAATGATGATGGGAGTCCTGTTTGTGGACCGCATGGACAAAATAATTCCCCACAATCATTTCGTTAAGGGTCATGAGGGCCCAGGCGTAGGTCGCCTTAAAAAAATATGGCTGTTTGTTTTTACCATAATCATACATAATTTTCCCGAAGGACTGGCTGTGGGGGTGGGAGGATTTTCAAAGCACGCCTATTCTCTGGCTATTGCCATTGGCGCACAAAATATCCCCGAAGGACTTGCAGTGGCCGCCGCCCTTTTTGCCGCTGAATATAAAGTCGGTTATGCCGTATGGATAGCATTTCTTTCAGGTCTAGCGGAACCCGTGGGAGGGATAATAGGGGCTGCTCTGGTGGGTATAGCATCGTCCATATTGCCGTATGCCCTGGCCTTTGCGGGAGGTGCCATGCTTTTTGTCATAAGCGATGAAGTTATCCCAGAAACCCATTCCGGAGACCATCAACGGCTGGCTACTTTTTCACTCGTCTTGGGATTTATTTTGATGACCATACTGGACACTCTATTTTGAACGAATATGAACCTTGCCTGCTGCAATACAAAACAATATAATTTAATTGTATTGATTTTGATTTAACCAATTATTCGCTGTGCTATTGGTGGCGCGATCAGCAATAAAAATTTCCCAAGCAGGACTTTTTTAGTAAAGGGTGTTGCTCTTGGAAAGTAAGAATAAACAAATCTTACTGGAGCTATTGCATGACATGGAAGACTTTGCACATCTGAAGGGAATAGAATGTCCCGCCATTTACTTGATTGGTGGAGCAGGTTGCATCATAGCGGGATATCTGGAAAGAGCAACGGTTGATTTTGATTTTATAGATATAAATTATCCGGCAAAGTTTGGGAGATTGTTTAAAATCCTGGACAGGTTTAACATGCTGGATTTATATGTAACGCCGGTGGCGCCAGGATTTGAAAAACGGGCAGTTAAAATAGACGGGTTCGATGCTGTGTATGTTTTGTCTAGAGAAGATATAATTGTAAGTAAACTGGGGCGGTATTCTGAAAAAGATAAAGAAGATATAAAAAAACTTATGGCAGGTGCCGACAAAGGGCAGTTGAAAAAGCTGATTGATATGGTTGCCGGCAGAAAAGACTTTAGCCCTGTAGTAAAGCGCTATTTTATTATAAACGCCAGGGGTTTTATGGAGGCATATGATGTATAGAAGGTTTTGCAATAATTACAGGAATTTCATTAATATTAATAGGGATGGTTTGGAGAAAAACGAATACCGTTTGAAAATAGCGGAATCTATCAAAGGCCTGGCTGATTTGGAAACGTATAAAGAATGGAAACAAAAAAATGATATGAGGTGCATTGAGATAGAAAATATTGTTTATGAAATAAAAAAAAGAAGAAATGCATATCCTTTCAAATCCTTTTCCTGGGAGCTTGAGGGTTACGGCTTTGAAGCAAAAAAAAGCGATACGGTTGACAGAGAAAAGGTCGAAGAACAGATCAAACTTATTGATATACTTTTAGGCACGGCATATTGGTCTGATGGTGCGGATAATGAGATGGACAAAAAATAGGGGCCGCTGTTGGGCCCGGGCGACATGGGTCGGCGACACGCGACACGCGACACGCGACACGGGGACGGTTCTCTGATTGTCGTATAAGAGAGGGATGAGAATGAGCTTATTGTTATGGATTCTTGAATCCGTTGAAAATGACAAATTTCCTTATAGACTTACCATTCAAAAGGACGGCAAAGAAGTTCTTAGCCTGCGGGTGCAAAACGCTGGCCGGGAGCAGGCACCCAGATTTTTTGTCTGAAGGAATCGGAGGAATATTCCGATCCGGTGGAAGAAATCGAAAGGGTCCCGATAATATCTTTGAACCGCTATGGGAAGCGATTTTAACGACATAGCCATACTGCACCAGAAACTTGGGGAGCTTGAGGCTTATAAGCATTCCGCGCTGGTGGTGGAGGCCAATTATTCCGATTTTTTAAATCCCGGGAAATTGACGGTATATACGCCATCCTATGCGGCTAAAGTTCTGGCGGAGCTTTCCGCCCTGCATCCCGGCACCAAGATAGTGTTTGCAGGCAGCAGGAAGCTGGCGAATGAATGGGCACTGAGATATTTTCAAGTTTTCTTGCATCCCACCAGAGCTTTCTGGGGATGTTGGGCCATTTTTCAGAGGTAAACTCCCGCTTCAAAGGTCGCAGCATTAAATTCCCCGAGCTTAACCAGAATCCTCTCGGCGGTCCGAAGCCAGAGGTTTGCCCGGCATATGGCAGTCTCATCGCCTTTGAAGGTTACTCTGCCGTCTTCTACCGTTACATCCGTATATCCCAGCTTTTTCAGTTCCCGGGCTGCTACAGACTCTACCCCGAAAAGCGTTGGCGCGATCAATTCAATCTCTGTCATTTTAAATTGTTCTCCATTCGGCATGTTTGGCAAAGCTGATTCTTATTTCACTACAAAAACTATTATACCAGATTATGCGAATGAAACAAAATGCATTGATTTTTTCTGATAGATGCTAAAAAATTGTGCAATGATTATGATATAATAAAATATATTCTGGTGTAAAAACTAAGTTTGCTGTCCGAGATGGACAAATGCACCGGAAAGCGTACCGTCGCCGATCTTGAGTTTAGAAAAAAAGCGGAGGGTAAGCGGCGGGCACGAGCCTTGTGACCGGCACACAAGGCACATGCCGAAATCTTATTTTTAATTGACTGGATGTGAGGGCATTATATATTTCAGACGGCGAAAGGCTGGGGATATGTGGTTTCTCTGGAGTTTTGCCGTCAGGAGATATTGGAGATATTGACCGATATTCTTTCCTGCTGTCTGTTCGGAAAGATAAACACCTGGCTTACCATGGAAAACACAAACCTGTGGCTTTTAGGAAAAAAATCAACATAGTTTGCTCTTTTGACCGTCTCCCCCTGGTGATAGTCTTTAGATAAAAAAAACAGGGGAGATGATCAAAATGAACAAAGAAAGTATGGAAAAAGCCTTGGAGCGCTTTGCACTAATCTCACCCCTTTTGGAAGAAGACCTTGAAGCCGCGGCAAAAAGGAAAAAAAGAAACGAAATACTTTCAAAAGGCGCCAAATCTCAGAGAGGACCCTGCGACGATACTTACAGGCCTACAGGCAAAAAGGCATTGATGGATTAATGCCAAAAGAGCGCTCCGATAAGGGACAAACAAGAGCCATACCGGAAGATATCCTAAAAGAAGCCATAAGTCTAAAACAAGAACTGCCCCAAAGAAGCATTGCAAGGATAATAGAGAGCCTGGAGGGGGAATGGGCATCCTGAAGGTAATTGTGCCTATTATGGCCTATCATGAATGCCGAGTTTTTCTTTTAGTGCATATTGAAGCACATGAGAAAAGTTAATATTTGCCTTTTCCGCCGCATCGTTCAGCCAACGGGAAGGGTGAGTGTTTTATTTATACTTTTATTCGCCATTTCATCTCGGACAGGTTGCATATAGACTTCAATGAGATTTAAAAAGGCACCTTTAGGGACTTTTATTTTTTCCGGTGGAGTAGGCGTTGGAATAGGTTCTTCATTTTCTTCTAAACTATATAAATAAAGCTCTAATGCATCCTTTGCCATATAAAGTGCTTCATCCAGGTTATCTCCCTCAGTAATGCATCCGGGGAAATCAGGAAAGGTGATTGTATAGCCTCCATCAACATCCGGATCAAAGATAGCAGGAAATATATATTTATCAGCCATTTTTTAAACCTCCATTTTATGATTTATTTTATAGTGAGACTTTAGTAAAAAGTATTATTTAAGCCCTGCTTGTTTTAATATTGAATTTAATGTTTTTGGCTTTAAATCTTTATTATGATATGGGATTTGAGGAGAAATATAATGTATAGACAGTTTTGCAAGAATTATAAAAATTTCATAAAGCTCAATAATACCGGTTTGGAAAAAAATGAGTACCGTCTAAAAATAGCAGAATCTATTAAAGGTCTAGTGGATTTAGAAATTTACAAATAGGTACAAGTTACTGGTCTGATAATACTGATAATACTGATAATGTCGATAAATAATGGACTCAAGAAGGATCTTGTTGCGTTGTCAGCTTTTCCCACCTTCTTTCTGCTGCCGTCCAATCCACATTTTGCATGAATGCCGTTATATAGTCAGCCTTTCTTGGACCGTAGTCTATAAAATAGGCATGTTCGTAGACATCCAGCACCAACAGGGCTGCGGTATTGATTATAATGCCCTGGTCATGGGCGTCCTGAAGGTAATTATGAAGGCGCCTATCGCGGGGGTTAAAAGCAAGCACCACCCACCCTCTGGCCGCCATCCCCGCTGCTCTGAAATCCTGGAGCCAGTCGTTAAAGGAGCCAAAATCATTTTCGATCCGGCGCAGCAGGCTTCCTTCAGGCATACCTCCAAAGCCACCCAGGTTTTCAAAGTAAAGTTCGTGCAATATGACACCATCCATGGCAAAAGTTTCTCCTTTTTTGAGACCCCTGTATTCACTGTAAGTCGCATTGGCTTCCCGGCGGTTAGCTGACGCCAATTTTTGCTGCACTTCGTTTACCTTGTTTACGTACCCCTTGTAAAGTACATTAAAATGCTCTAGGATTTGCCTTTCGGAAAAACCCGGCATGGCCAGAAGACGGGGATTTAGTGGAATTGGAGTTATGCTGGATCCAATGACAGGCATATTTTAACATCTCCTTATCTTTAAAAGTAGAGATCTATTTCAATTTATGGCACTTTCGGTGAATGAAGAAGATTGTAGCTATGAAAGCAAGAGTGCTATCCCGTTGCTTTTTCCATTCAAGCTTGAGCTACTTATAATATATTCATTAGGGATAGAAAAAGTTAGTTCATTTAGTTTACCGGGCAATATTGGATAGAGATTATGTGATGAGACAATTTATTGAAAAATATCTATACCCGTTTTTAATATTTCCGATACAAAGCTGATTTTTTTCGATTTTTCCTCAATTTCCTCAGGAGTATATCCCAGTATATCGGCACCTATGTCGTAACTCCATAACCTTTGGAGCAGTTCCAGTCTATCGAAGAAACTCATATCTTTAAAGTCCCGGGACACCACCAAAAAATCTACATCGCTGGAGCTCAATGCTTCATCTCTTGCATATGAACCAAACATGATAACTCTATCTATTTTTACGTAATCGCTCAACTTCGATATATAGTCATTAATCATTTTAATTATTTCATTTTTTGTCTTAACCATTCCAGCACCCTCTCAGTTTCTTTCAAAAACTCCAGAGCAATTTGCTCGTTATACATCTTATGGCTGGGGCCTCCAGCAGCATCCGGGTATCTTGAAACCATATAATGTGGATTTAATTTTAATATTATCGTTTCCATCTCTTTATCGGGGTTCTGGTCAATCGCTTCCAACAATATAATCAGATTGTGTGTCTTCGGCGGAAACTCTTTATTTAGAAAAATTATCAATGCTTTCAACAATTTTTCTACAGCCTGATGGCACATAAAAATACAGTAGTTGTATCTTTTGGCTTTAAGCATGGCTTTGGCTGTCTCAAAATCGTATTCGGAACTTTCTGTCCAGTCTATTACTTCCGGGCGCAATCAAAACAACTCCTTCAATTAATTTGATATACCTTTTTTATATTATATCAAATTATGGTAAAAAAGCCACGTATTATAATTTTTGCTGGCCTTTTTACAGGTATTTTTTAGTCCATTTTGTCCTATAGTTTCATGGCTTCTCAACCGCGGACCAGTAAGTAGATATTCTGAAAGTGTGTTTGACGTTTGGGTGGGCAATAAAGCACTAAAAAAGAAATATAAGACAAAGGAAGGGGAGTACGAGCAGATATTCTGGAGAACCCAGCAGGGATTAAAGGAGAGAAAGCCCAGGGTAAAGCTCACCGCCAGAGGAGATGCCCGTATCCATGTCCTGATAGATATCAACGAAAAATACCCCTGGAAATTTCAAGAATGCGTCGTGGAGAGAAAAGCCCTCCCGGCTGGCGATTATGCTCTATTGAGGGATGACGGGATTGCGGCGCTGGTGGTGGAGGCCAATTACTCTGATTTCTTGAATCCGAAAAAACTGACAGTTTATACTCCGACATATGCGGCTAAAGTCCTGGCAGAGCTTTCCGCACTGCATCCCGGCACCAAGAAAGGATTGATTACTTCAATGGGCAGGGGTAAGAAAAGCCGGTGGACAAAAGTTTAGGCATTTATGTTCCCTTTCGGCCTTGGCCCAAAATATTGGTAGTAATAGCATTTTATCATGCCGTTATAGAGCTTTCGGTTTTTATCCGCCTTTCTGCCGAAGAGTCTTTCAAAACCCTCGTGAGATGTAAGGATATAGTAAGACCAGGTATCGAGCTTTTTAAATATATGACCCATATCCCTGTAAAGTTTTTCAACTTCTTTTAATTCTCCAAGCCTTTCGCCGTAGGGCGGGTTGCAGATGATGCATCCATAGTCGTCCGGAGGAATTATGTTTCTCACATCTTTTTTTTCAAAAGTGATATATTGATCTACACCTGCCTTTCGGGCATTATCCCTGGAAAGTTTGACCGCCTTTTCATCTATGTCTGAACCGTAGATCTGAAGCTTTACATCTTTTACTTCAGATTCGTGGGCCTCTTTTCTAGCATCCCACCAGAGCTTTTTTGGTATGTTGGGCCATTTTTCAGCGGTAAACTCCCGCTCAATGCCCGGAGCTATGTTGGCGCCTATAAGAGCTGCCTCGATGGGTATGGTGCCGGAACCGCAGAAGGGATCGAGAAGGGGCCTGTCATATTTCCAGCCGGATAGCTGCACCATAGCGGCTGCCAGAGTTTCCCTTAACGGAGCTTCGTTGGAAAGGGCCCGGTATCCCCTTTTGTGCAGTCCTTCTCCGCTGGTGTCTATCATCAGCGTGGCCCTATCCTTCATGAGAGAAAACTGAATGCGGTAAAGGGGGCCTTTTTCCTCAAACCAATTCTTTTTGTATTTATTCTTGAGTTTTTCCACAACAGCCTTTTTCACTATGGCCTGACAATCGGGCACGCTGAAGAGCTTTGATTTTAGGGAATGGCCTTTTACGGGGAATGCTGCCTCCATGGGTATCCACTCATCCCAGGGCAATGCTTTAGTGCCTTCAAAGAGCTCGTCAAAGGTAGTGGCTTTAAACTCTCCTACTTTCACCAGTACCCGCTCGGCGGTTCGAAGCCATAGGTTCGCCCGGCATATGGCAGTCTCATCGCCTTTAAAGGTTACCCTGCCGTCTTCCACTTTTACATTCGTATATCCCAGCTTTTTCAGTTCCCGGGCTGCCACAGACTCTATCCCGAAAAGTGTTGGCGCCACCAATTCTACTTCTGTCATTTTAGCTTATTCTCCAATCATTCAGTTTTAACCTGGGTAAGGCGGTATTCATATATCTGTTAAACCTGCTACCATGACAATTATACCAGATTATGCATAAGATACAAAATCTGTGAGGATATTTTTAATGTTTACTCGATAATTATGTAAAAATTGTGATATAATAAGCTAATGAGCAAGTCCGTCTAGAAACTTCGTCCAGAAACGTATCAAATGCATGCTCTTGTGTGATGGATATTCAGAAATCTGAAACTGGATATGAGATATTATGGAAGAAAACGAAAAATACATTAAAATTGCCGTGTTGGAAAATGAGATTGAAGCGCGTCTTCTGGATTCCATATTGACCGAGCGGAGTATTCCGCACGTGATAAGATCTTATCATGATATTGTCTACAACGGCATATATCAGACGGTAAGAGGATGGGGTTATGTGGGCTCTCTGGAATCTTACCGGCAGGAGATAATGGAAATTTTGATGGATATCAGAAAAAGTCCGTCAGGAGATATCTGATTCTATTCTATTTCTTCCGCTGTTTTTCGCCTGGTAAAGGAAGTTATCCACTTTTTTTAAAAGCTCGATTAATTTTTCATTGTTGTATTGATAGACACCACCGCTGACGGTTATTTTCATATCCTGACCCGCCCAGGTTATATTTGAAATATCCTGCCTTATTCTTTCGGCTACAACAAATGCTTGCTCTTTATGAGTTTCAGGCAAAATCACCATGAATTCCTCACCGCCCAGACGACCGAATATATCCGTTTCTCTAATGTTGTTCTTTATGGTCCTGCATACTTTTTTCAAAACCTTGTCACCTGCAACGTGTCCAAAAGTATCGTTGATTGCTTTGAAATGGTCTATATCCAGGAGAATAACAGAAAATGTTTGGCCATATTTCTCAGCTGTTTTTCTTAGCGAATTCAGACATTTCAGAAGATACCTCCGGTTATATGTACCGGTCAGGCTGTCGATGACTGAGATTTCCCTGAGCTTAAGGTTCAGCTGTTCCGTTTTTTGTTTTGCTTCTTTCAGCTCTTCGTTGTTTTTTTCGAGAAGGTAATTTTTTTGTTCTATTTCTTTTCTCTGTTTTTCCACTTCGCTCAGATATAATATGACCCGCTCATGTTCCATGTTGTAACCGTTTATTACCGCTGCCATGGTCACTGCATTGAAAATGACGGCAATAATAAATCCGAAAAACACATCTAAGTATCTGGATAAGCTTGAATCATATCCATGAACAAACCAGGGAAATTTGTATTCAAATATAAAAAGAGCCATGATGGTTCCTAAAAACAGAATAATGGCCAGCACTCTTTTAAAACCTTTTAGCAAAACGGCAATAAATGCGGAATATACTATCAGATAATAGGGGATGCTTCCTAAGGACCCGCCGTTGATTAACCACATTGTGGGAAAAAATATAAAAGTCAACATGATGAGAGCTAAATATACTGAAAGTGTGTACTTTTTTTTGTACATTGATAAATAATAAAGATAAATCGATATGATACCGCAAACAAAAGGGATAATTACCGTAAAGATTCCAAGATCTAATAGATAGTTTATTATACTTGCCGAAAAAGACATGAAAAACCCTATAAGGGCAATGACGTGGAAAAATCTGTATTGTAGCGGAAAATTGGAAGTGTTACCAACCAGTTTGGAAAAAACAATCCTCATGTGGTCCTACCCCCTCTATTAGCTTTTGGGAACAATTTTTATGTTATTATAACAAAATTTTGATTGCTGGTCCAAGACTTATTTTATGAACCGAAATGTTGGATAAAAATTTTGAATTATGTTATACTGGAATTAAAAGACACAGTAAAGGGAAGGGTGATACTTACTATGAGAGTCTTAGTTACCGGTGCATCGGGGCTTCTAGGAGAGGCCATCTGCAATGCCGTCCAAAAAAATCATGAAGTAAAGGCGCTAAAAGGCAGAGCCGACGGGGATATCACCGATGCGGGGGATATTATTGGGAAAATAGATGATTTTAATCCGGATGTGGTAATCCATGCCGCTGCCATAAAGGACCCGGATACTGCCGAAAAGGACCCGAGGATGGCGTATCTTGTAAACTGTATCGGTGTCAGGAATGTAGCCCTGGCGGCCCAAAAAACCGGGGCAAAGATGCTGTACATATCCACCGAGTCGGTGTTTGACGGGGAAAAGAGGGCGCCATATTATGAATACGAGAAGCCCAACCCGGTAAATGTCTACGGACAGACAAAGCTCATGGGAGAGCAAATTACCATGAGCCTCATAAAAAATTATTTTATCGTGCGCCTGCCGCTTCTGTTTGGATATACCGGCAAGCCTCAGGATAATATCATTTTAAAAACCGTGGGCAAAATTAAAAATGGAGAAAAAGTGGTGGCTGGGGCCGACCAGTACAGCCAGCCCACTTATGTGGACATGGTGGCCGATGTCATTGCGAAGCTGATTGACACCGAATATTATGGTATATACCATGTTTCAAATTCCGGTTCAGCTTCAAGATACGAATTCCACAAGGCAGTGCTTGAATATTTAGGCATGGATGACTCCAATTTGATCCCGGCCTCGGATGTGAACATGAACCGGCCCGCTGTGAGACAACGGTATGTGGCCATGCACAACCTTGCTCTTGAAGCCACCCTTGGCATCAAGCTGCCGCCATGGGAGGAAGCCCTCAGAATGTGCCTCGATAAAATGAAATCCATGAATCTGGTGCCTTAAAACATCTTCCACTTGATAAACACAATTACCGTCACAAGTGATATGACAAAAGACGCAATCAAAATACCGGCAAATGCAAAGGGGGATTGCTGGAAAGGAATGGGCACATTCATACCGTATAAACTGGCAATCAGGGTTGGAATGGATAAAACTATGGTTATGGATGTGAGGAATTTCATCACTATATTTAAATTGTTGGAAATTACCGAGGCATAAGCATCCATGGTACCGCTCAGGATACTGGAGTAAATCTCACTCATTTCTATAGCCTGTTTATTCTCAGTGATCACATCTTCCAGCAAGTCCTCATCCTCTTCGTACATCTTTATAAGGCCGCTGTTTTCCGGCACATGTAGCCCTTTTAAAAGGCGGGATTTTAATAATTTTTCCATGACTATCTCATTGGCCTTAAGAGAGGTGGTGAAGTAAACAAGGCTTTTTTCAAGCTTTAAAAGTTGTATAAGTTCTTCATTTTTCATGGACTGGTGAAGTTTTCTCTCAATCTCCTCACTTTTTTTGTCGATTTGTTTTAAGTACCTCAAATAATAGGCAGCGGTTTTAAAGAGTATCTGCAAAAGGAATCTTGTTTTTTTGTAGGTATAAAAATCCCTCTGCCGGATTTTTATAAACTCGTCCATAATGGGATTGTCATTAAGGCACACCGTTACGAAGCAATCTTCGGTGATGATAATTCCCAGCGGCAGGGTATCGTATATGTCATTGTTTACAACCGGAATTTTTATAATGACCAGTACATAGTTATCGTCATAATCGATACGGGAGCTTTCTTCCTCATCGAGGGCATATTTAATGACTTCAGCGGGTACCTGGCAGACATTGCTGGTATAAGACACCTCTTCATCGGTGGGATTGGCAATATGTATCCAGGAGCCCTTTTCGAAAATATTGTTTAGATTTTTCAGCCCTTCACCTTCAAAGGTCTTGTATATGGTAAGCATTTTTTCACCCCATTTTCATAGGAGTATTATACCATTTTTATTTTTAATGATTCAAATATTTTTTGGGTAACTATTCATCATCTGTTTGAGGAAAAGTTACGCCGACTCAAGCAAGATGAATAGTACCCTACTGGAGGGATAGTATGGATATAAAAAATCTTTCCACACCGGCTTTTTTAGTAGACCTGGACCTTCTGGAATTTAACATTAAAGAAATGGCCAGCCTTTGCAAAAAAAATAATAAAAAGCTCTGGCCCATGATAAAGACTCACAAGAGCACTCAAATTGCGCTCATGCAGCAGACGGCTGGAGCTGAAGGCTTTCTTGTAGGAACTCTGGATGAGGCGGAAAAACTTGTGCAGGAAGGGTTTTTGAATATTATGCTGGCATATCCTGTGGCCGGGGAAGAGAATGTTGCAAGAGCGGTAAATCTGGCAAAAAAAGCCCGTGTTATCCTCAGCCTGGATGGCATTGATGCTGCAAGGGTTTTAAATGATGCAGCAAAGTGCCACGGCCTGACTCTGGAATATCTCATCATAATCGACAGTGGTCTTCACCGCTTTGGGGTTTTGCCTGAAGAAGCGGTGGAACTGGCCAGTAATTTATCGGTTTTGGAGTATCTAAAACTAGTCGGCATAGGCACCCATCCCGGCCATGTATACGGCGCCTCAAGTCCTGAGGAGGTCAGAAAAGTAGCAGGCGAAGAGAGGCAAGCCATGAAGCAGGCAAAGAAAAATCTGAAAATTGCAGGATACAAAGTTGACATCGTGGCCACCGGCAGCACTCCTACAGCGATGTATGTGGCTGAAGATGAAAACATCACGGTGCTTCGGCCCGGGAACTACGTGTTTTATGATAATATCCAAATGGCTCTAGGATTTGTTTCGGAATCGAGATGCGCTCTCACCGTGCTCGGCACGATTGTATCCCATCCCAGGGAAGATACTTTCATCATGGATGTGGGCAGCAAATGCCTGGGGCTTGATAAAGGAGCCCACGGCATCTCACTGGTGAAAGGATACGGGATGATAAAAGGCCATCCCGAGCTGCTCATAACAGATTTGTCTGAAGAAGTGGGCAAAATAAAATTATTGGGAAAAACCGAGATAAAGGTGGGCGATAAGGTACGGGTTATCCCAAACCACGCCTGCTCCACCGCCAATATGACGGATTATCTCATAGGCCATAGAAATGGCAGGATAGAAAAAACAATATACATCGATATGCGGGGCGGTTCCTTCCGCAAACCGCCGGGCCGGTTAAATAAATAACCCAATAGATTGCATAAATATAAATATTTATATATATTTATAATTTATCGTAAATGGACAAATGCTTGTTTTTGTGCTAATATTGAGTTAATATAATTACAATAATATATTAACTAAACAAATTATGAAAAATTAACAGTTGAGAAAGGAGTCCTCGTATGAAGCCAATTATAGGAATATGCGCTAATTATGCAACAGACGATAAGATAGGCATAATTACAGAATTGGGATTTCCGAGACAGGAGTGGCAGTTATTGGCCAATGATTATATTAAAGCTATAGAATTGGCTGGAGGTTCTCCTTTAATAATTCCCGTTGTGGAAGATTTCGAAAATACGGAAAGAATATTGCCCATTTTAGACGGCATATTATTTTCCGGAGGCTCAGACATAGATCCCTCATATTACGGGGAGTTGCCTCAATACGGTCTCAGAACGGTGACTCCTTTTAGAGATTCACATGAAATTGCTTTGGCAAAAAAAATTTTGTTTGAAACCTCAATTCCAGTATTAGGCATCTGCAGAGGAATACAATTGTTAAATGTAGCTGCTGGAGGTACCTTATATCAAGATCTGCAACAGTATAGGAGCGAGGGTTTTAATCATACTCTTATCAACGTCCCGAAAGACTATCCTATGCATGAAGCGGCAATCAAACCCGATTCCAAGCTTCATAAGATTTTCAAAAAAGACAAAATAAAGATAAACAGCTTTAATCATCAGGCCATTAAAACAATAGGAGGTGATTTCGAGGCGACTATGATAGCGCCGGATGGCCTTATTGAAGGAATTGAATCGCCAGGAAACAGATTTGTTGTAGCTGTGCAGTGGCATCCCGAAACTATGATAGAACGCTATCCGGAGTACCTGGTTTTATTTAAAGAGTTTGTCAGAAGCTGTAGTGTATCATAATATTTCAAAAAAAAATCGGAGGTGCATTATGAGAAAATTCTGGGGGATCTTTTTAGTTTTAGTGCTGGTAGTTTCTATCGTGGCTGCTGGATGCGGCCAGAAGCAGGAGGCTGCGAAGGAGGAACAAAAAACACAGGAGGCTCCCAAAGAAGAAGCCAAACAGGAAACTGCAGGAGATGTGGTGAAAGTCGGATGGATCGGTTCACTGACAGGAGACCAGGCTGTTTGGGGCCAGTGCGAATTTAACACGGTAAAGATGCTGGTGGAGGAAATAAATGCGCAAGGAGGACTTCTGGGCAAAAAACTGGAAGCCGTAGGATATGATACCCGGGGCGATGCCATGGAAGCGGTGAATGCCGTAAGACGTCTCACCAGCCAGGATAAAGTGGTGACCATTATAGGCCCCAATGCCAGCGGCCAGGCCATCCCCATTTCCACGGTGCTGGAGGAAATGAAGGTTCCGGATATCGCGACGGTGGCTACCAATCCCAAAGTTACTGTGGTAGACGGAAAGACAAAACCCTTCAACTTCCGGGTGTGCTTTATAGACCCTTATCAGGGTGCCGTTGCAGCGGGATATGCCGCCGATGTGTTGAAATTTAAAAAGGCTGCGGTGCTCTATGATGTAGCCGATGACTATTCCCAGGGGTTGACCGAGTTTTTCATCAAGACCTTCACCGAAAAGGGCGGAGAAATAGTGGCAAAAGAAGCCTTCAAATCAGGGGATACCGACTTTAGACCCCAGCTTTCCAAGATAAAAACCGCCAACCCCGATATAATATTTATGCCCTATTTCTTTAAGGAAGTGGCTCTTAGCGCCAATCAAGCCCGGGAGCTGGGAATCAAGGCCGTTCTCATGGGTGGAGACGGCTGGCCTTCTGAAGTGCTTCTGGAGATGGCCAAGGATGCAATAAACGGCAGCTACTTCGTAAATCACGTAGACTTTGATGACCCGGCAGTCCAGGACTTCAAGAACAGGTACATGAAAAAGTACGATAGAAAAGTGGAGTTGAACGGCTACCTGGCCCATGATGCGTTTCTAATGTTTGTAGACGCGGTAAAGAGAGCCAACAGTTTCGACCCAGTGGCGATCCGCGATGCCCTGGAGACCACCAATATTCAGGGTATAACGGGCAATATAAAGATAGGCAAAGATACCCACAACCCCGAGGGCAAAGAAGCCGCCATTATAAAGATAGTTGACGGTAAGTATGTATTCCAGCAAAAATATTCTCCAAGCAAATAATTTGAGGTTCGAAGTTAGAAGTTTTCAAACTTCTAACTTCGAACATTTAATATGTACGTAGTGAAGGAGCGATACCCTTGATTCAATTTTTACAGCAGATGATAAACGGTCTGTCTATCGGCAGCGTATATGCGCTCATGGCCGTCGGTTATTCGCTGGTTTACAGCATCATGAACTTTTCCAATTTTGCCCATGGCGGTATCATAATGCTGGGAGCTTATTTTGGTTTTTTCTTTTTAACGTTGTTTAACTGGCCTTTTGCAGTAGCTTTTCTTGGTGCGGCCATATGTGCGGCCATCCTGGCAGTGCTGGTGGAAAGAGTGGCGTATAAGCCCTTGAGGATGCGCAATGCGCCGTTTTTATATTTCATCATATCGGCCATGGGAGCCTCCATGTTCATAGAAAACTTTGTCATAGCTACCATAGGCCCTACTTTCAAGACATATCCCGCCGTATTTTCCCGGGAACCCTACCACTTGGGGCCGCTCTTTATCGGCAGGCTTGATACCATGATGTTTATCATTTCAGCCATATGCCTTGCGGCATTGATCTATTTCATCGATTTTACTAAAATAGGGAAAGCTATTCAGGCAACCGCTTTCAACCCCAGAGCCAGCGCTCTGATGGGAATTAATACAGACCTCATAATCATTACCGTCTTTGCCATAGGCGGGTTTCTAGCTGGCATTGCAGGAGTGCTTTTTGGTATGAAGTACACAGTTTACCCCCAGATAGGATTTATAACCATAAAATCCTTTATAGCGGCGGTTTTCGGCGGCCTGGGAAGCCTTCCCGGGGCGGTGATTGGTTCGGTGATTCTGGGCGTTTTGGAGACGCTGATTTCGGGATATTTTTCATCCCAGTTCCGGGACCTTATTTCCTTCAGCCTGCTCATCATCATCCTGGTGTTCAGGCCCATAGGGCTGATGGGCAAATCCACAGAGGAAAAGGCATAGGAGGGATAGCATGGACTGGTTTTACATCAAAGGCATCTTCATATTGTCCGGCATAAACCTCATGGCAGTTCTGGGGCTTTCCCTCTTGACGGGATTCACGGGCCTTTTTTCCTTCGGTCATGCGGGCTTCATGGCCATAGGGGCATATACTGCGGCCGCCATGGGGATAAAACTGGGATTGCCTCTTATTCCATCACTTTTAATCGGTGGGCTGACTGCCGGGATTTTCAGCCTCTTTATCGGTAAATTGACCCTCAACCTGAAAGGCGACTATTTCTGCATCGCCACCCTGGGATTTGGCGAAGCCATCCGCTTGATCCTGGATAATGTCCAGTACTTCGGCGGTGCCCGAGGTTGGCCGGGGATTCCGCTTAAGATAGATTTGTGGAATGTGATTATAATAAACGTTATTGGAATTCTTATCCTCATAAATCTCATAAATTCCCGCCATGGACGGAACATGATTGCCATCCGTGAGGAAGAACTGGCCGCCAAAACCATAGGGATAGATACTTTTAAATACAAGATGATTTCTCTTTTTATAAGTGCCGTATATGCGGGCATAGCTGGTGGCATGGTGGGATATTATACGGGGTTTTTACAGCCCAAAATGTTCAGCATGAACAAATCCACGGAACTTACCATCATTGTAATCTTCGGCGGCATAGGCAGCATTTCCGGCAGTGTGCTGGGGACCCTATTACTGACAGCCCTGCCTGAAATATTGAGGGCTTTTGCGCTGTGGAGGCTGGTAGCCTACGGAGCGGCAGTTATTTTCATAATGATAAGCAGGCCTGAAGGGCTTATGGGTGGAAAAGAGATTACTCTAAAAGGTATTATGAGGCTGCTGAGGCTGAAAAACCGTCCCGGAAAAGCTGCCGAGGGTTAGGAGGTATAAAATGGGAATGCTCGAGATGAAAAATCTAACCAAAACATTTGGCGGTCTGACTGCCGTAGAAAAGGTTAATTTTATGGTGAAGGAAGGTTCCATTTCGGGTCTTATCGGTCCTAACGGGGCGGGAAAAACCACAATATTTAATCTCATAACAGGCATCTATAAAGTTACCGAGGGGGAAATTATTTTTAAAGGGATACCCATTCAAAATCTTGAGCCTCATAGGATAGCAAGCATGGGTATCACCCGTACTTTCCAGAACATCCGGCTCTTTAAAAAACTATCGGTATATGACAACATCCTGACTGCATGTCACCACAATGCCGGGTATAATTTAATAGAATCGGTGTTAAGGCTGGGAAGATTTAAAAAAGAAGAAAAAGATTTGAGGCAGGATACCGAGGATTTAATGGAAATAATGGGCCTCGCCAAATGGCGGGACCATGCTGCCCACAGCCTTCCCTATGGACTGCAACGCCGCCTGGAGATAGCCCGGGCCCTGGCGGTAAAGCCGGAGCTACTGCTTTTGGACGAACCCGCAGCCGGAATGAATCCCGATGAAACCCTCCAGTTGATGAACCTTATCCGGGAGATAAGGGATAGATTCAAGTGTACAATTTTCATAATAGAACACCACATGGACCTGGTGATGGGGATATGTGAAAACATCATGGTGCTGAATTTCGGCAGGAAGCTCACCGAGGGTCCGCCTGAAAAAGTGCAGCGGGACCCGCAAGTCATACAGGCTTATCTGGGAGAGGGGGCGAAGTTGGGTGCTTAAGGTGGAAAACCTTCATGTGTATTACGGAGGCATTCACGCCCTCAAGGGAATTGATATTTCGGTGGAAAAAGGCGAGATAGTGACCATTATAGGAGCCAACGGAGCCGGAAAATCCACACTGCTCAATACCATATCCGGGCTTGTAAGGAGCAGGGAAGGCAGGATTATTTTTAAAGGCAGCCTCCTACGACCGGTGCCCCATCATATTGTGATGAAGGGCATATGCCAGGTTCCGGAAGGAAGGCTGGTTTTTGCAAACCTCACCGTGAAAGATAACCTCCTGCTAGGAGCCTATTTACGAAAGGATAAAAACGTAAAAAAAGATCTGGAGAAAGTTTACGAACTTTTCCCGAGGCTTGCGGAAAGGCAAAAACAGCTGGCTGGAACCCTTTCCGGAGGCGAACAGCAGATGCTGGCCATGGGCAGGGGTCTCATGAGCAATCCGGAGCTCATGCTTCTGGATGAGCCATCCCTGGGCCTTGCGCCCATTCTGGTGGATACCATCTTTACCGTCATACAGGATATAAAAAAAATCGGTAAGACCATACTTCTGGTGGAGCAAAATGCTTATAAAGCCCTTTCCACCGCCGACAGGGCTTATGTGCTGGAACAGGGGAAGATAGTCAAGGCCGGGAAGGCCGCGGATCTCATCAAAGACCCTACCATTCAGGAATCATATCTGGGACAAAAAGCAGAGGCCGGAGACCGGAAGTCAGTATAGAAGGATATTCTTTGCCTCGAAACGACACTGAATCGATTTTTTTTACATCGGAATAAAATATAAAATAAATTAGAGGGGAATTATAAGTAGAGAAAAATATATGAAAGGTAGGGATAAGATGACGGCACTTGATATTCGAAGCCTGGTACTGAAGAACCTGGCGGGCAGCACTCGGGAAGAAGTAGAGGGCTATATCACCGAAACCATTGAGACCCGAGAAGAAGAGGCCCTTCCCGGTATGGGGATTCTCTTTGAGACGGTGTGGCAAAAATCTAACGACAACGAGAGAAGCAGCATGATGGATAAGATTATGGAGACCATAAACAACCAGCCTATGTCTTAAACTAAACTTAAAAAAATATTTCAGAGCTCCGGCTTTAAGTCGGAGTTATTATTTTGCTTTTGCTTTAAACATAACACTTTAAGGGATATCTTCATATATTGTATTAGACCTGTAAGAGAAAGGGGGAAGATAGAATGGACTGGTATCACGGCATTCACAGAGCCTATGAGATAGATCTGGAGGAAATCCGGATTATGACCGAAGTGGCAAGAACTGCTCCGCCTCATGTAGCCCACAGTATATTGAGGATGATGATGGAGGAATTGATGGAAGCCATGCACTGGCATATGATGCTTATGATGAAGCCCGGATATTCCGATTCGGATTACGACTATGATTATGGCAAGCCTCATTACGGCGCCCCATTTGCGACCGAAGAAAAAAAGAGCGAGGGAGAATAAAATTCTATACTGCGATAAAAGGAGGGATAGAAATGGATTGGAGAGAGGGGCTGAACAGAATTTTACGGCTGGATGAACAGGAATTGGCCCTATGGGAAAAATTGATGATGACGGCTCCCAATGAGCACATGAGACGGATGATAAGGGGTGCGATAGCCCGTGAAAGGGAAGAAATGCGAATGATCAAAGAATTGATGATGGGTGAGCCTATGGACCCATAGGCAACCATTCATATAGATTTAATGAACCGGAGTGAGCAAGACTCCGGTTTGTTGCTTTTTTTGAAATAATAAATCCGCTATTACAGCGGATTTATTTACGGAAGGAGTTTATTGAGCATGTCATAAGTTTGCGGGCCTACTATACCGTCAACCTTTAGCCTGTTGTCTTTTTGAAACTGTTTTACAGCCCTTTCGGTAAGAGGGCCGAAAATTCCATCGATAGGTCCTACATCATATCCCAAGCTTTGAAGTTTGGTTTGAAGTTCTTTCACATCATTTCCCCGCATGCTCCGGCGTAAAATCCTGCTGCCGAATTCATACTGAAACTCCATGGCTGAATCCCTCCCCTATGCTTTCAATATATTATATTTCAAAAACTTGCCCTTGTTGCTTTTCTGCGCTATAATTTTTTACAACGTCTCAATATTTTTTAAGGCTGGAGTTTTAAAAGGCAATTTATTATGATGAAGAGGAGATTTTATGAGCACGGTATATATAATAGGGCACAAGAACCCCGATACTGACTCTGTTTGTTCGGCAATAGCGTATGCCGAGTTTAAAAGTTCATTGAAAAAAGAACATAATTTCATACCTGCTAGGCTGGGGCCCATAAACAGAGAAACACAGTTTGTCCTGGAATATTTTAAAGTGCCGGAACCGGAACTCATAGAGAATGTATACACCCAGGTTAGCGATATTACTTTTGACAAGCCCATAAACATTTTAAAAGATTCACCGCTGTCGACGACATGGGAAACCATGATGAAACATAATGCGCGGACGGTCAACATAATAGACGCAAGCGGAAAGTTCATAGGGCTTGCCACCGTAGGAGATATTGCAAAAGCGTATCTGGAATCTTCCGGGGATTTTTCAAGATTCAAAGTCCCCATGCAGAATATAATCAAGACGCTAGGCGGAGAAGCGGTGGTGCTTAAGGATGATGCTTTTAGCGGGAACATCGTGGTCGCGGCCATGCAGGCTGATGATGTGAGGAAAAGGTTAAGAAAAGGAGATCTTCTTATAACGGGCAACAGAGAAGATGTCCAGCTTCTGGCAGTAGAGTATGGCGCTGGAGTCCTCGTCATCACCGGTAATCACGACATTTCAGAACTTGTTCGGGAAAGGGCGGAACAAAAGGGCGTCAATGTAATAAAAGTTCCCCATGACACTTTTGACACTGTTAAACGCATAAATCAAAGCATCCCAGTTCACTATATCATGAAAACAGAAAATCTCGCTGTTTTTCGCACAGACGATCTGATACAAGATATCAAAGAGGCTATGCTGAAATATAAATACAGAAATTTTCCCATCCTGGGCCATGACGGCAAACCAGTGGGTATGCTTGCAAGGCGCCATATCCTCGACCATGCCCGTAAAAATGTAATACTTGTGGATCATAACGAGAAGTCCCAGTCGGTTAACGGCCTGGAAGAGGCAAGAATACTGGAAATAATAGACCACCACAGGATATGCTGCATGGAAACGGATCAGCCCATTGTTTTTATAAATCGGCCTGTGGGATGTACTGCAACGATAATTTTTGAACTGTACGAGCAGAAAGATTACATTCCCGACAGAATTATAGCTGGGTTGATGTGTGCCGCCATATTGTCCGATACTCTTGTTTTCAAATCACCAACATGCACCTGCCAGGACATCCGCGCCGCAAAGAAGCTGGCGGAAATTGCAGGCGTTGATATAGAACGTTTTTCTTCCGCCATGTTCCAGGCGGGCACATCTCTGGAAGGCAAGAGTGAGGAAGAAATTTTTTACACCGATTTTAAAGATTTTAATATAGGCAAATACAAAATAGGTGTCAGCCAGGTAAATATATCTCAAAAAATCTCCGAATCCTTGAAGAGCCGGATGATAAATTTCATGGAAAAGCTTAAGACTGAGAGGAATTATGACTTATTGCTCCTGATGCTAACGGACATCATTAATCAAGGATCGGAATTTTTGTGTGTTGGGGAACATAAAGAACTGCTCGGTAGGGCTTTTAACGTGGAAATCAGGGAGGAAAGTTTCCACCTTCCTCTGGTGGTATCCAGGAAAAAACAGGTCATACCCAGAATTATTTCCGCCATAAATTCCGGATGAGTCATGAGTCAGGGGACGGTTCTTTGACTCACAAAAAGTGAGTCAAAGAACCGTCCCCTGACTCAAAAAAGTGAGTCAAAGAACCGTCCCCTGACTCACTCTGATCCTGTCGATGTAATCCTGAATTTCTGCTGCTATGCCTTTTGCATCGTCTATATGATAGCAGGGTATGCCGATATCAAATTTCACATCGCTGGCTATGGCTATTAATTCTTCCGGCTTTGATAAAAATTCTGTGCCAACTTCCGACCTGATAACTTCTATTTTTGGATTATTCTCTTTTTTATATCCTTCTGTAAGAATTAAATCGACGTCTGAAATCCTGGAGGCAATTTCATCCAGGGTCATTTCTTTTTGGCGTTTTTCTATAAGGGCGAATTTATCCTCAGAGGATACAGCTACTATATCCGCTCCCGCCTGTGCATGCCGCCAGGAATCTTTCCCCGGGTGATCTATTTCAAATTCATGGGCATGCTTTATTACAGCAATCCTGAGACCCCGGTTTTTGAGTTCTTTTATCACCTTTTCCAGAAGAGTGGTCTTCCCGGTGCCGGATTTTGCCACAAATGAAATGATAGGTATATGGCTCATGCAAATATCCCCTGCCTAACGTCCTTTTTTTGATAATATAATTGACAAAATTATAATATGTTAAATTTCTTTATATGTCAATGTTACTTTCCTATGCTATGAAATGTTAAACAATAGCGAAGCCGATAAGTTGAGGCAAATTGGCTGAAAGTGAAAAAAGCTTGTCACCATTGACAAAGATTAACAGAATAAAGTATTATAACTGTAATGTAACCTGGAGATATTCTTCAGTTTGAGGTGTGAGGGAAATTTTTAAATTTATAAAAAACAGAGGTGTATAGAAATGATTAAGTTAAAGGAGCCGGCTATGACTGAAAACCAGAGGAATGAGTCTACTCAGCAGAGCGTTGCTGAAATCATAGATAAGGTTAGAAGGGAAGGCGATAAAGCTTTAAGAGAATACAATTTATTATATGATGGATGCGACAGGGAAAACTATATGGTTACTAAAGAAGAAATAGATAAGGCCTTTCAGGAGGTGAGCAGAGATATCATAGATGATCTGCACTTTGCCGCCCATAATATAGAAAATTTTGCCCGAAGGCAAATGGAAATCATAAAATCTTTAGAAGAAAAGGAAATAATGCCGGGGGTATTTTTGGGGCACAGGGCCATTCCAATAGAATCATGTGCCTGCTATGTTCCGGGGGGACGATATCCACTGCCGTCATCAGCATTAATGTCCATAATTCCGGCAAAAGTGGCAGGTGTCAAGAGGGTCATAGCATGTTCACCTCCGGCTAAAGACACAAAAGTTATAAACCCATTCACGTTGGCGGCCATGAGTATAGCCGGAGCCGATGAGATATATGTCATGGGGGGAGTTCAAGCCATAGCGGCATTTACCTATGGCACAAAAACCATCACACCCGTGGAAAAGATCGTAGGACCGGGCAATCAATACGTAACAGAGGCAAAGCGTCAGGTGAGCGGTGAGGTGGGCATAGATTTTTTAGCAGGTCCCAGTGAGGTAGTGGTCATTGCTGATAAAACCGCCAATCCTGTAAACATTGCCGCAGACCTGTTGGCCCAATCGGAACACGATCCGCAAGCCCGGGGCATATTGCTGTGCACCGATGAAGCCATAGGTAAAGCTGTTATAAAGCATGTAGAGGATTTTCTTTTCGATTTGTCCACGGCCGATATAGCCCGCCAGGCATGGATCAACAATGGTCAGGTTACCGTCTTTGATACCCTGGAAGAGGCAATAGATACGGCCAATGAAATTGCTCCAGAACACTTGGAACTCCAGGTGCAAAACCCTGACGAAGTGGTGCCTAAATTGACAAATTACGGTTCACTGTTCATTGGAGAAAAAGCCGCGGAGGTTTTTGGAGATTATGTTTCCGGGACAAATCACATATTGCCTACTATGAGGGCAGCCAGATACACCGGCGGAGTATGGGTGGGCACTTTTATGAAGATCGCGACAAATCAACGCTTGACTGATGAAGGAGTAAAAACCATTGCGCCGGTGGCATCGAGATTAGCACATCTTGAAGGCTTATATGCGCATAAGCTTGCCGCTGATGTAAGATTAAAAAATATGTGAGGAGGGATAGCATGGGTAGTAATTCTAATGGTGGAGACTCGTTACCAATAAATCCCAGCATTGGTGCACCGGCAAGATATTTATTCAGCATGGCTAGAGATGGAGTATTATCGCCGATTTTTGCAAAACTCCATGAAAAGTATAAAGCCCGTATGTAGCGGAGACATCCGAATTTATCCAGACCATACAAAGCCCCCGCCGGAATAGCGGGTGCGCTGATAAGCATCATCGCTTATCTAATAATGATGACACAGCTGCCGAAAGATGGTATAAAAACAGGCATTATATAGTGCGCTGTGGGGCTCGCGTTTTGTTTCATAAGAAATTATGCAAAAAAAGGATCTGATAATACACCAGATGTGAAAGAAGAAGATATATTGAGAGAAATTATCCCGGAAATGCCGTCATAGCCTGTTATGGATCAGTTAAATAAAGATACCGCCTATGGAAAAACATTGTAGGCATTGCTTTTTTAGCTGCACTATTGCTTTATGTTTTTCCTTATATGTGATATCTCCAAATTCTGTTGTCACTGTCCTTTGAAAGTCTTTTTGAACCACCATCCAGTTTTCCTTTTCTTGTTTTTTCTTTATATATTTTTTTATCATATATTTTTTTATCAAGTTCGTGAAGTATTTCTGTACAGATTTCTCCCCAGATCATTTAACATTTTTTCGGTTCCATTTTAAATTATGGATAGGTATATTTACCATCCAGCAAGTCAATTATTTTTTCTCCGGTAAGTATCTTTATTATATTAAATTGGTAACATATTAATACAGAAAATTCATACAACAGCAAAATAATGCTAATTTTTAAGTTTTAGTTTAGAGGAAAATATATAATTATATAGAAAAAAAATTAAAATAAAAATTAAAAACATAAATTAAATTAAGGGGGAAGATGGGAATGATTCTGTTTATTGTGATTCTTTACATGGCTTTAATGTTATTTATAGGTTGGTGGTGCAGTAAATATTATATCAATGGCATGACAGATTTCCTGCTGGCTGGCAGGAGGCTCGGGATATGGCTCCTGGCCGGAACGCTGGCGGCCACCCATTTTGGCGGAGGGGCCGTCATGGGTGGAGGTGAATATGGTTTTAATTATGGTATATCCGGTGCATGGTACGGCGTATCCTGCGGTATAGGTTTATTACTCCTGGCATTTATGACGGCCAGCAAATTCAGAGACCTGTCCCTATACACGGTACCTGATTATCTTGAACAAAGATATGGTGGCAAGACAGTTAGGGTCCTCGGAGCAATACTTTCATTGATAGCTCTTGTTGGCATCCTTGCGGCCCAGGTACTTTCAGCAAAAGGTGCACTGGGTATTCTTGGCATAAAAGGTAATGCCGGAGCAATCATAGCCACGTTGGTGTTTATAGTCTATACTACTTCGGGGGGATTATGGGCTGCTACCATTACAGACTTCGTTCAAATAATACTTGCTGCAGTTGGCGTTATTATAGCCAGCGCCGTGGTTTTAGCAAAAACCGGCGGATTTGGCGGGCTTTCTACAATGCTTGCGACAAAAGGTGTCGAAGCAGGTTACTTTAATATCTGGGGCATGGGTACAGCCAGCATTATGTGGGTTTTACTTCCCACTGTAATGTATACCCTCATAGGTCAGGATTTTTACCAGAGGCTTTTTGCTGCAAAAGACGCAAAAGTTGCAAGAAATGCTTCAATCGTGGGTGGGATAGTACTTGTAATCGTGAGCTTCTTCCCAGCTATCATAGGTATGGGTGCCAGAGCCCTTTCAAATATTGATGAGGCCGGCATGTCGGTACCATGGGTTATGGAAAACCTACTGCATCCGGTAATAGGCGGCATTGTGCTGGCGGCAATATTAGCTGCCATCATGTCTACTGCCGATTCTCTTTTAACTGCGGCCGCTTCTCATGTAGTAAAAGACCTTTGGGTAGAGACTTTCAAGCTAGATGAAGTAAGAGATGAAAAGAGACTTCTTAATATTTCAAGAAACTTTACTTTTTTAATCGGTATATTGTCTTTGATAATAGCTCTGCTGGTGCCTGGGATAATCGATGCCCTTATTTATTCATATACCATGTATACCGCCGGGGTATTTATCCCCGTAATTGGCGGGGTCTTATGGAAAGGTGCTACCAGGGCCGGTGCCCTATCATCCCTTATAGGTGGTTCAATAGTGGCCCTTTGGGGAATACTTTCTAAAGCCAATATTTTTGGCGCACCGGCAGAAATATATGCTGCCCTGGTTTCACTGGTGATCTTTGTGGTGGTGTCACTAGCCACCCAGAAAAAGCCGGTCGATGGAATAACGAAGTAAATTCGTGTAGCTTATTTCTATATCAGAAAAATCCATGCCGTACAGAGGTATAAAACTGCATATATAAAATTTCAAAACCAACTAAATAGGTTTTAAGGGAAACCCCTTCGAGATTTGAGACTCGAGTTTCGAAATGAACATCGAAAAGGGTTTCCCTTAATTCACTTTTAAGGGTCATTTACGATGTTAAAGTATCACAGTATCTCTATATTAATTAATAAAAAAATATCTGTTTTGCCGGCTAGTCTATGTAAAAATAAAATCTTTCCACTAATTTCATGCGGAAAATGGAAAAATATTGGGAGGTTAACCAACATGATAGTAAATGGAGAAAACTTAACTATTCAAGATGTAGTAAGAGTTGCGGTAATGGGAGAAAAGGTACAACTTTCACCCGAATCCATACAAAAAATCGAAAAATCCAGGAAGTATGTGGAACAAATCATACAAAGAGACGATATAGTTTACGGTGTGACGACAGGATTTGGGAAATTCTGCAATGTGGTCATATCTCCGGAAGATACCAGAAAGCTCCAGCTAAATCTCATTAGGAGTCATTCCGTAGGAATCGGTGAGTATTTCCCTGAAGAAGTGGTGAGGGCTATGATGCTTTTAAGGATAAATGCTCTTGCCAAAGGGTATTCGGGTATAAGGCTTTCTACATTGAAAACTTTGCTGGATATGCTAAATAAAGGGGTAATACCCCGGGTGCCAAGTCAGGGGTCACTGGGAGCCAGTGGCGACCTTGTTCCTTTGGCACATATGGTTCTTGTAATGATCGGTGAAGGTGAAGCAGTGTATAAAGGAGAAGTCTTGCCCGGGGAAAAGGCGATGGAAATAGCAGGAATAAAGCCCATAGCTCTGGAAGCTAAGGAAGGCCTTGCCCTCATCAACGGCACTCAGGCTATGTCGGCAGTGGGGAGTTTGGCCCTGGCTAAAGCTGTCAATCTTTCCAAAACTGCCGATATATGTGGGGCTTTGACTCTTGAGGCTTTAAACGGCATCATAGACGCATTTGATGAAAAGGTACAGACGGTAAGGCCACATTCCGGACAAAAGTTATGCGCCGCTAACATAAAAAAGTTGCTGGAAGGCAGTGAATTTATTACCAGACAGGGTGAGTTTAAAGTCCAGGATGCTTATGTTTTGCGATGCATCCCCCAGGTCCATGGAGCAGTGAAAGATGCCCTCTCCCATGTGAAAAATGTTATAGAAATTGAAATAAATTCCGCCACTGATAATCCCCTCATTTTCCCGGATGACTCAGCAGTAATTTCCGGTGGAAATTTCCATGGAGAACCTGTGGCCATAAATATGGATTATATGGGTATAGCCGTTTCAGAACTAGCCGGTATATCCGAGCGTCGCATAGAGCGTCTGGTGAATCCCAACTTAAATGAAGGCTTGCCCGCTTTTTTGACCGGACACGGCGGCCTAAACTCAGGACTCATGATAAGCCAGTACACCGCAGCATCGCTGGTGTCGGAAAATAAGGTTTTAGCACATCCGGCCAGCGTTGATTCCATTCCTTCCTCGGCAAACCAGGAAGACCATGTTAGCATGGGTACTATAGCGGCAAGAAAGGCCATGAAGATAGTGGAGAACACCCAAAATGTGCTGGCCATCGAGCTTTTATGTGCAACACAGGCTATAGATTTGAGAAGAGCAAAGATGGGTCGTTCTAAAAAACTTGGCAAAGGGACCCAGGTCGTATATGAATTGGTGAGAAAACAAGTACCTCAAATAGTAGAAGACAGAATATTGAGTGATGGTGTTAAAACCCTGGCAAAGTTGGTAGATAGTGGGCAATTGGCTAGAGCCGTAGAAGAATGGGTAGGTGAATTGGGATAACCCTGGCAAAATTGCCGGACAATTAACAAGGTGCCCGGCAATTCTTTATGTAACTGTTATTCCGGATTCTGATATATGTTCAAAAATCTCTGTTATATAAAAAAAGTTATGGTATGATTTTTTATAACAGGCTTAGGGAGTGAGGTTATGAAATTAAATTTCATTAAAATGAGTCCTTGTCAAAACACCACGGTGCTTGTTACGGAATATTGCCCGAAGAAATACTATATTGCGGTAGCCGGGCAAGCCATGAGCTATGACAGTCTATGTGCCGAACAGGTGGGATTTATTGTGCCGCCTAAAAACGCAGATTCGGTTTTGGGCATGGAGATGGCCGGAGGTGAATTTTGTGGTAACGCCAGCCTTTGTGCAGCCGTCTATGTGAGATATAGTGGAATTTACGAAAAAGACGATTTTTTTATAGATGTGTCAGGTGCAAGTGACCCTTTAAGATGTCGTGTGGAGGAAAAATCCAATTATGTTTATAGCGCAAAATGTGAGATGCCTTTTCCCATTTCGGTTAAAGATGCAAACATTGAAATTAACAAGAAAAAGATAAAAGGGAGTATCATAGATTTTAAGGGAATATCACATTTTATATTTAATTCATGGCGCGATTTTAATGATTATGATAAAGTTATAGATCTCCTTAAATCAAAAATAGAATCTGATGCCATCGGTATTGTCCCGTACATTGAACTGGGGAAAGGAGAATACGAGATAAAGCCTTATGTCTATGTTAGGTCCACCCAAAGCCACGTTTTTGAAAAAGGTTGTGGTTCGGGGAGCATGGCATTGGGGGTATACCTAAAAAAATATATGGGTTTAAGAGGTAAAATCGGGGTGATGCAGCCGGGAGGTACTATAGGTGTTGAAGTAGGAGATAAAAACTTTATATCCACCAAAGTTAAGATAACTTGTGAGGGATCTATATTGATATATATAGACAAGTAATAAAGATAATTTAGCAAAAATATGCTGTTTTAATATTATTTTATATGAAGGATTTGCAAGATTTTTTATTTAATATATAATCCAGTTCATTATTTTATTAAAAAATATAATATTTGGAGGGATTTATATGGATAGGTCCAAAGCTGCGTGGAAGTTTGTTGTTTACAGTGCTATCGGATTTTTTATGTTCTTTATCCCTATCAAGCTCAACGGAAGTTCTTCTATTCCTCTTGATCATGTGGTTACAGGGTTAAGGCAAGCTCTTCCTGGACTCGCACTACTTTATGGTCTTATTGTTACAATCATCGGCGGTGTAATGCCATGGCTCAATGGGACTTGGAAAAAATCCACGGTAGATAGGGTATTTTCGGTGTTCAAGGTTGCGGGCATAGTTATAGCCTTTATGGTATATTTAAAGATAGGGCCCGCATGGATGATGGACCCGGATATGGGGCCGTTTCTTTTCAATAAATTGGTGGTACCGGTGGGTATGATAGTACCAATAGGGTCCGTATTCCTGGCTTTTTTGGTTAGCTATGGCCTTATGGAATTTGTGGGAACCCTCTTAAGACCAGTAATGCGAACTATTTGGAAAACACCTGGAAGATCTGCAGTAGATGCCGTTGCATCTTTCGTTGGAAGTTATTCGATAGCTTTATTGATAACAAATAAAGTGTTCAAGGAAGGTAAATATACTATCAAAGAAGCGGCCATAATTGCTACCGGATTTTCCACGGTTTCTGCAACCTTTATGATAATAGTAGCAAAGACCCTTAAAATAATGGATATGTGGAATATATATTTTTGGGCAACTCTTGTTATTACATTTGTAGTAACTGCCATTACCGCCCGCTTGTGGCCGTTGGCTGCCAAGTCAAATGAATATGTGGGTGAAGCCTCTCCTGAAAAAGAGGAAAAAGGTAACCTTTTAGCTAGCGCTTGGGATGAAGCCCTAAAAGTGGCCGATGTAGCTCCAGGGATTTGGGATAATATTGTAAAAAATATAAAAGATGGTTTCAGGATGGCTACATCAATACTACCGACCATAATGTCTATAGGACTTCTTGGGCTTGTACTGGCAGAATTTACACCAATATTTGATTGGATAGGATGGATATATTATCCCTTTACGGCACTATTGCGCATTCCTGAACCTTTCCTGGCGGCCAAAGCTTCTGCCGTAGAGGTAGCGGAAATGTTCCTCCCCGCATTATTAACAGTAAGCGCGCCTCTGGCGACAAAGTTCGTGGTAGCTGTAGTATCCGTATCAGCAATACTATTTTTCTCGGCTTCGATACCGTGTATACTTTCTACTGAAATCCCCTTGACCATAAGCGAGATAATGATAATATGGATAGAAAGGACCATACTCTCGATTATATTTGCCGGTGTACTGGCGATGATATTGTTTTAAAAATATGACACTAAAGGAAATGAATCTCATGGATATTGTAAAATCTCCTATAGGAAATAAAATTACTTGTAAAGGCTGGCAGCAGGAGGGGCTTTTGAGGCTCCTCCTCAATTGCCTCGATCCGGATATCGCCAAAGCTCCGGAGGAGCTAGTGGCCTATGGCGGTCGGGGCAAAGTGGCAAGGGATATAGAGTCTTTAAAGGCCATCGTAAATGCTTTGATGAATCTTGAAAACGATGAGACTCTGCTCATTCAATCAGGAAAACCCGTGGGAGTTTTCAGGACTTTTGAATACGCCCCCAGGGTCATTATGGCAGGGGCGTTGCTGGTGCCCCACTGGTCCAACTGGGAGTACTTCCATAAGCTGGAGGAAAAGGGTTTAACGGCTTACGGGCAGTCGACCGCCGGTTCCTGGGCTTACATCGGAACCCAGGGGATACTGCAGGGCACGTGGGAGACTTTTGGCCAGGTGGCCAAAAGGCACTTTGGAGGTACTCTTAAAGGAAAAATGGTGCTCACCTCGGGATTGGGGGAGATGGGCAGTGCCCAGCCGCTGGCCATTGCCGCCAACGGAGGTGTTGCCATTGTGGCCGATGCGGACAGGAGCATAGTTAAAAAACGGCTGATGTCAAGTGTCATCGATATTATGGCCGATTCTCTGGAAGAGGCGCTGAAAATAGCGAAAGAATATATAACAAGAGAAGAGCCCGTATCCATAGGAGTGTGCGGCAATGCGGCTGATGTATATGGATATTTTGTAAGCCATAAAATTACTCCCGATGTGGTAACGGATCAAACACCGGCCCATGATCTGGAAAGCTATATACCATCGGGACTTTCGCCCCGAGAAGCGCACCTACTGGCTGAGGAAGACCCAGAACGATATGAGAAAATGGTTATGGAAACCATAAGGCGTCATGTAAGGGCCATGGTGGAACTTAAGAACATGGGAGCGGTGGTGTTCGATTATGGCAACAACCTGAGAGAGCAGGGGCGAAGGGCAGGCATTGAAGATGCTTTTTGTTTTCCGGGATTTGCTGCGGAGTACATCAGGCCGCTCTTTTGTGAAGGGAGAGGGCCTTTCAGGTGGGTAGCATTGTCGGGAGATCCTGAAGATATTTACAAGACCGATGAGGTAATCCTGTCGCTTTTTAAAGGAGACACAAGGCTTCACGACTGGCTGAATTTTGTGGAAAGAAGATTTATGTTCCACGGTTTGCCGGCACGGGTATGCTGGCTCAATTATAAGGAGAGATCGGTTTTTGGGAAAATTATAAACGAGATGGTGGCGTCGGGGAAATTAAAAGCCCCCATAGCCATTACAAGAGATCATATGGATGCGGCAGCGGTGGCTTCGCCTTTCAGGGAGACCGAAAACATGAAAGACGGCAGCGACGCCGTTGCAGACTGGCCGGTGCTCAATGCCCTTTTAAACTGCAGTTCCGGAGCCACGCTGGTAGGAATATATCAAGGAGGTGGGGTGGGTATTGGATATTCCATCCACTCCGGAATGACGGTGATTGCCGACGGCACGGAACAGGCGCAAAATAGGCTGGATCATGTCCTGAAGGCAGATCCCGCTCTTGGAGTCATACGTTATGCCGATGCCGGCTATGATGTGGCAAGAGAGATAATAAAAGACTCCGATTTTCCCGCAAAAGTTGTGAACTGAGGTGAGCGGGATGGGCGACTTTTTGAAGGATTATGCCAGGAAGGGGTTCCTCAAGGACCTGCTTTTCAATGATATTGTCAGCGTAAGGGATATATGGGAACTGCAAAAGATATTGAATATTGAGCATTTACCTGATGCAGTAATGGTGATAACCATAGACAACTATTATTCCGATACCATAAATAAAAGCGAAATCCAGAAACAGGCCATCAGGGTAAAAGTATACGAGTGCCTGAAAAGGTGTGCGGAAGAGCTCGATGCCATGGTGGTTAACATGGAGGAAAACCTGTTTGCGGTTTTATTCAGGATTGAAAAGGATAGGGTGTCGGAAGTTGAATACAGTGTAAACGCTGGTGCTTATTTGAAGGAACGGGTGGAAAGGGAGACCGGAATATCTGTTTCCGCAGGTATAGGCCGAAGGTATAAAGACATTATGGATCTGCACCTTTCATACAAAGAAGCCCTTTCAGCCTGCCATCATAAATTCTTCCTGGGCAAAAGCCAGGTGATCCACATCGATAATGTGCTCCCCTTTTCAGAAGATCTGGGCCTTTATTCCGTGGAAGTGGAATCCCAGCTCTCAGTGCGGGTGCTGGCCTGCGATGAGGAAGGAGCCATAAACATTCTCCGGGAACTGATGGGAGACACCCTGCAGCAAAAGGCCATAAATCCTCTGACGATGAAAACCCGGCTTATAGAGATTATAACCACTCTTATGAGGGTGGCGGTGGAGGCCGGGGCCGACCAGGAGAATCTTGCGGTGTTGAGCGGCAAATGCGTGGAAGGAATTTTAAAGAGCGATACAATGACAGCCCTTCAAAGTTTGATGCAACAAGCCATAAAGGGTGTCATTCAGGAAGTCTATCAGGGTCGCAAGCGCATGAATCTCGAAGTCTTTGAAAAGGCTCTAAATTATATCCGAGATAATTTCAAAAAGCCCATTACTCTGGAGGAAGTATCCGACCATGTCCATATAAGTCCCTACTATTTCAGCCATGGGTTTAAAAATTTCACCGGCATGAACTTTATCGATTATGTTACAAAGCTCCGCATAGATGAGGCCAAGAAGCTACTCCTGACTACGGATATGAGCGTAGGCGATGTAGGAAAGCAGGTGGGGTATTATGACCCCAATTATTTCGGCAGAGTTTTTAAAAACGTAGTGGGAATGCCCCCCAGCAAATTCAAGGTAAGCAAAAAAGTCCGCCTGGAAAGAATTTTTTCCGAAGGTTAAAGCTTTTTAAATATAGTATATATTTATGTAGCAAGCAAAACCGCAATGGGTTTGAAAATATTTTAGGGGGAGGAAATATTTGGATGCTAAGCAATTTTGACATATCAAAAGCTATGACGGTAAAACTGGACGATGAGTTGCCGGAAATGCCGGATTTTGTGGAGGGGATAAGGAGGGCGCCGGCCAGAGATTTCCGCCTTTCAAAGGAACAGACAAAAATTGCCCTGAAAAATGCGCTCCGATATGTGCCGGAAAAATACCATGAAAAGCTTGCTCCGGAATTTTTAAACGAGCTGATGACCCGGGGAAGGATCTATGCTTACAGGTTCAGGCCCGCAGGCAGGATTTACGGAAAACCTATAGACGAATATAAAGGCAAATGCCTTGCGGGTAAAGCCTTCCAGGTAATGATAGACAATAACCTTGATTTTGAGGTGGCCTTATACCCCTATGAACTGGTGACATACGGGGAAACGGGCAGCGTGTGCCAGAACTGGATGCAGTACAGACTGATAAAGAAGTATCTCGAAGTCCTGACCGAAGACCAGACCCTGGTCATCGAGTCGGGCCATCCGGTGGGGCTTTTCCCTTCAAAGCCCGATGCCCCAAGGGTAATTATCACCAATGCCCTGATGGTGGGTATGTTCGATAACCAGGATGACTGGGAAATTGCCGAAGAAATGGGTGTGGCCAATTACGGGCAGATGACCGCCGGAGGTTGGATGTACATTGGCCCTCAGGGCATCGTCCACGGCACCTTCAACACCCTTTTGAACGCCGGTAGGTTGAAACTGGGAATACCCCACGATAAGGATTTGAGAGGATATTTGTTTGTGTCTTCGGGCCTCGGCGGTATGAGCGGCGCCCAGGCTAAAGCCGTGGAAATAGCCGGGGGAGTCGGCATTATAGCCGAGGTGGATTACTCGCGGATTAAGACCCGCAAGTCCCAGGGGTGGGTGAGCAGGGTATCCTCCGATTTGGAAGAGGTTTTCAGGATAGCCCGCGAATATTTGCAGAAAAAAGAGCCCCTTTCCATAGCGTACTATGGAAATGTTGTAGATCTTCTTGAATACATCGTCAAAAACAATATAAAAGTCGACCTGCTGTCGGACCAGACTTCCTGCCACGTGCCCTATGATGGCGGATACTGCCCCCAGGGACTCACTTTTGATGAGAGGACCCGGATGCTCGCTGAAGACAGGGAGAAATTCCGGGAATTGGTGAATAAGAGTTTGAGGCATCACTTTGAATTGATCAAGACCCTGGTTGACAGAGGCACTTATTTCTTCGATTACGGTAATTCCTTCATGAAAGCAGTGTATGATGCCGGTGTCAGGGAAATTTCCAAAAACGGCGTTGATGAGAAAGACGGCTTCATATTCCCATCCTATGTGGAGGATATAATGGGACCGGAACTATTTGATTACGGCTATGGGCCCTTCAGATGGGTGTGCCTTAGCGGAAAGCATGAAGATCTTATAAAAACGGACAGGGCGGCCATGGAGTGCATCGATCCCAGCAGGCGGGGCCAGGACCGGGACAATTATATATGGATCCGCGATGCCGAAAAGAACAACCTGGTGGTGGGAACCCAGGCCAGGATCTTATACCAGGATGCCGAAGGAAGGGTCAGGATAGCCCTCAAGTTCAATGAGATGGTGAGAAACGGTGAAATCGGGCCGGTGATGCTGGGGAGAGACCATCACGATGTGAGCGGTGCCGATTCGCCTTTCCGGGAAACGGCAAACATCAAGGATGGAAGCAATATCATGGCAGATATGGCCACCCAATGTTTTGCCGGAAATGCCGCCAGGGGCATGACCCTTGTGACCCTTCATAACGGGGGTGGCGTTGGCATAGGTAAGGCTATCAACGGCGGTTTTGGACTACTGCTGGACGGAAGCCAGAAAACCGACAATATCATAAAATCTGCCCTGCTCTGGGATGTCATGGGCGGCGTGGCCCGGAGGTCCTGGGCCAGGAATCCACATTCCATAGAGACCGCCGTGGAATTCAATAAAAATTATCGTGGTCTCGGCCACATAACGATTCCTTATATTCCCGACCAAAAGCTTATTGATGAAGTCGTAGAAAAGGGGTTAGGAGAATCTACCAAGTAATTTCTGCCCGGCGGGCATCGCCACCCGCCGGGATTGCTTTAATACAATAAAATGTTGAAACTGGAGGAATGAAGATGGGTTCAATAGTAGAATGTATTCCAAACTTTAGCGAGGGCCGGAGGACTGAAATTATGGAAGCCATCGCCGGTGCGATAAAATCGGTGGACGGCATCCGGCTTTTGAATTATTCTTCTGACCAGAGCCACAACCGCAGCGTTTTTACATTCATAGGGGCTCCGGAATCTGTTAAAGAGGCGGCTTTTAAAGGAGCCGAGAAGGCAGCGGAACTCATCGATATGACAAAACACAAAGGGGAACATCCCCGCATGGGTGCCGTGGATGTAATACCTTTCGTGCCCGTAAAAAATGTAACGATGGAAGAGTGCATAAAATTGTCAAAGGAGCTAGGCGAAAGGATCGCCCGGGAGCTTTCCATTCCCGTATTTTTATATGAAGAATCAGCCACCAGACCCGAGCGCAGGAATCTGGCGGATATAAGGCGGGGGGAGTTTGAAGGAATGGCCGAGAAAATAAAAGACCCCGTATGGGCGCCGGACTTTGGAAAGGCCGAGATTCATCCTACCGCGGGAGCTGTTGCTGTTGGCGCCCGCATGCCCCTGATAGCGTACAATGTAAATTTGGGCACAACGGATATTAATATTGCCAAACAGATAGCCAGAATTATCCGTGAAAGCAGCGGAGGTCTCAAGTATGTCAAGGCCATAGGAGTGATGCTGGAAGACAGGAACCTGGCCCAGGTCTCTATAAACATGACCAACTATGAGAAGACTTCACTTTACAGAGTTTTTGAGCTAATTCGCACAGAAGCCAGGAGATACGGTGTCCACATTGTGGGCAGTGAAATCGTGGGGCTCACCCCCATGAATGCATTGATAGATGTGGCAAAATACTACCTGCAGCTGGAAGGATTTGATGATAAAAAGCAAGTGCTGGAAAACTATCTGCTCTGAAAAAACTTGCCTTTATAAAAAACATTTTTATAAACTTTAGAGGTGAATCATGAATAATTTTTATGATATGATAGTAAAAAATATAGGTCTGCTGGCTACGCCGGAGGGCAAATGTGCGAAGAAAGGCAAAGATCAGGGCAGAATAAAATTTATGGAAAATGCCTTTATAGCCATTGATGGGGAAACCATAAGCGAAGTAGGTGCTGGGGAACAGCTGAAAGCACTTGAAAACCAGGGGAGGATTTGCAGCAAAACCAGAATTGTAGATGCTGGTGGCAGTCTTGTGACACCTGGCCTGGTGGACCCGCACACTCACCTTATCTTTTCTGGATGGCGGCAAAAGGAGCTTTCCCTCAAACTCAAAGGTATGAGCTATCTTGAGATCCTGAAGATGGGCGGGGGGATCCTAAATACCGTAAAAAATACCCGCCGGGCAAGTTTAGATGAACTGATAGAATATGGCAGAAAGGCCCTGGACAGAATGATGGCCCACGGCACCACTACCTGTGAGGCCAAGAGCGGATACGGGCTGAATGTGGAAGACGAGATAAAATCGCTGAAAGCCATCCGGGAACTGAATGCGATTCATCCTGTGGAGCTGGTGCCCACTTTTATGGGTGCCCATGCAGTGCCGGAAGAATACAATGGAAAAACGGCGGAGTATTTAGACTTAATAAATAGTGAAATGCTTCCGAAAGTGGCCGAAGAGCATCTTGCGGAGTTTTGCGACGTTTTCTGCGAGCAGGAGGTATTTAGTGTAAATGAATCCAGGGAGATTCTGGAGTGCGGCAAAAATCACGGTCTAATCCCGAAGGTCCATGCCGATGAAATAACCTCCCTGGGAGGAGCAAGCCTTGCGGCAGAAGTGGGAGCCATTTCCGCCGATCACTTAATCCATGCTTCCGATGAGGGTCTTTTTGCCATGGCGGAAAAGAACGTAATTGCGGTGCTTTTGCCGGGCACATCGTTCTTTTTAAATGAGGCTTTCGCCCGGGCCAAGACCATGATGGAAATGGGAATTCCGGTAGCACTGGCCACCGATTTTAATCCCGGTTCATGCCCGACCGAATCCCTGCAGCTTGTGATGAACCTTGCGTGCATCAAATATAGAATGACACCGGAAGAAGTCCTCACTGCGGTGACCCTCAATGCAGCATCGGCCATAAACAGGGCTTCTACCATCGGTAGCATCGAGCCGGGCAAACAGGCGGATATTGTGATATGGAATGCCCCGGACCTGGACTTTATCATCTACCACTTTGGAGTTAACCTGGTAAGAACAGTTATCAAAAAAGGAAAAATCACGGTCAATGACGGACAGATAATATAAGAGCCGGGCCGTCACCAACCACCCAAAGCGACTTTTACACTGGAATCAATATTTATTTTACATGAAAGCAAGGAGGGTTTTCCGTGAAGACAGACATTGAAATTGCCCAGGAATCAAAACTCAAGCCCATAAAAGAAATCGCAAAATCCATCGGCCTTTCGGAGGAAGACATTTCCCTGTACGGCAAGTATAAAGCAAAGGTGGACCACAGGATTCTGAAGAAATTAAACGACAGGAAGGATGGGAAGCTGATCCTTGTCACAGCCATAAACCCTACACCAGCTGGTGAGGGCAAGACCACGACTACGGTGGGCCTGGGGGATGCCATGAAAAAACTCGGCAGGAAAGCGGTGATAGCGCTCAGGGAACCATCCCTCGGCCCTGTCTTCGGAGTGAAGGGCGGTGCCGCCGGTGGCGGGTATGCCCAGGTAGTACCTATGGAGGATATAAATCTGCATTTTACAGGAGATTTTCATGCCATAGGGGCCGCCAACAACCTGCTGGCGGCCATGCTGGACAACCATATCTACCAGGGAAATGCATTGAATATAGATCCCAGGAGAATTACATGGCGTCGCTGCATGGATATGAATGACCGCCAGCTCCGATTTATTGTGGACGGCCTGGGAGGGAAGGCCAACGGTGTTCCCCGGGAGGATGGGTTTGATATAACGGTGGCATCGGAAGTCATGGCAGCGTTCTGCCTTGCTATTAGTTTGCAGGATTTAAAGGAACGCCTTTCAAAAATAATTGTGGCCTATACGTATGACGGCAAACCAGTGACGGCAGGGGATTTAAAGGCTGAGGGAGCCATGGCGGTTCTATTAAAAGAAGCCATAAACCCCAACCTTGTTCAGACCATCGAGCATACTCCTGCTTTCATCCATGGCGGTCCTTTTGCCAATATAGCCCATGGCTGCAACAGCTTGATTGCCACAAAGCTGGCGCTTAAACTGGCGGATTACGTGGTGACCGAGGCAGGATTCGGTGCGGACCTGGGTGCCGAAAAATTCGTAGATATCAAGTGCCGCCTTGGAGGAATAAAACCCGATGCTGCTGTCCTGGTAGCAAGCATAAGAGCCCTGAAACACCACGGCGGGGCTTCAAAACAGGAACTTTCAAAAGAAAATCTACCGGCCCTTGAAAAAGGAATACCAAATATGATAAAACATATAGAAAATATAAAAAATCAGTATGGTCTCCCGGTGGCGGTGGCCATAAACCGCTTCCCTTCCGATAGCGAAGAGGAGCTCAATATGGTCTTTGATGCATGCAAGACTATGAATGTACCTGCAGCCGTCTCCGAAGTCTTTACAAAAGGCTCCGAAGGTGGCATTGATCTGGCTGAAAAAGTATTAAAATTGATTGAAAAAGGGCAAAATGAATTTAAATTCGTATATCCCCTCGATATTAACTTAAAAGACAAAATTGAAACCATAGCCAGAAATGTCTACGGAGCCGAAGGCGTGGATTTTACCCGGGAAGCGGAAAAGGAGATAGAAAATCTGGAAGCTCTGGGTTACAGGCATTTACCCATCTGTATGGCAAAAACCCAGTATTCCCTGTCCGATGACCCCAAGCTTCTTGGAAAACCCGAGAGATTCAGGATTACGGTAAGACAGATTAAAATTTCTGCAGGCGCAGGCTTTATTGTGGCGCTGACCGGCGACATTATGACGATGCCGGGCCTGCCCAAAGTTCCTGCGGCAGAAAAGATAAATATAGATGAAAATGGAAGAATAACTGGTTTATTCTGATTATGATAGCTTTATGATTTTACAAAATAAAGGGGATGAGCATGTTGTTATCTGCGCTTCCGATCAAAGATTTTATATCACTGCTCGCCTCAAAGGAACCCGCCCCCGGAGGCGGGGCCGCTTCTGCACTGGCCGGGGCTATCGGAAATGCCCTTTCCTCCATGGTGGCAAACCTCACTCTCGGCAAACAGAAATTCCAGGGAAAAGAGTCCCTTATGCAGGAGATATTGAGGGAAGGAGAAGAATTGCAGAAAACCCTGATTTCGTTGATTGATAAAGACACCGAAGCCTTTAACCAGGTGGCCGGGGTTTTTAAGATGCCCAAAGAAACCGAAGAACAAAAAGCCGTAAGGAGTAAAGCCATGCAAAAGGCTCTAAAAGAAGCTACCCTGGTTCCATTTAGCATAATGGAAAAAAGCGTTTCAGCCCTTCGCCTTCATGAAAAAGCCCTTTGCAACTCAAACCCTTCCGCAGCAAGCGATCTGGGAGTGGGGGCATTGTGCCTCAAGACCGCTCTGCAAGGCGGCTGGCTCAATGTAATGATAAATTTGAACAGCATCAATGATACTGATTTTGTCCGAGAATATAAAAGTAAAGGCGAAAAGTTATTAAAGGAAGGAATGAAATTAGCCGATAGAATTTATCAACAGGTACTTGAGAATTTATAAAATTAGTGCCCAGGCTTATCTTGCAAAAATATAAAAAGAATGATAAAATGTTGACTAACATGAGCAGAGTAGGTGTCCCGCGTCAAGTGCCGGGGGATGGGACGTTGCCTCCGGACGAAAAGCCAAAAATAAACCGAGCTTGCGGTGGGCCACCGCGTTCGCTGCCACATCAAGAGGAAGCCCTTTCCACCGGTGTGGCAGTTCTGCCATACCTAAAGTGGAAGGAGGCTGAAAATGAAGAAGATTACCACTCGAGAATTGGTCTTTATGGCCTTGCTGGTAAGCCTTAACATTGTTTTAACACGGGTTGCCAGTATTAGGCTGAGTATTGGCGGTGTGGAGGGCATAAGGATTGGCTTTGGAGGGTTTCCGGTAATCCTTGCGGGCATTATGTTTGGTCCTGCCGCAGGAGGAATTGTCGGTGCTATCGGCGACGCAATGGGGTATTATATCAACCCCATGGGGCCATACATGCCTCACTTTACGCTGACGGCAGCGCTCACCGGTATTATCCCCGCAGTGATACTTGCTCCTATAAAAAAACCAGTTCCTTCTTTCTGGCAGCTTCTGCTGGCAATCAGCGTCGGGCAGATAATTACATCAATAATCCTCGTGCCGTATTTTTTGCAAACGCTCTTCAAAATGCCGATGGCTGTAACACTTCCGGGAAGAATTATAGGGCAGGCCATACACGTCCCGGTTTATGCCCTGTTTGCGGAAGTGCTGCTCAAAAGGATAAATATGGTATTGCATTACAATACCCGATAGGCAAATCATTGGTGATAGCAAAGTCTATCACCTTTTTATATGTGCTTGAAACAAAAATTTTGACGAATCGTTTGCTAAACGCTGCACAGCTCTTTTAGCTGCTGCACAGTTATAAAAATTTTTTATATCAGCAGGAAAAATTTAAAATGTATAGAATATAATTATAAAAGAAGTTATTATATTAATGTATTTTAGGTGAACTGGACTACTAAGTAACCTAGATTTTATATGCGGCAGAAGAATCCACAGCGGGCAAGATACTGCCGCAGTTGCTATAAAAATTGGCTGGGGGTGACTTTTATGAAAATTGTGAAAACAAAACCAGAACTCTGCAACGGTTGCGGAGCGTGCATGACAGCGTGTTCAAAAACCCGTTACAAGGTGGAGGACCCGCAAAAATCGGCTATTAGAATTAATGAAAAAGCAGAAAAACCGGGTAGTTTTGAGATTGTTGTATGCAATCACTGCGGCGAATGCATACCAGTTTGCAACACAGAAGCGCTGTACCAGGCCAAGAATGGGACGGTAAGGATTGATGACAAGAAATGCGTGGGATGTTATATTTGTGTGGGCTTTTGTCCAAACAATGCCATGTTTACTCATCCAGACATCAACGAACCCATAAAATGCATCGCCTGCGGTGTATGCACCAGGGTATGTCCCACCGGGGCCATTTACATGGAAGAAAAATAAATTATACGGAGGTGTTAAAATGGTAGGGAACGTAATCGAAATGAAAAAAGCTCATAAACTTCTGGCAAGAATGGATTACGAGTTGGGAAAAGTCGAAAAAGGCTATACCAACCGCACCCTCTATATAAATCTTTCCGACAATACCATAAAATCAAAACCTGTTACTGAGCAAATGAAAGAAATTTTTATAGGCGGCAGGGGGTTCGGATTGTGGTACCTGTGGAATGCCATCACGGATAAAACAAAATGGAACGACCCTGAAAATGAGATAATAATTTCCACCGGGCCCATAGGAGGGACAACGCAGTACCCTGGAGCGGGCAAATCTCTGGTGGTCAGCCTTTCTCCTACAACGGGGTCTGTCATAGATTCCAATGTGGGAGGATATTTTGGCCCTCTCCTGAAGTTTGCTGGATGGGATGCGCTCGAGATTCAGGGCAAGGCTGAAAAAGATGTCATAATATATATTGACGGAAACAACGGATATGTGACCATTGAGGAAGCCCCTGAAGAAGCTGTAGACTCTCATTTAGCGGCAGAACAGTTTACAGCCATGTACGCTGATTCCGAAGAGGATAAAAGGAATGTGGCGGTGGTTTCAGCAGGGCGCGGTGCGGAAAATACACTAATCGGAATGCTCAACTTTTCTTTCTTTGATGTAAAACGCGGTGTGCCCAGATTGAAACAGGCAGGAAGAGGCGGCATAGGTACGGTTTTCAGGGATAAAAAGATAAAAGCTCTAGTGGTAAAATACACGGGTGTAAAGGGAGATACCAATGGTCCCGCCGACAAGCAGAAAATTGTTAACGCGGGTCTCAGACTTCATAAGGAAATCCATGATCTTGATAAGGTGCAAAACCGGATGAGGGAAGTGGGTACGGCTCACCTGACCGAAATAATGAACGACTATGACCTGCTGCCTGTCATGAATTTCCAATACGGTTCCCACCCAGATGCCGTGAAACTTAGCTCCGATATATTCAAAGAAAAATACTTTACCCAGGGGTTGCCGGACGGCTGCTGGTATGGCTGTTCTATGGCGTGCGCCAAAGCGGTGGATAATTTTGAATTAAAAACAGGACCGTACAAAGGGCAAAAAGTATGTGTAGACGCGGCGGAGTATGAGACCATAGCAGGTATAGGTGCCAATTGTGGTATATTTGACCCCGAATATGTAGTAGAAGCCAATTTTTACTGTGATACTTATGGCATTGACAGTATTTCTACGGGTACATTGATGGCTTTTGTCATGGAATGCTATGAGAGGGGAATAATAAACAAGGAGATAACCGGTGGATTGGAGCTTAAATTTGGCAATAAAGAGGCGGCGCTGGAACTGATTCACCAGATGGGCAACGGCTACGGCTTTGGGAAGATCGCCGGGCAGGGCGTGCGCCGAATGAAAAAAATATTCGCCGAAGAATATGGCGCAGATCCGAACCTGCTTAATGACATTGGGATGGAGGTCAAGGGCCTGGAGTGCTCACAATATGTGAGCAAGGAGTCTCTGGCCCAGCAAGGAGGATATGCCCTGGCAAATAAAGGACCGCAGCATGATGAGGCATGGCTCATATTCATGGATATGGTGAACAAGCAGATTCCGACTTTTGAGGATAAAGCCCAGGCGCTGTTTTATTTCCCGCTTTTCAGGACTTGGTTTGGATTGAACGGTCTTTGCAAACTGCCGTGGAATGATATTGAGCCAGCGGATAACGGACTTACCGACGAACCCGCCAAAGTGCCCGAACACGTGAGAAACTATGTGGATATTTTCAATGGCGTTACCGGCAAGAACATTACAAAAGAAGACCTGATCCTGCAATCCGAGAGAGTCTACAATTTCCAGAGAATATTCAACCTTAGAATGGGGTATGGAACGCGAAAATACGATATTCCGCCTTATCGTTTCATGGGACCGGTGACAAAGGAAGAATATGAGTCCAGGGCGGAAAGATACGATAATCAGTTAAAAGAATTGGGATATGAAATAGAAGGAAAGACTGTGGAAGAAAAAATGAAGTTGCTCCGGGAATACAGAGAAGATCAGTATCAAAAACTGTGCGATGCGGTCTATAAGCGCAGAGGATGGACGCAGGATGGCGTGCCCACCCTGGAAACCGTAAAGCGACTGGGCATCGATTTCCCGGATGTTGTGGAACTCATAAGTAAGTTTCAGTGATTAAATCGTTGTTCAAGGTTTATCTAAGACATGAAAGGATCGACATACAGTTCCAGAATGACCGGAATTTGGGAGGTACGGGATTTTGATAAAAGTCAACAAAGAGGACATGGAGTATCAAGAAGGTATGACTGTGGAAGATATTCTACAAAAAAAGAAATACACCTTCCGGATGATAACGGTGATTGTAAATGGCAGGGTGGTGCCCAAAGACCAGTATGCCACATACAGGATAAAGGACGGCGATAACGTTGATGTGGTGCACATCATGAGCGGAGGTTGATGCACACGTCAGATAAAAGGGGGTGTGGTATGAGAGCGGAAACTTCCTCGTGGCTTAAGGCTTATATCAGGGAACATGGCGGAGTCATGAACATTACCCGTCGTATTAACATCCATGGGTGATGAAACGCGTTCTATTCCCCGTCAGGTTTGGCGGGCAAACCAGAAAAGCCGGATAATTTTACAAAATTTAACATAGGAGAAGACATCGAGATATATGTTGACAATGAAGTCTTGAGCAAATTGGAACCAGGAACAAAGGAGCTAAAATTTGTTTTGCCCGAATATGGATGGCAACACTTGACGTTTTTAAAAGAGGATGATGCGTAAGCATCCTTTTTTTTATTACAGCTTGTGATATAAGGCGGATTGTGCTAATATTTTATTTGAATAGTGTGGCAAACATATTCTTACAAATTCAAAGCGAGGTAACAAAATTGAGGGAAGAAAAACTGAAATTAAGGCGGAAGATATACAGGCTGGTGGCGGAACATGCAAAAAAGCTGGATAACCTTCAGGATGTTTACAGTGCCGTGATGGATTCTATTGGCGAGGACATAAATCGGGAAGAAGCTGAAGCCAGAGTAAGGGCTGCTCTTGGTACCTTCGAGGAAGGTGAAATTCCCAAAGAGGTGGATTTTCCTTTCATATCAGTTATAGAAAAGGCCTGTGATAGGTATGATGAAAACTGCGGCTGCCATATGTCTTGCGAACCCGGAGCCATTAAAAGGGATGAGAGGGGAAAACCTGCCATAGATATTGACAAATGCCTTTCCTGCGGGCTTTGTATAGTGGCATGTCCCGAAGGCGCCATTGCGGACAAAACCGAAATAGCCCAGACAATAGATTTAATTAAAAAGCATAAAAGGGTCTATGCCGTGCTGGCGCCCGCCTTTGCAGGGCAATTCGGCCCGGATGTAAGTGAAGGGCAAATAAAGACGGCGCTTTTAATGCTGGGATTTTATGATGTGCTGGAAGTTGCTTTGGGAGCCGATATGATTACGGTAAAGGAAGCGGAAGAATTTTTGCGCCGCATGGATCGGGGGGATAAATTCATGATAACCTCCTGCTGTTGTCCTCCCTTTGTGCGCATGGCCAAAGGCTACAGGCCGAAGATAGCCGGCCTCGTGTCCGACTCGGTTTCACCAATGGTGGCCATCGCCCGGTTTATAAAAGCCGAGGATGAAAATGCAAAAGTTGTCTTTATCGGGCCATGTATTGCAAAAAAGACTGAAGCAAAGCTTCCGGAATTAAAGGATGCGGTGGATTGTGTGCTCACTTTTGAAGAGCTTTCGGCCATTTTTGAAGCATATAAAATTGAACTTGATAAGCTTGAAGTTAAAATGCCGATGACGGATGCATCCCATGACGGAAGGATCTACGGTCATACCGGCGGCGTTTCGACAGCAATCATGGCCAGCATTAAAAACCTCAGGCCTGGTACCAATGTCAAAGCCCGTCATGGCAATGGGATAAAGGAGTGCAAGCAGATACTGGATGCCGTGGAGCAGGGCTTTCTGGAGGCAAATTTTGTGGAGGGCATGGCCTGTATCGGTGGATGTGTGGGCGGTCCCGGGAAACTGGTGAACCCCGAAGAAGGGGCGAGAGCGGTGGATGAATTTGCCCAAAAGAGTGGCGTAAGAGAAGCTGTCGCAAATCAGACTGCAAATATATTATTTCAGAAATATAAAGATAGAGTAAAACTGGAATCGCCGAAGATGTGATCAAATTATGAGACGCCTGCCGCATGAAATATATAGGGTCAGGCTCGCATAAGTACGAAATATTACTTTGCGATGGGGACTATTTTGGAAAGGAAGTCAGAAGATTAATGGGAGCAAATATTAAAAAGGATTTAAAAATAGTAGCACTGGGAGACTCCATCACTCAGGGATATCCATTTGATGCGGATGCTTCCTGGGTACATATTTTAAATGTTGAAAAGGGATTTAACATTATAAATAAAGGCATAAACGGCGATACCCTGGAAGGCATGTTGAAAAGATTCGAAAAAGATGTGATATCCCTTTTGCCTCACATGGTCATTATCATGGGAGGTACCAATGATGCCTTTGACGGGTATTCCATTTCCTCTATGGAATATAATCTAAAGGAAATGATAAAAAAGACCAGGGTATCAAAAATAGTTCCGGTGATAGGTATACCTATACCCGTAGACGAACCTGGAGTAGAAATAAAGCTACAGAAATTTAGGAATTTCTTGAGAAATTTCTGCGAAGAGGAAAAAATTGCCTATATAGATTTTTATAAAACCATGGCGAATGAATGTAGTAAGATAAAAGATGAGATGGATTTCGATGGTATTCATCCCAATAGGGATGGCTACAGGGCGATGGCGGATACAGCGTACGATATATTAATTAAAATGTCAAAATGATTACTGTTGAAACCATTTAACAGGAGGAGGGCAAAATGTATACTCAAAAGCCTAAAGTATTAGTAACCAGGAATATTCCAAAAGAAGGGCTCCAGGAGCTTTTTGAAAAGTATGAAGTGGACTATCATGATTCCAACGAGGTGATCCCAAAAGAGGAGCTCTACGAGAGGGTCAAGGATATTGACGGCCTACTGGCGGTTTTTACAAAGGTAAATGAGGAATTTTTGTCCCATGCCCCAAAATTAAAGGTCATAAGTAACTACGGTGTAGGTTTTGACAACATTGATATAAAGGCGGCCTCCCGCCGGGGTATCATTGTGACCAACACTCCCGATGTGGTGACCGAAGCCACAGCGGAGCTGGCCTTCGGCCTGATGCTGGCGGTGATGCGGCGCATTGCTGAAGCTGACAGGATTTTGCGGTTCGACAGACCCTACCGATGGGGCCCCATGGCTATGCTGGGTACGGAACTTTTAGGTAAGACCCTCGGGATAATAGGCTTCGGAAGGATAGGGAAGGCTGTAGCAAGAAGAGCCCGGGCATCGGGCATGAAAATAATATACTTCCAGCGAAATCCGAGGGAGGCATCTCAGGATTTGGAAGATAGTTGTTACTACAGGCCTCTGGACGACCTCCTGGCAGAATCCGATGTAGTAAGCATCCATGTGCCTTTGACTGAGGATACCCGTCATCTTATAGGGGAGAAAGAACTTGCAAAGATGAAGAGAGGGTCATACCTCATAAATACGTCCCGAGGGCCCGTAGTAGACGAGGAAGCACTGGTGAAAGCCCTGGAATCGGGTCATTTGAAAGGGGCCGGCCTTGATGTCTTTGAAAAAGAACCCAAGATACATCCTCGGCTGAAGGAACTGGAAAACACCGTGCTCACGCCCCATATAGGGACATCTACCTATGAGACCAGAGTTGAAATGGCCCGCATGGCTGCCCGGAATTTGATAGATGCCCTGGAAGGCAGAAGACCGGTGCACACTATAAACATTTAAAAATATCTTTATCACAAATTCATGATAATTAATTCATACCGCAGCAAAGCTGCAATCAAAAAAATAAGGACAGTAGCCGTCCCTCAATAATAAAATCGATGACTTGCTCACCAGAAGCGAATGGTTTAAAATAACCTTAAGTGTTTGGCCAAGCCAGTGACACAATCGCTTAGGAGGTAACGGCTATGCAAGCCGCACAGTTAGTGGCTTCTGAAGAACTTTTTGTATGAAAGTTTGTTTTTCTTTAAGACTTTATTAATGAAGAACGCGGAAGGGAAGATTTAATGTGTCGATATTCATAAAAGCGTTTATAATGGGCATCGTCGAAGGATTGACGGAGTTTTTACCGATTTCTTCTACAGGGCACCTGATTATCGTCGGAGACCTTATAGGATTTAAGGGTAGCAGTTTTACTGTTATGTTTGAGATTGTGATTCAACTGGGGGCAATACTGGCAGTGGTCTTTTATTACAGAAAGAAAATAGTTGACTCCCTGTTGAACATCTTGCCTGGCCGGTGGGGTTTTAATCTATGGTTTAAGATGCTTATTGCTTTTATACCGGCAGCAGTGCTGGGAGTGCTGTTCAATGACTATATAGAGGCGCACCTTTTTTCATCCTTCACTGTGGCTATAGCACTGATTCTTGGCGGCCTTTTAATGATTCTGGCAGAAAATGTTTTCGGCCGCTACGGTATGGACGACATGGGCAAGACGAGTTTGGGCCAATCTTTTGCTATAGGCGTTGCTCAATGCCTCTCCCTCTTCCCAGGCATGTCCAGGTCTGCCTCCACCATCATGGGCGGCCTTGCTGCAGGCCTTTCTGCCAGGGCGGCGGCGGAATTCTCATTTTTTCTGGCGATTCCAACCATGCTGGGTGCAACCGTTTATTCTCTCCACAAGGGTATATCGAGTATGACTCCATTGGAATGGAAGGCTATCGGAGCGGGATTTGCCATGTCTTTTATAGTGGCGCTTTTTGCGGTGGATAAATTCTTATCTTACCTTGGCAAACATTCCCTGAAACCCTTTGCATATTACCGGATAGTTGTTGGAATTTTAATGATAGTGCTTATTACAGCCGGGATAGTAAAATAGGTGCATGGCATTTACTCAGTAACTCGTGCAATTTTCAGATAAATATCTTTCTATTATCATTTTCCTGCCCCGCCCGCTAACAGGCGCTTTTTCTTTTATATAATTGAACTCTATTTCCCAGGTGCCCAAATTGTTGGCGATTCTTTTTATGAAATCGGTATTTATCAGGTATGACTTATGGCATCGGACAAAATTCAAAAAAGTTACATCAAATTTAAAAGAATATAAAAAAAGCCTTTAGTTATCTACGAAAACAAATAACTAAAGGTTTTTATACATATAGGTAATCGGGGGGCCTGTAGGGATATATCAGTTCCTTTTTGCTTCCACCTGCTTTACGATTGTCTCAATATCTATTCCGTCAAGCCATTTGTGGCGTTCTTTGGTATAATCACCATAACCGGAATCAAATTGCCGTATAAATTCAACCATACCCACAGGGCCAAGCTTTTCGATTAAGGCCTCAATGCCCATTCTGCGTATAGTGCTTAAATCTCTTGTTGTGCTATTCATTTTCATCCACCTCCATAAACCAATTTAACGGATTTGCTGTTTTAATATTTAGTTTTAACCGTTCTGCTGCATGTAATAATTTTCTATCGGTAGTTAAAAATACATCTGCTTTTGAATATTCAGCTGAGGCCACATGCAAACTGTCAAATGATTTTAATCCAGAATTTTGAATCTCAAATGCTCGTTTTATGATTTTATCATTCAACATTATCTTTTGTTTGGCCAATTTATAAAGCTCATAAACCTTACTCTTTTTCCATTTATCTGGCGTGTTTTCAATTTCAATATCAAGCACTTCACTTGATAGCAACTGCCATTCTCCTGAAATGCATTTTGACAAAATAGCGAGTATAGCATCGCTTTCAATTCGTATCTTATCCTGCGTTTGATCATCAAATGGCCTACTGAGACAACACACATCCATATAAATTTTCATTAGCAATACCTCGCTTTATACTTCACTTCATATTATACAGCAATTTCGGTAAATTGACAATCCGCTCGTGCCGGATACTCGTAGAGCTTGTATACCATCGGTTATGGTGACCGGCGGCTTTACCAATTTACTTCCTTTCCTGACGTAGATGACTGTGCGCGTATCGTTGTCCCAGGTTATGGTATCTCCAGTTACTGCGGACAGAGCACGCAACGGAACGAAATAGCTGTTGTTCATTAGGAGCAGGGGCATGTCCGTTGTTTTATCGCCGACAGTTATTTTGTGTGTAGCTTTGTTCAGGATCATCTTATCGCTGTCGTTGTATATGGTTATATTGTCGTCATCCTTTTTCCAATCGATTTTATATCCCAGAATGTGGAAGGTCAGCCTCAGCGGCAGGTATGTCTTTCCGTCCTTTATGAAGGGCCGCTGAGACATGAGCGGGAAGATGTATCTCGGGACGTTTTCGACGACCCGGATTTGCCCATCCATAAAAGCGGTTAAAAAAGGCCCTACTTTCGGTTTAGATTTATTCAAATGATTAATTTTTTTCCGGATCAATGACGTAAGTGACTGCCGCTTTTTTCAAAATGATTACGCTTTTAAAGTTCCGAAAAAAGCAATTATGTCATTGTATGATTTTGGGAACGCCTTTTTCCAAGCGCTTTTCACCCCATACAGCCCCTATTCCCGGAAAATTTCATCTTAGACCTATCACTATTATAAATTATACCATTAGCTTATGCTAATTTTATGTCATTTTCGCCTTACTCCCTAACTGGTTGGATTTACTGCCTTAAATGCAGGTTTTGCTGCCTTATCGGTCGGTTTTACTGCTTTTTCGGTCTTGCGGTTGGGACAAATAGGGACGCACACAAATTGTCAACAAATTATATCATGATATTTTATTTGCTTTGATTTGTCCTTTATAATAATAGACGAAGAAAATCAAAAAAAGTTCCATTAAATTTTAAAGAATATAAAAAAGCCTTTAGTTTCGTGAAAGCAAATAACTAAAGGCTTTTTGCATGATATCAAAAGGGGAACACCACCGGGGTGCTCCTGATGGTCCACTGTTTAAGATGGAGGGACGGGCACCCAGTATAACTTCATGTATGGGTCGTTATCCCTTCCTATTATATACGCTTCATAAGCTCCTGAACCATCAAATTGAGGCACACCGTTTATAAGTGTGACGGAAGTGGTTAGATACGTTGAATCGGATATCGTTTGACCATTGATCAGATCTTTATTCTCGTTGAGGCAATATCTTGACAACCAAGTATACAGCATTATATCTTCGTCTGTTCGTGCCGGATACCTTATGGAGCTTGTATACCAAAGGGCGCCCTTGGGTATGGTCTCTCCCGATGTGTTTTTGATGGTAAAGTAGATATCGACCGTTTCATTATCTTTATCTTCAATACGACGTTTATACTTTATGTCGGTTATGGTGACCGGAGGCTTTACCAATTTACTTCCTTTTCTGACGTAGATGACTGTGCGCGTATCGTTGTCCCAGGTTATGGTATCTCCAGTTACTGCGGACAGAGCCCGCAGGGGAACGAAATAGCTGTTGTTCATCAGGAGCAGGGGCATGTCCATTGTTTTATCGCCGACAGTTATTTTGTGTGTGGCTTTGTTCAGGATCATCTTATCGCTGTCGTTGTATATGGTTATATTGTCGTCATCCTTTTTCCAATCGATTTTATATCCCAGAATGTGGAAGGTCAGCCTCAGCGGCAGGTATGTCTTTCCGTCCTTTATGAAGGGCCGCTGGGACAAGAGCGGGAAGATGTATCTCGGGACGTTTTCTACAACAATGCTATCTTTCCCGCTCATAAAACCGTTTAAGAGAGGCCCCACATACAGCAGCTTTATGTTGTCGTAGTTTATGTTGTCTTTGGCCAGGGCAAGAGGAGGGCTGAACACGGTACAAATGATGAGCAACAGTGACATCAGTATTTTTTTCATGTAACCATCTCCATCCACGGTTTTATCTGTAATCTATATCTACTGCTTCTTCATAATCCGGGTGAATAGTGTTTACTTTAACAATAGACGCATCATTAGGATAAGACTTTGCCTCTGATGTTAGTTCAGGCTTCCATAATGTCATCTTTTTGGTATTGGCGATATATATGTCCAACCATTTGCTTCCAAGAGAGTATTCACCTGTATCAAAGTCATTATACTGTTGTGCAAGAGTTGTCAATCTCTTCATTTTCACTCCTTTTCCGTCTTCGTTCCATGTATTTTTGGTTTCGAACGGATATGTTTTTGAATCACCACTGGATTGCTTTACATAGAGCACGATGCGGTTGGAATCTTGAATATAAAATCGTAAAAATACCTGCTTACCAGGTTTTATCTGATATTCTGTATCTCTAAATATGTAGTTATTACCGGACTCCTTTACAAAAGGTATCCAAGCTTTCAGATCAATACGGTATAACAACCCCGCATCAATTTCTCCATTGGATGAACTGCAACCCAAATAAAGATATGGGGTAGTATTAGGTTTGCCTGTAGCATGAGGGTTAATGTTGATTTTATTTGCTGTATTGACGTATCCCTCTACTTTTCGGTAACCGGAATTTGATTTTATGCGTCTATAGGCCCCTGTACCGCTTTCTTTTACGGCGGAAGAATTACCGTCCGGTATAAGCCAGTCTTGGGGAACAGCGTATTCGATTCCATTTAATTTAAAGGAACCTTTTTCCTGGTCTAAATTCATCGGATGGATCCCCTTGGCCAAGCCCGGCTTGTTGGAATAAACCTTGCCGTTTTTGTCTATATATACAACATTTTCTTTTTCTTCCTCACTTTCTAAGCCTGCGATAACTTCTTCCATTATTTCTGCTTCCGTTTTTTGCACATCCTGAGTATTATCCTGCGCCAACACGAAAACAGTTGATGTTACGATTAAAAAACTTACTATCACAGCAACCCATTTCTTTAGCATTTCAAATTAACCTCCTTTAAATTTTGTGGATTTTTCAACTTATTGAACTGACATTAGATATCCCAACGGAACCACCCTCTTTCATATAATTTTACTTCATGCAACGCTGTCCTTTAGCAAATTCATCATAGTCCTTTCACTATTCCCAATTATATCACTAATTTTATGTAATTTTCGCCTTACTCCCTAACTGGTTCGATTTACTGCCTTAAATGCAGGTTTCGCTATCTTATAGGCCGGTTTAACTACTTTTTTGGACTTTGTTTGATTATTTGCATTATCATTTTCCTGCCCCGCCTGCTCAGCGGCGCTTTTTCTTTTATATAATTGAACTCTATTCCCCAGGTGCCCAAATTGTTGGCGATTCTTTTTATGAAATCGGTATTTATCAGGTATGACTTATGGCATCGGATAAAATTCTTCCCTTTTAATCTGTCTTCTACTTCCTTTAAATTGCCGAAGAAGTTATAAATGTCTCCGGTTTTTGTATGTATTGTTACGTGTTTTTTGTTGACGCTGCATAATACAATCTCATTGTGCTCAAGAATAATTATCCCCTCACGGCAGTTAAAGGCTGTTTTTCCCTCTTGAGTTACCGCAGCAATCATGATGTCTACCTCCTAAAGATATCATGATATTTTATTCGCTCTAATTTGTCTCCCTATAATATAGACGAACAAAATTCAAAAAAGTTACATCAAATTTAAAAAAATATAAAAAAGCCTTTAGTTGTCTATGAAAACAAATAACTAAAGGCTTTTATAAATAATATCTAAAGAGAAACACCGTCGGGGTGCTCCTTATGGTTTGTTGTCTAAGGCAAAGGGGGAACCCAGTATATCTGACGCATATAAGGGTCTTTATCCAGTATACCCAATATATACACTCCATAAGCTCCTGAACCATCAAATCGAGGTACGCCATTTACAAGTGTGACGGAAGTGGACACAACAGTGGAATTAGATATAGTTTGACTGTTGGAGAGGTCTTTGTCCTCATTGAGAGGGTATCCTGCGGGCCAAGATAATTGGCGAAGGATTATTTCTTCGTCTTTTAGCGCTGGATATCTCTCATCAATTATATACCAGAGTTTGTCCTTTGGTATGGTATCTCCCGATGTGTTTTTGATGGTAAAGTAGATATCGACCGTTTCATTATCTTTATCTTCAATACGACGTTTATACTTTATGTCGGTTATGGTGACCGGAGGCTTTACCAATTTACTTCCTTTTCTGACGTAGATGACTGTGCGCGTATCGTTGTCCCAGGTTATGGTATCTCCCGTGGCTGCGGACAGAGCCCGCAGGGGAACGAAATAGCTGTTGTTCATCAGGAGCAGGGGCATGTCCATTGTTTTATCGCCGACAGTTATTTTGTGTGTAGCTTTGTTCAGGATCATCTTATCGCTGTCGTTGTATATGGTTATATTGTCGTCATCCTTTTTCCAATCGATTTTATATCCCAGAATGTGGAAGGTCAGCCTCAGCGGCAGGTATGTCTTTCCGTCCTTTATGAAGGGCCGCTGAGACATGAGCGGGAAGACGTATCTCGGGACGTTTTCGACGACCCGGATTTGCCCATCCATAAAAGCGGTTAAAAAAGGCCCCACGTACAGCAGCTTTATGTTGTCGTAGTTTATGTTGTCTTTGGCCAGGGCAAGAGGAGGGCTGAACACGGTACAAATGATGAGCAACAGTGACATCAGTATTTTTTTCATGTAACCATCTCCATCCACGGTTTTATCTGTAATCTATATCTACTGCTTCTTCATAGTCTCTGTGAATCGTATTTACTTTAACGACAGATGTATTGGGATAAGTCTTTCTCTCGGACGTTTTGGCAGAATCCCATAATGTCATCGTCGACGTATTGGCAATCTGCAAATTCAACCATTTGCTTCCATAAAAGTATTCACCCGTCTGAAAATCAAAAGGGTAAAAGGTCTGTAAACTAATTTATATACCGGTAAGCCTCAACTGCCCAAATTCCTCTTTTATCATTTCCTAAAGGCTGAATTAGTCGCAACTCGATCATTTTTCCATTGTCCAGATTAAACGTTATTATCTTCTTCCCATCGTCTAATGTTTGAATTGGCTGTGAGCGTTTGCCCTTCAAATTAAGGTAATTTTCTAAAAACTCGTGAGCTACTTGTATCGGATCTCTCAATCCCGGACGATGGCCTTCTTGGACTTCTTCTTGCATTTTCTTCAACTCGGATTGATTTAAAGATACTTTTGTCCAATTTCCCTGTTCGACCTTTCCAGCATTCTGACATCCAGTTATAATCGCTAAGAGGATAATAACTATTATACTCCATTTGATCGAGTTTCTAAGGTAAATCACTGTAACACACCCATACCCAAGCATTTTCCAAGTATTCTAATCCTAAATCTTCTGCCACGTCGGGGGTTAAATCTATTCCGGCGGGATTTGTGACTTCATCACCAAATTGGTTTTCCCCATTATTGTAATCATTATAAAAAGCTTCTTCCGCTTCAGGTTGCCCTAAATCAAGATCTTGAAATAATCGACGTTCATTAGCATCATCTGCAGCATCCCAATAATTGTCATCTTCATTCCATGGGCCAACTTCTCTTACTTCTACATCAAGTACACTTTCATCTGTTTCTTCATAATAAACATTAACAGTATATGGCGGATTACTATAATATGGTTTCCTGAGATCAGGAATCTCATCATCCCATCCTATATTTGCAAATTTTATATATTTATCGGGTAAAGCGACTTCATAATCCGTATGGCCTGCATATTGGGTTGCATATACTAATACTCTATCAATGCTTGCCTGTGGGCCAATCTCTCCGTTAGCTTCTGCCCTATTTTTCTTTAACCATTCCTTTCGATATTTTTTCTCTTCATTCCACCACTTTATGATCCATTTTCGAAAATCCTCATATTTCCCCTCTAGGATTTTTTGAGAAGCGTTATCTATATCGCTAAACGTCTGCTTTATTTCAGCGTTAAATGACTTATTTCTTCTATATAAGTTGAATTAAGTTTTTAGGTTTTTATAGTCTGCAGCATAACCTTTGTATTACAGCTTCTGGGTCGGCACTTATGGTTTGCAGAAAAGCATTTACATTTTTTCTGATTTCAGGAATTGTTTTATAAAAAACATTGTAAATGACCTTTTCTTTTAACCATTTCCACAGCCCTTCTATAAGATTCAGATTTGGGCTATAAGGTGGTAAAAACATCAGTTGCAAACGATGTTCATTTTCCTTCAAAAACGGCTGAAGCAGCTTCGCATGGTGAATACGCGCATTATCCAGTACCACAACGGTTTTTCCATTTATGTTCTTTGTCAATAGATTCCCCAGAAACCTGAGGAATACCTTTGCATCGTATGTATCATGTTCTTCACAATATACTTCTCCTGTTTCATAATTCAGGTAGCCAACAAGTTTGACGCCTCTATGTTTACCGAAGGTTTTAATAATCCTCTGCTTGCCACGCTCAAACCAAGTTTGATGAATGGCCTGGTAGTCACGAATCATAGATTCATCGACAAAGAGGATTTGCTGTATTTCACCGTCCAACAATTTTTTTTTACCTTTTCAAAGTCCTTTACAAACTGTTCTTGCTTTTGTTTATCTGCTTTAGCAAGTACATAGGTAGGGCGAGTATATGAAAGCCCCATCCGTTTTAACATTCCAGTTATTCCACGGATAGAATAGTCATAACCATACTCGCGCTTAATGTACTTTCCAATAAGCCCGGCTGTCCAGTTAAATTCTGCTGGAAACCCTACCTCTGAGGGTACTTTGTTAAGAATAACCGATTTTAATTCAACCTGCTGCTCCTTAGTAAGTCTTGTAGGTCTACCTGGTATTGGCTTATCGGGAATGCCTGTTAAACCTTCGTTTTTGTAAGCTGTATGTATGTTGCTAATCGTATTTGGGGATATCCCCACAATTTTAGCTGCCTCTTCACGCGTTTTGCCGGAAAGAAAGAGGTAGAGAGCCTGATATCTTTTAAAAACTCTAACCTTTTTTTCCGAATCCATTGCTGCTTTTATTGAATTTAATTCTTCTTGTGATGCTTTCATAATCATTTTCATCCTTTACAAAAAGTATCACAAGTATTATCGGAAAAAATTGCACAATTGTTTAGTTCAACTTATATATTCTGCATTTTTTCACGAATTAATTCATGCTCTTGCAGTGCTAATATTTTTAGCCGTTCCATCTGGCTGTCAGTTAGTTCAAGGTCTTGTTGAAGTTGTTTAACATCATTTTGCAATTTATCATCTGCGGTACATAGAAGATAATTTAATATTTCCTTTTGTCCCCAAGGATCCGATGGCTCTATATTGTTTTTAGTTTCACTTTGATTAGCAATTGTTGCAGACATATTTGAAAATAATATTCCTGCAAACAAGGTTAAAACGGCAAGGACAATTAAAATATTTTTCAATCTCACTCTCTTTATCCTCCTTCCAAAACTTGTTCTTGGCTTTTATATTACTATTTTCTGAAAACCACAACCTATCTCAATGGAACCGCCTTCTTTCATAATTTTTTACTTAATGCAAACCCCTATTCCTTCAGCAAAATTCATCATAGTCCTTTCACTATTCCCAATTATATCACTAATTTTATGTAATTTTCGCCTTACTCCCTAACTGGTTGGATTTACTACCTTAAATGCAGGTTTCACTGCTCTATCGGTCGGTTTCACTGCTTGTTTGGTCTCGTACTATACTATCATTGCTCCCCAAATCATTCTTAAGCAAGGCTTCGAACTTTGGGATCGGTTCCCGTAGGCATGCAAGTCCTGTTTTAAGCTTGCTTTTTGCTTTCCAATCCCAAGAGTGCCATCCTGAGAGGGGAATTGTCCACTATCAGGCAAAACAAATAAGAAAGGGCGAATGTCAGGAAAATCAGGAGCAACATATATATCATCCTTGATGTAAATAGGCCGCCTGTTATGCACCCGAACGCAACATTCAGGGCCGCCAGTATCTGCGGATGTACGAAATAAATACCATAGGAATATCGCGATATGTTTTTCTGCACGTTCAAAACGGCTTGATGGCACCGGGCTTTTTCACCTATTAGGAACAGGAAAGGGATTATTGTCAGGGTATTGATCAGCACCGGAGGGCGAACAGACGCATAGCTTCGAAGATATGGCTGGCCTTTTTCAAGGAATCCCATGTATGCTTCTGCTATGACAAGGGCTGTTGATGCAAGGTAAAAAGTACCCATGATATATGTATTTACTTTGATTTTCTTCGCTCTGTCCCAATTTGCCGCCAAAAGACCGCCGATTATGAAGTAATAATACCATACCAGGGGAGTGTAAGAGCAGTATTTCTGGATAAAGTCTATGGGAGCAAAGCCGATTTGAGTTTTATAATATCTCAAGTATATGGTTAAGAGCAGATATATGGCCGTGTTTATAATGAAAGCTTTAACTGGTTTTGCATTTTTTATGCAGTTGAACATGAGGGGAAACAGAATATACATCTGCATTATCATCAATATGAACCATAATGGCGTATCTATATTTTTCCAAAACAACCATTGGATGTATTTTAAAAAAGCTTTCAAAGCGGGCAGTTTTAAAAAGCAAAAAGCAGGATCGGTAAAATCCCGGCGGACCATATAAAGAAAGGTCCACGTGCAATAAGGCAAAAATACGCGGACGAGGCGCTTTTTTGCATATGTTTTTAATTCAAATTCCTTGTTGTTGTAAAATAGGCCAAATCCAGAAAGAAATACAAAAAGCGGCAGGCTGACTCTTGACCACTGGTTGAGTGCAAGACTCAGCATGAAGGTGCGGCTTTTTGAAGGGCCGTACACCATAAACCTTGCGGTGGCATGCAATACTACTACCATGAATATGGCGACTGAACGCATGAAATCAAGTTCAGTTACTCTTTGTTTCGGCAATTTGTGCTTTCCTCCCAGGGATTCTATTATTTTCTGTTAAAATTATATCACAAAATTTTATTTATTTTTCCATACCTCTAAACGGTTGGATTTTCTTCCTTATACAGTAGATGTGAAGGGCGAAGAATGGCAGATTATCACAAACGATACTGTTAGATTTGGCATGGAAGAAGTTGTATTGAAATTATCCGCAAATCCTTGACAAAACCATGTTCGAAAGTTAAAATTATACCAAGTACAACTGAAGATAAAAAAGCATTGAAGGGGAGGAGTAGGAGCAGTTTCTCATAAAGAGAGAAAGGCCGTGGCTGCAAGCCTTTCTGAGAGTTGCTTCGAAGGTCGCCCCTGAGCTTTTCCGGCGAACATCAGGATTTTTGCTAAAGTTTGCGGCATGTTTGGCCTGGCTTTGCAATGCATATCTAAAAAGTAGCCGGAAACGGTTTGTCCGTTAAAGCTTGGAGTGCTCGGCGGCCTTGCGTGCAAGCTTTACTTGTTTATTCGGACAGGCAATATTGATTTTTGGCTTTTGATTTGCCGGGGAAAAAAAGGCCGTAAGACTTATTATCTGTTGAGCGAGAATTAAGGTGGTACCGCGGAAGTAAACCTTTCGTCCTTTGCCGGATGAAAGGTTTTTTATCTTGGCTTGTCGCCGCTATCAATGTAAATTGGTTTTCGTGGCAAACGAAAGGTCCCCTTGCCACTATGAAAAACGGACAGGAGTGATGCAGATGGAAAGCAATTTGCCTTCGGTCTACAACCCTAAAGAGGTGGAGGACAAATGGTATGAGTTCTGGGAAAGGGAGAATCTTTTTTATGCAGAAACAGACCCTGCTAAAAAGCCCTTTACAATTGTCATACCGCCGCCCAATGTGACGGGGCAGCTTCATATGGGGCATGCCCTGAACAACACATTGCAGGATATAATCATCCGCACAAAGAGAATGCAGGGCTATTCTGCCCTGTGGCTGCCCGGTACCGACCATGCGGGTATCGCCACCGAGGCCAAAGTGAAAGAGCAACTGGCAGAAGAGGGCCTGTCCAAATATGATCTGGGCCGGGAAAAGTTCCTGGAGCGGGTGTGGGCATGGAAGGAAAAATACGGCGGGACAATAATCAACCAGCTCAAGAAGTTGGGTTCCTCCTGCGACTGGTCGCGGCTTAGATTTACCATGGATGAAGGGTTGAGCAGGGCTGTGAGGGAGGTCTTTGTCCGGCTCTATGAAAGAGGGCTGATATACAGGGGAGACTATATAGTGAACTGGTGCCCAACCTGCAAGACCACCCTCTCGGATATCGAGGTGGAACATGAAGAGGAATCCGGCAAGCTGTATTATATAAAGTATCCTCTTTGCGATGGCTCGGGGCACCTGACGATAGCCACCACGCGCCCTGAGACAATGCTGGGTGATACCGCCGTAGCCGTAAACCCGGAAGATGAGCGCTACCGTCATCTGGTAGGCAAGACCCTCATCCTGCCCGCAGTGGGGCGCGAAATTCCGATAATAGCGGACTCTTATGTGGATATGGAATTCGGCACGGGTGCGGTCAAGGTGACTCCAGGACACGATCCCAACGATTTTGAGATGGGGCTGCGGCACAATCTCGAGGTCATAAATGTAATGGATGAAGACGGCCGCATGAATAAAAACGCCGGCAAATTTTCCGGCCTGGATCGTTATGAATGCAGGAAACTGATATTAAGGGAGCTGGAAGAGGGAGGTTTTCTGGAAAAAATTGAGAATATCAGCCACAGTGTGGGCCACTGCTACCGCTGCGATACTGTGGTAGAGCCCATGGTTTCCAAACAGTGGTTTGTAAAAATGAAGCCGCTGGCAGGGCCTGCCATTGAAGTGGTAAAGCAGGGCAGAGTACAGTTTGTGCCCGACAGGTTTACGAAAATATACCTTAACTGGCTGGAAAATATCCATGATTGGTGCATCTCGCGCCAGCTCTGGTGGGGGCACAGGATTCCAGCATGGTACTGCGAGGAATGCGGAGAAATGAGCGTATCGAGAGAAGATATTGTTACCTGCCCCAAATGCGGATCTAGTAGGATAGAGCAGGACCCCGATGTGCTGGATACGTGGTTCTCTTCGGCTCTGTGGCCTTTTTCGACCCTGGGATGGCCCGAAGATACCGAGGATTTGAAATACTTCTATCCTACATCAGTGCTGGTGACGGCATATGATATCATATTCTTCTGGGTGGCAAGAATGATATTCTCTGCCATGGAATTTATGAAAAAGGAGCCGTTCAGTTACGTGGTGATAACAGGGCTGGTAAGGGACGCGCTGGGAAGGAAAATGAGCAAATCCCTGGGCAACGGGATAGACCCTCTTGAAGTCATCGAAAAATACGGCGCCGATACCCTTAGGTTTACTCTCAGTACCGGTAATGCCCCCGGAAACGATATGAGGTTTTATCAGGAAAAAGTGGAAGCCAGCCGCAACTTCGCCAATAAGATATGGAACGCATCGCGCTTTGTCATAATGAATTTGGAAGGTTTTGAACCCGGTGATTTTGACGCAGAAAAACTTTCGTTGAAAGACCGCTGGATATTAAAGAGACTAAACGACATCACGAAAGAGATAACAGAAGCGATAGAAAAATTTGAGATTGGGGTTGCAGCCCAGAAGATTTACGACTTTTTCTGGAGCGAGTTCTGCGATTGGTATATTGAGATGGCAAAAATTGATTTATACGGTGAAGATGAACATGCAAAAAAGAGGACTCAGCAGGTCCTATGGATATCGCTGGAAAGAGCGCTGAAGCTGCTTCACCCCTTTATGCCATTCATAACGGAAGAAATATGGCAGAAATTGCCACATACAGGGAAGAGCATAATGGTTTCCCGATGGCCGGAATATGACCCGGAGTGGGACTTTTCAGATGCGGATAAAATGGACGTGATCATGGATGCGGTGCGCTCCATAAGGAACATCAGGGCCGAGATGAATGTTTCCCCAGCCAGAAAGGCAAGGGTTATTGTTAGGATTGGCGATTCAATTGTCGGCGATATATTACAAAACAATATAAAAATAATATACAGCCTTGCAAAAGTTGAAAATATGGGATTCATATCTCAGGATGAGCCAGCGCCTCATAAAGCCCTAACCGGCGTTATTAAGGGAGCAGAACTTTTCGTTCCAATGGAAGGCCTGGTGGATATAGACATGGAAATCGAGAGACTAAAAAAAGAGTATGCGAACCTCGAGAAAGAAATCCACAGGGTGTCAAAAAAACTGGAAAATGAAGGATTTTTGTCCAAGGCGCCTACGGATGTGGTGGAAAAAGAGCGCAATAAGGAGAAAGACTACCGTGACATGCTGCAAAAGGTAAAGCAGCGTCTGAAAATGCTTGAAGGATTAAAATAAGTCAGGTGAGTCAGGGGACGGTTCCTTGACTCAAATTATGAGTCAAGGAACCGTCCCCTGACTCATCCCTGACTCAATCCCCGAGAAAGAAGGGAATAAAATGGCAAGTTACAAAGAAGCTCTGGAATACATCCATGGCTTGAACAGATTCGGTGCAAAATTGGGTCTGGAGAACATAACGCACCTGCTCGATATATTAGGCAATCCCCATCAGGGCGTAAAAATCATCCATGTGGCGGGGACCAACGGAAAAGGCTCCACATGCGCCATGCTGGATTCGATTCTTCGGGAGGCGGGATATAAAGTTGGCCTTTATACGTCGCCTTATCTCGAGGTTTTTAATGAAAGAATAAGAATAAACGGCCAGAACATTTCCGATGACGATATAGCCCGAGTGACTCAGAAGGTGCGGGATGCCATATCCATCATGCTTCAAAAAAATTTAAACCATCCCACGGAGTTTGAAGTTGTCACTGCAATCGGGTTTGTTTACTTCAAAGAGCAGGCTGTGGATTTTATCGTGCTGGAAGTGGGCATGGGAGGCAGGCTGGATGCTACGAATGTGGCGCTTCCTCTTGTGAGCGTCATAACTCCGATTAGCTTTGACCACCAGCAGTACCTGGGGAATACGCTGGGCGATATCTCCTGGGAAAAATGCGGAATAATAAAGCCGGGCGTACCGGTGGTGTCCGGCCCCCAGGAGCAGGAAGCTCTGCAAGTAATACGCAAAACGTGTATTGAACTAGGATGCCCTTTGACTCTGGTGGCGGGAAAACATGTTGATTTTGATATCCGGGCGGAGCAATTAATAAAATATACATCCTTGCAAAACAGTATTGGTGGCCAGATTTTTAATGTTTATACCCCAAAAAATGATTATAAAAATTTAAAAATAAATCTATTGGGCGACCATCAGTTGGAGAATGCTGCAACTGCAGTGGGAGCCATTGAAGCCCTGGAGCTTTCCGGAATAAAAATACCGAGAAAAGCAATTTATTCAGGTCTCGAAAAGGCCCGCTGGCCGGGAAGGCTTGAGATATTGAGAGAAAAACCGATTGTACTCATAGACGGAGCTCATAATATTGCGGGCATAAAAATGCTGAAAAAAGCCATATTAAAGTATTTTCCACAAAAAAGAAAAATCCTTGTGCTCGGAATTCTGGGAGACAAGGATTATAGAAATATGATAGGAGAAATCGCACCTATAGCAGATGAAATAATAACCACTGCCCCTGATAATCCCAGGGCCCTTTCGGCTAAGGCCCTGGCGGAGGCTGTGAAAGAAAGCTGCGCATCGATTGACGGTAAAAAAATTCGGGTTAGCGAAAAAAATGAAATCAGAGAAGCCGTAGACCTTGCGCTGGATTTGGCCTCCCCGGAGGACGTTATTGTTTTTGCAGGCTCTCTTTACATGATAGGAACAGTTAGGACAATTTTCATGCGCCATTAGAATTTTATTTATATAATTTAAACAATGATGTCTTCACATATTCCTCCCAACATTGCATAAAATGTATTATAGATTTATGGGAGGAAGCTGTGATGATCGGGAAGCCTGATGCAAAACATGAAAAATGGGAGGAAAGTTTTCTTGAGGAAATATCAAGAGCCAGAAAGGAGATAGAGTTAGCTGAAAGGGCTTTTCAATGGACGGCAAACGACTCAGAAGCACTGGATGCCGCGCTCTCTAGGATAGAGGCATCTATTGAGCACTATAATTTTTTGATAAAGCAGGCAAAACAAATGGGCATTTATTTAAGTGACAAAGCCCTGTATGCAATGATTGTCAAAACTGTGAGATAATTCAAAAGAGCCATTATGTGCAGGACATTTTATTAAATTGCTGGCTATGAACTGGGGACAGATCTGTGCCCCAGGCCTATAACAACTTCGTTGAGATTTAAAAATCCCACTCCGAAGAACATGGCTACGCTGATGTGCTCACCCCATCGGGCTATGCCGATTTTTCCGCCCACATTTAAACCCATAGCTTTCTGCATAACCTGGGAAATGGCTTCGCGGGTTGCTCCGACCACGGCGCCTTCCAGCACGTGGGTTTCTTCAATTACACCTTCCCGCTTTGCCGCCACAACGGCCCTTTCAATGATTTTTTTTATGGAATTGGCAAAGTCGCCTCCAAAATCTACAGCTGCTACGCGAACCTGCATCTTACCATAGTATGCTTTCAATTCCTGCTCTTCGCTGCGGCTTGAAAGGGCCATTTTAATAGCTATTTTGGCAACATCAATGCTCTCCACAATAACGCCTCCCAAAACAATTTAAATTGCCAGATTCTCCACTTCATTGGGGACCATTCCTTTTCCTGCCCTGGAGAAAGACCCTGGAAAAGGAGTTTGTCCCCTAACCTATTTTATCATGCATTTCAAGGTCCTGGCAATAGTATTTCGAATATTTTCACAAGACACAAGGGACAACATAAACTGCAAAAACCAGGCTGGCAACCGTCCCCTGTCTCAGAAAGAAAAATGCGACAGAAAAAGAACCGTCCCCCCTGTCGCGCAGAAAAAGAACCGTCCCCCCTGTCGCGCATGTCGCATGCTATTCTCACTTACAGTATTTTTCTATGGCTTCGCCCAGCAATCTGGCGTGCACTTCTTCGTCCCGGGCGATTCTCAGCAAAAGTTTCTTCACATGTTCGTCGTCAATCCCAGCAGCCTGCCTCTTATATTCCCGGATGGCGGCCATTTCCCCTTCACGGTTAATGCGGAGAATGCGGCATAGGTCCCGCTCATAATTTACAAAACCGGCATTCCAGTATTTCCCTGTATGCTGGTAGCGCGGGTCAACGCCAAGCAGTTTTATTGCTTCTCCCAGCATGTGAAAATGGTGCATCTCCACCCGCGATATACCCATGAGAAGCTGCGCGACTTCAGCATTGGTTACTACAAGATTGCCGTAGATATACTGGAGGATGGCGGTAAGTTCGCTGTCCCTGCCCGCATAGTCTCCCATGAGGATTTCGGCATATTCTCTGTTTGGGCCTTCCACACTGACGACCGGATAAGGTTCACGGGCATAAAAAACCATTGGTCCTCCCATTGATTGTATAAACATGATCATCCCTCCTGATATATATTATTTTACAGGGATGATTTTTGTGATACCTATTGCATCAGGCGGCTGAGCAAAAAGGCTGCTAGGAATCCCGCCAGAAGGCCCAGGTTTTCTAGGCGCGTTCCTATCTTATGGGCTTTAGGAATCATATCGGTGCCTGTCATAAAAAGGATGGAACCTCCCGAGAAAGCCATTATCATACCCAGCCATACAGGGCTCAAGTTTCTGAGCAGATAGTAACCTGTAAGCGCCGCAAAAGGGTCCAACAGAGCTATTAGAGAGGCCAGCACCATTGCCGTTCTAGGAGAGAGCCGGGCTTCGACTACGAGGTCGCAGGTCGATGACAGGCTTTCCGGAATATTGTGGAGAAAGATGGAAAGAGCCAGCACTATCCCCAGCCTGCCGCTATCGGTAGCAAAACCTATACCCATGCTCAGGGCTTCCGGCAAATCATCTAGGGCGGTCCCCAGTATCATGCCTGTTCCCCTTGCCACGTGTTTTGTCAAGAGCCCCTCGATTACAAAAAAACTGACGCCTCCCACCAGGAAAGCCACAGAAGTAAAAACGGGCCCCGATTGCCGGTAAGCCTCGTGCATGAGAGAAAATGAAAGCACCGCAAGAAGCACTCCGGAACCGAAGGTCAGCACGAAAGCCAGAAGCTTGTCGGGTATTTTCTTCGCACCGAGATATCCTCCTATAATTACGGCCAGACCGGATATGGAACTGTATGTAAAGATCTTGAAAAAAGTGTTCATATTCCACCATCCTAAAAAAAGATTTGTTAAATTTATTTAAACGAGCAGGATTTAAGAAAAAAATGAGGAATATTATTATGTAAAATAGATATATAAGAGCGAAGCGGAGAAATCAGGGTTAACAGAAGGTTTGGGGGGTCTATAGTGCCTTATACCACATGTCCGTACTGCAATAAACGTTCGTACTCTGCTGCAGACTTAAAAGTTTGGATATGCCCTTATTGCGGAAAAAAGATAGAAGAAGAAGACGAAAAAGATAAGGAGCAATCTACAGAAGAGCAGGCTTAAGCGGCCTTGCTCTTTTGTTTTTTACCAGATTTGTGTTAAAATATAATTGTGTGTGTTCACTCACAATAATAATATAACCGAATATAAGGAGGGTAATCCGGGTGGATTTTAAACTGAAGATTGCGGGACTTTTATTGATTATTATTGCGGCCGTTTTAATGCTTGCGGGTTTTCTCACGGAAATAATGTGGTTTAAATCCGTGGGTTATTTAAATGTATTTTGGATAATTTTGTATTCCAGGTGGGCGGTAAGGCTGGTCAGCGGCGCAGTATTCTTTGTATTTCTCTACATCAATCTGCTTTTGGCGGGCCGCGGCCTTTCCAATGTGTGGAGCTTAAAATACAGGGAAGGCATAGTGAACGACGTGCTTTCCCGAGCTTTATCCGGGAAATGGATTAAGAGATTATTCTTTGCTTTCAGCATTGTGATAGCCCTGATATTTACCGCTTTTACATCGACTTACTGGCTGGCGGTTCAAAAGTTTCTCCACCCCGGCACTTTCGGGATAGCGGATCCCATATTCAAAATTGATATAGGGTATTACATATTTAAACTCCCGTTTTTGCAGGCGGTTTATGAGCTCGCGGTCAGCATGGTTTCGATAACCTTGCTTCTTGTTTCAATGCTTTATATAATAGCCCATGTGGAAGAAGGCCCCGTACGGTGGCTTTACATACTCGCCCGGGAGAAACAGGTGGCAGTGCTTCTTGCCACGTTTTTCGCATTGAAGGCTTACGGTTACAGATTGTCAATGTTTAACTTGCTTTATTCGCCCCGGGGCGTAGCCTTTGGAGCAAGCTACACCGATGTCCATGCCGTGCTGCCGGGTCTTAAGATTTTGATGACAATATCCATTGCTCTGGCTTCTATGCTTCTCATAAATCTTGTAATAAACAGGCCTAAGATGCTTTTGTGGGCGCTCGGGACACTGGTGATATCTTCAATACTTCTTCAGGGAATATACCCCGCTCTCGTTCAGCAGTTTCAGGTTACGCCCAACGAGTTTGTGAAGGAAGAGGCATATCTAAAATCCAATATTGAGTTCACATTAAAAGCTTACGGCCTTGACCGGGTGGAAAGGAAGGAGTTTCCGGTCAGGGAAAACGTGTCAGCGGATGTAATAATGAACAGCCCTACGGTAAAGACGCTGCGTTTATGGGACTACAGGCCCCTTCAGCAGACATATAACCAGCTTCAGCGCATTCGCTATTATTATGACTTCAATCAGGTGGATGTGGACAGATATACCATTAACGGCCAGCTGCGCCAGGTGATGCTGGCCGCAAGGGAACTGGACCAGGGCAGGCTTGAGGAAAGGGCTAAAACGTGGGTAAACCGGCGACTTCAGTACACCCATGGTTACGGCCTTGTAATGAGCCCGGTGAATACAGTTACTGCCGAGGGGCTCCCCAACTTTTTCATAAAAGATATTCCGCCGATCACAGTGGATCCGGCGCTGAAAGTGGATGAGCCTCGTATATACTTTGGAGAGCTTACCAGAGAGTACGTGGTGGTAAATTCCAAAACCGCGGAGTTTGATTATCCATCCGGGGAATCCAATGTATATAACGAATATAAGGGAAAGGGTGGAATTCCTCTTAACATATGGTCGCGGTTGCTTTTTGCTATCCGGTTCTGGGATTATAAGCTGCTGGTTTCAAATAACTTTGATTCTAACAGCAGGATAATGTTCGATAGAGATATAAAAACAATGGTTGCCAAAATCGCACCTTTTTTAAGATTTGACAGAGATCCTTACATGGTGGTGGCAAAAGGCAGACTGTACTGGATGATGGATGGATATACGGTATCCGACCGGTATCCTTATTCGGAACCAATAAACGACATAAATTATATAAGGAATTCGGCAAAGGCGGTTATAGATGCCTACGACGGCACGGTGGATTTTTATATCGCGGACGGCAGCGATCCCATAATAAAAAGTTATAACGCCATTTTCCCCGGCATGTTCAAGCCTCTGGACAGCATGCCGGAAGAACTGAGAGCTCATATTCGGTACCCTGAGGATCTGTTTTTGATACAGGCCAGGATATACACCCTTTATCACATGGAAGATGCGAGGGTTTTTTACAACAAGGAAGATGCCTGGCAGATTCCCGACGAGTTATACGGCAGCGAGAGAAACAAGATGGAGCCCTACTATACAATACTCCAGTTGCCTGGTGAAACAAAACCGGAGCAGGTGCTGATGCTTCCGTTCACCCCATCCACTATTGAGAACATGAGGGCATGGATGGCGGCGAGATCCGACGGTGAGAATTACGGCAAACTGGTGGTATACCTGTTTCCCAAGGACAAAACCGTTTACGGCCCTATGCAGATTGAAGCCCGCATAAACCAGGACTCCCAGATATCCCAGCAGCTGACACTTTGGGACCAGAGGGGTTCCAGGGTGATCCGCGGAAATCTTCTGGTGCTTCCCATAGATAGCTCTATATTATATGTGAGGCCGATATTTATCCAGGGCGAACAGAGCCAGCTTCCCGAACTTTCCAGAATCGTGGTGGCATACGGAGAGCATGTGGTCATGGAACGGACCTTTGAAGCGGCCCTGGCAAGGATTTTCGGCGAACCCGCAGTGGAAAAAACCGTGCCGACAGTTCCCACAGAAGAGATGACCGCTGATGAACTGATAAAAAGAGCCGCCACTATTTATGACGAAGCTATAAAGGCCCAGCGGGATGGGGACTGGGCTACCTATGGTCAGAAAATAAACGAACTGGGAGATCTGCTTAAAAAATTAACGGGTAAACCGTAAATGGTTTACCCGTTGAGAATTATTTTCCGCCTATCTGCTTTTCTGCCATTTCAATCATTTTTCGGACCATATGACCTCCAACGGCTCCGCAATCCCGGGAAGCGATATTCCCCCAGTAATCCTCGGAACCGTGGTACACGGGGATATTGAGCTCCCTGGCCACTTCATATTTAAAATTGTCCATAGCGCGATGTATGCCTTTCACCACGTGGGTCTTTCCACCCTGACCTGCTGCCATGATTTATTCCCCCTTCCCTGTCTATTTTATAGATACCCTGAAAGGAGAAATAATATGTTAGGATTTAATGGTCTATTTTCCTGTCCGGGAAAAGTCTTTGAAATTTTTATCAATGTTTAAAATATAAGTTGCAAGATTAAAAGCGTGGTCTCCGACACGCTCCAGATTATTGACTATATCAAGAAAGATTACCCCTGAAGAAGGATTGCATGTTCCTTCATTCAACCTTTTTATATGATGATTCCTGAGCTTGCTTTCCATAATGTCGATTTCTTCCTCGTTTGCAATAATCTTGTTTGCGGTCTTTTTATCACTGTCTAAAAAGGCATCGATAGCCAGCCGGAAAGTTTCGTTTACTTTAGAAGACATTTCCACCAACTCGCTGAGGGCTTCGTTGCTGAAGGGAAGCCTGTGTTCCTCCTTGTATTCGGCCAGTTCCAGGATATTCATGGCATGATCTCCAACTCTTTCCATATCGTTTACCGCATTGATCATATAGGTTATTTGATTCGATTCATCGGTAGAAAGCGGCATCCGGGAGAGCAGGGCCAGGTATCTGGTTGTAATCCGCGCCAGGTCGTTTATCACTGATTCTTTTTCTCTGGTTAGCCTGCCCTTCTGTTCATTGTAATAGAGGAAAATATTCATGGTGTCTGCAAGGGTCTCCAGAGCCAGATTGCCCATTCGGCAGATTTCTTTCTTTACCTGGACGATGGCTATGGGCGGGGTTTCCAGCAGCCTGTCGTCTATGTATTTAGATCCTCTTTCAACAATTTCGGGTGTTCCGGGAATTAAATAAGTAACCAGCTTTACCAGCAGGAAGGCAAACGGCAGCTGAATTATGGTGTTTGTCACATTAAAGAGAGTGTGCGCATTGGCAATTTGCCGCACAGGGTCTGATGACGTATAGCTTACCAGCACCTGAACCAGGGGTAAAATAAGCATAAAAATAATAGTTCCTATTACATTAAACGTTAGATGAAGCAGAGCCGCCCTTCTTGCCGTGATGTTGGTGCCGATGCTGGAAAGGAGCGCAGTGACGCAGGTGCCGATATTGTCGCCGAACAATATGGGCAAGGCTATAGAAATATTTACAACACCCTGGTCCGCCAGCGCCTGCAGGATGCCTATGGTGGCGCTGCTGCTCTGAACTATACCTGTAGTCACGAAACCAGCCACCACACCCAGCAATGGCGTTTTTCCAAAATTAGACATGAAACTGATAAACTCCGGCATTTTCGCCACCGGTTTTAGCGCCACCTCCATGGTCTGCATACCGAAAAACAGGAGGCCGAAGCCCAGTATAACCTGTCCTATAGATTTTTGAGTTTTATGCTTTGCGAAGAGATGGACCGATACGCCGATGCCGATTGCAGGTAAAGCTATTTTTGTAAATTTGAATGCGATAAGCTGGGCTGTCATGGTTGTACCAATATTGGCCCCCATGATGACGCCTATAGCCTGCATCAAATCCATAAGTCCGGCGTTTACGAGGCCCACCACCATCACTGTTGTGGCGCTGCTGCTTTGAATTATACTGGTGACCAGCGCCCCTACCAGCACTCCCATCACCCTGTTTCTGGTGAGGAGTTCCAGAAGGTATTTTAGCCTGTCTCCGGCTGCCTTTTCCAATCCCTCGCCCATGAGTTTCATTCCGTAGATAAACAGGCCCAGGCCTCCAAAAAGAGTAAATACAGAATCCAGAAACAAAATATCCCTCCCCCATCAATATTTTTTCCCTCACCTATTATACCAGATAAACTATTTAAAAGATACTGCGGATAAAATATTATTGAATCAGGCTTAACAGGGGAGGCGTCATAAAGTTATAACCTATTAACCATTTACAATCTCTGAGTGATAAGAAGTATGCCGATGATGATAAACACGATGCCGGCGCCAATGTGGATGTAATGCAAGGGCAGCGTATTTGAAATAAGGGTTCCCAGATATACCCCGATAACCGTATTTGCAATCAAAGCCAGCGAAGCGCCCAGAAAAACGCTTATAATAGACTCGTTGTGAGCGGCCATCAGCATTGTGGAAAGCTGAGTTTTATCCCCCAGTTCGGCCAGAAAAACCAGCGCAAAGGTTGCAATGAAGGTCTTCCATAGGAGCAAAATTACAGCCCCCTTCTGAGCAGCCTTCTCTTTTTATGGGGGAATAGCCCGATTATCTTTACTCCGTTTTTCATAAAGTCTACTACGCTGCCTAAAACGAAACCCAGACCCGCCCCAAGCAGAATGCTGTAAACAAAGGCATCCCCGCGGCCCAACGCTAATTCGAGATTCAATCCGAGGGCGGCCGGTATCCCCATTACCTGTCGGACAGCGCCCATATAGTCGGTATAATAAGGGATCCAGGCTATAATACTCCAGATTATACCAAAAGACAAGCCCTTCTTTTGAGATACAGAAATCATGGTAACACCTCCCGTTTTTTATTAAAATTTTATTCGATTAATACTGGATATATTCGACATAAAAAAAGATTAATCATAACGGACTTATTTAATGAATACAAATTAATAGATAAAAGCGAGGGGGTGGAAAAAATGAATAGAATGCGATTCAATAAAAATATTGTCACATGGATTGCGTGCCTTTTAACTATTCTCGCGACTGCCTTTTCCTGTTTATATACAAATTTGCCCAAATCTTTAAGTGTCTTTGGAAGGATTGACCGCATGGTCCCCATATACAGAGTGGAAACTCAAGAAAAAAAGGTGGCTATCTCTTTTGACGCCGCATGGGGGTCGGACATTACGCCAAAATTGCTGGATATACTGAAAAAACATGATATAAAAACAACATTTTTTTTAGTAAAATTCTGGATGGATAGATATCCAGAAATGACACGCCTGATAGCAAAAGCAGGCCATGAGATCGGAAACCACTCGGCAACGCATCCTCAAATGGGCCGCATTCCCAGAGAGAAAATAATTAGCGAGCTGAAAGAAACGCATGATAAAATAAAAGAACTTACGGGACAGAACGCCAAACTGTTCAGGCCACCCTTTGGAGATTACAGCAATACCCTCATAACCACAGCCAATGAGATGGGCTATCATGTAATCCAGTGGGATGTCGAGCTTCTTACATAAGTTTAGCAAGTAGTAAATTGAGAAAATATTTAACTGCTGAATTAATTGTTCATTTAAAAGAAAAGGGGCTTGATGAAAATTAAAAATACCTAATAGGGGCATTTTTTATTGCATTTTTCAATAAAATGTTTCAATAGGGATATGTGTTCTATTTGAAATATTTCAAAATTAGAAAAAGAGACTGTTTGAAACAAGAATAACAATGTTACTTTAGGGTATACCCCAGTGAAACATTTAAATATTCAACTAGGGGCCAATAAGATATTTCGATAAAATTATAATGAAACTAGAAATAAAAAATAATCTGTGTCATATTTAAGACTGGTTAAGAGAGGATGAATCAAATATGAAAGTCGGCTATATTCGTGTTAGTACAGATGAGCAAAGAACATACAGGCAAGAGGATATTGTTGCGGAATTAGGGGTTGATAAAGTTTACATAGAAAAGCAAAGTGGTAAAAGTGCAGAAAGACCGGTTTTAAAGGAAATGCTATCTTTTTTGAGGGAAGGGGACACTTTAGTGGTAACATCAATTGATAGATTTGCCAGAAATGTGAAAGACCTACTTAATCTGGTAGATACATTAAGCAAAAAAGGAGTAAAGTTTGTCAGTCTTAAAGAAAATATTGATACAAATACTTCAACCGGCAAATTCATGCTGACTGTATTTGGGGCAATAGCCGAGTTGGAGTGGAATTACATAAAGGAAAGGCAAAGAGAGGGTATAGAGGCCGCTAAGAAAAGGGGAGTTTACAAAGGCCGTAAAAAGATTGAACCCGATAAAAAGTTATTTGAAATGATATATAAGCAATGGGCTGAGGGCAGGATAACAGCCATTGCAGCCATGAAGACTTTAGGACTAAAAAGAAATACATTTTACCGTAGAGTCAAAGAGTTTAGAGAATCAAAGGGTACGTGTTTATTACGATAAATCAATTTTTAATTCCTAGAGTTCTTTCCCCATTATATGCTAAACCTATGTCATAATCCGGTGCATTATATAAGTATAGCATAAATGATTGAAAGATATCCTCTGCGTCTAATCCAACTGTAGTATAATTCCTGATAGTGCTGTGTATGTATTTCATTATCGATTTTTTATTTTGAATGGCATATTTTATAGTGGCCTTTCCCCAACCCTGAGTACTCTCTTCCTCTATAGGGGAAGAATAATATAGTTGACGTAATTGTGCTGCTGTTACAACCATTTAATACCCCCTTCCTATATAATTTTAACATTTTTACCCAATGCTGAAAACTGTATCCAGCATTGAGTATATTAAATTTTTATTGGGTTGGTTCATATAAACCAACCCTTCTTAGTCTATTTTTTACCCCCTCGGCTGTCATGCCATATTGGGCGGCAATCTGGCCGGGGGTACACCCTAATAAATATAGTAGTCCGATGTCATAATCACTGACATCGGACCTCTTGGTGTGCCCGGCATGGGTAATAGCTCGGCAGTGAAAGTCTGCTATGGGGCTGGCAGCGGCGACCATTAGCCAAACAGCAAGGGTGTCTATCGTGAGATAGAATCTGAAGGAAGCTGTAAGCAAAGCCACGGCCTGAGGAACACGAACCGCATATAAGGCTATACAGTTCGGATGAGTTTGCCAAACAAAACGAAATCCAACACTGCCAAGGGGCTGTGTAGTAAATGCGGCAGGTATACGGGGCGAAGGCTATTGCTCTTACCCGGGGAGGTCTGGCGGAAACGTTAGGGAAACTAACAACCCGGGCCGAGAGACCCGGCTGAACCGTCAGAAGTCAGCAGAGGCCATAATAGTCGGCATAGACGTCATGCCGACGAAGGGCCGAACACGAAGCGAGGGATAAAACTTGGCAAGTTCGAGAAACATACAACGACAGCAGAAAACCCCGCAAGGGGCCTACCCTGGGAAAGAAGCGGTGAAGCCGCAAGGGTCCCAGGGAGGGCCGAGTATGTATCCGGCACAACCCGAGAAGATATCCCCGAAGGACCATGATATCCACCTGATGGAGAAGGTAGTATCAAGAGAGAATATGACAAAAGCACTGCGACGGGTAGAAGAAAACAAAGGAGCGCCAGGCGTAGACAGTATGCCGGTAGAATCCCTCCGGACATACCTACGAGAAAACTGGCCTCACATAAAAGAACAACTTCTTACGGGGACCTACAAGCCTCAACCAGTGCGCAGGGTCGAAATCCCGAAACCCAGTGGAGGAGTGAGACTGTTAGGAATCCCCACCGTCACAGACCGCCTAATCCAGCAGGCTCTGTTGCAAGTACTAACACCCATCTTTGACCCGGAATTCTCAGAATCAAGCTACGGATTCAGGCCCAACCGAAGAGCCCACGACGCAGTAAGGAAAGCACGCCAATACGTAAACCAAGGATATAACTGGGTAGTGGACATGGACCTTGAGAAATTCTTCGACAGAGTAAACCATGACATACTCATGGCCAGAGTAGCTCGCAAGATAAAAGACAAACGCATATTAAAGCTCATACGCAGCTATCTTGCGGCAGGAGTAATGATAAACGGAGTAATCATGATTACCGATGAAGGAACACCTCAAGGCGGGCCCCTAAGTCCACTTCTTGCAAACATAATCCTTGACGACCTAGACAAAGAACTAGAGAAAAGAGGACACAAATTCGTAAGATACGCAGACGATTGCAACATCTACGTCAAAAGCAAAAGAGCCGGGCAACGGGTAATGGAAAGCATAACAGCTTTCCTGAAGAATAAACTAAAACTCAGAGTAAACGAACAAAAGAGCGCAGTGGACAGACCATGGAAGAGGAAATTCCTTGGCTTCAGCATGTATATCGCCAAAGATGGAACAACCAAAATAAGAATCGCACCACAGAGCATAGACAAAGTCAAGAATAAAATCCGAGAAATAACCTCAAGAAGCAACGGACACGGAATAACACAGAGAATAGAAAGACTAAACACATACCTTGGCGGATGGCTGGGGTACTTCGCGCTATCAGAAACACCCAGCAAACTTGAAGAACTCGACGGATGGATAAGAAGAAGACTACGCATGTGCCTGTGGAAACAATGGAAGAAGGTTAAGACAAGATACCGGGAACTGAGGAATCTGAAACTTCCGGAATGGGCGGTCCATAAACTTGCCAACGCCCGAAAGGGATACTGGCGTATGTCGGGGGTATTAAACACAGCCCTCAACAACGCCTATTGGCAGGGTCAAAGACTCATGAGCTTAGCAAAGAGATATCATGAAATTCGCAAAGCTTGGTGAACCGCCGTATACTGAACGGTACGTACGGTGGTGTGAGAGGTCGGGGGCTAATCGCCCCCTCCTACTCGATTTCTGCTTTTATTATTTTCAATATTTCTTTCCTGGTCATTGTCCACCCCCCTTATGGTATTCACCATAGAACAGGCTTAATACCTGCTCTATGGTAAATATATCACATTGCCCACAAATTTTTTGTGGGCAGGTCAGACAATAGAACTGCTCTATTGTCTGACCCACTCCCTCTAAGAGGGAGCCTCTTCCTCGGGATAGTAGAAACCCGAGGAAGTTCTCGGGACTTCGAATATTTCTTATTTGTTTCAGAAACTCCTGGATTTCATGCTCCAGGAGCCCTTGACTATTTAGTTGCTGGAGTAACTCCAGCAGCCTTTCTCTAAATCCCGATATGCTACTAATCATAAAAATCCCTTCCTTTTGATTTTTTTAGTTTTTTACAAATATCACAAATAAGCTATTTTTTAAAGACTAAAAATATGAATCATTATGTATCTATCGAAATCTGATTACGTAACACCTAAATTATAAAAGATATAAATAATTCCCATAAACGCTATAATGATGCTATCAGGCAAAAAGAAAGACCGCATCAATTTCGATGCGGTCAATTAAAAAAAAGCAAGAAGGAAGCATAGACATGAATAAAAACTAATAAACAATTTATTATCAATAGGAGTATTTTTACATAGTTATTTCATCGCTTAAGTTAATAAAACATACTTTCTTTTAAACTTTAATGCGTATTGATGCGCTTTGGAGCCCGCCTTGCACTTAATCAGGACATCATCGCCAATTGACTGCTCTATCTCTGTGTCCATTCCCAAAAACACGACCTCTTTAACCCCTATTCCTGAAACACTACCAAACGAGCATTTGACTAACTTGACCGTCTCCGGCACGACTACCTTCTCCAGATTACCGCAATTATCAAAAGCAAAAACCAGTCTCTCAACCGTATTAGGTATTACTACTGACTTGATAGTTTGATTACCTGTAAACCTCTCTACTGTCACGACTGGGTAACCATCAATATGTGATGGAATCACGACATTCTCCTTATTTCCAGTGTACAGGTAAATTTCTGCTTTGTCGTTTTTTACATTATACCAGAACCCATAGGCCTCATCGGCACCATTGAATGTCGTATAGGTTTCTACTCCTCCTGTTAAACTGCCTGTTTTTCCGTTTATTACCGCTGTTGAACTGCAATTTTCAATTCCCTTCGGACTACCGCTGCCAGTTATAGCGCTTACATAATCATTACCGCTTATGTTCCCAGCCGTATAGCAATTGCTTATAAACCCAACATTCGTCCCCGCAATACCTCCTACGTATTTTTCACCCTTAATGATTCCGGTTACTTTAACATTTTCTACCCTGCCCCTATTAAGACCTGCTACTCCCCCTACCTCAATGCCTCCTACTATATCAACGTTTTCTAATGTTAGATTTTTGATAACCCCGTCACCAATTTCCTCAAACAAACCTGCGTACATACTTGCAGGTTTATTTACTCTTAAATTGCTTATTTTATATCCGTTACCGTCAAGTATGCCATCAAAAGGCACCCTCTCGCCTTTCTCTGTAATATACATAATTGGCTCCCAATTACATCCCGATAAATCAATGTCGTTCATTAAAATGAATTTTCCCTTGTAATCATTTTTAATATTGTGTAGATCTTCTACCGTGTAAATTGGAATAAATCCTTCAGGTATAACTACACTACCTAAAACTGTTGAAAAACCAAAATTATGTTTATATATGTCTTAAGTATTGTATTAAAAGGGCTATATCCAATGAGTGCAGCCACGAAAGGTGTATTATTAGGGATAGCATAGCTACAGAAGATGGCGAAGAGCTATCCATCTTTGATATAATACCAGATGAAAATGCAGAAGTGTCTGTAAAAGCTTCAGCAGAAGACATTATGAAAGAGATTAAATGTTATCAGTTTTTGGAATATAAATACAATGTGAACATTTTTTTAATCATTTATTTAAGATTGATTCTGGTGTAAAAACCCCCGATTTTCCCATCCAAAATTAACCAAATACAACTTTAAAAATAAAAATTAGCGAAAACACAATAAAAACTACCAAATTATCATGATTTATGCTATAATATATAGGGACAAAGCCAAATACGAACAATGGTAACCTAAAATCATGATAAATGAGGTGTAAAAATGTTCAGGGAAAATACCAACTCCGATGATTAACTTATTGACAACTTCTACTTCAATTACCTGGTAAACTATGCAGTGGGAATCCGGGTCCTGGGAGAAATAAATCTGGCAGAAAAAACCCTATATGATTTCAGAGCAAGAGTATATCGCTATCTGGTACAACACCCTGAACAGGAAGATTTAATCTTTGCCTCCTTTTTAAACCTTACAAAAAACTTTATCAAAGCAGCCGGCATATCTACTGAAGAACAGCGCATGGACTCCACCATGTTCATGAAAAACTAAAGAAAGCCGGAAGAATAGCATTAGCCTTTGACGTTTTGGAAAGGGCAGTAAAATCCGTACCTGAAGACCTTCTTACACCAAACCTCAAAGAAGTCTTAAAACCCGAATTCAAAACAGACATAATCTACAGAGCAAAACCATCGGAAAATGAAAGCAAACTGGACATGCTCCTGAACCTTTGCCTTGATGTTAAGAACATCATAGAAAAAGCTCCTGAAATAAAAGATCCCGATACCTTGAGGATACTCACAAGATTCATATCAGAGCAATCCGTATTTGATGAACAAAAAAACAAACTCAAAGCCAAAGACAATAAAGATATTCCTACCAACTCCTTGCAGTCAGCTTATGATGAAGATGCCACATACAGAAAAAAGGGAGATAAAGCCCAAAGCGGATATACACTAACCATTACAGAAACCTGTTCAAAGAACAATCCATTCCAGATGATCACAGACTACAAGACAGATCAAAACATCAAAAGCGATGCAGAAGTAGGTCAGGAAAGAATACCCGTTATCAAAGAAAACACCGACTGCAAACACCTCTATTTTGATGGTGGATACTACTGTCCTGAAGTAATCTTGCTGGCCCCTCAAGAGAATTGGACCAAAACGCACAACATGATAAAATAACTCTTGAAGGGGGAATTTTTCTATGGCAGCGAGAAAGAATTTTACTACGGAAGAAAAGCTCGCTATCTTATCCGAAGCTCAGAGTTCATGTACCACTAAAATAGCTGTCTGTAGGAAATACGGCATATCAAAAACTACAATCGATTACTGGAGAAAAAAGCTTTTAAACCCTAACGATAGTAACGATGATGACGAAAAAGTAAATCTCAGAAAAGAAAACATCATGCTTCGTTCTATCATCGTTGATAAAGACCTCGAAATTGCTTATCTAAAAGAGCTACTAAAAAAAACCAACCGTCTATAGCCGATAAAATCGATCTAATAAAGCATTTATATTCTGAGGGCTATAATCTAGATTTTCTACTTAAAATTTCTAATATACCCAAAAGCACATTTTTCTATGAACCTCGACAAGAAAGTACGGATTCAAAGCGGGGATGCTCAAAGCCGGGTTATTCAGAAACACTTAGTGGTGAATATATATCCGATGAAATGATAAAGACCCTACTTTTTGATTTAGCTGAGGAATTCCCATTCTTTGGGTATAAAAAACTTACATTTCTCTTAAGGTCAAAGTTTGGAATTATTATCAACAAGAAAAAGGGTTACAGACTATGCAAAGAAATGGATCTGCTTTTGCCAGTTATTAAACACTACGCTTCTTCCAATACTGAAATAGTTTTCAAAAAAGTATCTGTCGAGGCCCCGAATACCCACTGGCAGATGGATATTACATATGTGACCATTTTCCCTAGAATAATCTTTATCCTGGATATAATAGATACATATACCTTAGAGATAGTAGGCTATAAGGCTGGTTTTTCGATAACAAAGAGCGATGTGATAAAAACCGTGACAAAAGCCATTGCATCAAGGCATATAACAGACAGTTTAACAATCAGAACCGATAATGGGCCGCAGTTTAAGTCAAAAGAATTTCAGGAATTTTGTACTAAACAGGGTATACTGCATGAGCGAATACCAGTAAGATCGCCTGAAAGAAACCCAAATATTGAAAGATTTCATAGAACCTTGAAAGAAGAATATGTTAATTTAAATGATTTTGCAAGTTATAGTTCATTTTTTAAAGGCCTGGATGATTATATAAAATTTTATCTTTGCGAAAGGCCCCATGAATCTTTGAATTATATGACACCTTCAGCATTTTATGAAGCATTTTTAAGAAATACTGTGAATCGTGGCGTGTTGGTCGTTTAAGTCCAAATAATAGGGGGCCAGTACAATGTAACATGGTTGTAGGATTTAAGATATTAGCCCATAACTTCAAGAGGTTTGCAAATTACATGATAGAGCAGACCAAAAAACTCATGCCTGAAGATACAGGGATAAGTCTGCCTATTTTAAGCCAATAAATGGTAAAAGGTCCCGGAAAGGGTAGTAAAATACCGGATATTAGATGTGAATATAGCAAAAATTATTCTCGAAGCTAAAATATTTTCCAGTTTATACCTTGTGAAGTTTTCAAGGTTCGGATAAAGGGGTATAAAAACAGGATTTTTACACTGGAATCAAGATTAAAATTAAAAAATAATACTGAGAAGCTGGAAGAAATGCTGGAATTGCTTGTAGGTAAGAAATCTATTGAGAGATTGACCAGGGATGAGGACTTCTTAGAGCTTATCCAGTACTTAGGAGAGTTAGATGAGGAAGATGTAGTTAAGGTTCTAGAAAATACAATACATGGAGCAAATATAATTAGACGCATTGTAAACTAGGGATGAAATTAAATAAATTTAAAGGAGGATTCCCATGAGTAAAAAATACTTTTCCATCAAGAAAATCTGTATACCTTTATTGACCGCCTTAGTATTGAGCCTGCAAACTTCACCAGCTTTTGCATTGCCTGCTGATAGCTTGAATTTCTTTGCTAATTCGCAAACAGCTATAGTAGCTGTGGTGGATACTACCCAATTAAAGTCAGGCTTTTCAGATGTTAAAAGTTCAGACTGGTTCTACAAAGACGTCTTAGAAGCCCAGAAACAAGGATTAGTGCAGGGTATGGGTCATGGTTTATTTGCCCCTAATAAAACCATAAGCTATGCCGAATACATCACAGCGTTGTTAAGGGTAATCAATGTGGATATCAGCAAATACTCACAAGGAAGTCACTGGGCATCTCAAAGTATAGAAGCCGCTAAAGATTCAGGAATAGTAGCAGGAGAATTTACCAATCCTGACGAAGGCATTCCCAGGCAGGACATGGTGAAATATGTTTGCAAAGCATTAAAACTTGAGCCTGCAGATACGCTTCAATACATTTTCGAGGATACCAAAGGGAAATCTGAAGAAGATATCAAGTACATCAACACTGCATTTAATGAATACCTCACAGAAGGAGTAGGTCGTGCACCTTCCGGATTGAGGTTATTTGGCTATGACAAAGTCACTAAAAGAAGTGAGCTGGCAACCATGCTGTTAAGGATAAAAGCATATAGAGCAGACCCGGTAGCTTACAAGAAAGAGCGGGCAGCAATACGGGCACAGGAAGAACAAGCATGGCAGTCAAAGAGTGCCTGGGAGAGGCTTGCTGAAAGCGGAGGAATTACGAGTGAGAGTCAGTTGACGCCGGAAGTGATTGAAAAGATTAAGAGCTTCGAAACATACTCATGGACAGGCTCCATGCATAAAATAGGGACGGTAAAAGGGGAATACTGGGCAACCCCTTCAAGAGAAGATATAAATAAAGCATATATAGAAGCAATTAAAAAATTTTATTCAGATAGAAAATCAGCGGTAACATCAAAAGAATTGTATTTTGAGCGTGAGAATCTTGGTTTTAATGATAGATGGTATAGAGTAATAGTGGATGGTAAGGAAATATATGATGTAGAAGTAGTATATACGGATGGGATGACCAATATACCTGAGGTGACAACTGAAATTGATATCAGTAAAAATATATTTGAAGGCAATTGATTAAAAGGGGGTTGAAGAAGTGAATAAACTAAAGAATAGAATTTTAACAGTCTTAGTTTTGATACTGTTTATTTGTACAACAATGCAATTTAGTGCGGTTGCCGATGAAAATAAAGAATCATTTCCATATGATTATTACGATAAAAATACGGATAGCACTGTAAGATTGGATATTGAAGAAAAAGGTGAAATTGAAAGCAGGGAAAAGGGATTTGAAATAAAATGGTCTGAGCCAGATGAAGCAGGAAATAAATATATAGATGCTATTAAATTTAAAGAGCAATCCACCTATGCCGATTGGCTTCCAAATCATTACTACTACAGAACTGTAGGCTACAGGTATTACCTAACAGTAAAGCCTATGTTGTTTGTAGATGATGATTTGAGCAAAACTACTAATAATATAGTTGCTATATCATCGAGATTCGACAGCACCGGCTCACAATCAAAAGAGTCCGAATTAATGAGGGAGCTAATAAGAGAGAAGTTTAACAGCGCATTTAGTGAACCATATGTCACCAGTCAAACATATCCGGCAGAGTTCTTTGATAAACTTTTTAAAGTAAATGATGTTTTAAAATTACCCGATGTAAAACCAGTATTATGTTTCGACCCAAGATATAAAATTAGTGATGCAAATTATTTAATAAGAGCGGCAGAAATAGAGTTTATAAAGACGGATGACAATAGAGTAGCACACGTAATATCAGGTAAGGAAAATGATGGTATTACAGATATAGGTGTCGCAACGGCTGGGAGTGAGAGTACTGAAAATGCAGAGGCTATAGTTAAAACCCTGATGACAAAAAATAAGACAGGTCCTATATATGATGATTTTATACCGGATTTTCTGACACGTGCTGTTTGTATCCCATTGAGGACTCCTGAAAAAAGAGATGAAGGTGGGGATGCTGGCGGCGGTATAAGGTCTGCTTTTGAATTAAAGCAGATTGATATTATTGAAGATTCCAATGGTAATACAATCGGAGTTAATATTCAGGATGCAAAACTGGATGGGAATAAAATAATAATAGTGCCATATAGCGGTGCAACTCTGAAAGAGTGGGCACTCTCAACAAAGAGGGTGTTACCATTTGATGAGAGTAATATTACTTGGGATAAGGTTAAGAGTTTAGATAAAAGGAGCACAGGTGGACCAAGTGATATACCTGAAATAAGCGAGCTCAATAACTTTTATTTATATGTTAGATACACCATAGGCTCCCAGGGCAATAATCAAAATGTAAATAGCAATGCTATTCTGACCCAAAAGCGTATAACTCGTAATCTGAGTTTATCGAATCTTGGCAATTTACCAACATTTACTTTCAGCTATCCCTCTGCTGGAAAGCACACTCATTACTATACAGATGGTAGTAGTTATGATGTTCCAAGAGACGTTGCAATCGATGATAAATACGAGTATATTATAGGCTATAACAAAGATAGTTTAAATGGCGAAGCAATAGCCAAAACTGGAGACCAATTCACTCCAAGGTTTAAAGGTACCAATATAAAATCTGGTACAGCGGTATGGACTGAAGGCAGCGATAGCGTATCTCCAAATCTATATTTTAATATATGGCGTGGAAAAGACGTACCCACACTAGCATCTTATAAAGAAAGCAGTAATCATCCTCTACTGAGCCTTGGGCTAAAGATAGGGCATACTCCACAAACTGCTAGAAGTAATTCTGGAGGATACTCCGATACAGCTCAAATCAAAATGGACGAGTCTAGCAGAGGCGATTACGAAACGACATATAGGTGTCGCATATGTACTGATGAAAGAACTCAAGACCATGATACCTCCGATAGTTACAATGCAGACGTAGATTTAACAGTTCAATCGTTTATAGGTTCTCCAAATACTGGTAGTGCAGTGCCAATTACCAATATTACATCTTTCCAAATTGGGAATATAACCTTTAATAATGCCAAAGGTTATGCAATTCCGCATAGCGATATGATAAAATTTTATCCTTATGTTCAAATGGCTTACGACCATTTTACAGATGGCAGTGATTCCGCCAGTGTTAAAACGGATGCAGTTAATGTATTAGCCCAGCATGAATCCGCTATAAAGCCTGTAGATTATGTGGAGGTAGGCTGGTATAATCCTAACCCAGCCAACTCTTTAGGTATACAATCAAACATGTGGTCCAGCTATACACGTGCAGTCAATGCATTTGGAAAAAACTCAGTCTTACCGGGTGGCGCTATCTATACATTGAGCACTCCCAGTCCAACAAAAGTAGGTATCAGAACATGGCAGGTTTATATAGACGACAGTTTAAGAGGATATTTAACAGGAGGCAACCAATACAGCAAAGCCAGAGCCGTTAATGAGGATGCCAGCTTTGTTAAGGAGGTTAAAGATACACTGGATACTCTTGATGTAGTCCAGTATGTCTCATCAAATCCAAAAGCTAGCAATGCATTCGGTGGCGTTGAAATACTAGCCAAAGGAGGTCAGGTATTAACAGGTTTAACTGGAGTAAAAACCTCCAGTTATGATAAATACTGGTTAAAGAGGGGAACACCTCAAGCAAGTAAAGGGGCAAATGAGGCTGACTTGGATATTTTAGATGAGTCCCAATCAGTGACCATTTATAGGGTCAGGTCAGATGTAAACGGGAACGTTTACATCGAAAAGAGTACAAATAGTGGTGCTAGCTGGGCCAACTTGCAGACTTTGGGTAAAACTCAGACCATAGCCAATCTCACCAATGCCGAAGCCAAGGGTTTAAATGATAGGACAAAAATCATTACTAATTTCTTATCTGCTTTGGATAGGAATCAGGGTAATGATAGTTCTGTAAGTAACGGTCCAACCTGGTATAATGAAGCATGGGACGGAATCTATGTCTTACGCACAGACAGGATTATTGACGTAGGCTTCGGGAAGCCAAGTACTCTAAGGTCAGTAGCATTAGACCCGAAGCTATGCCCACCATCAAGTGATTTAAGCGATATGTTTACTAAGTATTATCTTAGTCAATTTAGACTGTCGAGTAAGTCATATATAAGATCCGGAGAAGCGGCAGGATATCTTGGGACTTTTGGAGCTGTTAAAATATACATGCCATCAATGGAGAGCATGTATATGACAAGAAAATGGTGGATACCAAATGCAACGGTGATGGATATAGATTTCACGAATTAGTTTATTTGAATAAAGCCCTGCTTAAATAAGAGCAGGGCTTTTTGATTGATAAAAATTATGGTATAATTTTTAAAAACGACTAGAGAAAGGCGGATAATATGAGCATAGCCAGAGCAATGTTTGAAATCATGTATGCATACCCAAAATTAGAGGCTATGGACGAGTATTTTGATACTAAAGCATTATTGCTAAACATGGCGAATGAAGAAGTTATAGAGGATATAAGTGCAAATGGAAAAACAGCACTGCACAGATGGACTAAGCAGCTATCAGGAACGATAATTGGAAATAGGCAAATAATCAATGGGTTAAGGACAAATGAATTAATCCTGCCAGAACCTGCAGTAAATATTCTAAAAGGTGTAGCAGTTACTGATAAGACTCCAGAAGGTATCGATTTGGATGGAGTTTACGGGTATTTTCCACTGCAAGGATTCTTTAAAGTTGTAATAAAGAAACAGCGTGGAGCTATTTTTGAAGCTTACATGGAAATCGAAGGTACGAAGACAGCCTTTAAATTAAATAGCTCTATGGCTATTTATGGAAATGAAGACTACTCCATAGCTTTTAGAACTCTTGACAATTCTTTTGGGTTTGCTTTTATGTATGGCCCTTCAATAGTTGGTGCAAAAGGTAAAAACATGGTAAAAGTCTCTTATTTTGACAAATATGCTTATTATGTTGATGATGCATCTAAATATATAGACGTAGGAAATTTCGGTCAAGGGCTGGATTGACATGAAAAAAGACTATAATTATTTATTGAATAAAGTCTCTTTTTTAGAACCAGTCAATGAAAACGAAGACTGCTCAGAATGTGCTGAGAGAGCTAAGCAGGTTTTAGGAATGGGCAGGATAATAACTTTTATAGGATATAAAAATGGAGAACATTATATCTCTCAATTTAAGGCACCAGGAAGCCTGTATGATAGAGAGTGGTTGTATCATACAGTATTACTAGTATGTTTAAACCGTGAAAAATATATTTTGGACATAACATCAAATTTTAAAGTAATCAAGTATGAGGAATATGTAAAATTTTTAAAAGGTATGAACAGTGAATTAAATTTTCGGCTGTACTATACACGTGATATATGGAATGAAGTAATATACACTTTAAGATGGGATAAATTACCCGGCGGAAAGGTTGTTTAGCATATGATAGGGATTAATTGGGGCTTGTTTAATAGTATGATTCTTTAACCAATAAGGTGGAGGATAACAAAAGACGAGGATGCCGTTAGCGGTGTTTAATACAGTTGGAAGATATAAGCGACTACATCAAAACAAGAAAAAAATTTATAAAGCATGAGAGGTGATTGTATGAAAAAATTTATTTGTTGTATGTTGTTAGCAATTATTTTATTAGCGTCATGTAATATAATATATGCCGATGATGCAGTAGTTGTAAAAGAGGCGGAATACAATGTTAAAGTAAATAATCAAATTGTTGATTGCAATTACGTAATTAGTGATAGCACTTTTGTTAGGTTGAGAAGTTTAGCAGAAAGTTTATCATACACTTCCAGCCAATTTGATGTCGTATGGAATAGTGAGAAAAATGCAATAGAAATAATCACTGGAAAGCCCTATAGTGTTGAGGATATCTCAGACTATAGTTATATGGAACCTTACTATTTGAATAAAAAACATAGTATATTACCAATTAAAATTTATATAAATGGAAAATTGCAGGATATAGAAGCATATAGTATAGATGGAAATACCTATGTTAAATTAATTGATTTGAGTAAGTTGATTCCATTTGACATAATATTAAATAATAAAACTAATGAATTAGGAGATTTATACAAGCTGTTTCACATGCAATGGAATGGTAAAGATAGTAAATTAATAGTTTTACCTGTAATTCCTGAGAATGCATATAGAGTTGAGGTAAATTCCAGTAAATATAATAATGGCGTATCATGCAGGGTTGAGAGATGGAAAACAACTGTGAAGTCTTATATTGTGGATAATAAGGACGATACAATAAGCGTTATAGAGTATAATGAGTATAGCAGGGAAGTGACCATTGAAACTTATGATAGCAATTATAAGTTGATGAAGACAAAGAGTGTAAAAATGGAGTTACCTTTATTTGGAGGATTTTATAGCGGCGAAAAGTATAACTACATAGCATTTGGGCAGGAAAATCTTGAGGAAGATGATGACAAAGAAGTCATAAGAATAGTTAAATACGATAAAGAGTTTAATAGAATAGATAGCGTATCAATATCTGGGGGTGAGTGTTTTACAAAAGATCCATTTGAGGATGGCTGTGGTAGACTGGCCGAACATGGGGATACGTTAGTATTTCATGGGTCACGTACTTGTTATGATAAGAGTGGTAAAGAATTTCAGGCTCAGATTACAATTGAGGTTGACACATCAAACATGAAAGTTAGGAACAGTCTGCAATTGTTTCAAAATTGCCATGTAAGTCAATCATATGACCAATATGTGCAGTTTGATGGAAACGTTTATGTGCTTTTAGACCATGGTATTGCATATCCTCGTGCAGTAGTATTACAAAAACAGGCTGAAGAAGGGTCAGAATATTATAACAGGGCTAATTTATTTAATATACCTGGAGATTTAGGGGCAAATTGCACTGGAGTTTCTTTAGGCGGGTTTGAAGTATCATCTGATAATTATATAGTTGCAATGAATACAATTGACCATTCTAAAGTCAGCAAGTATACATCTTATGAAATGGCAGGATTGGATTTAGACCAGAGAGACATAATTTTATGTGTAATACCAAGAGACAATATTAAAGACGATGCTGTAAAACATATTACAATTGGAAAATACATTGGAAGTGATAAAGTAGCTTCCGTTCCTCAACTGGTAAAAATATCGGACAAAGAGTTTATGGTGTTATGGCAGGAATTTGATGTTCAAGCAGCTAAACAGATGAATGCTTCTTCTGGATATTTATATATGTATGAGCGTGCTAGCAGAATGGTAGGCGATTTAAAATATGTTTTAATTGATGAAAATGGCAATGCAGTAAGTGAAATAAAGACAATCAAATATTTTAGACTATCCGAATGCAAGCCGATGGTTAAAGATGGCAAAGTGCTTTGGTATTTTAATAGTAGAGATGGCTTCAGATATTTTTATACTATTCCTTTTACTGAGGTGGAAGATAAATAGAGGCTTGAATAGCGAATTGAATAATAACATGGAAAATTAGTTGAAGGTTATAAGAATGAATTGTTTCTGGGAAGAAAGCAAGAGTTTCTTCCCATTTTCGTTTAATAGGTGGATGGGTTTGTATTTAACCCACATTTCGCACCCTTCCATGTAATGGATCAATAATTTTTACCAAGTGAAATATAAGTATCTATTCAATAAGATAATGCGGATATTCCCTAATCGAAGTATAAATATCCGGCGTTAAACCGATTAGGGAAAGTATCTTTTCCAAAGGCTCCTCATTAGGAATCTCGGGAAGAGCCCGGCATTCCTTGTCACCTTCAACATAGCCTATGGTCTGTATAGGCTTTAATAACTCAAGAATCCTATTGCCGGTTGGTTTTTCAGTCTTTACTTTGCCTGCTACGAAGATATATTCTCCCTGTTCTTCCAGAGCTTTTCTCATACGCCTTTGCAGTATCTGGTAGATGAAAAGAGCAAGAAAGAGCACATAACACAAAGCTTCTATTCGGCTTTCCTTCTTTAAATATATGGCATCAAGAAAGATGGGGCTCTTTAAAAATCTAAAGGATGTCTCTACAGTCGTTTGATTTTTATACTCTTTTAGAATATCATAAGGAGATTTATCCAGCCTGTTTGTAATAAGTACAAAACAGCTGGCCTGCTCTAAAGCTTTTTGCTTGGCATCGTTGTCGAGTTCACCTAAAGTGCATTTTATCTGGTATACTGTCTTAGTTTGAGGTATATAATCCTTTGGGGGCCTACCTTTACCTTCTCTTTTTACAGGTTTTGTTCTTTCAATTACTTGAAAGTCCAATGGGTAAAAATCATTATCATGATCTTTTTTGAAAAGCTCTATTTGCTTTTGAGCATCGGCTTTGCAGAAAAACTCTCTTGAGCTTAATTCTCGAGTTTCTTTTTTAAGTGTTTTGCATAGTTCATCCAGTTTTTTATCTATGCTTTTGGTCTTTCTTTTATCAAGTTTGGAGGAATGAACTACTACAAACTTGTATTTAATGTCATCAATTGTCCTGATAAATTCCTGAACTTTATACTCGGCGGCATTTTTTTGATTGGAGATTTTGCCTATAAAGGTCCAATCATTCTTTTTCCATGCAAGGTCAATGAGGTTTTTCTCCAGTTCAAAGGTGGCGGGAAATCTTGAAATAAAATACAGTTTTTTATGCATCTTTTTTAGGTTATCTTTTGTTATTAGAGCCGAATCTGCTACATAGATGAGCGATGTTAAGTCAATTTTATCAAGGTCTTTTGACAGGACATCGATAAATTCATTGTTCCATGTTTTATCATCTTTATTTCCATCTAGAGGCTGCCCTAATACCGGTATACCATCTTGATTTACACACAGGCCTATTTTTAGCTGTTTTAGATCCGGGCGGTGATCTTTGCTATGGCCACATACCAGCTTTATGAATGAATTTAGGTCATCGTCTTCTTGATTTTCATATTCACCGTAAACACTTACAGATGTGGTATCTGAGTGAAGATGTGTAATGGTTATATCCTCGCTGCTTAATGCTTGCAGAATAATGGATGATATTATTTTCTTGGGGTTTGATTCTGCAAGTTTATCTAATGCTCTTGCAAGGCAGTCATCGTTTAAATCTTGCAAAAGGACTCCTTTACCAAAGAGGTTGGCAAGATCCTGGTAAAGGTAAAATCTGCTGACTAAATAAAGGGGTGCTCTTGTTGCAAGGATGTTTATGACCAGAGCTTTTATTCTTATCCCCGGGGATAATTTGCACTGGGAAGCATCCCAGGGTAAGAGTTTATCCAGGTTTTTGCCTATATTTAGTTGCTCCCATATGGCGGAGATAACTGGTGCTGGGCCTGCGTTGAATATTTTCATTTTGTTCATCATAACATCACCAGTTATCATAATACAACAATTCTGAAAAAAGTACAAGTCCAATTTTTACCAATTTGGCTTTTTTTGAAAAATTTTTTGAGATGTTCATTAAAAAATGTTAATTTGTTTTTTGAAGGGGTGCGGAATATGTGATTTAAGACAATTTTAAGGGGGTTTATAGAGGATTTTTTATTTTTTAAGTAAAGAAATAAGTAAATTAAAAATCGAAGGTTTAAATGGTATTTTTGCAAGTGTTTAACAAAAAAGTTAAAAATATATTGATAAAATTAAAAATCTAAGGTAGAATTATAATAGAAAATTTGTTTTTGGGGTGTATGGCAAATGAAATATAGACTTAGAGAGTATGTAGATAAATATAATGATACTCTGGAGAATTTGGCAGAGTATTTAGGAATAGCATATCAAACATTATCACGAAAAATGAATGGACATGTAGATTTCACGTTGTCTGAGCTAAGAAAAATAAAGAGGCGTTACAATTTAACTGATGAGCAGATGGGTTATATCTTCTTCGACGATACAGCTGATATTAGGGTTCTTGAAAGAAAAATAAATGGCATAAGCGCATAAGTTACTAGGTTGGCATAGTGCCTTTGAGGCGGATAGAGCTGTCAACGAAACCAAACGGTGCCTATAAATATTGTCGAATTGCTGAGTTTGAAATGGTAATAGCTGGGGTAGTAGTAAGCAACAGAATTTTTGAAAAGTATAAAGAAGCAATGCCATATTATAGAAACGTTCAGAAGGAGGGGGTAGTGTTATATGAAAGAGAAAGTTGACTTATGTAAATATAGACTAGAGCAAGCACGGGAGAGTTTGCAAGATGCACAGTATGGTCTGATGAATAATCGTCTAAAGCTAGCTGTAAAGAAGGGCATTAACAATAATAGACAACTCAATATGATAAGCTTGATCAGGAAGGAAGGTCTTTAAATGGAAAAGGTAGAAAAAGAAATAGCAGCAAGTAGTGAAGGACAGAAACCGAAGTCTAGGATACCAAGAGTTTATGAGTCAATATATTTCTTTGTATCACAGCAAATCAACAGCCTAAGAGACTTTGTAGATATGAAGTTAGAGTCTTACAGGAGAGAGAATGAAGCTAAGTTTAAAGAATTATCTGATAGAATGGATAAGAAATACGAAGAGTTGTCAGGTCAAATGGACAAGAAGTTTGAAGAAGTCTATAGCGAGATAAAGGACATAAAAAATGAAATAAAGGAAGTACGAAATGAAATAAAGGAAGTAAGAAATGAAATAAAAGACATATTAAAATGGGCATTTGCACTATTTGTAACAATAATTCTAGGGTTTGTTGCAGTATACTTAAAATAAAAGAGCTTATTTGAACAGGTACATGGGGGATATTACTAATGTGATAGAATCAAAACTAGTAAGTAAGGAAGGATGAATAGATGACTCTCGAAGAATTGCAAGACATAATACAAGCAGGGGAAGATTCAAAAACACAATTTAAAAGAATGTTTACAAGTCCAGATGCATTGGCTGCTGAAATTGGTGCATTTGCTAATTCTGAAGGTGGTAGGATCATTGTTGGTGTGGATGATAATGGTGATATTGTCGGAATATCAAAAGAAGATGTGACGAGGCTTAATCAAATGATTTCAAATGTATGTGTTCAGAAAATTGACCCTGCTATAAATGTTACTACTGAGAACATAAGATATAAAGACAAGGTTGTTGTGGTGATTAAAGTACCTATAGGTCCAAATAAGTTTTATATGTCAAATGGGACCGATATCTGGGTTAAAGTTGGAGCTGATAAGCGTAGGGCAAAGAGGGAAGAATTAAAAAGATTGCTTCAAGAGTCATCACAATTATTTGCTGATGAACAGATAGTGGATGGCACATCTATTGAAGATTTGGACATATATATGATTAGAAATTTTGTAGAAAAAAGATTTGGCAAAACACTAGATGAAGTTGAAATACCTATTGAAAAATTACTTACAAACTTAAAGATTATGAAAGATGGCAAATGCACTCTCGGAGGACTATTATTATTTGGATGGAAGTCAAGTTTAATCTGGGAACAATACAGTATAAGTGCCGTATCATTTTATGGGAATGACATAAGCGGCACCGAATATAAAGAAAGCGAAGACATTTATGGAAATGTTAGAAAACAATTTGTAGATGGTATAGCATTTATAAAGAGACAGTTAAGAAAAGTTCAGGGTAATCAAAAGTTTAACAGTGTAGGCATTTTAGAAATACCGGAGATAGCTCTGGAGGAAGCATTGATAAATGCCATTGTTCATAGAAATTATTTTATAAACAGTAAAATAAGAATCTTTGTTTTGGATGACAGGGTTGAAATAATTAATCCTGGCACTCTACCAAATACATTGACTGTAGATTCTATTAGTGCCGGCATTCATATAGCTAGAAATCCTGTTATACTGTCTCACATAAAAGAGATACCAGACATTCCATATCGTGGTATAGGCACTGGAATAAGAAGAATCATCAATGAGTGTGAAAAAGCAGGCATCAAAGTTGAATTTTTCAACCAAATAGAAGTTGGGCAATTTAAAGTGGTTTTCTGGAGAGACTTAATATAAGGGCGTGTATTAAGTGCCGAGTCTAATAAATAAAGGAAAAGAGGCATTAAAATTTCATATGAATAATGGCATGATAGCTGAACTGAGTATAGTAAATTATGATATATTGCCTGAAATGCTAAAATCCGGTTAAGTCTAAAGTTAAGGGCTAAAAGTATTGTTATATAAGCTTTAGGAGCTTTACAGCTGAGCGCGATAAGGGCTTAGATACAACTTACTGTGAGCACAAAGCTCTCCATTGTTATTGGTTTGGAATTCGATGTGGTAATATTCGGCCTAGAGAAGTGTAAGAAAAGATGGGTGTTGGTATGGAAAAAGTTACCATGGCATAAATAAGCAAGCTATAGATGATTTTGTACGCATGGTAAAGGAAAGGTACAAGGATAAAATATTAAGAGTAGTTTTGTATGGGTGTGATAATTACTTATTATACAGCACACTTTTTAACCTCAAAAAGTATAAAAAACAGCAAATTAAACTAACCCGGGACCTTCACGTCAGATTGAATAATCCGAATTAAAAGGTGTAAGATTATTTAATCTGAACTTTTTTGTTTAAAAATGGTATAACTTGGAACAATAAAAATATAGAGGGAAAGACCAGACAATTGCTTTCCCTCTAAATAAAATTGAAATTTGATTGTCATGATTAGTATAACCAAATTTCAAGTAATTATTACAAGATATGCAAAATTAGGGAAAGACAATGATTTTCCGGTAATTTGCGGTTGTAGAAACTGTGGGTATGAGGGAAAGCTACATCGCCACGGTTTTTACCAGAGATATGTCATAACACAATATGAAGTTTACAAGGTTTTCATCCTCCGGGTAAAGTGCCCTTCATGCAATAAAACTTATTCACTAATACCGAGCTTTTTGATACCCCATCGTCAATATTGCTTTTATCATATATTCCTTTGCCTTTATTATTCCTTTGTCAAAAGGTACTCCTATCTTAAGATTTTAGAAGTTTTTAAGGGTCTAAATCCTCATACCTTATTTAGCTCCGCCAATATATATTTTTTTAGAAAGCGCATGATAGATGTGACCCCTCATGTGAATCTGTTCTTTGCAAATATCGATGACATGTATTTTGATATGGCAAAGCCCAGTGTATCCTGTATTGTCAATAAAATCTGGCTGTTTATTGAAAAAAAGCAAGACTTTAACCTTGTATACTTTACAAAAATGCCTGCATACTTTTTTAAAAAAATTTCATAGAGAGAATGCGAAGGGACAGGTATGTACTTTTTTAGGTTTTTCACCTCATTTTGGGGTGTTTTTTTGTTTTCTTTACTTTGTTTTAACCTCAAAGATAGATTTTTAACTGGCCTTTTTTGGTATTTTTTCATCCCACATAATTTTTTAAGGGTAAAAGATAGCCTCCTGGTAAAAATATGGATAAATATCAAAAGGAGGTTACTATCCATGGATGAGAGTTTAAAGCAGAAAATAGCTTTGTTTCGGTATTCTTTGATTGCTCCACTTGTGACGGAGACTTTTGCTCAGCCTACTGCCAGAGAGTATCTTGAAGATGTATGCTCAAAAAAATATGATACTCCCCGGGGCACTAAGGAGGAGTTTGCTCCTGAAACTTTAAAGGAATGGCTGAGGAATTACAGGAAGTATGGCATTGATGGCCTTTACCCCAAAGGGCGCTCTGACAAGGGTAAGTCCAGGAAGCTTCCCGATGAGGCAAAGGAGTTTATCGTAAGTTCTAAGGCCAATTTCCCTAGAAGGTCCGCTAAGGCCATATATCAGGAGCTTATCGCCAAAGGGTATATCGGTTATACCGATATTTCTTTGTCTACGGTTCAAAGGTTTATTTCTAAAGCCGATATTTCTAAGATAAAGCTTGAGCCTGTAGATAGAAGGTGTTTTGAGTTTGAATTTGCCAATGAATGCTGGCAGTCGGATATTTCGGTAGGACCCTATCTTACTATAGATGGCAGAAAGCACAAAACATATATTATTGCCATTATTGATGATGCCACAAGGCTCATTATCCACTCTCAGGCTTTTTTCTCCGATAATCTTTTGGCTTTGCTTTCGGTATTTAAAAATGGTGTTGCTAAAAGGGGTATACCCAAAAAGCTTTTTGTGGATAATGGCAAGGTGTATAAAAGTGATCAGATGCAGTTTGTTTGTGCTTCTTTGGGAACTATTCTTTGCTATGCCCGCCCTTTTTCCCCAGAGTCGAAGGGCAAGATTGAGAGGTGGTTTAAAACCCTTCAGGACCAGTGGATGAATGTTATCGACTGGGCAAGTTTTAAGTCTTTGGATGAACTGAATGTTTCTTTGACTCATTATGTTGAGGAAGATTACAACAATAGAATACATTCTGCCATCGGTGCAAAGCCTATGGATAAGTTTTTAAGCCATATAGAGCGCATAAGGTTTGTAGGTTCAAAGCAGGAGCTTGATTACATTTTTCTTTACAGAATTTCCCGCAAGGTTAAAAATGACGCTACGGTATCTATTGATAATTTGCTTTTTGAGGTTCCCATGAATTACATAGGTGACAGAATCAATATCCGCTATGACCCTTCGAGTCTTGATAAGGCGTTTATCTTCTCGGAGGATGGTAAGCTTATGGATACTATTTACCCTGTGAAGAAAATTGATAATTCCAGGATACGAAGAAATGAAAACGTAAAACCCATGGATTTTTCCTGTTTTACAGTAAACTGATTTGGAGGTGTTTTCTTGTGTTTCAGGCTTTTTATGGTCTTTGTTGTGATCCTTTCCCAAAGGATATGGATGTGAAGCATCATTTTAAATCTCAGGATTTTTCCCAGGCTTTAAATAGGCTTGAGTTTTTGAAAAATACTTTGGGTTTTGGGCTGTTAACCGGTGAGCCGGGTGTTGGTAAATCTTTTTTGCTCCGGTATTTTGTAGGCACGCTTAATCCCAATCTTTACAAGTGCGTGTATATACCTATATCGACGTTGACTGTAATGGAGTTCTACAGGGCTTTGTGCAACGGCCTGGGAGTTATTCCTTTCCATAAGAAGGTGGATATGTTCCGCCAGATCCAGGAGTCTATTTATATGTATCGTCAGAGCAAGAATATCACTCCGGTAATTATTATTGATGAGGCTCAGTTTTTAAAGAATCAGGTGCTGGATGATTTGAGGATTATTTTTAATTTCGAGATGGATTCTAAGGATTATGCTATTTTGATTTTGTCTGGTCAGATTCCTTTCATTTCTCAGCTTTCAAGGCAGCCTCATGAGGCGCTTCGTCAGAGGATTGTGGTTAATTATTGTTTGAAGGGGCTTACGAAGGATGAAACAAAAGAGTATGTTTTATCAAGGTTGAAGATAGCAGGATGTTCTGAGCCTGTTTTTACTGATAATGCTTTTGAGCTTTTGTTTTCCAGCACCAATGGTTGTTTGAGGCCTTTAAATTCTCTTGCCAGAATGTGTCTTATCTCTGGTGCTAATGAGAAGTTAAAGTCTATTGATGCTGAGGTGGTTTTTCAGGCTCAAACGGAGCTTAATATTACTGCTTAAGGTGTGTCTTCTCCTTCAGGGAGGATAGGGCTCTGTAGGGATACAACCTGAGCGTCCTGAGGGAAGGGTTATACGCTTAAATCTTCTCCCCCTCTCTCTGGGGGAGAAGGCACACCTTGCTATATTGGAAGGTTTAAGCGGTTACCCTTTAAAAGCGTAAAATCCTGGGGGTCTAAGGGGGCAAAGCCCCCTGTTTTTTATGCTTAAGGGTGGAGCAATGTGACTTTTTTGTTCTGTTTTCAAGGTGCAGATTGTTTAATCTGATTTTTTATGCAGATTAAAACCTGTTTTTAGTTTAATTTAATTTGATTTTTTGAGGATGGAATAATGTGCTACGGAACAATTACTTATGAGAAACAAAAGGCAATTAAACAGGGAAGAAATTTTAAGTTTATTAAGCGAACTTGGTAATATTTTATACCAAAGAAATATTCAAGCTAACATGTTTGTATATGGCGGCACAGTAATGTGCATAGAATACATGATTAGATACCAGACATTTGATATAGACTGCATTTATGATAGTGGAAAATCAGTTAAGAGATGTATTGCTGGAGTATTTTAAAATAGAATCGATACGTGAGAGAAATAAACGGTATAAAAACATAATTGGACGGTTTATAAAGAAGCTATCAGAAAGGTTGATGCAAGATGCTAAGGGTATGTTGTAGCCTCTCACACTTTCTGACCGCATTCTGCTCAAATTGAACGTCCGCAAATTTAACTCACTTTATTTGACCATAAAACCCGGACCTTGAAAATCCCCCTCAAAAGAGGCAAGCATTCACTCCTGCCGTCTTTTGAGGGATAAATAGCTTATACCGCAAACTCATTTTCAATTACAATCCTGACCATATGGTCATCTATCAAACGCTTTTGACTGGCTGAGGCCGAAAGCAGACAGGCAAGGCAGACATTGTTTATCTTTCTTGCAATGCCTCCGGAATATTCATAGATAACATCCAGAGCATCATCAGTGAAGATTGAGGAAGTTGCTCCGGCAATCTTCAGATGGTGGCAAACATATTCTTTGGATTCCTGCCTGTCCATGGGTGGTAGGTGATACCGGAGATTTACTCTCTGAGCAATGGCTTCATAGACTTGAAGCTGCAATACCCTTTTAAGTTCCGGCTGGCCCACCAGTATGAGACTCAAAGGGTTGTAGGAGTCCATCCGGAAATTGAGTAAAAAGCGCATTTCTTCCAGCATTTCTTTATCCAACAGGTGTGCTTCATCGATTATTATGACTGGTGTTTTTCTTTCATTTTCCGCAAGGTCCAATATTACCTGATGAAGCTGTCTTTTAGCCTGGCCCCGGTTAAACTTTGGTTCACATCCAAGCTGCCTTAAAGATTCCCAGTAAAAATGCCTGGGGGTAAGGGCTGAGTCGCTGATGTAGATAACCCTGTATTTATTCGGATTTAAAAGCTCAAGAAGTTTTCTTAAAGCAGTGGATTTCCCCGAGCCCACTTCGCCTGTTATTAGGGCAAAGAGGCGTTTTTCTGCAGTGTATTTTAGCCTTGATACTAACTCTTCATAGGCCGGGGTGCTGAACAGTTTTCCTACAGGCACATCTTTTTGAAAAGGAGTTTTTTCAAATCCAAAGAAAGGCTCAAACATTGTTTTCCCCTCCTTCCATACGGCGGAAGGGGATGGCACCTAATTTGTCTTTCATGCGGTTTTGAGCTTGTTTTTCCAATATGCTCAAAAGTCTTGAACCGGATGATTTTTGAGGAGTTGGGGCATCTTTTTTGCTATAGGACACTTCATTGTATTCTCCTATGATAAGCGGCCTTGCTAAACCCCGTTTTTGACCTTTATGCCATACTTCTATTTCTTCAAGGTCAAAGGGGTCATAGCGTAAATCCACAGTCTTTCTTACCCATTCAAGGCCCACTTCATAGGTTTTGCCGCAAAGTTTTACACAGCCGGTTTTATCAACTTTTCGGCTTTCTTCTCGAAGGAAAGCATCCCTTAGCTCGTCAATATTGGCAAAGCGCAAGCGTCGGGTATCCTTTTGGAATCGACCGGCCGGGGTTTCACCTTCTAAGGAGCTGTGGGAATGATGATTGTATCCTTCTTCCACCCAGGCAAAGAAGGCTTTGTTTAATTCGTCCAATGTCCCGGGGTTTTGGAGGCTTACCTCGGCTAAAAAATCCTCTACGGTGCGGTTAATTCTTTCAATTTTGCCCTTAGACTCTGCGGAATATATTGGGGTATTTATATGGCGGATGCCCAGTTTACCGCAGGCTACTTTAAACCAGTGTGAGATGAATATCTTGCCATTGTCTACATATACCGCATCGGGGATGCCTCGTTTAAGTATAGCTTTCCTGAAACAATCTTCCAGTATGGGAAGCTTTTGATTTAGATAAAATTCACCATGGCATATTAATCTTGTGGCATCATCGATGAAGCATATGAGGTATGAGCGTATCTTTTTCTTTGGATTGGCCGGGTCCGGAAGGTAGGGGCCGTATTTGACGTCAGCTTGCCATAATTTGTTTCTGTGCTCTTTTTGAAATCTCCTGAGGGCTTTGGGCTCTTTTTGCTTTAATTCTTTTTGGGTTAAACCTAAGTTTGCAAGATACCGTGTAAGGGTGGATCTTGCTACATCCCCGGGGGATATGAGCTTTTCCCCCTCCAGGATCTGAAGTATCCTTGTAACACTTCTTTGGGGCAGTTCTTGTTTTAGACTTATGGCTTCTTTTAGGATATCTTCCGGTATGGCTCTTGTTTGTCCCTTATCGGAGCGCTCTTTTGGCATTAATCCATTAAGGCCTTTTTGCCTGTAGGCCTGTAAGTAGCGGCGCAGGGTCCTCTCTGAGATTTGGCCTTTTGAAAGTATTTGGCATCTTCTTTTCCTTCTTTCCGCTGCTTCAAGGTCTTCTTCCAGAAGGGGTGAGATTAGTGCGAAGCGCTCCAGGGCTTTTTCCATACTTTCTTTGTTCATTTTGGTCATCTCCCCTGTTTTTTGTTTATCTAAAGACTACCACCAGGGGGAGACGGCCAAAAGAGCAAACTATGTTGATTTTTTTCCTAAAAGCCACAGGTTTGTGTTTTCCACGAAAAGCCAGGTGTTAATCTTTCCGAACAGGCAGCAGGAAAGAATATCGGGTAATAGTTTTAAAACGGTTTTTAAACGGCTAAAGCAGCTTTCTATTTCCCCGACTATGGATGACGTCTTGCCATACAGTCTGAACGCTATGCTCTCCAGAGTGCCTACAATTTCGCTTGAGAGGAGTTTAAATGTTTTTACCCAGCGTTTTGTGGTGGATATGTCCTGCTCTCCCTCTGTATATTCCGGTGAAATCCGTTTTTCCACCACATCTTCCACCGCTTCTTCAATCACTTTTGCCGGGTAATGCTTATAGGGCAAGATGAAATCCGGTATTATCGCATGGGTTTTCTTGCATCCCGGGCAGTAGTATCTGGCTATTGGGAATTCTTCTTTCCCGGCCGTTGTCTTTATCTTCCTAAGGTACATCCCATAACCTACAAGGGCGCTACCGCATATGGGACAGTGTAGTTTCATTTGAGCTAATTTATGCAAAAAAATATTACGATACTCCTTTACTGTTGAGCCTAAAAATGTTACAATCATAGTGACTTGATATTATGGAGAAGGCCTTCAGTAAGGGTAGGTCGGAAACTATCACCTTACTTGAAGGCTTTCTCTTTTTTCTCCCTCCCATGACTTGCTTCTTTCTCTTTTATTTCTTCAATAGGTGTTAAATTCCTTCTTAAAACGGTCAGGAAATTTGAGCAGGAAGGAGACAAAAAGAGTGGGAGGAAACAGTATGTAGCATAGAAGAATTATTAAACATGGAATTGGAGGGATTAAACTTTGAAATAAGGGAAATCCTGCATAGAATAAAATATAATCAAGAAGATTATATTGAATGGCTATTTAATGTAGATTTAAGCAACATAGAAAAACTAAACAAGAAGCAATTTAAAAACCTTTGCATCCTGGCAACATTCATACAGGTAGCTTTTGCACTCAGGGGAGATGCACCACCAAAGTGGGTAGGTGATAAGAGGCTGTTTATGGAGAGAGCTTTTGTAAGCGATAATTGTTCTGAATTTGATATATTTGAAGCTTATCAGGCGGAATTTGACCATAATGTATTTTATCCAAAGGCTTCTTTCGAGATAATATAATTGCAAAAATTGGTTATATATGGTATAATTAGTTAGAGTTATGAGCCCTTTTATAAACAGCACTTTATGTGCTGTTTTTTATAATAGATAACACCTTTGGGGGTATAACCTATAAAATATCACTAATATTTATATAATTTTTATAAGGGAGAGTGATTGCAGTATGGGGAAAAAAGTATCATCAGTAATACTAGTATTATTGTTAAGCCTGCTAATCCAGGTGCCTGCTTTTGCCAATGAAACCATAAAGACTTCCATCTGCCCCTTGTATAGCACTATAGATAGCTCTTACACCAGCACCTGTATAAAAATAGCAAAACTAATCTACGACAAATATAATTCAAGTGACTTTGGTAAAAAAGTAGATTATGACATTGGGATTAAGAGTTTTGATGGAGAAGACCCAAGAGATACTTTATTCAAAGTCCAACAGTTATTAAGATACTGTTATAAAATAAATATTGATGGAATAGGTATACAGGAAGCGAAGAGTGGGTATTTAATCTCATTGCGTGGTATAGGACCGTCGTTACAGGATGAGATAATACCCGAAGTAGAGGATGAAGTAGATGAATTACTGGGAAAAGCTTTAAAATATAAGTCTGTTAGAGAACAGTTAGCATATATTAATGATACTTTAGCGAATAGAGTAGAATACAAATATTCGTTTGTACCTAGCATTAATAATGTATTGCATATGATTTTAGTAGATAAGAAAGGTGACTGCGGTAGTATAGCGGAAGCATTAAGCGTGTTGTGTGATAAGTTGGATATAAAGAATATCATAATGTTTACGAATGTGCATGCTGCCAATCTTATATATCTAGACGGTGAGTGGCATCTATGGGATTTAACAGCCAATATAAATGATACTCCGGGATTAAAAAGAGTATATGATGTACTTCCAATAGGTAATAAAATCAAAGCTATTGAAGTGCCTGCAGAGAGAACAAGGTTTTTAGTCCCAGTAGATAGTATTACTTTTGAGCATATTTGTAATTATTTACATAGCTATAAGTTGAGTCCAGAGAATTGGAGTTTTATAGAGGCTGAAGTAGCCTTGAAATATCCGGAGTTGAGCCAGAGTTACAATAGCACTGACTACAACGATATAGTAGTTGATGTAGACCAACTCAAGAAAGAAATTGCAGAGGCTGAAGGTTTATATTATGCACCACAAACTCCTCCAGTACAGCCAAATGAGAACCAGAATGTGAATGAGAGTAAGCCAGTAATAATTGATAATACACCAGATTTCATTCTTGATAGTTCTGGTCATCTTAAAGTAGTGCCAAAGAAGTAAGATAGTGTAGGAATGAAGCATAACAGAATACGTTTAATAGTAAAGGACTCATGGTAATAGTTGCCATGAGTCTTTTATTTTTGCCATGAGATTGACTGTTGACAAAGTAGTTGTCAGTAGTATTTTGTATGCATACTTAAAGATAACCGTGGTAATCATTGGGAATGATGAAATGTTAAGGAAAAAATAATAGACCAGATAGAATTAGTGCTTAATGTTATATAATAGCATACTATTATTTTTATATACAGTACTACATCGACCAAAAAAATAATTTTGGGGGATTTTTTCTGTGTGCCATACATTGGCTATTTTTTAAAGGGTGCTCTATGATATTTTTATCAACATGCAAATAAAAAAATGTGAAGTTGATTAATTTATTTCACGGTTAATAAAAACTTGATTGCTTTTGCTTGCTGGCCCCTCAAGAGAATTGGACCAAAACGCACAACATGATAAAATAACTCTTGAAGGGGGAATTTTTCTATGGCAGCGAGGAAGAATTTTACTACGGAAGAAAAGCTCGCTATCTTATCCGAAGCTCAGAGTTCATGTACCACTAAAATAGCTGTCTGTAGGAAATACGGCATATCAAAAACTACAATCGATTACTGGAGAAAAAAGCTTTTAAACCCTAACGATAGTAACGATGATGACGAAAAAGTAAATCTCAGAAAAGAAAACATCATGCTTCGTTCTATCATCGTTGATAAAGACCTCGAAATTGCTTATCTAAAAGAGCTACTAAAAAAAACCAACCGTCTATAGCCGATAAAATCGATCTAATAAAGCATTTATATTCTGAGGGCTATAATCTAGATTTTCTACTTAAAATTTCTAATATACCCAAAAGCACATTTTTCTATGAACCTCGACAAGAAAGTACGGATTCAAAGCGGGGATGCTCAAAGCCGGGTTATTCAGAAACACTTAGTGGTGAATATATATCCGATGAAATGATAAAGACCCTACTTTTTGATTTAGCTGAGGAATTCCCCTTCTTTGGATATAAAAAACTCACATTTCTTTTAAGATCAAGGTTTGGAATTATTATCAACAAGAAAAAGGGTTACAGGCTATGCAAAGAAATGGATCTACTTTTGCCGATTATTAGACATTATGCTTCTTCCAATACTGAAATAGTTTTCAAAAAAGTATCTGTCGAGGCCCCGAATACCCACTGGCAGATGGATATTACATATGTGACCATTTTCCCTAGAATAATCTTTATCCTGGATATAATAGATACATATACCTTAGAGATAGTGGGCTATAAGGCTGGTTTTTCGATAACAAAGAGCGATGTGATAAAAACCGTGACAAAAGCCATTGCATCAAGGCATATAACAGACAGTTTAACAATCAGAACCGATAATGGGCCGCAGTTTAAGTCAAAAGAATTTCAGGATTTTTGCACTAAACAGGGTATATTGCATGAGAGAATACCAGTAAGATCGCCTGAAAGAAACCCAAATATTGAAAGATTTCATAGAACCTTGAAAGAAGAATATGTTAATATAAATGATTTTGCCAGTTATAAGTCATTTTTTAAAGGCCTGGATGATTATATAAAATTTTATCTTTGCGAAAGGCCTCATGAATCTTTGAATTATATGACACCTTCAGCATTTTATGAAGCATTTTTAAGAAATACTGTGAGCCGTGGCGTGTTGGTCGTTTAAGTCCAAGTAATAGGGGGCCAGTACATTGCAAAAATAGTTTACAATCGACATATTACGACATTAAATATTTTGATGATGAATAAGTATTGAAGATATACCGAGAGAGTATGAATAAGTATTTAGATTAAGCTCTATCTTGGTTAATAAGTATTAGAATCAACGTTCTAACGAAATACGGGGCTAAGTGACAAATTTGAAGTCTTAAGAATTGCAAGGTGAATAAGTATTGTAGATATACCTTGATGGGGTGTATAAGTATTATGTGTCTACGTTAATCCGGGAATATGTAATTGGGTTCAAAACTAAAATTTTCAAGGGTTTCAGGGATTAAAAGGATATAATTGAGCGTTGACAAAATACCGTTTATTGAGGAGTGTAAATAGTAGCTTTAAAATAATAAGGATATGGAATTTAAATTTCTTTTCTAATATTGGTTATAAAATCCTGATTCATTATATTGAATCAGAGACTTATTTATTGAGAATAGCATATGTGAAATGGATAGAGTATCTGGATTTTTTTTATCCTTTTTCTAACTGGTTACGAAATTGCTCAACATATGAACCGAAAATGATTTAATTCTATTTTTATAAAATAGATATTTTTCATATCCATTGTACGACTAGTTTTATATAATTATCTTCTATTATGGAATTTATAAATATGACCAAGAAATTGTTCTTGGCTAGCCAATAAGACATTCGCAGCTAAACAGCCTAAAAAATCATAAACATATACAAAAGATTATGTAATTATTTCATAAATTTATTATTTATGTATGAAGAATTAATCAAAAAATGAGTAAAGAGAATTCCGCATGGATTTGGAGGGTTTTTTCTGCTGGGAATTAGGTGTTTTGCCGGAAAATATATAAAGTGTAAAAGGAATAGGGGATAGTTTGAAAAAATAATCAAAAAAATTTTTTTTGGAGTTTGATATTTGAAGCAAAGTATGAAATTTAGGAGGTATTTTCAGTACATGTATTATATGACAGATCATGCAAAGATGAATCTGAGAACATAATAGAACTTTCTAAAGACCTCTATATTTTTATTGACTGTTGTTAAAAAAAGCAGTACATCCAGAAATTGTGACAATTACACTGAAATAGCATTTAAAGATAATAGGGAATCACCTATTAAAAATAAAAATGCCATATTGGTACTTATAAAGAGAGCTCTTAAATGGGCTCTTTTTTTCATGTACATTTGGCTGAAAGAGTCGATTAAAGGGCTTGGGTACCAACAAAAAAGCGTAAATTTATTATAAGCATCTTCATAAAACTAAAGGAGTATGGTGGCTAAAGTTGTCAAGACATTTTTTTGACCTTATATAAGGTGATAAAATTCTCATCCTCCTTTGTTAAAGTTTGGTAATATAATACACAAATGTAATATATTAACTGGAAATTTTCTTTTAAGCTTTTGGCAAAAATTAGTAGTCGGAGCTGTGTGATACTGTGGATAAGTCGAGCATGTCTTTTGCGAGACTTATCCAAGGCACTGTGGAGCTTGTGTGCAAGTCTTGTTTTTCCGACTTGCACACAAATCCATCAGGGCCGGCAGTATCAACAGCTGGTAGTTATTCAGCTGAAGGTATTTATTCAAAATCTTTCAATGTATAGTTCCCGTAGTATACTTCTGCTGGCGTTAAATACTTTAATGATTGATGGGGCCTGTAGTTGTTGTATTTGTCAAAGAACCTTGTGAGGCTTATGCGAGCTTCTCTTGGGCTTGCATAATCGTTTATGTATACTTCCTGGTGTTTAACGGTACGCCAGAGCCTCTCTGTGAATATATTGTCCATAGCCCGGCCACGGCCATCCATGCTTATTTTTATATTGTTTTCGAGCAATATATTTGTGTATTTAAGGCTTGTGAACTGGCTTCCCTGATCGCTGTTTGCAATCTCTGGTTTGTTGATTTTTAATGCCTTGTTGAGGGCTTCTAATACGAAGTCTACTTCAAGGGTATAATCCAGTTCCCATGCCACTACGTACCTTGAAAACCAGTCCATGAAGGCTACAAGATACAGCCAGCCATTTTTCATGGGGATATATGTTATATCGGTGCCCCATATGTGGTTTGGGTATTCTGCCGTGATGTCACGGAGCAGGTAAGGGTATATCTTGTGCTCATGGTTGCGGCGGTAAAGGTTCGGCCCGGGTCTGATTGCGGATATCCCCATTTCCCGCATATATTTTTGTACCGTTGGCCTGCTGATTTTAAAGCCATTACGGTTCAGTATGGCTGTAATTGGTCTTGAGCCCATATATGGGTCATCTGTGTATATACGGTCAATTTCGTGCTTTATAGCGATTTCCTCAGGTGAAGGTGGTACAGGCTTGTAGTAAAGGCTTGAACGGTTTAATGAAAGAAGTTCTGCCTGGACCGTAAGTGGCAATTTCCGGTTTTCAAAGTCCACAAGTTCAATTCTTTCAGCTCTAGTCGAGCTTGATGCCAGATTTTTTTTTGAGCCAGTTGAGCTTAGTGGAAAGCTCACCGATTTGTGTGTAAAGTTCTTGAATATGGTTTTTTAATGCCTCTTTTTCTTTATCCCCCTTTCTGCGGCCATCTTCAAGAAGTTGAGGAAGAGCTTCTAATGCCTCCTTTTTCCATTTTATCAACTGGTTTGGATGAACTTCATACTCGGATGCGATTTGGGAAATGGTTTTTTCTTCCTTAAGAATTTCCAGTACGACTTTGGTTTTGAATTCTCCTGTGTATGTTTTTCTCATATGACTATTATACAATCTATCACCTTAAAGCAATCCGTTTTTTTGTCTGAATTTCTTTATCCATTATAGAGGATGCTAAAACAAAATGAAAAAAGTACATGCGGTACAACCTGGCGACACGTTATATCCCTTTGGTGCTGGTAATAAAATTGATATAGGAGCGCCAAAGGGAGGGGGTTATATTGGGACGGAAATTATTATCGGTGGAGACAAATACAAATTAATGGTGGACGAGGCAGGAAATAGATATCTTGTAAGGTATAATAAAAAATACAAAGTATGGGTGCAATTGAAGTTTATAGGCAATAATTATGACAATTTAGAATCTATAATAGTTGACACTTTACAAGAACAATTTATTCATAGAATTTTAGGAGAGAACCGAGGTTAATAGCCTCGGTTCTTGAATTTTTCTCGAAATAAACGATATAATTATAGCAAATAACATGCGTTAGGGGTGCGATGAAGTGGATGTAACTAAACGGGTAGCTTGTTTATACAGGGTTTCCACGAAAATGCAGGTTGAAGAAGACGATATACCTATGCAAAAGAAAGCCTGCAAGGAATTTATAGAAAAAATGCCTGACTGGAGATGTGTTAAGGAGTACTATGAAAAAGGCGTATCAGGTTTCAAAAAAACATCAGAAGAACGCGATGTCTTAACTGAAATAAGAGAAGACGCTTTAAAGAAAAAATTTGATATACTGCTAGTTTTCATGTTTGATAGGCTTGGAAGGCGGGATGATGAGACACCATTCATTGTCGAATGGTTCGTAAAACAAGGTATCGAGGTATGGTCCGTAAAAGAGGGCCAACAGAGATTTGATTCCCACGTAGATAAGTTACTTAACTACATAAGATATTGGCAAGCAAGCGGTGAAAGCATAAAGACATCTATTCGAGTAGATACTAAGCATCGGCAAATGGTAGAAAACGGCGAGTTTAGAGGAGGGGTACCGCCTTATGGATATAAGCTCGTTAAATCCGGCAAAGTGAATAAAAAAGGCAAGGAACTAAAGGAGCTAGCCATTGATGAAGAAGAAGCAAAAGTAGTGAAACTGATATATAACCTAGCGTTAAATTATGGCATGGGTGGACAACGGATAGCGCAATACTTGAATGAAAATAATATATCGCCCAGAAAGGGGAAACAATGGAATTTAGCTGTTATTAACTACATGTTACGAAATCCAATCTATAAAGGTTACCTTACATATGGAAAGACTACGTCAAAAGGTAAAAAACAGGGCAGGATAAGCCCCAAAAATTGGCTATTATCCCAAGAAAGAATTGATGAGCTAGTAATCATTCCAGAGGAAACGTGGGATAAAATACAGGTTATCCGTAATAGTAGGACACCGGATAAGTATAAAATAGAGAACTTAGACTATAGTAAATATCCTTTGCAGACAAAAAGCTCTTTATTGTTTACAGGGTTTATACGCTGTGGATGTTGTGGCTCTAAACTATCCACGGGTTACAGCCGGCATAAATGGATAACAAAGGATGGGGTTTCACATGTAAAATCGAAAAATGTTTATAAATGTGTGGGGAAGACTTCGGGTAATATAGGATGCTCAGGTAGATATACATATTCTCCAGAAAAGATTGAGGGTCCTGTGCTAGAAGAAATATATAAATATTTAGATACATTAAAAAGTGTGGATTTATCCCAAAAAATAGATGAAATAAATAAAAAGAATATTGAAGATGATGAGATAAAAGTTCATAAACTGCAAAAATTGATTGCAGACTGTGAAAAAGATATAGAAGTAATGAAAAAAGAGATACCTAAAAGCCTAATAGGTGAAAGTGCATTTACACCTGAGATATTAAATTCGGCCATCAAAGAAAGGATTAATGAACTTGAAGAATATAAAAAAGAGTTTGAAAAAGCCTCTAGGATTCTTGAAAAAAAGAAATTAGAAATTAATGATATGATTCAGTTACAGAATATGATACCAGTATGGCGCGAGGAATTTGAAAAGGCTCCAACAGAAGTAAAGAAAATGCTTCTGAGTCAAATCATAGATGAAGTAATAGTATATCCGGAAAGAATTGAGATAAAGCTTAAATTGTTCATAGAGGAATTTTTAAAACTTACAAAAGAAAATATTCCAGAAAGCAGAAAACAGGAGCAAAACCTATATAATAGCCGATTCCCTGGATTGGAAGGATTTGAGCGCTGACGCCATATACGACAGAGTCATGAAACAGATAAAACCCGGCTCAATTGTGCTGTTTCACAATAACGGCAAACATACGGCGGAAGCCCTGGAACCGATCATTGTTGAATTGAAAAGTCGGGGTTATGAAATAGTCCCGATATCCGAACTTTTGATTAAAGGTGATTATTATGTCGACAAATCTACCGGCGAAATGAGGAGTGTGAAGTAGGCGGTAAAAACGTCACCGAAGTTTTGCAAGAAAATGTTGACTTAATATAGATGAAAATCTATAATAAAAGCAGGAATACGGTCAAGAAGTGTCTTGACCTTTTTTTGTAGCAATAGGAAGAGGGGAGGATATTGATATGGCAGATATCAGGATACTCATGGTGGATGACGAAAAGCGCATGGTGGAGCTGGTCAAACTTTATCTCGAAAAAGAAGGGTACACCGTCGACGAAGCTTATGACGGCCAGCAGGCTCTGGATATGATAAATAAAACGAAGTATAACCTTATCATACTTGACCTCATGCTGCCGGTGGTGGATGGATGGACCGTATGCAGGGAGATCCGCAAAAAATACGACATACCTGTAATTATGCTGACTGCCAGGGGCGAGGAATTCGACAAAGTGCTCGGATTCGAGCTGGGCGCCGACGATTATGTGGTAAAACCTTTCAGCCCCCGGGAACTTACCGCAAGGGTAAAAGCTCTTCTCCGCCGCCTGGGCCCCGGCGAGGAGCAGGAAGTAACTCTGGAATTTCCGGAACTTACAATAGAACCGGAAGCCAGGATGGTGAAAGTGAACGGGAAAGATGTGGACCTTACTCCAAAGGAATTCGACCTGCTATATTTTTTGGCCAAAAATAAAGACAAAGTATTTACACGGGAAAAACTGCTGGAAGAGGTCTGGGGATATGACTTTTTCGGCAGCCTCAGGACCGTAGACACCCATGTAAAGCAGTTGAGGGAAAAATTGGGGCGCAGTAAAGCGGCTTCATATATAAGTACGGTATGGGGAGTCGGGTATAAATTTGAGGTGGTTAAATGAACCCCAACAAAAGCATTATTTTCAAGCTCTGGCTTTATATGATTATCCTCACCGTCGTTACTCTTTTATTTTCAGGATTGATTCTATCCAGCGTCTTTGAAAACTTTTATTTTAACATCAGACAAAATGAGATGATAAATGAAGGTCAGCAGCTGATAACATTAATTTTGCAGGGAATTGATCCCATGGAACTTATGGATATAAGCAAGTTCATAAACGCCCATGCGGTGGTTGTAGACAGGCAGGGGCTCATTCAGGCCAGCTCAAATATTTTGAAGTTTAAGGGGATGCCGATGGCCGGTAAGGAGTTCTCGGAGGTGTTGAAGGGTAGTATTGTGATTCATAAGGGCTTTATATCCCAGTTCGGTGCGGCTATGCTGACGGTGGCGTTGCCTATAAAAACTGAAATGGGAGTAATGGGTGCGCTCATTCTTTATTCCCCAATGGCTTCCATTGAAAATTCCATCTGGCAGATCCGCCGCCTCATACTGCTGGCAGCGGCAGGTGCGGTTGTAATGGCTACCGCATTGAGTTTCGTTCTTTCAAAGACCGTATCAAGACCTCTGGTGGAGATGAAAAAACTGGCGGAAAGCATGGCTGAGGGCGATTTTGAAGGAAGGGTAGAGGTTGCCACTGAAGATGAAATAGGAACTTTGGCAAGGACAATCAACTATCTTTCAGATGCCCTGAAAAAAAACATAAATGCCCTGTCCCAGGAAAAAGAACAGCTTAAAAAAGTGCTTTTGAGCATGACCGACGGAGTTATTAATTTCGACGCAGATGGCCGGTTGATAATGGCAAATCCGCAGGCCATGGACATGCTTCGATCCGGGATGGAAGACGAAGAAAAAGAAGGGTTTAAGATGCTGTATCCCCTGCTTGATAGAGTCAGGGAAACCAAAAAACCCCTTCAGGAGGAACTGAAGCTGAGCGGCAGGATCATCAGCGCCAGGATGGCCCCCCTTATGGATGAGGGCATGAATCTCTGGGGGGCGGTGGTGGTGCTGCAGGATGTGACCAGGGAAAGAAAACTGGAGCACCTGCGCAGGGAATTCGTGGGGAACGTTTCCCATGAGCTACGGACTCCGCTATCGTATCTCCAGGGATATACGGAGGCCCTTCTCGATGGAATGGTAGAAAACCCCGAGGAAAAGAAAAAATATTTAAATATAATACTTGATGAAACCCTGAGATTGCGCCGCCTGGTAAATGATCTTCTCGATCTGTCCCAGATAGAAAGCGGTCACCTTAATCTGAAAAAGGATAAAATATCCCTTAAAAATCTTATAGAGAGAGTTGTAAAGAAGCTTGCCCCTCTTTCTCAGAAAAAAGGAATTAATATATTTACGGAATATGAAGAGCTTCCGTTGATAATGGCCGATGAAGATAGAATAGAACAGGTAATGATAAACCTAATCGACAATGCTATGCGGTATAATGAGGATAATGGGGAAATCAGGATAAAAGCTAAAAAAGGCGAAAGTGGCGTCGTGGTTTCCGTAAGGGACAGGGGCCCCGGCATTCCAGAAGATGAACTGCCGTTTATCTGGGAGAGGTTTTACAAAGTGGACAAGTCCCGCACAAGAAATACCGGAGGCACCGGCCTGGGCCTTGCCATTGTAAAAAATATCATAGAAGCCCACGGCGGCCGCGTTTGGGCCAAAAACTGCCCGGAAGGCGGCACGAGTTTTTACTTTTCTCTGCCCGAGAGCCTCGAAGAAGATCAAACTTGAAAATCCCCGGAAAATCCGGGGATTTTATATTTACATGCCCTTCAATACATCTTCCACCGGGCAGTAAGGCAGATTGTGGGCTTCGGCCACCGCTTTGAACGTTACTTTTCCGTCGAGGACATTTACACCTTTTGCCAGAGCGGGATCATCGATTACGGCCTGCTTCCAGCCCTTGTTTGCTAAGTTAAGAGCATATGGCAGTGTGGCGTTTGTCAAAGCGAGAGTCGATGTCCTGGGAACCACGCCGGGGATGTTGGCTACCGCATAATGCACGACCCCGTATTTTACGAAAACCGGATCCGCATGTGTGGTGGGATGGTCTATGGTTTCAACGCATCCTCCCTGATCAATGGCTACATCTACAATGACACTGCCGGGTTTCATGTTCTTTACCATTTCTTCAGTGATGAGTTTCGGGGCTTTTGCACCGGGAATCAGGACGGAGCCAACGACCAGGTCGGCGCCGCTTACGGCTTCCATAAGGTTGAACCTATTTGAATAGAGGGTCTCTATACTGTTTCTGAAAATATCTTCAAGATAGCGCAGTCTATCGATGTTTATATCTACCACTGTCACTCTGGCGCCTACGCCCACAGCCCTCTTCACCGCACTGGTGCCTACCGTGCCGGCACCTACCACCACCACCGAGGCGGGTGGTACTCCTGCGACGCCATCCAGCAGGACGCCTTTTCCGCCATTTATTTTTTCAAGGTAAGTAGCACCGACCTGGACCGCCATTCGACCGGCGATTTCGCTCATGGGAGTAAGCAAGGGCAGGCTTCTGTCCGACTTTTGTACCGTTTCATAAGCAATAGCGACAACTTTCTTATCCATCAAGGCTCTGGTCAGTTCCGGTTCGGGAGCAAGATGCAGATATGTGAAAAGAATGAGGCCGGGTCTGAAATACTTGTATTCCGAAGGCAGCGGTTCTTTTACTTTTATTATCATATCGCTGCGTTCCCAAACGTCGGCTGCATCGGCTACTATTTCCGCACCCACTGCTTTGTAATTTTCGTCGGGGAAACCCGCACCTTCACCTGCTCCCTTTTCAATCAGCACTCTATGACCGGCTGCTACCATGGAATCAACGCCGGCGGGAGTCATGGCGACACGGTTTTCCTGAGCTTTTATTTCCCTGGGAACACCAACAATCATTATTTTTTTCCTCCCTCAAATTTGATAATTTTTATTTATATTATTTGCAAGAAGCGTGCCAAAGGCTTAAAGGAGGGCGGAAAGTAATTTTTTCGGCGCTAATTACAATAAAAACACCTATTAATGTAAATAATATAATTTCCATATGGAAATAAAAAGTTCCACATGGAATTGTTAAATAGATAAACCGTACTTTTTAATCTTCTTTATTACCGTGGTATGGGAGACGCCGAGTATCTTGGCGGCTTTCCTGGCGCTTCCTCCCTGCGAAAGAGCCCGTATCAGCGTTTCCTTTTCTGTTTCTCTTACGGCATCTTTCAGATGATAATACTTTTCGGAAGGAGATACCAGGAAATCCGGGGCATTAATTATTATGTCTCGGGGTTTTATTATATTATCCCTGGAGAGATTCATGGCCCTCTCCATGACATTTTCTAGTTCCCTTATATTGCCCGGCCAGTCATAACGCATGAGGCATTCAAGGGCTTCTGGGGATATGCCCTGAACTTTCTTGCCCAGCCGCTGATTGAACTTGTTGATGAAGTAATTTACCAAAACGGGGATGTCTTTTTTATGTTCTCTGAGAGGAGGGAGATATATAGGTATCACGTTTAGTCTATAAAAAAGATCCTGTCTGAAGTCACCCCTCACGATCATTTCTTCCAGAGGGCGGTTGGTAGCGGCTATGACCCGGATGTCCACACGTATTTCTTCCATTTCTCCCAGCCTGCGGACGCTTCCCTCCTGAAGCACTCTCAGAAGCTTTGCCTGCACATAAGGAGGTAATTCCCCTATTTCATCGAGAAATATGGTGCCGTGGTGTGCAAATTCGAAAAGCCCCTGACGCCCGCCCTTTCTCGCTCCGGTGAAGGTCCCGTCGGCATAGCCAAAAAGCTCGCTTTCCAGAAGAGTGTCGGGGATTGCCGCACAGTTGACCGCCACAAAAGGCCTGTCTTTGCGTGAACTGGCCATGTGAATGGCCCTGGCGAACAGCTCCTTGCCGGTGCCGCTTTCTCCGCGGAGGAGTACGGTTGAATCTCCATGAGCGATGGTTCTTGCAAGTTCGATTATTTCCTTCATTTTCTTGCTTTCATATATTATATCGTCGAAGGTCACCATCACCGGTCGAGTGAGGGAGTGAGCCAACCGGCGCACCTCGGACATCTTTTGAAAGCTCATCACGGCACCGGCCGGCTTCCCTCTGTCGTCAAAAACGGGTTTTGAATTTACCATAAGTCTCAACCGGCCCCGGGAAGTGGGGATGCTGATTTCTTTTTGCTCCAGCGGCATGCCCTCCTGAAAATGTTTTAAAATTTCCGGCGGAATCTCAAAAACATCGGTCAACGGTTTACCGACAGGTGGCTGTTCCAGGTCCAAAAGCTCCGTTGCCCTCAGATTGCAGGTGTTAATGACAAAGTTTCCATTTACTGATAAAATTCCATCCTGGACCGAGTTTATGACATTCCTGAGCTGCTGTTCCGCAAGCTCGTGGGGCATCCATTCTATGGGAGTGACTTCATAAACATCCTGTATTAAAGCAATCTCCTGGGTAATGTAACGTAATTTTTCTTCGTTCAATGGTTCCATCTGCAGGTAAATTTCTCCGGGCCGCACAGAAAGAGAAAGGATATTGGCACCGCATTTTGCCACTATTTCCGAAATATCGCGCACCATTCCCACCCTGTCATCAAACCTGATACGGTATCTGTATTTTTTCAAATTTACACCCCCATATTCAGGATATATTTATTATATAATTCGATATTAAATTTTACATATCCTGCATGATTGGAAACTATGGAAACAAAAAATTCCATTTTAATATTGCAATAATTAAATAATAGCAATAAAATTGTAAAATATGACATTGGTATGTATTTTGCAAAAAAATAATGTATAATATAATTATTAGCAAAGTTACCTGCTAATTACGGTATAATAAATTCATAAAAATTTATACAGCAATTCGATCTGTCAATTAATAATTCAAGGGGGGATGAACAAATGGTGTAAAATGACGTAAGCAGTAATCTCATTAAAAAATAACATAACATTGAACAGGAGGGTTTTGTTTGGACGCATTAAAAAATTTTTTGGATACGGTTGACGGTATAGTATGGGGGCCGCCGATGCTGGCACTGTTAGTTGGTACTCATATATACTTAACTTTCAGGCTGCGAATAATTCAGCGGTATATTTTTCCCGCCATTAAACTTTCGCTCACCAGGACTTCGGAAGGAGAAGGAGATGTAAGCCACTTTGGAGCTTTGACCACCGCTCTTGCAGCAACCGTGGGAACAGGAAACATAGTGGGCGTGGCTACCGCGGTAGGTCTTGGCGGGCCCGGCGCGGTATTCTGGCTGTGGATTACAGGCGTTTTCGGTATAGCCACCAAATATTCGGAGGCGCTTCTTTCAGTTAAATACCGTGTAAAAAATTCCATCGGGCAGATGGCCGGCGGCCCCATGTATGTTCTTGAGAGGGGACTCGGCATGAAATGGCTCGGTGTTATATTTGCGCTGTTTACAGCCATTGCGGGCTTCGGAATAGGCGTTTCCACCCAGGCTAACTCAATAGCAGGTATGGTAAAAGCCACTTTCAATATTTCTCCATGGGTGACCGGACTTGTAATTGCGGTTCTGACCGGAATTGTCATTATCGGCGGTATAAAGAGCATAGCAAGAGTATGTGAGGCCCTGGTGCCTTTTATGGCGATAATCTATATCCTGGGATGCCTTATCATTTTGGGGATGAATATTACCGCTCTGCCCGGAGCCATAGTCACCATACTCAAGAGCGCTTTTACCGGCCAGGCGGTGGTGGGAGGATTTGCCGGAGCGACCATGATGGCAGCCATCCGGTATGGTGTCGCCAGAGGACTATTCTCCAACGAGTCAGGTCTTGGCAGCGCCCCTATAGCCGCAGCAGCCGCCCAGACGCCCAATGCCGCAAGACAGGCGCTGGTCCAGATGACGGGAACATTCTGGGATACAGTGGTGATATGCCTGATGACGGGCCTGGTGCTTGTAACGACCGGTGCATGGCAGACGGGCCTCAAGGGAGCAGAGCTTACCAAGACGGCATTTGATCAGATTCCGACAATAGGACCAATTACGCTAACCATAGGGCTTTTGACCTTCGTATATTCCACAATCCTTGGCTGGTCATACTATTGCGAAAAGGCTGTGGAATATCTCTTCGGCGTTGGAGCCGTCAAACCCTATCGGTGGCTGTGGGTCGCGGCTGCCTTTGTTGGCTCAGTAACAACTCTTGACATAGTTTGGGCTTTTTCTGATATAATGAATGGCCTTATGGCCATTCCAAACCTGATATCGCTTCTTGCCCTCACCAGCGTGCTGGTGGCTGAGACCAGGAAATATGTATGGGAGGGCAATATACTGGAAGAGGATAAGTCAATAATGGGGGTATAAAAATTCAAAGCCGGGATTTAGCGCATGAGTAAATGTGATGGTAATCAGTTTGTCTATGGTAGTAAAAGTTAAAAAAATATTTCATTATGTCGGCAAGGAACGGTATATTTTTACCGTTCCTTTAAATTTCTATAATTTGAGATAAATGTTTTATCATCAAAAAAAATCGGCAGGAAATATGACCTGCCGATTGGAGGGCTTATAGCCCTTATAAAATAAAGGGGGATTTTAGGAGGATTAGCCTTGCTGTTGGTAGTTCCTCCTGCTGGTTGCAATTATATTATAACCTCGAATTTTGGTGAAAATTTGGCTAAATTGTGAGGTTTTTGTGAGGGAAAAATATAACTTTTTCATCGCTATGTAAAAACGTGACTTGTCTGATATAATAAAAATATAATAAAAACAGGCATCAAATAAAAAAGATTGGATGCACGGAGGGTTTTATGGAAGAAAAAATAAACCGGGACGAGGATTTCTGCGATGTTTTTTGCCTGAACGAGGATAAAGTGAAGAAACTCATGGGCAAAGTCCCTGATATGACAGGGCTGGCAGAGCTTTTCAAGGTGCTGGCCGATGAGACCAGAGCAAGAATAGTATATCTGCTGTCCAAAGAGGAGCTCTGCGTGTGCGATATCGCCACAATCCTGGGCACAACGGTCTCCAATGTGTCCCATCATCTGAGGATTCTCAGGACTTCGCACCTGGTGAGATTTCGGAGGGATGGGAAACAGGTCTTCTATACCCTTGATGACGACCATGTGGACCACATCATAAAAGAAGGATTTGACCATGTAAACCATACTGCGGGGGATAGGTGAGAACCTTCCCATCTGTGATATAATGTTAGGTGACACACCTTCTTTTCTAGGGATAATAGGTATGGGGACGCACCTCCTTATAGCAGAGGTCGGACTTCAGAGCTCAGATTAAGTAGGATTTGCCGAAAGGCAAATCCTTCTATTCCGACTTCCGACATCCGGCTTCTGATATTGGGGGAGGTGGAGGAACATCCCCAACTAGGCTGGGGTAGGCGAAGGAGTGGCCCCAATAAAGTGGGAGGGATTATTTATGTTCAATCCCGAAAGGATAGCTTCATTTCCGGAAAGACCCGGAGTTTATATAATGAAGGATAAGAGAGGCAAAATTATTTATGTGGGAAAGGCCGTTTCTCTAAAGAACCGGGTAAGGTCCTATTTTCAGTCGCCAAAAAATCTTCCCGTCAAAGTGGCTTCCATGGTACCCATGATAGAGGACATTGAATATATCGTCACGGATTCTGAAGTGGAAGCCCTGATTCTGGAATGCAACCTCATAAAATTTCATCGCCCCAAATACAATATCCTTCTCAGGGACGATAAACAGTATCCCTATATAAAAATTACATTAAATGAAAAGTTTCCGCGCCTTTTGGTGGTGCGGAAAGTGAAAAAAGACGGCGCAAGGTATTTCGGCCCTTATGCCGATGCCGGAGCAATGAGAGAAGCCATAGACGTGATAAGAAAAATATTTCCGGTGAGAAGCTGCAAAAAGGATTTGAGCGAAGTGCCGTTAAAGGAGAGGCCCTGCCTGAATTTCCATATAAATCGTTGTCTTGCTCCCTGCCAGGCTAAGATCAATGTAAACGATTACAATGAAATTATCAGGAATGTAATAATGTTTCTGGAAGGAAAGCAGCAGACGCTTATTGATATTCTCAGGCAGAAGATGGAAAAGGCTGCTGAAAACCTTGATTTCGAATGGGCGGCTGTATTGAGAAATCAGATACTGGCTCTGGAAAAAGTGCTAGAAAAACAAAAGATCGTGTCTTTCGACACGGCCGACAAAGATGTGATTGCCATGGCGAGAGGCGTTGACATAGTATGTGTTCAGGTATTTTTCGTGAGGGAGGGCAAACTCGTGGAACGCGAGCCCTTTATACTGAAAAATACCGAAGGTGCCGAAAGAAAGGAAATCCTCGCATCTTTTATAAAACAATTTTACGACAGTGCATCATTTATACCGAAAGAAATCATTGTGGACGAAGAGGTCGAAGATATCGCCACCATTAGGGAGTGGCTTACCCGGAAAAAAGGCTCGAAGGTATGCATTACCGTTCCAAGTCGCGGCGAAAAAAGGAAGCTGGCGCAGATGGTGGCGGAAAATGCCAGGACTTATCTTGAACAGAGGGAAAGTGTGGAATACAGGGAGAAGATAAAGAATCAAAAGGCTCTGGAGGAGCTTAAAGCATATTTGAATCTCGACGGGATTCCTGGCCGCATAGAAGCCTTTGACATATCCAACACTCAGGGCGCCGAATCTGTGGCATCCATGGTTGTCTTTGAAGATGGAAGTCCCAAAAAACAGGATTATCGCAAGTTCAAGATCAAAACCGTGGAAGGTCCAAATGATTTTGAGAGCATGAAGGAAGCCGTAACCCGCAGGTTTAAGAGAGCGCTGGAAGGAGATGAAAAATTCAAAGAACTGCCGGATTTACTGCTCATAGATGGAGGGAAGGGGCAGCTCAAGTATGTCAGGGAAGCGCTCAGGGAGTTAAACCTTGAATATATTCCCACTATTGGCCTTGCCAAGGAATTCGAGCATATTTTTGTGGAGGATAGAGACGACCCGATCATTCTCCCCCGGGATTCTGAAGCGCTGTATTTGATACAAAGGGTCCGGGATGAGGCCCACCGCTTTGCTGTTACATTTCACAGAAATCTGCGCGCAAAAAGGAACCTTCATTCTGCGCTGGATGATATCCCCGGCATAGGCAAAGTCCGGAGGCTGGCCCTGCTTCGCACCCTTGGAAGCGTTGAAGGCATAAAAAAGGCTTCGGTGGATGAACTGTCTAAAGTTCCGGGGATGAACCGGAAGGCAGCGGAAGAGGTTTATAATTATTTTCATAAGAAGATATGATTACCGGGCCATCTCCGGCAGCGGATTTGATTTTTACATCTTAAAATTCCCATATTGGGGCCGCTTTTAACGGGTCTTCTCTTTGCACGGGGTGCAGGAGTAATCACCGATATACTTGATATAATTTACTATACAAAAGTAAACAACAAAAGTAAACAGGAAGTTAAAGACTCTTATGTAGAAATGTTTTTTAAGTCCGGCGTATCAACCGGGCTTTATTTTATGCAAATGTTTGATGTCATCCTTCATAACAAAAAAAATTTTATATATCGAGAAGGAATTTTGAATTTAATATCGAATTATATAATTAAAATAGATAACGATTACATAAATAAATTAAAAAACCACAGAAATCGTTTCAAACATATCTACAATATAAAACAGGGAAGGGATATAAAAAATGCCGACCATAAAAGACGTGGCAGCAAAAGCAGGAGTTTCAACCGCAACGGTCTCCAGAGTTCTAAATGGGGAGAAAGTAAAGGAGGAGACAAAGGAAAAGGTTTTAAAAACAATTAAACTTCTCGGGTATAGGCCAAACCAGATAGCACGTAGCCTGAAGACTCAGAAGACTCACACCGTCGGTTTCGTCGTTCCTGATTACGGTCAATTCTTCATGCAAATAGCCAAGGTCGTTGAAGACGTTTTAAACGGCTATGGTTACAGCCTGGTGGTTTGCTACAGTGATGAAAATCCTGATAGAGAAAAAGCAAGAATAAGGATGCTGATGGAAAAGCAGGTAGACGGCATGCTGGTAGTCCCCACCAGTGATGAGGATAATTATCTTATGGAGCTAAATAAGCGAGGTATACCTGTTATTCTTATCGACCGTATGGTTAAAGACATACAGACTGATTGCGTCCTGGTGGACAATGTAAACGGCGCATACCAGGCGGTTGAACACCTCATTACAAAGGGATACCAGCGTATAGGCATCATCAACGGACGCCAGGAAGTCACCACCGGAGAGGAGAGGTACCGCGGATACTTAAGGGTACTTGAAGATTATAATCTACAGATAGATAGAGATATTGTCCGTTTTGGTGACTTTTCTACGGAGAGCGGCTATACGTTGATGAAAGAATTGATGTCTTTGCCTAACCCGCCTGATGCAGTCTTTGTTGCAAATGCCTACATGACCATAGGCGCCATGCTCGCGATTGACGAGATGAAAATAAAAGTTCCGGATGATGTGGCGATAGTGAGCTTTGACGACACGGAACTCACGCGCCTTTCAAACCCGCCGCTTACAGCAGTGGTCCAGCCGGTGAGGGAGATGGGCGAAGCAGCGGCAAATCTTCTGTACAAAAGAATATGCGGGGATACATCCGATTATCCGAAAATGTACAGATTGAAGACAAAACTGCTTGTTCGCACTTCAACTGACCCTGGATGGAGGATGAATTTAACAAAAATGGAGGGAACACAGAAATGAAGAAATATGGAGTGTTAAACAAGGAACTGGCCGGAGAGCTTGCGGGCCTCGGCCACATGGATGAATTCATAATTTGCGACGCGGGTTTTCCTGTACCAAAAGACGCGAAACGAATCGACCTTGCGCTGTCAAAAGGAATACCTACATTTATGGATACCCTAAGAGCCGTGCTGAGCGAAATTGTAGCAGAAAAGATAGTGATTGCCGAGGAAACTCAGAAAGTAAGTCCCGAACTCTATAATGCGTGGAGAGGCATATTCAAATACCAGAAGTTTGAACTTATCCCCCACAGCCAGTTTAAGGAGAGGGCCAGAAATGTAAAGTTTATTGTGAGGACGGGGGAATTTATCCCCTACGCCAACATGTTGATTGTGGCGGCCTCTCAGGCGGAAGAATTTAAAAAGAATTTTGATGTTACATTTTAAAATATATATTTTTAATAACCCAAAAATTGGAAATAGCAAAAAGAGGAGGAATTGCAAGTGAATAACACTAATTTCAGATTAATCGGCAGCCTACCAAAGATAGGAATACGGCCAATAATAGACGGCCGGCGCAAAGGTGTCAGGGAAGCACTGGAAGACCAGACTATGGGAATGGCCAAAGCCGTGGCCCAATTGTTATCTAAAAACCTCAAATACCCCAATGGCCAGCCGGTGGAATGTGTCATAGCGGATACGACTATCGGCGGGGTTGCGGAAGCGGCAAGGTGCGCTGAGAAATTCGCACGGGAGGGCGTCGGAGTATCCATTTCTGTCACACCATGCTGGTGCTACGGATCAGAGACCATAGACATGGATCCTTACATTCCCAAGGCAATCTGGGGATTTAACGGTACGGAAAGGCCCGGTGCCGTATATCTGGCGGCGGCTCTGGCGGGCCACAGCCAGAAGGGCCTGCCTGCTTTTGGAATATACGGCAGGGATGTTCAGGATGCCGCTGACAAAACCATACCTGAAGATGTGAAGGAAAAACTGCTGCGATTTGCCAGGGCGAGCCTCGCGGCTGCGCTGATGAGAGGAAAGTCGTACCTTTCGATGGGCAACGTTTCCATGGGCATAGCCGGTTCAATTGTCGACCCCACATTTTTTGAAAGCTATCTGGGCATGAGAAATGAATATGTGGACATGTCCGAATTTATCCGCAGAATCGATGAAGGAATTTACGATAAAGAAGAGTTTGAAAAGGCATTAAGATGGACCAGAGAACACTGCAAGGAAGGAAGGGACAACAATTCTCCGGCCATTCAGTCGACGAGGCAGCGAAAAGACTGGGAATGGGAATTTGTTGTAAAGATGGCCATGATCGCGCGGGACCTCATGGTTGGAAACGAGAGGCTGGCCGAGCTCGGTTTCGTGGAAGAAGCCCAGGGGCACAATGCTATAGCTGCCGGTTTCCAGGGCCAGAGGCAGTGGACGGACCATTTTCCCAATGGAGATTTCATGGAGGCCATACTCAATTCATCCTTTGACTGGAATGGCATAAGGGCTCCCTATATAATGGCCACCGAAAACGATAGCCTTAATGGCGTAGCCATGCTGTTCGGCTATCTTTTGACAAATACCGCTCAAATCTTTGCTGATGTTAGGACTTACTGGAGCCCTGATGCAGTAAAACGCGTCACCGGCAAAGAACTTACCGGTATGGCGGAAAACGGCATCATACACCTGATAAATTCTGGAGCGGCTGCGCTCGATGGAACCGGGCAGCAAACAAAAAACGGCGAGCCTGCTATGAAACCCTTCTGGGAAATAACCGAAGAAGAAGTCAAAAAATGTCTGGATGCCACAAGCTGGAGGCCGGCCAACAGGGAATATTTCCGCGGCGGCGGATTCTCCTCCAATTTCCTCACAAAAGGCGGAATGCCGGTCACAATGATGAGACTGAACATAATAAAAGGGCTCGGCCCGGTTTTGCAGATTGCTGAAGGATATACCGTAGACCTGCCGGAAGACGTTCACAGGACCCTTGATGAACGCACCGATCCCACATGGCCAACCACGTGGTTTGCGCCGAGATTGACAGGCAAAGGTGCATTCAGGGATGTTTATTCCGTCATGAACAACTGGGGAGCAAATCATGGCGCTGTAAGCTACGGCCATATAGGGGCGGATTTAATAACGCTGGCTTCGATACTTCGTATACCGGTTTGCATGCACAATGTTTCTGAGGATAAGATATTCCGGCCCAGCGCATGGAACGCCTTCGGCACACAGGATCTGGAAGGCGCTGACTACAGAGCCTGCAAAAATTTCGGGCCGCTTTATGGTAAGGGAATGTAGGGCGCACATCGATTGAGGTGGTAAAAATGGGTGAAATTCTTGTAAAGATGGAAAACATTGAAAAATCCTTTCCGGGCGTTCATGCCCTCAGTCAGGCTCAGTTTGAATTGCGCTTCGGAGAGGTGCATGCTCTGGTTGGCGAAAACGGTGCCGGAAAATCGACTCTGATGAAAGTGCTTACCGGGATATATCCTAAAGATTCGGGACGAATTGTCTATAAAGGAAAGGAAGTTGAAATTCCAAATCCAAGAGCTGCTCAGGACATGGGGATAAGTATTATTCACCAGGAACTTAATTTGATGCCCCATCTTACTGTGGCCCAAAACATTTTTATCGGGCGCGAGCCTCGCAAGAGTGTGAATTTTTTTCTGGACGAGAAGGAAATAAACGAGAAGACAAAAGAACTGCTCGATATGATGCATCTTGAACTGGATCCACAGACAAAGGTCTCGAATTTGACCGTAGCCAAGCAGCAGATGGTGGAGATAGCCAAAGCGCTTTCCTTTAGCTCTGAGGTGCTGGTAATGGATGAACCCACTTCAGCACTTGCCGAATCGGAGATAGAAGAGCTTTTTCGCATCATATGCCAGCTTCGCGACAGGGGGGTGGGGATAGTCTATATAACTCACCGCCTGGAGGAGCTGTGGCAAATCGCAGATAGGGTTACTGTCATGCGGGACGGCCGCTATATAAATACTGCGGGGATAAATGATGTCACAAAAGACCAGATTATAAGCATGATGGTAGGGCGAGAGATTTATGAAACCGCTCGTCCCGAAGCGAAAAGCAAAAGTCATGAAATCGTTCTGGAGGTTAAAAACCTCAATCGCGGCAGAGCGATAAAAAATGTAAGTTTTTATCTGAGAAAAGGGGAGATACTTGGCTTTGCGGGTTTGATGGGGGCCGGGCGTACAGAGGTTGCGCGGGCTATATTTGGAGCCGATCCAGTTGATTCCGGCGAAATATTTATTAAAGGCAAAAAAGTAACTATAAAAAGTCCCAAAGATGCTGTTAAATATGGTATCGGATATCTATCTGAGGATCGCAAAAGGTATGGACTTGTACTCGGAATGGATGTAGAAACTAACATTGTACTCGCCGCTTATGAAAAATTTCAAGGCGTTCTGGGATGGATTAAACAAAACAAAACACGCAGGGAAGCAAAGTCGCGTGTAGACGAGCTTAAAATCAAGACACCCAGCCTGCAGCAAAAAGTCAAGTACCTTTCCGGCGGCAATCAGCAGAAGATTGTCATAGGAAAATGGCTGACCAGAGATTGTGATATCCTGATTTTTGATGAACCAACCCGAGGTATAGACGTAGGTGCAAAGAGCGAGATATACAAGCTGCTCAACGATCTGGCGGAAAGCGGCAAATCAATCATCATGATTTCTTCAGAATTGCCGGAAATATTGCGCATGAGCCACCGGATCATAGTAATGTGTGAAGGTCGCATCACGGGTGAGCTTGATGCAAAAGATGCAACTCAGGAACGCATCATGCAATATGCCACTAAACGTGAGAGTGCAACACACACTGAAATTGGGGGTCTGAAATATGCTTAATAAAACCGCTGACGGCAATATAGTTCAAAAAAAGACCTTGTTACGATCAGATGCTACACAAAAAATCCTGGCATTTGGCAGCTTAATTATAATGTTTATCGTGTTTTCACTGGCATCACCCAATTTTGCAAAATTTGATAATATAGTTGGTATTTTACTAGCTACCGCTGTAAACGGTGTGCTGGCTGTTGGTGTTACTCTCGTTATTATCACATCGGGCATAGACCTTTCTATAGGAACCGGCATGACATTTGCCTCAGTTATGACAGGAGTTTTCATAACTTACTGGAAGTTACCCATAATTATCGGCGTTCTGGGCGGCATCACGTCGGGTGCTTTGTGCGGTCTGATAAATGGTACAGTCATATCGAAGATGAAGATTCCACCTTTCATAGCAACACTGGGAATGATGATGATAACTAAAGGTCTATCTCTGGTAATTTCCGGTGCAAAGCCTATATATTTTACCAATACACCCGTTTTCAATCAAATAGCCATGGGCTCCATTGCAGGTATTCCCAACGCAGTTCTCATTTTTTTCGGAGCCGCCATTGTTGTAAATATTATACTTACAAGGACGGTACTGGGACGATATACCTTTGCAATGGGCAGTAATGAGGAAGCTGCCCGCCTCTCCGGCATCAACGTTGCCGGATGGAAAATTGCCGTTTATACAATGTGTGGCATACTTTTTGGCTTGGCAGGGGTTCTGATGGCTTCCCGCCTTAATTCTGCCCAGCCCGCACTGGGCCAGGGTTATGAAATGGATGCCATTGCCGCAGCGGTTATAGGCGGCACTTCTCTGAGCGGAGGAGAAGGAACCATCCTGGGGACCGTAATAGGTGCATTTATTATAAGTGTCCTGACAAATGGCCTGCGCATTCTTTCGGTTCCTCAGGAGTGGCAGATGGTTGTTACAGGTTCCATTGTTGTTATGGCTGTATATATGGATATTTTGCGTCGCAAAAAATCATGATGAGGGGGGATCATTATGTAAGCTCCAAAATAAATAAATGCAAAATACAGGAAGGAAAAAAGAAAAAAACGGGAGGGAAAGGTAAATGAAAAAGGTTCAAAAGATTTTTGCTGTCGTAGTAAGTTTATTGCTCGTAGTGGCGTTACTTGCAGGCTGCGGTCAAAAAGCAGAACCCAAGCAGGAAGAAACCAAACATACCCAAACTCAGCAGACAGAAACAAAATCCACTGAACCTCAGAAGATGTATATCCCTGTTATTTCCAAGGGATTCCAGCATCAGTTCTGGCAGGCTGTTAAGTTAGGCGCAGAGAAAGCCGCCAAGGATTATAATGTGGAAATTACTTTTGAAGGGCCGGAAACCGAAGCAATGGTTGATAAGCAAATTGAAATGCTTCAGGCTGCTCTTAATAAAAACCCTAGCGCCATTTGCCTTGCCGCCCTGGACAGCAAAGCAGTGATACCTTACCTCGAGAAGGCAAAAGAAGCAAACATTCCCGTTATCGGATTTGACTCCGGCGTAGACAGCGACATCCCGGTAGCCACCGCTGCCACAAACAATGTTGCCGCCGCAGCGGCTGCCGCTGACAAAATGGCTGAACTTATCGGGGGCAAAGGGGAAGTCGCCGTTATCGTGCACGATCAGACTAGCCGTACCGGCATTGATCGCCGTGATGGTTTCGTAAGACGAATCCAGGAAAAATATCCGGACATCAAGATTGTGGATATACAGTACGGCGGCGGTGACCAGCTTAAATCTACCGATCTTGCCAAGGCCATAATTCAAGCCCATCCGAATTTGAAAGGCTTCTTTGGCGCCAATGAAGGATCTATAATCGGTGTATTAAACGCCGTGAAAGAATTGAAAAAGGAAGGAAAGATTGTCGTAATCGGCTACGATGCAGGTAAACAGCAACTGGATGCCATCCGTAGCGGAGTGGAAGCCGGCGCCATCACACAGGATCCTATTGGTATCGGATATAAGGCTGTGGAAGCTGCCGTCAAGGCTGTGAAAGGTGAAAAACTGGAGAAGAACATCGATACTGGATTCCATTGGTATGATAAAACCAATATAGACTCTGAAGAAATCAAGCCTCTGCTGTATGAATAATTTAATTATGAAGTTAATTATGAAGGCTTGAGAAGCCAAAAGCCGGGTCATTCCATTGGCCCGGTTTTTTTTTTACGGTTTCATGATTTTCAATGCCTTTCATTGGAAAGTGCTTTATCAGCTTCTTATTCCAATCTTTTTGAAAGATTGTCTAGAACAAAACATACTGCTCGTGGTATAATAAATAAAAATGAATTCAAATAATAATTCAGATAAGGAGGTATGGCGAATCATGGGTAATGCAAAAATAGAGATAGAAGTGCCTTCTGAATTGTTAAAATATGTGAACTATAGAGACAAAGATTATCAAAAGAGAATCCAGGAGCTTATGATATACGAATTAATAAAGGATGGAAGGATATCTTTTGGCAAGGGTGCCGAGTTGTTGGGTATAGATAAAATAGCACTGATAACGGACCTGGGAAAAATGGGCATACCTTATTTCGATCTTGATATTGAAGATGTACTAACAGATGTTGCTAATATCGAAAAAGCCCTGGGAGGCTTAAATAAATGCAAGTAGTTAGCAATACTACTCCAATCATTTCATTTGTAAAAATTGAAAAATTGGATTTGCTTGAAAAGATTTTCGGTAAAATTATCGTTTCAAAGGGCGTTTACTCTGAATTAACATCAAAGGCAGGGCTCAAAGAAGTAAATTATATAAAGGATTCGAGTTTTATTGAGGTATTAGAAGTAAAAAATGAATTTGCAGTTAAAATAATACAAAAAGCGTTTAACCTTGATAGGGGCGAAAGTGAATCAATCATCCTTTCTGAAGAGTTAAACGCTGATTTATTATTAATAGATGAAAAAAAGGGAAGAAAGGCAGCAAAATCAATGGATATTAAAATATCCGGAACATTAGGCATATTGTTAGAAGCTAAGAAAATGGGATTAATTTCAGAAATCAAGCCTTTTATGGATAAGTTGGTTGAAAATAATATTCGTATCAGCGATAAATTATATCGGGAAATCCTTGAAAAAGAATAGTTCATATCTTCCATAAAAGCCAAAAACCGGGTCATTCCATTGGCCCGGTTTTTTTTATTACGGTTTCATGATTTTCAATGCCTTTCATTGGAAAGTGCTTTATCAGCTTCTTATTCCAATCTTTTTGAAAGATTGTTTTACCAGTCAGGGCTCCCTCTTCCAGCTTTTCCAATAACATTTTATTTAAAACGGCATGATATGTGGTATAATATGTTGCAATGATAATAAATAGACGGTAATTTGCGAAAAGTCGCAATCCAACAAAACCTTCCACTGCAATGGCATGACTATTGCATAAAATGTGAAAAGAGGTGATGCCTATGAAAGACCGCCTTTTGCAGCTTATCAAGTCTGAGGATAAGAAAAACCCGTATACGGATGACCAGCTTGCCGGAATATTGGGAACACGCCGGGATGAAGTCACCATATTAAGAGGAGAACTCGGCATACCGGATTCAAGAGAAAGAAAGAAGCCGTATCTTGTGAATGCACTGAAGGAATTGCTTTTGCAAAACCTAAAAATATCCGACAGGGAATTGACCCGTCTGCTCAACCGCCAGGGCTTTAATGTATCCAGGTTTATCGTTTCTCAGTTGAGAAAAGAGATAGCGGAAAAGATATCCTTGAAAAATGCATCCGGTATTGTGTCCGCTACTGTAGATAACGCAAATAATCAGAGTGTTGAAAAAGCGGGTAATTTCGGAACGACAAATAACAGTATAGCATCCAGAGCCTTTGAAAGGATAATAGGATTTGATGGAAGTCTGAAGCCCCAGATTCAGCAGGCGAAGGCTGCAATCCTTTATCCCCCCCACGGTCTTCATACACTGATACTAGGCCCTACCGGTGTTGGAAAGAGCAATCTGGCTGAAGCCATGTACAATTTCGCGATTGAATCAGGGAGACTTTCAAAGAATGCTCCTTTCGTTATATTCAACTGCGCGGATTATGCGGAAAACCCCCAGCTGCTTCTGTCGCAGCTTTTTGGCCACGCAAAAGGGGCGTATACAGGAGCGGATACCGCCAAAGAAGGCCTGGTGGAAAAAGCCGATGGAGGCATCCTTTTCCTTGACGAAGTACACCGCCTTCCTCCCGAAGGGCAGGAGCTGCTTTATTATTTGATCGATAAGGGCAAGTTCCGCCGCCTGGGAGAGACGGAAACCGTCAGGACTGCCAACGTCATGATAATTGCCGCTACCACTGAAGACATAGAATCGTCGCTTCTTTTGACTTTTCGAAGAAGGATCCCAATGATAATAGAACTTCCACCGCTATCAACGCGGCCCATATTGGAGCGATACAACATAATAAAGGAGTTTTTCGGCAAAGAAGCTGACAGAATAGGCGCCTCAATAAAAGTAACTCAGGAGGCATTAAGGGCTTTATTGCTTTACGATTGCCCGGGAAATATCGGCCAGCTGAGAAGTGACATACAGGTGGCCTGCGCCAGAGGGTTTTTAACCTATGTGGGCGGGCAGCAGCAGAGAATTGAGATAGATCTTATTGATTTGCCCATACATGCCCGCAGAGGGCTTCTCAAGATACAGAACCGCAGCCCTGAAACGGAAATATACCTGAAAGGCGACTTCATTGTAAGTCCCGGGCAGATGAATACTAAAAACATGCCGAAAGAGGACTTGTATATTTTCCCGCAGGAAATTTATCAGTATATTGAGGAGAAATATCAGGAACTCCAGGAACAGGGATTGAGCCAGGAGGTCATAAACAGAGTAATCGGAGGCGAACTGGAAATAAGGTTCCAGCAACTGGTAAAGCAGTTTGAGACAAACCGCCAGCTGTTGGGCAAACAAGAACTGGAAGGAATTGTAGGCGAAAAAGTGGTGGAAATGGCTGAAAAGATGGTAAAAATTGCCGAAAAAAAACTGGGCAAGATGGACAGCCATCTGTTCTACTGCCTTGCCATCCACTTGAGCGCAACGCTGGAACGACTACAGCATAACAAGCCTATAATAAATCCACAGCTTGAAAAGGTTAAAAATGAATACAGACTGGAATACAAAGTGGCAAAAGAAATGGTGGAAGCCGTAGAAAAAATAGCCGATTACAAAATGCCGGAAGACGAAGTCGGTTTTGTGGCAATGTATCTTCGCACCATAACCCATCCGGTTGATGTAAAGAAGGGCCGCGTCGGAGTGGTGGTGCTTACCCACGGCCATGTGGCTCAAGGCATGGTGGAAGTTGCAAACAGGCTGCTGGGCGTAAACCATGCGGTAGGCATAGAAATGTCCCTGGATGAAAAACCCGAATCAGCCCTTCAAAAAGCCATGGAAGTAGTGCGGAAGATAGATGAGGGGAAAGGCGTTCTTCTCTTAGTAGACATGGGTTCACTTATCACTTTTGGAGAAATCATCACCCAGAAAACCGGAATCCAGACCAAAACCATCGGCAGGGTCGATACCATTATGGTCCTTGAAGCCGTCCGCAGAGCCATACTGCCTGATACTGATTTGGATGAAATTGTGGCAAATATTGATAAGGATAAGGTGGGCCTTGGAAGGTTTATCCCTGTCGAAGACTTAAAAATAGAGGATAAAAGAGAATATAAAAAGGCGATTGTTACATTGTGTATTACTGGAGAAGGAACTGCCATAAAATTGAAAAAACTCATCGAGAAAATGATTCCTGATATTTTGGAAAGTGCAGATATAATTCCCATAGGCATAATTGGCAGAGAAGACGGTTCAAAACAAATTGAAAAAATAAAAGCTGAAAGATGCCTGGCAGCTATTGTTGGGACTGTGAATCCGAAAGAAAGTGACATTCCTTTTATTTCTGTTGAGGAATTGATAAGCGGCACAGCGATAGAAAAGCTCAGAGACGTGCTGAAATTAAAAAGCAAGCCACATTCACATCCGATTCAAAAATCAGTCGTTTTGCCGCTGGCAGAAGTTTTATTCAACGATTTGATTCTGGTTCAGGCTGATTTTGCTACAAAAAACGATGCAATAGACGGGCTTGTGGAAGTGTTGCTCAAAAAAGGGTATATGTCAATGAAAAATATCTGCTTGATGTTTACAAGCGAGAAGTAATGGGTCCTACGCTCATAAGAAACCATATAGCCATACCGCATGGCAATTCAGAAAATGTATTAAAGCCTGCCATCGCTATAGCTTTTTTGAAAGAACCGGTTGCATGGTCGGCAGATAAAGAGGCAGACGTTGTTTTTATGCTGGCATTGAAAGAGGATTCGAAGGATATATTGAATGATTTATTTTATGTAGTAAACGATGAAGATTTGATTTATAAGTTGAGTCTATTAAAGGATGGCGATGAGGTCAAGAAAGCTATATTGGAATATATAATAAGTCGCAACTAAACCTGCCATTTGAATTGGTACGGTATTTGCTTGATTATTATTTGTGAAATTGAAATTTCATGCCAAATCTCATTGAGTTATATTTATTTCGCCCAACACTCCAAATATTTAAGTTTTACTAATCAAAAAACAGCTTAAAACTTTCCACAATTTGAAGGAGGCTAAATAATGCCACAATTAAACTTTTTAAATCCCGAACTCATACAAATCGATGCAGAAGCAGAGGGGAAAGAGGAAATAATAAAAAAGCTGGCAAGTTTATTGATTTCTAAAGGGTATGCGAAAGAAAGTTATTTAGAGGCGATTTTGGAGAGAGAAAAGGTGTTTCCTACAGGCCTTCCTACAGAAGGTGTTGGAGTAGCAATACCGCATGCGGATATAAAACATGTTATAAAACCTGCTATTGCTGTAGCAATACTTAAAAACCCGGTCCAATTCAATGTGATGGGGAATCCAGAGGAAAAAGTAAACGTTAAAATAATTTTTATGCTGGCAATAACAGATCCGAATGTTCAATTAGAATTGTTGCAGGATTTAATGGAAGTATTTCAAAACAAAGAGCTTTTATTGAAACTATCGGTTTCAAAAGATGTGGATACTGTTTTAAGGCTTATGACGGCAAAGGATGATGACAACGCAGAAAAAATGGATATGGCTGGAAACTATTAAATAAAATCCACTTCACTATTTAATTAAGGAGGTGATGGATAAAAGTAAGAATAAAGAATTTCAGTATAATAAAAAGCATAATGCAAAAAAATAAGGAGGGTGTTTATGAGCATTAAAGCAGCGGTTGATTTTGTTTTAGGTTTGGGTCCCTCGGTCATGTTGCCAATTATTTTAACAATATTTGGCATGGTTTTGGGACAGGGATTTAAGAAATCTTTCAGAGCAGGTCTTACCATTGGCGTTGGTTTTGTAGGGATTAATCTGGTAATCGGTTTGCTGACGAGCGCTTTAGGACCCGCAGCCCAAGCCCTGGTCAAATCCATGGGTTTAAATCTTGACGTTCTTGACGTGGGCTGGCCAATTGGTGCCGCCATCTCGTTTGGGACACCTGTTGCTCCATTGTTGATTCCCATCGTACTCGTATTAAATGTTATACTGCTGGCTATTAATTTTACAAAAACAATGGACGTGGATTTGTGGAATTACTGGCATTTCATATTCGCCGGTTCAATTGCTTACTATGCTTCCCACAATATGTTCTTCGGCATTTTGGTGGGTTGCCTGACGGCAATAGTCATTTTCAAACTGGCGGATTGGACCGCACCGGTTCTGGAGCATCACTTCGGCCTCCCAGGCGTATCGCTGCCCCATACGGAAACTGTAGGTTGGGCTCCGCTTATGTATGTGCTGGAAAAGATAGAAAGCAAAATACCGGGTTTGAACAATATTCATGCCAGCCCGGAAGATGTTCAGAAGAGATTCGGTCTTTTCGGCGAACCTCTTTTGATGGGTCTTATCCTCGGTTTGATAATGGGTGTTTTAGGGAAGTACGACCTCAAGGGAATATTGACGCTGGGCGTTCAGATGGCGTCGGTATTGGTTCTGATGCCCAAAATGGTGGCTATTTTAATGGAAGGGCTAATACCTCTGTCCGAAGGCGCCCGTGAATTCATCCAGAAGAGATTTCCTGGCAAAGAAGTTTATATCGGACTGGATGCGGCCATTGTAATAGGGCATCCTGCCGGCATGGCTGTTGCGCTGATAATGGTACCGATAACAATTTTGATGGCTGTGGTCCTGCCGTACAACCGCATGCTTCCATTCGCCGACCTGGCTGTTCTGCCGTTCATAGTAATTTGGGCTACCGCTGTATCAAGAGGCAACATCGTAAAAGGTATTCTGAATTCGATCATTTGTATGGCGATAATATTCTTCATAGCCACAAACTTTGCAGAATTGGCAACCACCATGGGCAAAGCGGTCGGTTTCCAATTCCCTGAAGGAGCCAATATGATAAGCGGTATAGATCTAGGATCCCATGTGGTACCGTGGATTATCATAAGAATATTGCAACCCGATAGCCCTGCGATATTTGTCGCAGCCATAGTTTGTGCCATTGTTTACGCAGCACTGTGGTGGTGGGTAAGAAACGATATAAGGAAGCAATACGCAGAAGAAATTAATGCAAGCAAATAATAAAAATTATTAAAACTTTTGGAGGTCCTAATCATGGCTAAAAAAAGAATTTTAGTCGCATGTGGAACAGGAATTGCGACCTCTACCATGGTCGCAAAGAAAGTGGAAGAAGCTTTGAAAGCACGGGGCTATGATGTATTGGTTGAACAGTGCAAGGCTGCCGAGGCTCCTGCAAAGGCTCCGAACTATGATCTAATTGTTAGCACAACCACTTTGCAGAACTGTGGTTCCACACCAGTCATCAGAAGTATATCATTTTTATCCGGAGTAGGCGTCGATAAAGATATTGAAAAAATCGTAGCAGCTTTAGGAGATAAGTAATTTAAAGAAGCAAATTCACTCTAGCTTATTACAGCTAGAGTGAATTTGCTTAGGTTTCATATTTTAAAAATGCCTCACTGAGGAGGATATTGCTTGAAGGTTTATAAGTATAAGTATTCTTATTATCTTATATCCCAATTAATTCCTGCAATTTTAATAATCGGTGTTTTTGTGTGGTCCATCTACCAACGCATATATTTCCCGGAAAATATTCTGTACAGACTGCTGATTGTAGTGATGCCGGTAGTTATTATATCGACTTTTATAACCTTAAACACTCCTCATAAAGTAATAATAGATGGCGACAATATACATTTTTTCAGTTTTGGAATGAAACATTCTTATAACCTGTCTAAAATAAAGAAAATAAATGTCAACGAATTTATTTTCAGCGACAAATATCTGGTAAGGGTAGGAGAACCCAGCGTTCTGAGGGGGCGCTACTGGATCAGCAACAATATACTAGGGCATGATGAACTTCTAGCTTTCTTTAAAGAAAAAGAGAAATATTTTAATACAAAAAAGCAATATGATAGCAAAAAAACAAAAAAAAGAAAATAAATCTGCTTCAGGAGTGGTTATAGTGAAAGCAAGTGTTTTTTATGATGTAGGAGATTTCAGGTATGAAGATCTTCAGGTTCCAAAAATCAACGATGATGAAGTTTTAATTAAAATGAGAGCATGCGGATTGTGCGGAACAGATGTCCACAAAGCTGTGGCTAAAACCGTTACTCCCCCAATCGTGCTGGGTCATGAGGTTTCCGGTGATATTGTAGAGGTGGGTAAAAATGTGACGGATTTTAAAGTGGGCGACAGGATATTTGTTGCACATCACGTTCCATGTTTTACCTGTCATTATTGTCTCCACGGTCACCACACTTTATGCCAGCAGTTTAAGACCACTAATATAGATCCAGGAGGATTTTCGGAATACATCCGCATACCCGCTCTAAATGTAAAGCATTCGATGCATAAAATTCCTGATGATATGACGTATGAAGAGGCTGCTATGGCTGAACCGGTGGCATGCTGTATCCACGGCCAGAAATATGTGAAAATAATGCCTGAAGATACGGTCCTGATCATGGGAGCAGGTCAGATTGGAATAATCCACGGCCAGCTGGCTAAAGCCCAGGGAGCCGGAAAAGTATTTATCAGCGATATATCGGATTTCAGGCTGCAAAAGGCTCTGGAATTTGGCATGGATATTGCAATAAATGTTGCGAAAGAAGATTTGGCTGAAAAAATTAAAGAACTTACCGGAGGGTTGGGCGTCGATTTAGTCATAATTTCTGCAGGGGTTTCCAGCTTGCTTACTCAAGCGGTTGAAGTTGTGAGAAGGGGAGGAAGCATTATAGTTTTTTCGCCTTTTGACAAGAATCCCATGATTAATATCAATTCGCGCAGATTTTTTGAAGATGAAATATCGATTATAGGAACTTATTCTTCCACTCCTTTTGAGTATATTGAAGCTCTGAAGATGATTCACGACAAAAAAGTAAAAGCAAGAGAAATGATCACACATGTCTTTGATTTAAAGGATTTGGGGAAAGCCATAAATCTTGCATCCAATCCAAAAGAAAAATACTTAAAGGTAATGATTCGAGAGGATTCGTAAATCAATAAAAGATATTAAGGAGATATCCAAAATGAGTTTTACAGGCAATACAGCAGTGATAACCGGTTCCGGCAGCGGCATAGGGAAGGAAGTGGCAATCTCCCTGGCCTCTAAAGGTTGTGAAGTGTTCTGTATGGATATTAATGAGGGAGACGGCCAAAAAGTGGTGGAAGATATCAATGCTGCTGGCGGAAAAGCTTATTTTTATCATGTGGATTTAACAATTGAAAGCGATGTGGAAAAAACCGTTGAAGAAATATTAAAAAACCATAGCAAGATAGACATTCTTGTGCATAGCGCAGGAATATCTACAAAATGTGCACTGGCCGATGTAACCCTGGAAATGTGGAATAAAATATTGAATGTTAATCTGACCGGTACCTTCCTAATTACAAAAGCAGTAAGTAAGGCTATGATTAGACAAAATTATGGGAGGATTATAATCATATCTTCAGGCTCTGCTATAACGGGGTCGGGTGGCGGACCGCATTATGCCGCTTCCAAAGCAGGCCAAATAGGGCTTACCCGAAGTCTTGCCAACGAACTGGCGGGTTATAATATTACGGTTAATGCCATTGGTCCCAGGAGTATAGATACTCCGTTGCTGGATAAGCTGTATGGCGAGGAATACAAGAAGGCTATTATAAAAAAGATTCCTGTGAGGAGAATGGGGACAGCGAAGGATGTGGCGGAATTGGCGGTATTTCTGGCATCGGATGTCAGCGGCTTTATAACCGGTCAGTTTATTTTGGTGGACGGCGGCCGGACATTTTCAAATTGACTTATATAAACTAATAAAATTGACTTATATAAACTAATAATAGGAGAGTGAAAACAAATGAAACTGGCAATAGGTTGCGATGAAGCCGGATTTGATCTAAAACAGGTGATAATGGAATTTTTAAAAGAAAAAGGTATAGACTTTGATGATATGGGGTGTTACTCGAAAGATCCTGTGCTATATCCCGATGTGGCGGAGAAAGTGGCACTGGCGGTGGCTGAAGGTAATTATGATAGAGGAATATTAATCTGCGGAACGGGAATAGGGATGGCGATTACCGCAAATAAAATTCCAGGTGTGCGTGCGGCATGCTGCCATGATGTATACTCTGCCGAAAGAGCCAGAAAAAGCAACGATGCCCAGATAATGACAATGGGTTCGAGGGTAATCGGCCCTGAACTTGCCAAATCGCTGGTGGCTGTGTGGCTTGAAAGCAATTTTTCTGGAGGCAGGTCTATACCAAAGGTTGAAAGAATGAATGAAATAGATGCGAAATACAGGGCTACAAAGAAGGTGGGATAAGACATGGGCAAAGTAACTGTACTGGGTGCAGGAGTGATGGGAACAGCTCTGGCAATTCACTTGGCGAAACAAAAAAATGAGGTTAAATTATGGGGTACTAGGTGGGATACCAGTACTATTGAAAATTACAGGGCTACCGGAAGATGTGAAAAATTAAATTCCGATATTCCTCAAAGCGTGGAATTTTTTATGGCCGATGAACTGGAAAAGGCACTGCAGGACAGCAGTATTATAATACTGGCGGTCACATCCGATGGAATCCGAGACATAACCAATTCCATTTCAGGTTATATTGACGAGAATGTTATCATAGCAAACATTGCTAAAGGTATTGAGGAAGAATCCCTGATGACCATGTCGGAAATTATAGAAGACTGCCTGGCCGGGCAACAAAAAAATATTCCGGTAGTAAAAATCGGAGGCCCGTTGAGAGCGATTGAAGTTGCCAATGAAGTTTTTTCCGAAGCAATTTTTGCCTCAAAAAATATTGAAGCCGCCAGAGTTCTGCAAAAAGCTTTTAAAGCGCCATACTTCAAGTCGAACGTTACTCAGGATATTATTGGGGTTGAAATCTGTGCAGCTTTGAAAAATTCTTACGCTATAACAATAGGAATTTGTGAAGGAATGTATGAAAATATGGACAATCCAAAGGCAGCATTGATTGCCAGGGGATGTATGGAACTTGCTGCGTTGGTAAAGGCAAAAGGCGGAGACGTAGAAACGGCTCTGGGGCTTGCCGGTGTCGGAGACCTTTATGTGACATCCCAGGGGGGAAGGAATAGAACTTTAGGGAAACTGCTGGGGCAGGGCAAAACCATGAAAGAAGCAGTCGAAGAAATGAAAAATCAAACCGTAGAAGGATACCCGGCGGCAAAAGTGGGATATAAACTGGCAGCAACCCTTGAACAACAGGGAAAATTAAACTTAAGCGATGTTTCTTTGCTGGTAGAACTTTACAGGATTTTATACGAGGGCAAACCCGCCGTCGAGGCATTAAAAGATTACTGGAGCAACTAAAAAATTACCTTAATAAAAGACAATAAATCCCCGTTATCCTCAATAACGGGGATTTTTAAAGAAAGGCGGTGGCCACCGTGAAACTTGTAACTATAGATATCGATGGGACTCTCATTCGAGATGATCTTAGCATATCGCAGCAAACTGTAAAAGCAATAAAAAAAGTGATGGATAAAGAAATATTAGTCGCACTTTGTACCGGTCGGCCCCATGTAGCGGCCGAACATTTTGCGAAAATGCTTGGCATAGAGGGTTTTCAGATATCTCACAACGGCGCTTATATAAAACATAACATTAGCAAGGAAACGATACTTCACGATACTTTGCCAAAGGGCGTGGCGGAGGATATAAACACAATGTGCAGGCGGGATCCAAGACTTTGCCTCTCGCTCTTATATGGAGATTGCTGTTATTATGAGAGATATGATGACTTTGCAATGCATGTAAACATCGATGTCAATTTTGTAACTCCTATAAGAGTAAAAGATATTAATGAACTAGTTGCACAAGAGGAAAAAAACCCCACAAAAATATTAATAACCGGTGAAGAAAGGCCACTGGATGAGTTCATGGCTGCGCTGAAAAAATTGTATGACAGTCAGGTAAATATATTGAAATCAGGGCCACGTTATCTGGATGTAATAAATAAAAAGTCATCCAAAGGGAGAGCATTGAAAATATTATCTGCGAAATTGGGAATAGATAGAGATGAGATAATGGCTATAGGTGACAACTTTAATGACATGGATATGTTGGAATTTGCAGGGATAGGAGTGGCGATGGGAAATGCTCCGGAAGAGGTAAAGAAAATGGCTGATTTTGTGGCTCCTACAAATAATGAAGACGGCGTTGCATATGCTCTGCAGAAATTGCTTTCGTGAAAGATTATTTGCCGACATCATATAATCGTATTGCATATGAGGCAAAGAAAATATATGATAAATCAAAGGAGTTGATGACAAATGAAAATTTTATTGCTGGGCGGGACATCAGACACCAAGGCGGACAAACTTTCCAAGCAGTTGATTGATGGATGCAAGAAAAAGGGAGTGGAAGTTGAGATTATAACAGCCAATATATTTGCCAGCGATTTAAAAGAAATCGAGCAAAAGGAAAAACCCGATGTGATTGTTTTGGTTGGCACGAAAAAACTGGAAACGACGCTTCCTGTAGTCAATGGTCTGCCTCTTGTTTATCCATGGATGGGAGCAGAAAAAGTAATTGATGAAGTAGTGAAGTACAATAAGTAAAGACGGGGGAATTTTCACGTGATTGTCATCGGCATTGATGTGGGAACCCAGGGGATACGCACGATAGCAGTCGATGAAAGAGGAAAAATGATTTTTACAGCCCACGAGGCGCTGCAGCCATCCGTTAGCAGGAAAAACGGATGGAAGGAACAAAATCCGGGCGACTGGGAGAAAAAATTCAAGATTTGTTTTTGTAGATTAATTGAGGGAATAAAAAAAGAAGGATACCATTTGTCAGAGGTCAAGGCTATCTCAGTGGATGGCACATCCGGCACTGTTATCCCCATTGACAGGGAGAAAAAGCCCCTTACAGATGCCCTTATGTACAATGATTCCAGGGCGACGGAGGAGACAAAGAACATACAAAGACTGGCTGCCGATTTTTCTGAAAAAGTTGGCTATAGCTTCAACTCATCCTTTGCGCTGCCAAAAATACTTTGGATTAAAGAGAAGTTGCCGGAAGTGTACCGCAATACATGGAAGTTTATTCATCAATCCGATTACATTGTCGGGGTTATGACCGGAGTTTACGATATTACCGATCATTCAAATGCCCTTAAAACAGGATTTGACCTGGTGGATTACAAATGGCCGGAAGCTATCATCGAAAAATTGGGTCTTGATATGGAAAAATTCCCACAGGTTATCAGGCCAGGGTATAGGATAGCGAATATAAATAAGGAGTTTGCGGAACAATCGGGGCTTTCCACCGATACAGCAGTGGTAGCTGGGATGACCGACGGGTGTGCGGGACAGGTGGCCTCTGGAGCTGTAAAGGAAGGCACATGGAATTCCATTCTGGGGACTACGCTGGTGGTAAAGGGTATCACAAGGGATTTGATCAAGGACCGGCAGGGCAGGATATATTCCCACCTTCACCCCGAAGGATTCTGGATGCCTGGCGGAGCCAGCAACACCGGCGGTGAATGCCTTGAAAAAATTTTCCCCGGCATAGATTATAAAGAATGGGATATTAAAGCCGAGCAGTATTTTCCTACGAATCTGATAGTGTATCCTCTGGTGAAGAAAGGAGAGAGATTTCCCTTCATAGATCCTGGAGCTGAAGGGTTTATTGATGGGAATCCGAGAGACGATATTGAACTTTATGCAGGATATATTGAAGGCGTTGGCCTTTTTGAAAGACTGTGTTATGACATGCTGGCAGATCTTGGAGCGAGAATATCCGATGAGGTCTATGTCACTGGAGGCGGCACCAGGAGCAAAATCTGGATGAAAATAAGAGCCGGCATTTTAAACAAGACCCTTCTGAAGCCGGAAATCAGCGACCCATGCATGGGGAGCGCTGTAATTGCCGCATCCAGAACAGTTTATAGCAATATTGTAGAGGCTGCCTCGAATATGGTAAGGCCGGGGGAAGTCATTCAGCCGGATCAATGTTTTGTAAGCATCTATGAAGAAAAATATAATAAATTTAAACACATTATGAAACAAAAAGGTTTCATCCCATGAGGAGGTCTTTATGAGCATATTTAAAGCCTGTGATATTAGAGGAACATATGGCAAGGATTTGACAGCAGACGATGCGTTCAATATAGGCAGGGCTTTTGGCACGATGATTGAAGGCAGAAGTGTGGCGGTAGGCGGAGATGTAAGACTCAGCACACCCGCGCTGAAGCGGGAATTGATGAAGGGGCTTTCCATGAGCGGATGCAAAGTAATCGATATCGGTACTCTGCCGACACCGGCTTTTTATTATGCAAAGCGCCGCCTTGACACATACGCCGGGGTCATGGTGACCGCATCCCACAACCCCGCCCGCTATAACGGATTTAAGATAGCATTCGGTACACTGCCTGTGCAAGAAAAAGATATCGAGTATCTTGAAAAATTGACCAAAAGTAAGGATTACAAGCCTGGATACGGCTCTATTGAGAATAATCCGATGCTGGAAGAATACCGGAAATATATTAGAAGCCTCTTTAAACCAATCTCAGGTAATTTTAAAGTTGTAATCGACGCAGGCAATGGGGTATGCGGCCCGGTTGCTTTGAGACTATTTTCGGAACTTGGATACGAGACGGTACCGCTTTTCTGCGAGCCCGACGGAAATTTTCCAAACCGGGAGCCCAATCCTGCCATTGCCGAAAATCTGGAACATCTGCGAAATATGGTTATTGAAACAAAGGCGGACCTAGGGATTGCCTTTGATGGAGATGGCGATAGAGTTGCCTTTGTAGACGAAAAGGGCCATATTTTATCCAGTGAAAGAGGCATAATAATTTTTGCAAAGCATTTATTTGAAAAATATGGTCCCGGCAAAGTAGTCTATGACCATAAATGTTCCACCATAGTAGAAAAAGAAATTCTTAAAGCTGGGGGCACCGCCATAAGGGAAAAATCCGGGCATGCCTTTATCAAGCGGAATTTTCTCATGCAGAATGCAGTGATGGCGGGGGAAATCAGCGGCCATTACTTTTTTAAGGAACTTGCCGGCGATGACGGGATTTACGCTGCCCTGCTGATGGGCGAAATATTGAATACAAAGGGGGTAAAATTGTCCCTGCTTTCATCACAGATACCGGATTATTATATAACCCCTGATATTCGCATACCTTATCCTTATGATGATAAAGGAGAACTTTTAAAAAGCGTAAAAGAAAGATTTAAAGAATACCCCATCGATACACTGGACGGAGTGCGGGTGATATTCCCCAAGGGCTGGGGGCTTATCAGGATTTCGGTTACGGAGCCCATGATTACCATGAGGTTTGAAGGAGATACCCCTGAAGCTCTCGCTTCAATAAAAGAAGAGTTCATGGGGGCTGTCCCAAAAATAAAGGCACTTGTCAAGGACTAAATGGTAAACCTCCACCAATCGGATGTCGGATGCCAGATTAAGTTAGAATTTGCGACTCGCAAATTCCTTCTATTCCGACTTCTGACTTCTTAAAAAAAGCGGCAGAGAGCTGCGGTGCCGGGTCATCTACGGCAGGAAAGTGATTTATTGCACAAAATCAAGATTGATTTTAGAGTAGGAGGATTTTTTTCATGATAAATCTCGAAATGAAAGAAGAAGTGGTGAAAATAGCTAAAAAGGCGGATCAAATGGAACTGTGCCGCCACAAGTCAGGCAATTTCAGCGTGATAGACCGAAAGGAAAAGCTTATTTATATAACGCCGTCGGGCATATCCCGGGAAGATCTTACACCTGAAAAAATAATCGTAGTGGACATGGAAGGCAATATAGTGGATGGGAACCTTCAGCCATCAATAGAAACTTCCATGCACATTACGGCGTATAAAATAAAGCCGGAAGCCGGAGGGGTAGCCCATACCCATTCCAGGTATTCTACCATTTTTGCATGCATGGGAAAAGAGATTCCTCCCGTGAGCATAGAGGCTATTCATTATGGCGGAAAACCCGTAAAAGTGGCTGAGTTTGCGCCTCCCGGGAGCAAGAAACTTGCCCAAACCATAGTTGAACCCATGAAAGAATCCGATGTGTGCCTGTTAAAATACCATGGAGTCATTGCCGTTGGCGAAGACCTGGAAAAGGCGCTCATAAAACTGATTTATGTGGAGGAAGTGGCTTTTCTTTACTATCATATGCTCGCCCTGGGGCAGAAAGAATTCATGCCTTTAAATCTTTTCGATGCGATATTGAATGGCTGATTTTGTATATTTTATATTTCTACCTCATAATAGTTTTTCACTTGAATCTATTTGGCAAATTGTGATAAAATAAAAGCGGAGGGAGAGTAGATGGGTATGCCGCTGGAGGATATGGAAAAAGCCAAAAAAGAAGCTGCGAGTGGAGTGGACGAGCAGCCGCAGAAAATGCCGGAGATGGGATATTTTCTTTTGGCTCAGCAAATCAATTCTTTGAGTCAGCAGATGAGTTCTTTTCGCACGGAGTTGAAGCAGGATATCAATTCTTTATGGACTGAAACTAAGCAAGATATTAGTTCTATCCGTGCGGAGATGAGTTCTCTGCGTGCGGAATTAAAACACGATATAGACTCTTTGCGGGCTGAAACAAAACAAGATATTAGTTCTCTCCGTTCAGAAATTAGTTCTCTCCGTTCAGAAATGAAGCAGGAAATAAATTCTTTCCATTCAGAACTAAAACAGGGATTAGATTCACTGAGCAATCAAGAAAAACAAGACATAACAGAACTAAAACGTGAAATAAATTCTTTCCATTCAGAACTAAAGCAGGGATTAGATTCATTGAGCAATCAAGAAAAACAAGACATAACAGAACTAAAACGTGAAATGAATTCTTTCCGCTCAGAAACGAAGCAGGATATATCAGGGATAAAAAGTGAAATAAATGAATTGAGGTCAGAAATGAAAACGTATATAAACACCATACAGGCAGAAATTGCAAGCCTCCGCCTGTGGTCAATAGGAACAGTAGTGGCAATATTTATTGCTGCCGTAGGATGGTTAATAACATGGATAGCAGCAAAACCGTAATCCTATACAACTGCTCCCATTACATCTTCTATATATTCTTTAATTATCTTAGCGGATTTTTTAAGGTCCGCTTTTTCGCTGTTGGAAAGCCTTGGTATCAAAACTCTATCAGCTCCACGTTTATTTACCACGCACGGCAGGCTGAGGTACACATCCAGGACCCCGTCCAGGTCCTCGACATATGTGGATACGGTGAGAATGGAATTCTCATCTCTCAGGATGCTCTTCACTATCTTGGCAACAGCAAGGGCTATGGCATAATTTGTGGCGCCTTTTTTCTCTATGACGGTATATGCCGAGCTGCGGACTTCATTTTCAATTTGTTTTTTAATGTCAGCCCTGCAACCGGGGATGTAACTATGACAGAATTCATCAAAATTAATTCCCATGACGTTGGTGAGGCTCCAGGCGGCAACCTGAGAATCGCCGTGTTCACCCAGGATGTAGCCGTGAATATTTCGTGCATCCACCCCCAGCTTTGCGGAAAGTGCCGCCCTGAACCGGCAGCTGTCGAGAACCGTCCCGGAACCGATTACCCGGTTTTTGGGAAAGCCCGAAAGCCTGAAGGCAGCATAGGATAGCACATCCACCGGGTTTGTGACGATGAGCAAAATACATCTATCGTTGTATTTTATTATCTTCGGTATTATCTCTTTAAATATTTCATAATTCTTGCCTGCCAGATCAAGCCTTGTTTCATTTTTCCCAATGCTAGGCCCTGCGGATATTATAACGATTTCGGCCCCTGCTAGATCGCAGTAATCACCAGCGTATATTTGTACGGGATGGACGAACGAAGTGGAGTGCGTAAGGTCCAGTGCTTCACCTTCTGCCTTGTCCATGTTTGCATCAATTAATACCATCTCCGAAGCTATTCCCTGAAGCAATAATGCATAGGCTGTAGTGGCACCTACATAACCTGTTCCGACCAGTCCGATTTTCACATTGAACCATCCTTTCTGATATATTGTTATTATAATATTCCATAAATGAGGCTTTTTAATTAAAGTTTTTCCAGTGAAACGATTGTAGAAAAACTTGACTTGCCATTGTGGATAGTATATTATTCTTTATAGATTGAAAAAAAGTATTCCGCAGAAGTCTTTTTTCACTGCATAAAGCGAGCGGAGGATGGTGGAAGCTCCGCAGCATAAAAAAGGCGTGGCAGCGGAATATAATTTTCGCTTCTGAATGCTGTGAAACATTGGCGAAATGACCGGTTACAGCTTCGGAGCGGAAAAATGCTAAAAAATGAAAAATCGTAAAAAATCGTTTTTAAAAGCGGCAGGCAGTAACCCCTCCCTTAAACAATTATTATTTGCCTGCAACTAGGGTGGAACCGTCCGTGCAAACTGGACCCCTAGGCCGTTGGTTTGGCCTGGGGGTTTTAAAATGCTTCATAAAATCTTAGAAAAGACGCCGGCCGATATTCGGCCCTTCAGGCGCCTTAAAAAATAAAATTGGAAAATAATATTGGAAAGGGGAATTTTTGTGGCAGAAAACGGCGAAAAACTCATGAACAAGATCATTTCCTTGTGCAAGCGCCGGGGCTTCGTGTTTCAGGGTTCCGAGATATACGGCGGCCTTGCTAATACCTGGGATTACGGCCCCCTGGGAGCCGAGCTCAAACAAAATGTGAAGCGCGTATGGTGGAAAAAGGTGGTCCATGAGAGGGAAGATGTGGTGGGCCTCGACAGCGCTATACTGATGCACCCCAGAGTGTGGGAGGCTTCCGGCCATGTGGCTGGCTTCAACGATGCGCTGATTGACTGCAAACAGTGCAAGTCCCGTTTCAGGGCCGACCACCTTATCGAGGATGCTCTGAATATGCATGTAGAGGGAAAGAGCGTCCAGGAACTGACACAGATCATACACGGCAATAAAATAAAGTGTCCGGTCTGCGGAGATGTGGCCTGGACCGATGCTCGGGTGTTCAACTTGATGTTCAAGACCCACCAGGGGGTGACAGAGGATTCCAGTTCTGTGGTGTACCTGCGCCCCGAAACCGCCCAGGGTATCTTCGTAAATTTCAAGAATGTGCTGGATACAAGCAGGGTGAAGCTGCCTTTCGGCATCGCACAGATAGGAAAGGCTTTCAGGAACGAAATAACACCGGGGAACTTTATTTTCAGGACAAGGGAATTCGAACAGATGGAACTGGAATACTTTGTAAAACCCGGGGATGATATGAAGTGGTTTGATTTCTGGCGCAACTTTACAATGGATTTCTTCCTGGCACTCGGAGTGAAAAAGGATAATCTGCGCCTTCGGGACCATGCTCCCGAAGAACTTTCCCACTACTCAAAGGCAACCACCGACCTTGAATATAAGTTCCCCTTCGGCTGGGGAGAACTCTGGGGTGTGGCAAACCGCACCGATTTTGACTTGACCAGGCATATGGAGTACTCCGGCAAGACCCTCACATATTTCGACCAGGCGGAGAACCGGCAGATCACACCGTATGTCATTGAGCCATCGCTGGGCGTGGATAGAGCCATGCTGGTAATCCTCTGCGATGCTTATAGGGAAGAAGATGTGGAAGGGGAAACAAGAGTAGTTTTGGGCCTCCATCCCGAAATGGCCCCCATCAAATGTGCGGTCCTGCCGCTGTCTAAAAAGGAGCCCCTTGAGGAATTGGCAAGAAAAATCTACCACGACTTAAAAAAATACTATCATATGGAATATGACAACACAGGCAGCATAGGCAAGCGCTACCGCCGCCAGGATGAAATCGGTACACCTTATGCCATAACAGTGGATTTCGACAGCCTGGAAGATCATAAAGTTACGGTAAGGGATAGGGACACCATGAAGCAGGACAGGATAGACATTGCAAACATAAGAGAATACTTGATGGATAAAATGGGATTTTGAGTTTATATATTTTGATTTTGAAATACTTAGATTGCGAACTATTAAAAAATTATATTGCTGATAAAAATAAAAAAATATGCCCTTGATATGCCCTTGCAAAAGGGCTTTTTTCATATAAAAACAATTTTATGTTAATGCTATAATTTGTTAATATAAAATTTTTTTCTCAATTTTTATTAACCTAAGAAGGATTTTATGTTTTTTTGTAGAATAATATAAACAAACAGTTAATAAGAAAATATTTTATTGTTGTTATTAATTGTAACCCCTTACAAATTAGAAAATTGCAAAAAATATCATGAAAAAGGCAAAAAAGATAAAGAAATAAAAAAGGTTTCAAGCTTATGTTTATTTTGATATATGTAACCGCTTACAATTATAAATTACTAAATTCAATTTTAATTATGTTAAATTATCGAATTATGAAAAACTTATGCTAATCAGTGTAAAATATAAATTTTAATTAAGGAGGGAAAAGATGAAATTAAATTTTATTGAAATTTATGTTTGAATTTATGTTACTAAAATAAAATAAAGGAGGAGAACGATGTTTGAACATTTAAATGTGCGTGTTAATTATAGTAATTTAAGTTATGCTGATTTAAATATTGATAAAAAAGATAGAGATGTTTTAAGAAATTTAGCTTATAAAATAGCTGAAATTTCGAATCGACCAGAACAGGAAGAGAAGAAAAAGTTATGGATTAAACATAATTCGCTTGGAGATACAAGGGCATTAATAATGTGCGATCCAGAAAATGGATGGAATGAGATAATTACAGACGAACATGTGCTTTGCGAAAATGAAGTGGCCAGGCATTGGGAAGTAACCTTAAGAAAGCAATTATTTTGGGGAGAAAAAATGGGTGACGATACTGTCATTGAACCATATTTTGACATACCATATGTTTATACAGAAAGTGGCTGGGGAATGCAGGAAAAGAAAATTGGTGGAGAGATAAAAACGTATAGACTAGATGGCGGTTCATACCGATGGGATCCTCCTTTGAAGGATTTTAAAGATATGTCTAAATTGTCTTTTTCAAAAATAATTATTGATTATGAAACAACAGATAGAGTATTTAATATTGCTAAAGAAATTTTTGATGGAATTTTAAATGTTCGTTTAAAAACTATCTGGTGGTGGTCTTTGGGTTTAACAGATGATTTGGTTCATTTGAGGGGTATGGATAATATTTTATATGATGTGTATGATCATCCTGCTGAACTCCATAAACTTATGGCTTTTTTGAGAGATGGTACATTAGATAAAGTAGAATTTTTAGAGAAAGAAGGTTTATTGTGTCTTAATAATGATGGTACCTTTGTAGGTTCTGGTGGCTATGGATGGTCTTGTGAACTTCCTCAAAGGGATTTTAATGGCAAAGTGCGTACAAAGGATATGTGGGGAATGAGCGAAAGTCAAGTCACTATTGGTTTTTCACCCCAAATGTTTGAAGAATTTGTCTTTCAATATCAATTGCCAATAATAGAAAAATTTGGATTAAATTGTTATGGATGCTGCGAACCATTAGATACAAGATGGGAAATTATAAAAAGAATACCCAATTTAAGGAGAGTTTCAGTGTCACCATGGGCAAATGTTGAAAAAATGGCTCAGAATCTTCAAGATAAATATATATTTTCTTGGAAACCTAACCCTGCAGATTTGGCAACATCCACAATAAACGAGGATGATATAAGGAAGAAAATACGCGAAACTTTAAAAATAACATCCAAATATAATTGTAAGGTTGAAATTATAATGAAAGACAATCATACAATCGGGGGAAATCCACAAAATGTAATAAATTGGTGTAGAATTGCAAAGGAAGAAGCTGAAAGATTATAAAGCTTTTGGAAAGTAAATACATTAAAAAACTAATAATTTTTATCAAGGGAGATGAAACTATGGAAATATTAAAGGAAATATCAGAATATTTGCAAGCGGGTAATGCACCAAAGGTGAAGGAATTAGTAAAAACAGCATTAGAAAAAGGATTTTCACCGAAAGATATTTTACAAGAGGGTCTCATTGCCGGTATGGATATAATAGGTATTAAATTTAAGAACAATGAGGTTTTTGTGCCAGAAGTATTAATAGCTGCTCGCGCCATGTACGCGGGGATGGAGGTTTTAAAACCGGTTCTCAGTACATCTGGAGTGAAGTCCTTAGGCAAGGTCGTCATTGGAACGGTAAAAGGAGATTTACATGACATAGGTAAAAACCTGGTGAAAATGATGATGGAAGGTGCAGGTTTTGAAGTAATAGATTTGGGTATTGATGTGTCAGTGGAAAAATTTATCGAAGCTATAAAAGAAAATAAACCGAATATCGTAGCTATGTCTGCATTATTAACCACTACCATGCCGTACATGAAAACAGTTATAGATGCTATAGAAAAAGAAGGATTAAGAAATCAAGTAAAGATTATAATTGGTGGAGCTCCAATAACCGAGAATTATGCTAATAAAATTGGTGCCGATAGATATGCACCAGATGCTGCATCAGCCGCTGATGCATGTAAACAACTTATTAAGTGTTAAGTTTATTTTGATATTATTAAAAGCTTTAATGCTTCAAGCCTAAGAAGCCAAATCCAATTTATAGAATTAAGTAATGGCAGTCTTGACAAGGAGGAATGACATGAGTTTTACACAAAAGCTATATAAAGGGACTATGCCAGTGGCACCTCTTATGGGATTTCCAGGAATTCAATTGACCAAGACAAGCATAAAGAAGAATTTGGAAGATGCTGATGTACAGTTCAACACATTGCGGAAATTAAAACAAAAGTTTAACCCCGATGCAATGTTTTTTATGATGGATTTATCTGTAGAAGCAGAAGCACTTGGTTTAAAAATCAGAAAACCTGAAAATGAATCTTATACAGTAATAGAACATCCTATAAGAAACATAGAAGATTTGAAAGATTTATTCATACCTGACCCTTATAAAGATGCCAGAATGCCATTGTTTCTCGATGTTATAAAAAGAATGTCAAAAGAATTTTTAGATATACCTAATATCGCGTATTGTATTGGTCCATTCACCCTGGCGGGTTTAATGACGGGCGCAGAAGAAACATTAATGAATATTATTTTAAATCCGGAATTTATAGAAGAAGAAATAAAATTTACTACCAGAGTAATAAAAGATTACGGCAAAGCCCTTATTGATGCTGGAGCAGATGCAGTCTGTATATTGGAGCCTACTGCTACGGTACTGTCGCCGCAGATGTTCGATAATTTTTCCGGCAAGTTTATAAAGGAATTGAAAGAATCATGGAGCAAACCCACTATTTTGCATATCTGTGGTGATACTAGTAGAATAATTCCAAATATGGTGAAAACAGGCTGTGATGGCCTCAGTCTTGATTACGCGGTAAATTTAAAAGAAATAAGAGATGAAGTTCCTGAAAATATCTTTATCATTGGTAATATCAATCCCGTAGCTTCAATAGCTTATGGCAAAAGAGAGGATCTGGAAAATGAAGTAAGAGAATTAGTGGAGAATATGAAAGATAGAAAAACATTTATACTTTCCTCGGGATGCGATATTCCATCCGATGCAAATCTTGATAATATACAATTGATGATAGATATAGCAAGAACAATAAATTTTTAAGCGAGGCGATTTAATGCCTATAATTTCTATGCCGGTTAAAATAAACAAAGTTGCAGTTTTGAAGAATCTCGGATATAAGGATATAAAAAAAGAATCCGTTCCTCAAGAAATTTTAAGTCTAATTGAAAAGACTATTGAAAAATCTTATAATATTATAACTCCAAAGATATGTTATGAAAAGTATAGTTTTTCCCTTGATGAAGCGGCAAAAAAGATTATCTTTGAGAATGGTAATTATTTTTCTGGGGATTATATTGTTAAAAAACTTGCTGGAGCGGATTATTTGATAGTTTCTGTTGCAACACTTGGAAGCGGCATTGACAAAAAAGCTTTAGAGTGTTTCTCTAATAGCGATTATTTGAAAGGCATGATTTATAATGCCATTGGAGACGAAGCTCTTAGCTATATATGCCGAAAGTTCTGGTTGGAATTAGTAAAAGACGCTAAAAGAGAGGGATGTGGTATAACTCACAGACTTTCCCCGGGTCATAATGATTGGGACATTAAAGATCAAGCGGTGGTATTTCAGTTGTTGAATACATGTTCCATAGGGGTAACCTTGAATGACAGTTTCATGATGGAACCAATTAAATCTGTAAGCGTCATATACGGTTTAGGTAAAAATATCGAAATTTCCACAGTGGATCACGATTGTATTGATTGTGAATTAGAAAATTGTAATTATCGGTTGATGCCAAGAAAATTTATTTAAAAATATAAATAAAAAATCAATAATATAGTTCTATATTTAAAGAAGGAATTTTTAAGTTTCTGTAGAATTATATAAATAAACACTAAATAAAGAAACCATTAATTTTTCAATTTATACTGTAACCCCTTACAAAATAGAAAATTATGAAAAATACTTTCTAATCAGTTTTTTAAAGAATTGTATTTAAGCCCAATAAATGAAACCGCTTACAATATTCTTACAAATACAACAATTTACTTTGCTTATTATACTTTAGTTATCTATAAAAAACATCAAAAAATATAAAATTTTAAAAGCGGAGTGTTTGTTTATGCCTGTAACAATTTATGACGTGGCCAAAAAAGCAAGAGTTTCAATAGCCACTGTTTCAAGGATTTTAAATAACAGTGGTTCCGTATCGGAAAAAACCCGTCAAAGGGTAAAAAAAGTAATGGAGGAGTTAAATTATACCCCTAATGTTATAGCATCAGCTTTAACAAAAAAATCCACACTAACTTTAGGGCTTTTAATACCAGATATATCCAACCTTTTTTTCGCAGAGCTGGCAAGGGGGGTTGAGGATGCCTGTAATGATTTCGGGTTTAATATAATAATATGCAATACTGATTATAGTTCTGAAAAAGAAACCACTTATATTAATCTTTTAAAACAGAAAAGTATAGATGGGTTTATTATTTCTTCAGCATATTACAATGATCAGAATGTAATTAAACTTTTAAAAGCGAATGTCCCTTTGATACTATTAGGCAGGGATATCGATGATTCTGAAGGGCTTCCTATAGACATTGTGGGTTCTGATAATGTAAAAGGAGGATATATTGCTACTAAGCATCTTATAGAACTAGGACATAAAAATATTGCTTGTCTACTGGGTCCTCCGCAAATTAAAGTCAATTTGGAAAGAGAAAAAGGATATTTGAGAGCCCTGGAGGAGGCAGGCCTAAAAGCATGCCCTGAAGCAGTTGGATATGGAGATTTTAAAATTGAATTTGGTTTTAAAAAGACTATGGATATATTAAAAGGGCCTTGTAAACCGACAGCTTTCTTCGCTGCTAATGACTTAATCGCATTAGGTGTAATAAGAGCTATAAGGGAGTTCGGTTTAAAAGTCCCACAGGATATTTCTGTAGTTGGTTATGATAATACTATGTTTGCTGAAATGATTGAACCTCCGTTGACTACGGTAAATCAGCAGATGAGAAATATGGGATATATTGCTACGGAACTTTTAATAAAGAGGATCAAAGGCGAAAGAATGCCAGGCGAAAAAAAGATTCTGGATACGGAGTTAGTAATAAGAAAGTCAACTAGCAAAGTAACTAATGGATAGAAGATAAATATCTAAAGTATATGCAGGCTTGAAACCATAATATAAAAAGAGAGGGGGATAAAAAATGAGCTAATTCAGCACAAAAATTTCGAGTAGCGCTGGCAAACTGTTAAAAATTTGATTATGAAAGGGGTAGATTTAAATTGAAGTTAAACAAAATTTTGGTAATTACATTAATCTTTATATTAGGCATCAGTTTATTAGTAGGTTGCGGTAAATCCACATCTCAAGAAGGAGTAGAGCAACAGAAAGAACAGAATCAACAAGGAGAAACAAAAAGTAAGAAAGTTATCGGTGTATTGCTATGCGACTTTAGTGATCAGTTCCAGGTTTATATGAAAAAGGGTATGGAAGAAGCTGCGAGTAAATTGGGTGATGATTACCAAGTGGTTTTTTATGATGCAAAATATGATGCCAATAAACAGTTAGAAGAAGCAGAAAATCTTATTAGTCAGAAAGTAGATGTTGCGGTTTTAATGCCAGTTGATGCTGAAGCTGCAAAGCCGATAGCTTTATCTTTTAAAAAAGCCGGAATTCCTTTAATAAGTGTTAATAGAAAATTAGCAAATCAAGAATTAGCAGTATCTTATGTAGGTTCAGATAGTGTGCAATCGGGAGAAATTGAGATGGAAGCTATGGCAAAAGCCATGGGCGGCAAAGGAAATATTGTAATTTTGCATGGTTCATACGGTCATGAACCTGAAATAAAGCGTCAGCAGGGATATGTAAATATATTAAAAAATTATCCTGATATAAAGATTGTTGCTGAAGATACTGGCGATTGGTATAGAGATAAAGCCATGTCAATTACAGAGAACTGGATACAATCTGGTTTGAAATTTGATGCAGTTGTTGCACATAATGATGAAATGGCTATAGGAGCTTGTTTAGCTTTAGAAGATGCCGGTTTACTCAAAAAGATATTAGTTGGAGGAATCGATGCAACACCGGAAGCAATTAAGTTTTTAAAGGAAGGTAAATTAACTGTTACCGTTTTTCAAGATGCAAAAGGCCAAGGGAGAAAATCTATAGAAGTTGCTGCACAAGTAGCTAATGGTGAAAAGGTTGATAAAGAATACATGATACCTTATGAGCTTGTAACTCCAGAAAAAGCCGATGAGTATTTAAAGAGATATCAATAATAATCTTAATTATTAAACTCCAAATTTTTAACATTGTTTATTAAAAGGAGATATAAAGAGGGTGAGCGCAATAGATCAAAATGCTGATTTTGCGCAAACCCTCTCCAATGAGACGTGAAATGGGGTATAGACTATGAGTAAAGAATATATTTTGGAAATGGAAGGGATAAGCAAGGAATTTCCCGGTGTTAAGGCATTGAATAATGTGCAATTTAAAGTCAAAAAAGGGACTATACATGCCTTAATGGGAGAAAACGGAGCTGGGAAATCTACCCTCATGAAGATTTTAAACGGCCTTTATGCTCCGGATTCCGGGAAAATAAAATTTAAAGGCAAAGAGATTAAATTGCGTTCACCTCATGACGCAATATGCAACGGTATTTCCATGATACATCAGGAATTAAATCCAGTTCCTTATATGACCATTGCCGAAAATATATTCCTTGGAAGGGAACCGATTAGAGGGAAAACTGGATTTGTAAATGATAAAGAAATGGATAAAAAGACAAATGAGCTTATGCAAATGCTGGATATTAACCTGGATCCAAAAATTAAAATGAAGGATCTAAGCATAGCCAATATGCAAATGGTGGAAATAGCCAAAGCTATTTCATGTAATGCTGAGTTAATAATAATGGATGAACCAACATCTGCTATTTCGGAAGAAGAAGTAGAACATTTATTTGAGATTATGCGTTCGTTAAAAGAAAAAGGGGTATCCATAATCTTTATTTCACATAGGATTGATGAGATATTTGAAATCGCTGATGAAGTAACTGTCTTGAGAGATGGAGAATATATTGGAACAGAAAAAATAGAAAATCTTACAAAAGACAGATTAATTGAGATGATGGTCGGCAGAGAATTGAAGAATATATTCCCTAAAGAAGAGGTAGAAATAGGGGAGGTAATATTTGAAGTTAGGAATTTTACTAAAAAAGGAAAGTTTTATGATATAAATTTTTCAGTACGTAAGGGTGAAATACTAGGTATAGCTGGCTTAATGGGTGCCGGGCGAACTGAGGTCGTAGAAAGTATTTTTGGTATCACTAAACCAGATGCGGGAGAAATTTATATAAAAGGTCAAAAAGCAAGAATTAACTCTCCTACGGATTCAATAAAATATAAAATAGGGTTGCTTACCGAAGATAGAAAATTAACTGGCTTGTTTTCACCTCTTTCAGTTAAAGACAATATAATAGTCGCCAGTATAGATAATTATATTAAAGGATTTTTTGTAGATGGGAAAAGAGTCCATGAGGAATGTAGAGATATGATTGAAAAGCTAAAGATAAAGACACCGGATTTAAATCAGATTGTGAAAAGGCTAAGCGGTGGTAACCAGCAAAAGATTTTAATCGCGAGATGGCTTCTTACTTATCCTGAAATATTGATTCTTGATGAACCTACAAGAGGGATAGATGTAGGCGCAAAAGCCGAAATTCACAGACTTATGGTTGGCCTGGCCAGAGAAGGTAAAGCGATTATTATGATTTCTTCGGAACTGCCGGAGATACTTGGTATGAGTGACAGGATTATCATCATGCATGAGGGTAGGATTACTGGAGAATTAACCAGAAATGAGGCTACTCAGGATAAAATAATGAGATACGCAACAGGTTTATAAATAAAAGAGCATTAAACTATGAGAAAACTATTTTGGGAGTGAACAATATTGAATGCGAAAAATATTGAGGTTAAAACAGATTATCGAAAAAAATTGATAATTGAATTGCAACGCTATAGTATAGCCTTTGTTTTTATTTTGATGATTATAATTATGACCATGCTTTCTCCAAATTTTTTAGAACCCAAAAATTTAATGAATGTTGTCAGGCAAATTTCGATAATAGCACCAATAAGTTTTGGCGCGACGATGATTATTATAACTACGGGTATTGACCTATCTGCAGGTTCAGTAGTTGCGTTGGTTTCTGTAGTTTGTGCCAGTTTTGCACATCCAAATGAGTATCCTCTTATAGTGCCTATATTAATAGGGATTTTAGTAGGGGGATTTACAGGCTTAGTTAATGGAGTATTAGTAGCAAAAGGAAAGCTTCCTCCTTTTATTGCAACATTAGGCATGATGACAGCTGCCAGAGGCCTTGCATTGATTTATAGTGATGGCAGGCCAATAACAAATTTTTCTAGCGAATTTGATTTTATTGGTAGAGGTTATCTATTTGGAATAGCTTTCCCAATTTATGTATTGATTATAGTAGCGGTTATTTCGCATTTGCTATTAAAACATACGAAATTCGGTAAATATATATATGCTATTGGAGGTAATGAACAAGCCGCAATAGTTTCAGGAATTAATGTTGATAAATACAAAATAATGGTTTACACTTATGCTGGATTCATGACAGCGATTGCAGGTATACTTCTAACGTCTAGATTAAGTGCAGGACAGCCTACAGCAGGCGTTGGATATGAAATGGATGCCATTGCTGCGTCGGTTATTGGAGGAACCAGCTTAAGTGGTGGAATTGGAACAATCCCTCAGACTATCATAGGTGCGCTGATAATGGGTGTTTTGAATAACGGGCTTGATTTATTGCATGTTTCCGCTTACTGGCAACAGGTTGTAAAAGGACTTATTATAGTCGGTGCAGTTCTTATGGATAAGCAAAGAAGAGTTTAAAATTATGGAGGTGATTTAATGAAGATTTGTTTCAATGAGGCAACGACATTAAAAAATTCGAATCTCAAAATGGATTTGGAGTTATGTGAAAAGTATAATTATGATCTTATAGAGATAAGGTTAGATAAGCTGAAAGAATATTTATCAACTAACAATTTAAAAGAATTATCAGCCTTTTTTAGCCACAGCAGACTGAAACCATTTGCTTTTAATGCACTGGAATTTGTAACGTTTAGAGATGAATCTGATTACAAAAAAATAAAAAAAGATTTGGAGTTGTTATGTCAGGTGGGCGATGAGATCAACTGTAGAAAAATAGTTGTTGTTCCAAGTTTCGACATAGGAGGTTATACTAAAAAACAAATCAAAGAAGAATCAATTAAAATTTTAAATGACCTTGCCGACTCAGCTGAAAGATTTGGTATTAAACTGGCTTTTGAATTTGTTGGATATCCGAATTGTTCAGTCAACACTTTTGGCCAGGCTTACGATATTGTCAAGGCAGTTAACAGAGATAGCGTGGGCATTGTGTTAGATTGTTTTCATTTTCATGCAATGAATTCAAAGATTGAAGATTTAAAGAAAGCTGATGCAGACAAAATATTTATATTTCATATAGACGATGCAGAAGACTTACCATCGGGCGCTTTGAGAGATGAAAATAGGTTATGGCCGGGTGATGGTATAATTGATTTGGATTCAATTTTGAATACATTAAAAGAAATAGGCTACAACAAAATGGTATCTGTAGAATTATTCCGGCCAGAATATTGGAACTTGGATGCAGAAGATACAATAAAAATAGCAAAAGAAAAAACAGAAAAAGTTATCAAAAAGTATTTTGAAATAAAGTAAGTCATATATAAAAAAATTTTAGCTATAAAAATAAAGTCAAGTAAAGTTAAGAAAAAAATTTACCTTAAGGTCTTTTTACAATTCAAGACCTGAAGGTTGTTAATAAAAATAAAAATATTCTATGTTGGAGGGATCTTATTATGACAAAAATGAAAGCGGTTACACTTGTAGCCGACTGGGATCCAAGACCAGAATTTAAGCTGGGAACCAAGGATATCGAAGGGAGGCAGACCTATCTTGGTAGCAAGGTATGGAGAAATCCAAAGCTGGAGATAAGGGAATATGACGTTCCAAAGCCGGGCAAGGGTGAAGTGCTGATCGAGGTAAAGGCCTGCGGCATCTGCGGCAGCGATGTCCACATGGCCCAGCCCGATGATGACGGTTACATCTTTTATCCCGGGCTTACCGGTTTTCCCTGCATCCTGGGGCATGAGCTTTCCGGCGTGGTAGTTGAAGCCGGTCCCGGTGCCATCGACAAAAGGACAAACAAACCTTACAAGGGTGGAGAAGCGGTGACAGCCGAAGAGATGCTGTGGTGCGGGGAGTGCCAGCCCTGCGCTGACGGATGGCCAAATCACTGTGAGAGATTAAATGAAATTGGTTTTAACGTCAACGGTGCCTTTGCAAAATATATCGTGCTGCCGGCAAAATACCTGTGGAGCCTCGAGCCTTTGAAGGATCGCTACAAGGGCGACGACCTGTTCCTGGCCGGGAGCCTTGTAGAACCCACTTCCGTGGCTTATAATGCCGTCATCGAAAGAGGCGGCGGCATAAGGCCAGGCGACAATGTGGTGATTTGCGGAGGCGGTCCCATAGGCCTTGCTGCATGCGCAATCTTAAAGAGGCACGGTGCTGCAAGAGTCATCCTTTCGGAACCTTCTGCAACAAGAGCTGAATTGGGCAAAAAAATAGGAGCAGATTATGTAATTGATCCGACCAAAGTGGATTTTGCCGAGGAAGTGCTGCGGCTCACCGATGGATATGGTGCCAGCTTGTACCTTGAAGCCACAGGTCTGCCCACAGTAGTATATCCCGGCATAGAGAAAGCCATATGGGAAGGCAGGACCTTGAACTCCACAGTGGTGGTCGTAGCCCGGGCCGATGCCAAAATGCCGGTGACGGGAGAAGTGCTGCAGGTAAGGCGTGCAAGAATTATCGGCGCTCAGGGGCATTCCGGCCATGGCACCTTCCCAAGGGTAATCGAGTGCATGGCTACCGGCATGGATATGACACCGCTTATAACAAAGAAGATAAAACTGGAAGAAGTTCCGGAAAATATCATTATGCTCAGGACCGACAGGAAAGAGTGCAAGATAACCTGTGTCATGGATTAAAAAGGTGTGAAACCGGATTTTTCAGGCATAAGACTGTGTTTTCTGCTGGAGTTGACTTTGCACCTCCAGCAGAAAAATAACTTTCCATAATAAAACAATGATTAACTATAGACATGAGAGGAGATTAACCATGGAAAAGCCAAAGGACAAGAAATGGATTTTGACAGAATATCCTGCCATAAAATTTGAAGACAACGAAGTCGGCAGATTAAAGAAGCAAATCTGGGATGCTTCCGAAGAAGAAATCGATGCAATTTTGAAAGAATATGAAATTCCGTCCGAGTCCGAACTGGGAAAACCGGGAACATATATTCAGAATACACCCAGAGTTAAAGTAATAGAAAAGCGTAGAAAGAACGATATTGTATTTGTGCCTATTGGATGCACCGAAAACCATGGTTTGCATGCCAACAGTGGGCTTGACACATTTATGGTTACACAAATATTGGAAGGTGTCCGCCGCTATACCGCAAAGCAGGGAAGGGAAGTAAGCTTGGCATTTCCACCGTTAAATTACGGAGGGCACCCGTACCACCATCTTGGCATGCCCGGCACTATCGTTATGCCCAAAGAAGTGGTGGAAGAAACCATCATCTACACGATGCTTGGACTCTGGAATGACGGGTTCAGGAAGATAATCCTGGTAAACAACCACGGGCACCTTTGGATGCTTGAATCGGCCATTCAGGAATTCATGAAGAGATTCCAGCTACCCGGAATCTTCCAGGTGCTTGACTGGCACAGGGCAGTAAGAGAATTCTTCTATCCAACCGATAGAGAAGACAGCCTGGAAACTCATTTTGTCCACGCCGATGAAAGCGAAACATCCGTAGGATTACTGCTATTCCCCGGCATGATTGATATGAGCGTTGTCCAGGACGCTCAGGGAGAAAGCTTCCTCCCCGATGGTCATTTTGATACCTCTGTCGACCCATTCGGAAGGCCGCACCGCTGGTCCGAAGGAGAAGGCCACGCCGCTATAGAGCGGGCTGCCACGCCGCAGGGAGTTGTAGGCAAACCGAGCATCGCCACTGTGAAAAAAGCCAAACGCCCCATTGCTGCTATACTGAAATATTTGACCCTGCTGCATGACCAGATTCTAGAAACTTTTCCGCCGGGGACAGTGCCTCCTGTGGAAAAGGTTACACTGAGGACGGAAGAAGAAATGAAACCATTCCTGAAAGAACCTTTAAGTGAAGGTTGGAAATCCGTATATGAACTGCCTGCCATAGGTGTTTTTCATAAACTATAAAAAAATTTTTAATAAGATTTCAAAGGTGATTACTTTCATGCCGGAGATGAACGACATCTCCGGCAATGATATAAACTTCCATGGGGGAATTAAAAAAGTATTTAAAACAGTATGCAAAGAGGGTGATGTAAATTATGGATAAAAAAATGAAAATAGGAATCATCGGTGCAGGAAGAATAGGCAAAATGCATGCAGAAAATATTAGAGCAAATTTCAGCAATGTAGAAATAAAATCCGTTGCTGATCTGTTTGCGGACAAAATAAAAGATTGGGCAAATAATATCGGTATTAAAAATGTCTATACGGATCCCGAAAAAATACTAGAGGATGAAGAAATTGATGCAGTTCTTATATGTTCTTCAACTGATACTCATTCTCGTTTGATTATTGAATCAGCGAGGGCAGGAAAACATATATTCTGTGAAAAACCGATAGACTTTGATCTGGAAAGGATACATCAGGCTCTAGATGCTGTAGAAAAAGCCGGTGTCAAGTTGCAGATAGGATTTCAGAGAAGGTTTGATCGGAGTTTTAAAAAAGCTTTTGAGATGATAAGGCAGGGCAAAATAGGAGACCTTAATATTTTAAGGATTACTTCAAGGGACCCACAACCTCCTCCCCTGGATTATATAAAGGTTTCGGGCGGAATTTTTTTGGATATGACCATTCATGATTTTGATATGGCGAGATTTCTTTCGGGGAGTGAAGTTACTGAAGTATATGCATCGGGAGCGGTACTTGTGGATCCAGCTATAGGAAATGCCGGCGATGTTGATACAGCAGTAGTTACTTTAAAATTTGAAAATGGGGCAATTGGAGTAATTGACAACAGCCGCAGATCTACCTATGGATATGACCAGAGGGTGGAGGCATTTGGATCCAAAGGGTGTGTATCTGTATCCAACGATGTTCTGACAAATACGGTGCTTAGCGATGAGAATGGGATTACAGCAGACAAACCAAAATATTTTTTCATTGAAAGGTATAAAGATGCATATGTTGAAGAAATAAAAGCCTTTTTAGACAGCATAATAAATGATAAAAAGCCTCTGGTGACGGGCATAGACGGGCTGGAGCCAGTAATCATAGGCCTTGCCGCTAAAAAATCCCTGGCAGAAGGCAAACCGGTTAAGATACAAAGATAATATGTTAAAAAGCGGGTGGATATTATCAAATGAAATTAAGTATTACAATGGCTAATGATGCAGGTGAAATGGCTCCAATAGTTTTGAGGGGAGATTATACAGAAAATATTAAAAAAGCTTCTGAGTTGGGCTATGATTGTGTGGAAATTCATGTAAACAATCCTAAAACCCTGGACGTAGAACAAATTTTAAAGGCATGTAGAAAATACAATATCGATGTTTCGACCATCGGTACAGGCATGGGATATGTAATAGACGGATTGAGTTTTACCAGTCCCGATGAAGATATCAGGGAAAAAGCTGTAAAGCGGATCCTTGACCATATCGACGTGGCTGAAAAATTGGAAGCAGGGGTTATAATAGGCTCAATGAGAGGTGTAATCCCCGATAGTAGAGAATTTAAAAAGTATAAAGAATATGCTGTAGAATGTACAAAAAAATGCCTCGAAAAAGCTGAGTCAAAAAAGGTTACTCTTTTAATCGAAGCAATTAACAGGTATGAGACCAATTTTATTAATACGGCTGCTGAGGGAATGGAGTTTATCTTGCAATTTAATTCGGAATTTCTCAAACTTCACCTGGATACTTTCCATATGAATATAGAGGAAGACGATATTGCAAAAAGTATAATTCTGGCGGGAAAACACCTGGGTCACATCCACTTTGCAGACAGTAACCGCTGGTACCCCGGCAAGGGGCATATAGCATTCGATGAAATAATTAAAGCATTGAAACAAATAAATTACAAAGGCGTCATTGCTTTTGAATGCCTGCCGCTTCCGAACCCGGAAGATGCGGCAAAAAAAGCGTTAAATTATATTAAATCCATTGAATTATTAAAAGAAAATAATCTCTAACCAGCAATAGTTGTAGGAAAGAAGAAATTTTGCAAAATATCATATGAATATATAGTACAAAAAACTGCCCATCCTAAATTCTTAGGAGGGCAGCTTATGTATTTACTGTAAATTCTTTTTTGCTGCCGCGACTTTTTCATCATAAGAAGGCTAATTTTGAGTCTTATAATGGCTCTTTTAAAAGCTGATGGCTATCTGCAGCTCCTGGCGCAGGGTCCGCTTACCTGGAGCTACTGGAGCTATATGACTTCAAATCTTTTACTGAAATCTACATACATCTTTTCCATCTGTTCATACATTTTATCTTCTAAACTATGCACCATTAGCAATACCCCTTTACAAAATTTATTTATGTTAAAATCTTCATTTTAAAAAATCAAAACAGTCTTAGCGGTTTCAATGCATCCTGTATCTCATTCTTTATTTTTTCTAATCCTTCTTGAGTTCTGGCCTCACACCGCACTATGAGCTCCGGCCCTGTATTGGAACTCCTCACAAGGCCCCAGCCTTCGGGGAAGAGCACCCGGGCTCCGTCCACTTCGATCATGGGATATTTATCCCTGAAATACTCCTTCACTTCTTCAACCTTTTTGAATTTTTCCTCATCGGGGCAGTGCACCCGAAGTTCCGGCGTCGAGTAATAGCGGGGCACATCGGATAAAAGCACTGAGAGCTTGCGGGAGGTTTTTGACAGGATTCTGAGCAGCCGCGCGGCGGCATACAGCGCGTCATCATAGCCGTAGTATTCATCCGCAAAGAACATATGGCCGGACATCTCGCCGGTAAACACTGCACCGATTTCCCTCATCTTGGCCTTTATGAGGGAATGGCCGGTCTTATAGAACATGGGCTTTCCGCCCAGCTTTTGTATCTCTTCCGGAAGGGCCTGGGAGCACTTTACTTCCACGATGGCAGTGGCGCCGGGATGCTTCGGCATGATCTCACGCCAGAAGAGTATCATCAGCATGTCGCCGAATATGACGTTTCCGCTGTCATCCACCACGCCTATGCGATCACCGTCACCGTCAAAACCTATGCCAAGGTCCAGCTTTTCTTTCAATACCAGGTCTCTCAAATCCTTGAGATTCTCAGGCTTTACCGGGTCGGGAAAATGATGGGGAAAGCCCGGGTCGGAATCGCAGTATATGGGATAGACATCAATACCCAGACGTTTGAACAGTTTTTCAGCGAAAAAGGATGCGGTGCCGTTTCCGCAGTCCACACCTACCCGCAGTTTTCTATCAAGATGTATCTTTTCGCAAATCATATTTATGTAATCTTCGGTGGGGTCCAAATATGATAAATTCCCGTTTCCCGTGAGAAAGTCGCCCTTTTCCATCATCCTGCGAAGGTCCTGGATCTCTTCGCCGTATATGGTACCTGGACCGAAGCCTACCTTGAAACCGTTGAACTCCCCCGGATTGTGGCTGGCGGTGACCATGATGCCGGGTTTTATATCATAGCGGATCCGGGAGTAATAAAAGATGGGGGTGATGACGGTGCCAATGTCAACCACATCGCAGCCGGTGGATAAAAGGCCGTCTATTAGAGATTTTTTTAAAGAAGGAGAAGAGGAGCGGTTATCGCTGCCTACCAAGACCTTTTTTTCGCCGTTTTTGACGGCAAAAGTTCCAAATGCCTTGCCCAGGATGTTTGCCAATTCTTCATCAAGGTCCTGTCCCACAATACCTCTTATATCATATTGACGAAAAATATTGGGATTTATTTTCACAAAGACACCTCCGCAAATTTTATCTTGCAGCATCATAATTCTATTATTACTAAATATTATTTCCATATATACATAATAATTGATAAGAGAATTTCTGCAAAAATTAAAATTATGACCATCCATTCCAGACGGGTGCCCCTCTTGGCATGCGCAAGGCCGGTAAAGACATCGGTAATATCAAGCAGCGTTTCTGTCTTGTGACGGATCTTCTCATATCTGTCCCGGAGCTCGAAGAGTTTTTCCAGTTCACTGTATAGATTCTGGCTTTCTTCATTGACCCAGGTTATGTTGGGTTTGTCTAAAAGCATTACATATGATATGGTGTTATATTTGAAACTGAGTATTTTACCCGATACTTTGGCGAGCCTTTCGTCGGAGATGTTCAGATGTCCTTCTTCAAGGAAGTGAATCATATCTTCAATGTCGTCAAGAAGCTCATTTATTCCAACTTCAATCCTGTCTAAAGCTGTAGATTTGGCAAGAACGACGGAAATTATTTCAGCATGAAAGTCCTTGAGCTCTGGAAGTGTCATCTGGTCGTAATTGATTGAAAAATCCTTGAGGGGGTCGATTTCAATGTTGTAATCGTCAAAATAGTCCAAATTAGTATTAGGAATGTCTTTTTCGATTTTCTTCAGATATTCGATAAGGTCTGCTATTTCATGGTGTGCAAAATTCAAGAAAACTATGGAACCAAAGGAAAAAATATATGCCGACTTATCTTTTGGAAACTTAATGATGCCTTCCAACTGCTGGGATGACAAGTATAAAGGTTCATCCCATTGAAACTTTTTGTTAAATCCAAAATGTTTGCCGAGATGGTTGAGATTCAGCTCATTACAGAGGGAAACCGCTTTAAAATGTATTTCACTCATAATGATCAATCCTCCGACATGAAAATTATACCATAAAAAAACCGGTATTAACAAGCGCATTTGCACTGTTCTTGATAATCCGAGCAAAATGAATGAAAAACCATTTTCGTTCTATTGACAACATGAACAAAATACTGTAGAATACGAAAATAGTTAGTCGACAAATAATTAGACAACAAACGAAAATGGGGAGGAAACGATGTGGAATATGATCCCAATGCTCTTGAATGGCTGTTTCGTACTTTTGAGCGAATGCATCACAGCTGCATAAAGTCTGAGTTTGCGAGGCGCGGCCTGAGTGAGGCCAGTCATCCGGCGATATTGTTTGCCCTGAAATATGAAGTGAGAAATATGGCTGCTTCACAGAAGGACATTGCTCAGATGCTTGGAATAAGTCCACCGACTGTAGCCATATCTCTCAAACGAATGGAGAAGGCAGGTTTAGTGCGCAAAATCGTCGATGAAAACGATTTGCGCAGAAATCTCATAACACTCACTGACAAAGGGCTGCAACTGCTTGAGGAATGCGAAAACACATTTTATGAGATTGATAGAAATATTTTTAACGGTTTTTCCGACGAAGAACGGGAACAGTTAAAAAAGTTTTATATCCGCATGATTTACAACCTGGAATCAATGGGGGTACAACCTCCTGCCCAATTGAAAAGGAGAGAATAAAAGGTGATAAAGCAATTATATTCGTATATCGGAAATTATAAAAAATATGTGATGCTGTGTGTGATGTTTGTAATGGTTGATGTGGTGTGCGAATTAATGATACCGCTGTTAATGTCCAAAATTGTCGATGAAGGCATACCCTCAAAGGATATATATTTTATAGTAAAAAACGGCATTTTTATGGTGCTGCTGGCGGCTATCAGTATCATGGCCGGCGGTTTGAACATGAGATTTTCTGCAGAAGCAAGTCAGGGTTTTGCAGCCAATCTACGCAGGGCGCTTTTTGACAGGGTGCAGGCATTTTCCTTTTCAAACATTGATAAGTTTTCCACTGCATCGCTTGTCACGAGACTTACAAGCGACGTGACGCAGATGCAAAATACGCTTCTCATGTGTCTGCGCATGCTGCTGCGTGCGCCTCTTATGCTTGTATGCGCAATTTTTTTCGCAGTGAGCATAAACGCCCGGTTGTCGGTAGTGATTTTTATTGCCGTCTCGCTACTGATTGCGGGAATATTCCTGGTGCTCCGGCCTGCGGAGCAAAAGTTTGCCGAAATGCAGAAAAAAATAGACAACCTTAACGGCACTGTACAGGAAAACCTGACGGCCATACGCGTTGTGAAGGCTTTTGTTCGCGAACGCTATGAGAAGCAGAAATTTAAAAAGTCTAACGATGCTTTGACCGAGGCGGCAATAAACGCGGGAAACCTGATAAGTTTAATTATGCCATTAATGATGTTTGTGCTGAACGGCGCTACTTTAATTGTGATCTGGTTCGGTGGCAGGATGGTAGCCGGGCATGAGATGGGTGCAGGCTCTCTTATCAGTTTTATCAGTTATCTGATGCATATTCTGATGAGTATAATGATTTTTTCCATGATATTTATACTGTTTGCCCGTGCCGAAGCCTGTGCCAAAAGGATTCTGGAGGTGGTCAACACGAAAATCGACATAACGGATAATGATGATACAGATCATAAAAGAGAGTTAAATTCCCCTCTGGTGCGCAAGGGAAAAATCGAATTCAGGCATGTTGATTTTAAATATGCAGAAGGAGGAAGGAACGTTCTCTCCGATATCAATTTCAGTATCGAGCCGGGCGAATATGTGGCGATTGTGGGGGGAACGGGTTCGGGCAAAACCACTCTTGTCAGCCTTATTCCGCGGCTATATGATGTTACAAAAGGGCAGGTTTTAATTGACGGTATTGATGTGCGCGAATATAGTCTTAAACAGTTGCGAGACGGTATCGGAATGGTTTTGCAGAAAAATGTGCTATTTTCCGGAACAATACGAGAAAATTTGATGTGGGGCAACGAAAATGCAACCCAGGAGGATATTGAAAAAGCTGCAAGCTATGCTCAAGCGCACGATTTCATTATCAGCTTTCCGGATGGTTATGACACCAGGCTCGGCCAGGGAGGAGTCAATGTTTCCGGAGGGCAGAAACAGAGGCTTTGTATCGCAAGGGCTCTGCTCAAAAAGCCGCCGATATTGATACTGGACGATAGCACCAGCGCAATTGACACTGCGACCGAAGCCAGAATCAGGAAATCCTTTTCTGAAAACCTGAAGGATACAACAGTGCTGATTATCGCACAGCGAATCAGTTCCGTGAAAAACGCGGATAAAATAGTGGTGCTGGATGACGGCAGGGTGGTCGGTATAGGCAAGCATGATGAGTTGTTTGAAAACAACAGACTGTACAGGGAAATTTGTAATTCTCAACAGGAAGGGCTGGTTATATAATGGCAGAAAACAGGAAAGTCGCTCGCGGTTTCATGAGGGGCCCAGGGAGCATGCCAATCAGATTTGAAAAGCCCAGAGACATTAAAACTACGATGGCCCGGATTTTAGCTTATCTTCGCCACAGCAAATTGCAGATAGCGATAGTCGTAGCCGCACTTTTGACAAGTTCAGGCAGCATGCTTGCGGGTTCATATTTTCTTAAGCCTTTGATAAATGAATATATTCTGCCCGGAAATTTGCGGGGGTTGGCTTTCGCGTTATTGTGCCTGGGCGTTCTTTATCTTGTGGGGGTATGCGCCGCTTATATTCAGACGAGGTTTACTATAAGAGTGGCGCAGAAAACAATCAATATTCTGCGCTCGGAACTGTTCGACAAAATGCAGGAACTGCCTCTGGAATATTTTGACACACATACGCATGGTGAACTCATGAGCCTTTACACCAATGATATCGACAATGTGCAGATGATGCTTGAGCAAAGCCTTACACAATTGTTCTCCAGCATTTTAATGTTTTTCGGATCTATTGCGGTAATGATCATGCTCAGTCCGGCACTGTTTTCCATTACCGCACTTGTGCTTGCTCTTATGATTTTTATAAGCACAAAAATAGGCAAAAAAAGCCGCGGTTATTTTCAAAATCAGCAAAAGATCCTGGGTGAGCTTAACGGTTATATCGAGGAAATCATAGGCGGCCTGAAGGAAGTTAAGGTGTTTAATCATGAAGAAGCTGCAAAGGAATCATTTTATAAAATAAATGAAAGTTTTCGCCAAGCAGCCACAAAGGCGAATTTTCTGGCGGGCATAATCATGCCGGTTATGGTAAATCTCAACAACATTTGTTATGCTGCAATTGCCGTTATGGGCGGCATACTTACGCTGAAAGGTTCATTCGATATTGGTTCCCTTGCCGCATTTTTGCAGTATTCCCGCCAGATTGGCCAGCCGATCAATCAGATTACAAATCAGATAAACAATATTCTTGCGGCAATGGCCGGCGCTGAAAGAATATTTAATGTCATGGACCAAAAGCCGGAGGTTGATGATGGAAATGTCACGCTCGTATCTGTTGAAAAAAATGAGGATGGCACTCTTTCAGAAGTGCCAGGCGACGTGAAAACCGGTATAAAGGCCTGGCGCATAATAGAACCGGATGGGAAAGCCCGTCTTGAGCCGCTGAGAGGGGATGTCCGTTTTTATAATGTCACATTTTCGTATGACAATAAGAAACTCGTCCTGAAGAACGTTTCCCTGTATGCAAAACCTGGCCAGATGATCGCCTTTGTAGGGTCAACGGGCGCAGGCAAAACGACTATCACGAATTTGATAAACAGGTTTTACGATATTAAAGAGGGCCTTATAACCTTTGATGGCATAGACATAAAGAGAATAAAAAAAGAAAGCCTGCGGCGTTCTCTCGGCATGGTCCTACAGGATACGCACCTTTTCACAGGTACAGTTTTGGATAATATACGCTATGGAAATCTCAATGCCACGGACGAGGAGTGTATAAATGCCGCAAAAGCGGTGGGCGCAGATTCATTCATAATGCGCCTTCCACAGGGGTACCATACTGTCATAAGCAAAGACGGCGCAAACCTGTCGCAGGGGCAAAGGCAACTGATTGCCATCGCGCGGGCCTATGTTGCTTCACCTCCGGTAATGATTTTAGATGAAGCGACCAGTTCTATCGATACCCGTACCGAGCGCCTGGTTGAAAAAGGCATGGCAGCTCTGATGAAAGAAAGGACCGTATTTGTGATAGCCCACAGATTATCCACTGTTCGCAACGCCGATGCAATACTGGTGATAGAGAACGGGGAAATCATAGAGCGGGGCAGCCATGAAGAGCTGCTTGAACAAAAAGGTAGATACTACCAGCTCTATACCGGCAGGGAGATTCTAGAATGAATCAATGGTCTTAACAGACTTTCTTTAATGCATAGAACTTAATTCATTGGCGGTGTCTTCAAAACTGAATTGAAAAGAACCTATTTTTTCTGATGGTTTTAGTTTATTCACCTCGTTTGAGGTGTTTTTTATTTTCCGGATTTTGGATTAAGTATCCGGTATTTTTTTATCGCAAAAAACCACATAAACACACGATATTAAAATTAAAAACACAAAATTAACGTGTTATTAATATTAATTTAACACAAAGGTGATATATTTTAGGATGAAAATTGAAGACAAAGGAGGGACATTGAAGAGATTCTGTGTGCAAGAATTCAATATTAAAAATGAGGAGTGACATGAAATGAGACAAAATCTGAAGGCGATCATTTTGCTGATGTTGAGCGCTGTGATTCTATTTACTGGATGTTCCGGAAATAATGGAGCCGCTAATCCGAATACACCCCCGGACGAAAACAAAGCAAAAGCCGAAGGCAAGTATGTTACATACGGGCAGCCCGATGACTGGGCTAACTGGAAAGAAATGTTCCAGGTATTTAATGCGAAATACGGAATAACCCGACAGGATACCGATATGAGTAGCGCTGAAGAGATCACCAAATTCAAAGCAGAGAGGAATAATCCTCAGGCCGATTCTGCAGAAATAGGCATGGTCTGGGGGCCTGTGGCGGTGAAAGAGGGAGTGACCATGGCATATAAAAATGCCAACTGGGATAAGATTCCGGATTGGGCTAAAGACCCCGATGGCAACTGGTTCGGCCTTTACGTGGGTGTGCCCGTTTTTCTGGTAAACAAGGAGATAGTGAAAGATATACCCCAGTCCTGGGCCGACCTTTTAAAACCAGAGTATAAAAATATGGTGGTCATTTCAGACCCCCGTTCATCGGGAAGCGGAGTTAACACCGTGCTAGCAGTCGCTTATGCATTGGGGGGAGATATTAAGAACCTTGATCCGGCAATGAAATATTTTGCCCAGCTCAAAAAACAAGGTAATATCAAAAATGTAAAGGGCAGTATTGCTAATATCCAAAAGGGCGAAGCTCCTATCGTTATATTATATGATTTTCTTGCACAGGGGTACAAAGAAAAATTAAAAAATGAGGTAAACCTGGAGATTGTATTTCCCAAAGAAGGCTCCATCTATGCACCAGGTGCACTTATACTCAATAAATGGGCCCCCCATCCGAATCTCGCAAAGCTTTTTGCGGACTTTGTTACATCCGATGAAGGACAGATAATTTTCGCAAAAGGATATGCCCGGCCCATACGTGCCATAGCGGGAAACCTGACGCTTCCGAAAGAGGTTAAAGACCGCATGCTTCCCGACAGTTTTTATGGTAATGTGGGCAAGCCCCAGACGTGGTCAGAAGTTCCCCCCGAGCTTATTGCCGATCGTTGGACAAAAGAGGTGCTCGGCCAATGAGCGGTAATAAAAAGGGATGGCGGCCTGAATTGCCATCCCTTTTAACCGTGCCCTATCTTGTGATATGTGCCTTCTTTTTGATTTTTCCTCTGACTGCACTCATTAGAACCAGCTTTCAGGATGGATTTGCCGGATGGATTAGGGTGATGCAGAACAGCACTTATTTTATTGCCCTGAAACAAAGTTTGCTTCTTGCTGCGTGGACTACGGTAGAAGCATCCATCGCGGGTGCGGCATTGGCCTTGGTATGGGCACGTAGGTTAAAAAGGCATGGATGGTTCCTGGCCATCCTTAACTTTGCCGCCCACAACGGAGGTATAAGCCTTGCCTTCGCCATTGTGGCCACCCTGGGCACCAATGGTATGCTCACCATATTGCTTAAAAAAGCCGGTATCAATCTTTACCCCGGGTTTCAATTGTCATCCATACAGGGGCTTCACTGGGCATACCTATCATTTCTGATACCGTTTATGTCCATGATTTTTCTTCCCGCAGCGGGAGCGCTACGGCAGGAGTGGATGGAAGCCGCGTCCACTCTGGGTGCTGGAAAATTTCAATATGCTTTCCGGGTCGCTGGACCGGTGCTGCTTCCGGCTTATCTTTCATCGACCGCACTGGTATTTCTCCAGGCCCTGGGGACCTACGCCACGGCGCAGGCCATATCCGGAGACAATGTAAATTTAATCACCATTCAGATTGGATATTTAATACAACAGTCATTGTTCCGGCACGCCGATGCCAATGCCTTATCCTTTATTCTTTTAATAATTATGGTTTTCGTAGTTCTGATATATAGGTCCGCAAACCGAAAAGCAGCGAGGTGGTTGGAATGAAACATGCAGCATCATATGACAACAAAAGCCAGGAACATTGGTTTATGTGGTTGCTTACCGGTTTTTTTCTTATATACACTTTTTTGCCGCTTATAGCGACTCTGCTCTTTTCTCTAGCCCGGCGCTGGACTACTACCATTCTACCCGAATCCTGGACTATCAATGCATATGTTCAAGTTTTTAGAGACCCGGCTTTTGTCGGCACCATGGGTCGATCCCTTTTTCTATCAATACTTGCTTCCATAATCGAAGTGGGAGTGGTAATTCTGGCACTGCTGGCAGTAAATATCGGAAAGAACCGTATTGGGGATTGGCTGGAGGCTCTTGCCATAATTCCGGTGGCGCTGCCGGGAGTTGTGTTGGCTATAGGTGTGGTAAGCTTTTATGGAGAATTCCTGCCGGTATTGCTAGGGCAGCCTGTGTTATTGATCGGTGCGGAGGCAGCCTTTGGACTTCCGTTTGTATACTGGACTTTACAAAACAGCTTTAGGGCCATAAATGTCAAGCTTTTGTATGAAGCTGCCTGTACTCTGCGTTGTACCACCTTTCAGTTTCTAACGAGGATTTTGATTCCATCTCTCAAGAGAGGTATAGCTGTAGCTGGGGCTATGGCTTTTGCCACAGCCTTCGATGACTTTGCCCTGGCTCAGTTGATTGTAGGCGCTGGCTGGGAGACATATCCTGTTCTTTTAAACAAATATTTCCGCATAGACGGGCATCAAACCAGTGCTATGTCTATGATCGCCATAATCATCACCTTTTTATTTACTTCAGTTGCGGGCTACCTGAGCCAGCCTGCTCAAAATGTTCAAAAAGAGGATGATTTTATAATACAAAAGAAAGCGAGTGATATGGGTGAAACAGTTAAGGCTTAAAGGCATAAGCAAGTGGTTTGGAACTTTTCAGGCTTTAAAAGGTATAGAAATAACCGTAGGCGCAGGAGAATTTGTAAGCTTGTTGGGCCCCAGCGGCTGTGGCAAAAGCACCCTCCTTCGGATCATTGCCGGCCTTGAAAGTGCTGATGAAGGAGAAGTCTGGCTTGACGACTGTAATTTTAGCTGCGTCCCTCCGCAGAAGCGCAAGGTGGGCATGGTATTTCAAAACTACGCCCTATTCCCAAATCTAACAGCCCTGGGAAACATCAGTTTCGGTCTGGAGGTACAGGGTATGGAACACGAAAAAGCCCGGCATGAAGCACGATGTTGGCTTGAAAAGGTAGGCCTGGAGGGCTTTGAAAAGCGCTATCCACATGAATTAAGCGGCGGACAACAGCAGCGCGTGGCTCTGGCCAGGGCTTTGGCACCAAAACCGGAAATCCTGCTTCTGGATGAGCCACTGAGTGCCCTGGATGCATCGGTAAGGACGGCACTCAGGAATGAGATCCGGCAAATTCAACAGGAACTAGGGATAACCGCTATATATGTAACCCATGACCAGGCTGAGGCTCTGGCTATGTCGGACCGTATAGCGGTTATGCGGAACGGTGAAATAGTGGAAATGGCCACACCTCAAAACCTTTACAGGAATCCGGCGAGCTTGTTCACGGCAGAATTTATTGGAGCCGCGTCCCGTTTTGACGGCATATTGCTCTCGGTCCACCCGGCCATTGGGCAGTTCGGCCGCTTTACACTACTGCTTCCCGAACTGGCATATTATGCACAGCCGGGCATGCCCATAACGGTCATGATCAGGGCGGAAAGCGTCGGTCTTGCCAGGAATACGGTTGAGGACCGCGCTATAACTGTGCTTCGGGGAGAGGTGCAAATGAACAATTTCATGGGAAATATTATAAGGTTACATGTGGGCCTTTTTCAAGGCGGCACCATGTTGATAGATTTGCCTGCAGAAGATAATTGCATTTTTAAGACCGGCGAGAAAATCGACATAAAGGTATTCCCCGAAGCATGCTTAGTCTATGATTCGAAAAGCGGTTCTTCCCTGCTGAAAGGCGTGCCTCAAGCCCGGGAAATGATAAAAACCGCAGTATAAAGAGCTATATCAAATGGAGGAATCAGAATGGGAAAAGTCATTATGGTTATGATAGATGGATTGCGGTATGACACGGCATGCATGCAGATGGGTTATCTCAATCACCTTGTGGAGAAAAACTTGGCCGCAAGGTTTTTAGTAAAAACGGAATTGCCTACCGTATCCAGGCCTCTGTATGAAGTCCTTTTGACCGGTACCGCCCCTCATGTGAGTGGCATTACGTCAAATGATATTATCCGGCTTTCTGAACAAAAGAGTGTCTTTCATCTGGCTAAGGAAAAAGGATTGAAAACTGCAGCGGCGGCCTACTTTTTTATCAGCGAACTATACAACCATGTGCCTTATGACATTATCGAGGACCGTGAGCAAATGGATGAGAATAGTGCCATACAATACGGCAAATTTTATTTTGATGATTCCTATCCCGATTCTCATCTGATGATAGACGGCGAAATCCTCCGCAGGAGATATGATCCGGATTTTCTGTTAATTCACCCCATGGGCATGGATTATGTGGGCCATCTTTTCGGCCCCGATTCCAAAGAGTATAGAAAACAGGCCATAGAACTGGACAGGTGGTTTGCGCGGTTGGCACCCGGGTGGATGGAAAATAATTACCATATTGTCATCACCGCAGACCACGGCATGAACAACGACGGCTTACACCAGGGTATAAGCCCCGATGAGCGTCATGTACCGCTCTTTACCATAAGCTCTGCTTTTAAGCCGGGATTCTATAGCGAAGAGGTGCCACAGCTTGCCATAGCACCCATGGTTTGCAAACTGCTGAAACTGGAGCTGACAGAGGAAATGAGTACATTTAATATATTAAGTTAATATGGAGGATGTAAAATGTTGGCAAATTATAAAGGAAACATAAAGGCAGTAGTCTTTGACTGGGCTGGGACTCTGGTGGATTATGGCTGTTTTGCACCGGTAGAAGCCTTTCTTGAGCTATTTAAAAAAAGAGACATTCAACTTACGGCGGATGAGGTCCGCACTTTCATGGGACTTACGAAGCGAGACCACATCAAAGCATTGTGTAATATAAAAAGGGTTTCCGATGCCTGGGTGGAAAAGTTCGGTAAAAAGCCCGATGAAGAAGATGTGAATGGTCTTTATAGGGAATTTGTCCCGATTCTTTTGGAGATATTGCCTTATTATTCAAAACCTATTCCGGGGGTTGCAGAGCTCTTTTATAGTTTAAGAAAAAATGGGATTAAGATAGGTTCCACCACAGGATATACGGCTGATATGATGAAAATAGTTGCAAAGAAAGCCGAAGAGTATGGCGTGATACCGGATGTGGTAGTTACTCCTACGGATGTACCTGCAGGGAGACCTTTTCCATGGATGTGCTATAAGAATGCCATGCTGCTGGGGATTTATCCCCAAGAAGCCATGGTTAAAGTCGGAGATACCGTTAGCGACATAAAAGAAGGCCTCAATGCCGGCATGTGGAGTGTGGGTGTAGTGCTGGGTGGTAGTGAGCTGGGGCTTAGCCGGGAAGAAGTAAGCCATATGGACCTGAAACTGCTGGACCAAAAGGTGCTGAAGGCCCGGAAACACTTCAGGCAGGCGGGAGCCCATTACGTCATCGATACCATAGGCGAGTTGGAATATGTAATCCAGGACATCAACATGAGGCTTTTAGAAGGAGAGAAAAATTATGCAGAAGTACGGCCATGAATTGAGACTGGAGGGGGATATAAACATTTCGCCTTACCGGGAAAAATGGATTCTGGATAATATAGACGAAGAAACCAAAAAGTGGCTAAAAAAGGATGCCGAGTTTTTCTTACACCAGTCTTTATCCACACCGTGCCTGGACGTGTTGAATTCATGTAAGGGAATATATCTTGAAGACTTACAGGGCAGGAAGATAATGGATTTTCACGGAAACAATGTGCACCAAGTAGGGTTTGCAAATCCATATGTTATAGATGCCGTCAAGAAGCAGTTGGATATACTTCCTTTTTCTACCAGAAGATACACCAATATAAAGATAATAGAACTAGCCGAAAAGCTTGCCCAAATTGCACCAGGAACTTTAAACAAGGTGTTGTTTGCACCGGGAGCCACTTCTGCCGTTGGAATAGCGTTAAAACTTGCACGCATTGCCACAGGAAGGTTTAAGGTAGTTTCCATGTGGGATTCATTTCACGGTGCTTCGTTGGATGCCATTTCAGTAGGGGGGGAATCAGCTTTCAGTAAAGGTATGGGTCCGCTGTTGCCGGGAGTGGAGCATGTTCTTCCGGTTAACAATTATCGCTGCATAATGGGTAAATGTGATATATGCGATTTAAAGTGTGTAGAATACCTTGGAAATGTGCTGGAGAAGGCGGGAGATGTAGGAGCGGTTATCCTGGAGACTGTCAGAAATACTGATGTGCAACTTCCACCTTCGGGTTATTTCAATGAGATACGAAAATTGTGCGACCGCCATGGAGTTTTGTTGATACTGGATGAAACTGCTATATCACTGGGAAGAACCGGTAGAATGTTTGCTTTTGAACATTATGGTATAGTGCCCGATATGGTGGTTATAGGTAAAGGTCTGGGTGGAGGGATTTTCCCCATGGCAGCCTTAATCGCAAAAGAAGAACTGGATGTAGCACAGCATTTTTCCATAGGCCATTATACCCATGAAAAAAGCCCTGTGGGAGCCGCAGCGGCTCTGGCCACTATAGAATTTATACAAAAAGAGAACTTGCTGGTTCATTGTGAAAAAATGGGCAGCTACATGTACCAAAGGCTTAAAAAACTTAGGGAAAAGTATTCGCTCATCGGAGATGTGAGAGGCATTGGTCTGTTGTTTGCTGTTGAGCTGGTAAAAAATAGAAAAACCAAAGAACCCGCCGTGGATGAAACGGAAAAAATAATGTATTCTTGTCTTGAAAAGGGCTTAAGTTTTAAAATTTCCCATGGAAATATCATAACATTGTCTCCTCCTTTAGTAATCCGGCAGGAGGAAATAGACTTGGCCATAGAGATACTGGATAAGGCTATAGCGGAAGTAAATGAGTGATTCTTAATGCTAAGAAGGAGGAACTAATATATATGAGATTGGATAAACTTCCAGGAAACCCTTATTTGCTGTTTACCCCGGGCCCCCTTTCTACTACTGCCGGTGTAAAAGCTGCTATGCTTAAAGATCAGTGTACCTGGGATGAGGACTATAACGGTTTTGTTCAGGAAATCCGGGAGAGGCTTGTGGGTCTTGCTACAAAAGAAATCCGGGATTACACAGCTATATTGATGCAGGGTAGTGGGACTTTCTGTGTGGAATCGGTCATAGGGTCGGCAATACCCCGGCATGGCAAACTCTTGGTGGTCATAAACGGTGTTTATGGGCGGCGAATAGCGCAAATAGCTGAGATTTTAAACATAGATATGGTTATTTTGGATGACGGGGAGCTTATGCCGCCGGATTTAGGGAAGCTGGAAAATGTTTTAAAAAAAGAGCCAGGCATCACCCATGTGGCGGCAGTCCACTGTGAAACCACCACGGGCATGTTGAACCCTATTGATAAAATAAGTGAAATAGTAAAAAAATACGACAAAGTTTTCATAGTTGATGCAATGAGTAGTTTTGGAGGAATAGAATTTGATGTAGCAAAACTTAAGATAGATTTTTTGATAAGTAGTGCCAACAAATGTATCCAGGGGGTTCCTGGCTTCGGCTTCATCATCGCCGAAAAAGATGCCGTAACAGGATGTAAAGGCCGGGCACGCTCCCTGGCACTAGATTTATACGATCAGTGGCGGACCATGGAGGAACATCACGGCAAATGGCGCTTCACATCCCCCACTCATGCGGTGCTGGCCTTTCATCAAGCGCTGCTGGAACTGGAGGAGGAAGGAGGCATTAAAAAGAGGTATGAACGTTACCGGGAAAATCAGCAGACCCTTTTAAAAGGCATGCAGGATATCGGTTTTAAAAGTCTTCTTCCTTTGGAATACCAGTCTCCAATAGTTACAAGTTTTTTTTATCCTGAAAGTGCCATGTTTGATTTTAAAGAATTTTATAACAGGCTTAAAGCCTGCGGTTTTATCATATATCCTGGAAAGCTCACACAATTGCCTACCTTCAGAATAGGAAGCATCGGGGATATTTCGGTGGAAGATGTAAAAAGATTGGTGGAGACCATTAAACAAAATATATTCTGGAAATAAAAGAAATGGTATAATAGGTTATATAATAGGTTATGGGACACACCTCCTCTTCTGGGGTATGCGTCTGGGGTAGTCGGAGGAATGTCCCCAATGAAGGGGAATATAATGATTTGGGGAACAGATCTCCTTTTCTGGGATTGGAAAACTATAGGAGAGGGAGATATGTCCCCAATGTGGATATTTTGAAACACTCTAAGTGTCACATAATCATAAGTATAATTATTCGCGATTACTATTGGAGGATATTAAATGTCTTTAGTTGGTGAAGATAGGAAGAATTATATTTTAAAACAATTGAATTTACTGGGTAAGGTCGAGACCAGCAATCTTGCAGCTGAACTAAATGTCTCCCTGGAGACTGTCCGCAGATATCTGGAAGAACTGGAGAAAAAAGGAAAATTGACCCGTATCTATGGAGGAGCAGTGAAATTAAATCCAGAACATGAGGAACCACCTCATTTACAAAGGGAAATTAAATTCATAGAGGAAAAAAAGAGGATTGGCAAGGCGGCAGCCCAGCTAGTGCAGGACAATGATATTATAGCCATCGACGAGGGCACCACGACCTTGCAAATGGCGGAATATTTGTTTTATAAGAAGAACCTCACCATATTGACAAGTTCCATTCCCCTTTTAAACCTGTTAATAAGTTTCCGGAAAAACGAATATTTTACAGGAAGTATATTTTTTATAGGCGGCAAGGTAAACCCTGTGCACATGAGAGTTGCCGGTTCCATTGCTGAAAAGATGATGGAATATTTTCATGTGGATAAAGCCTTTATCTCCGCTGAAGGGATTTTGATTAAAAAGGGCATAACTAGCTACGATCCCGACAAAGCGCTGCTTACCAGAAAATATATGGAAAATTCCGAGGAAACCATAGCGCTTTTAGACCATTCAAAGATAGGACTCAGCAAATTTTACAAGATTGCCGATGTGCAAGAAATAGATGCCGTAGTGAGCGATACCCCTCCTCCCGAAGGGTGGCGAGAGGAATTAGAACAGAAAGGAATCCGCTGGATTATTGCTTAGCTGCAGGTTTAAAAATTTTTATCAGAAGGAGTGGATGTAATATGCGAGCTTTAATTTTTTCCGGCGGAGAGATGAAAAAATGCCCCTGCATTAAATCATACCTTGCCAAAGCCGATTTCATAATTTGCGCCGACAGCGGAGTACGCCATGCCTTCGAGTTGGGAGTGGTTCCGGACCTTGTAGTGGGCGACATGGATTCGGTAACACCGGAAGATTTGAAAAAGATAAAGGAACTTGGGATAGACCAGGAAACATTCCCTGCCGAAAAGGATTTTACAGATACGGAGCTAGCCCTGGAAATTGCTTTACAAAGGGGAGCTACAGAGGCAGTAATTTTAGCCGGGATTGGGGACAGGCCCGACCATAGCCTTGCGAATATATTGTTAATGGTGAATTTCAAGAAAAGGGGCCTGGAAGTAAGACTGGCGGGCGGAAACTGGGAGATGTTCCTGATAGAAGGGCAGGTAAAAATATCCGGCAAAAAAAGGGACCTGCTCTCGTTGATTCCATTGAGCGAGGAAGTGTCGGGCATTGAAAGCCGGGGGCTCTATTATCCCCTCAAAGGTGAAACAATACCCATGGGGGCATCCCGGGGGATCAGCAATATTTTTCTTGGAAACGAGGCGATGGTAAAAGTAAAAAAAGGTTTGCTGCTAGCGGTGAAACTTGAGAAGGAATAAAAATCAAAAGTTTAAATCCGGGATTACCAGGCCCGAAGCCTTTTACCTGCGCTATAGGAATAGCTCCCTGCCGTATATACTTGCCATTGATCGGTAGTTATAAAAACTCCGGTTTCTCGGCCCCCGGCAATCTCGGGGTATGTGCCTCCGGAAGAAGCTATAACGGTTCCTCCCGTAGCTGCGGAAAGTTTTATGGAAAAATTTCCTGCGAGATCACATCCAAATAATAATATTTGGGAGCCTCCGGCAAATCGAATATCTCCTTTTTGGATACGGGCGGAAAGGTCTGAAACATAAGCCGCTTTTTTTGTGTCATTGGGGCCGGGCTCGTCGTAGAACCCACTCCAGTTGCTCATGATGATGCCCCGGGGATATGAATGGCTGAAGACCTTGAGCAGATAAATGGCACCTTGATTTTGCGAAAATTCTGCAAGCATGTTCAAAAACTCCTGACCGTTGGAAGGTTTTATTACGATATGGCCCGTCATTTCAGCCCTGTAGTCGAATGCGGCCTCTGTGCCATACCCCTGCGCCGAGATTGCGATGGCTATTGACATAAATTCTGCACCCCGCCTTTCCGGTATATATTTCAATATATTCGTACCAAACTGACCCACCCTGGCTTTTTAAAATTAATCACTGGTATGGGGATACTGTAAAGCCCTGTTTTTACTGTCTTTCAGGCGGCAGCTGGATTATATAAGAATAGTGTAGTATCCTGTCTAGAACTACAGTGACAATAACATCTATGGGTAATGTCTTGGAGATATTATTGGATGAAACCGAAGGATTATCAAAGGTAGCTTTAAGATTTATTTTGTTAAAGAACTTTGCTTTCTTTTGTTTATTTGGTAAAATCATTAGAGGGAATTCTCCTTTCTGGGTGTTTTCCCTACTAACATTTTACCAGAAAAAAAGGGCGATTCCCATTGCTTTACTAAAAAAATATGAATCTTTTTTCGTTGTCAAAAGACGATGTATCAATGTTTTTTATATTTACTTATGAAATCAAAGATTAAAAAATTTCGTTATTATTTTTGAAGGAATTTTATCTTTTTTATCGAAAATATATCTTAAAAAAATTTTACTAAGATTATACATAAGGCGATTGGTAAATGGTAAACGTTTTTTATGTGTTGAATTAATTTAAAGTCTTAGACAAATTCAGAAAAAACCAAAATCAATGAATGTGAAATGTTCGCGACAAATATGTCGCGAATGATGCTTTTTTTAGGAGTATTTGCGACATTGTTTCGGTTAAAATGAATTTTCCGCTCTTTTGTCATTCTCACAAGTATTTCCGGTACAGGAAAGACAAATCTAATTAAGTTATTTGCGAGGTGCTGGGTGCGACGGGTGAAAATGGTAAATTTGAGCTTTATATCTGGAGAGAGAAAAACAACTTTAAAAAGAAATCCCAAGACTGGGAAAAAATCAAAGGGAGAGTTTAGAACCAACATATAACTATTGATAAATAAAAATTGATGAAATTGAGTTTGATTAAGTTTATTTATCAAAGGTGGTGTTTGCTAAATGTTTAGCATAATAGCAATGTGGACGGCTTCTTTTCAGGGTGCAATATTTATTTCTGCACTCATAGTTTCGTGGGCTGTTTATCATTTCATAACTTTTTTTGGTGAGACTAAGAAGCTTCTTATTCAACTAAAACAAGTAAATTCAAAATTGAAAGATTATGAAAACCCCACAAGTTTTGCAGAGGCCTTCGAAGAGTTTAATTTATGGGCATATAATCACGAACTGATAGGTGAGCTCTGGAAACAATTCCATGAAATATTAATCTTACCTGAACCAGATTTCCAACCCTTTGTTATACAAAAAAGTGTTGGGGCAGAAATGCTATTTAGCGAGGCAAATGTTATTCATCCCAGACTCAATTTGCGCTTTTACAATGCCTTTCCAAACTATTTGACCGGAGCTGGAATTTTAGGCACTTTTATCGGTTTAGTTTTTGGTATATTTCTTGCAAAACAAGGTCTTGCCTCAAATGACATAATACAGATGCGAGAATCACTCGGTGGTTTACTTGGAGGAGCTGACACTGCTTTTCTAACAAGTATTGGAGGGCTTTTTTGCTCCATTGCATTTTCCATTTGCGAGAAAAATAGAATAAGACAATTAAATGATGAGCTTGAAACTTTACGCAGTTATCTTAATAAATTGATTATTTCAGTTACCCCGGAACAATTAGTAATTAAAATGTACAATAATTCACTTGAACAAACAAGTGAATTAAAAAGATTTAATAATGAATTGGCGGTATCTATAGCTCAAGCTTTGGATGAGAAACTTGCAGGCAGACTAGTACCTGCACTAGATAAGCTGATTCAAACAGTAGATGGGCTGAGAGCTGACCGTAATTCAACAAATGAAGAGATACTAAGGCAAATGGTTAACGACTTCAAGATTACACTTAGTGAGGCAACCAATACAGAAATGAAAGATCTTCTACATACAATGAAAGAACTTATGAAAAACCTTACAACTATCGGTGATACCCTTGAAAAAAGCCGTGAAGGGTTGCTTAAAGGTTTAGAGGGCGGACTTGCAGTATTCCAACAGGGGGCAGAAGATGTTTCACGCCAATTTAAAGAGACGATTAGAGATTTTCGTTCAGAGATTACAGGAACTTCCCAAAAAGAGATTGAATTACTGTCATCAACTATTCAGAATTTGAACATAGAACTCTTGAATATTTCCGAAGCCATAGATAAAGGCCGTCAAAGCTTTGTCGCCAGTCTAGAAGGAGGTCTTGTAGCTTTCCAACAAGGTGCCGAAGATGTCTCCAAACTCTTCATTTCTAATTTCAAAGTGTTCCAGGATGCAATAGGCCAACTAAGTGCCAGTATAGAAAAAGCAGGAAATGTGGTTTACCAGGTTACGGAAATAGGTGATTGGTGGCGTTCCATTTCCAAGGAAACAACCAGTGAAATAGCCAGTTCTTTACTAATGCTTAGAGAGAGTCAAGACCGCTTGGGAAATATGCTCAATACAATTACCAAAACGCATGAAGAACTTCAGTCTTTAACCCTTGCATTAGATAATTGCGTGGCCACTCTGCAGAAGTCTTCCGAACAATTTGATGAGTCATCGCAAGCTTTACAGCGCCACAATGAACAGATCACCCGTGTTTGGCAAAGCCAAGAGTTACGGTTTGAAGGCCTTGATCAAGAACTTGGGAAGACTTTTCAAGCTATCGACAATGGGGTAAATGCCTATACTCAGCAAGTTAGAAGTTTTATAATGGAGATGGAAAAATTTCTATCAGATGTAATTCAAAAGCTATCCGGAGCTTTAGGTGAATTAAGCGAAGATATAGAGGAATTAAACTACACGGTAAAAGACCTGGTTGATCCGAGACGACAAAAAGATGGCGATTCTTATATTAAATCGGTCTGAGAAATTAAGAAGGTGATTCTATATGTTCAATCGGTTTAGTATTAATGTTCACCAAGAAGAGGCTGGCGACAACTACCTTGTGTCTGTTAGTGATTTAATGTCTGGATTAATTTTCGTTTTTATTTTAACTTTGTTGGTATTTGTTTTACAGTTCAAAGATGCCAGCGAAAAAAATCGTATTGCCGAGGAGCAGAAGAGGATTACCATTGAAAACTTGACGAATGCAAATGCTGTTAGACGACAACTTCTTGCAGAAATTCAAGATTCTTTATCCAAACGCGGTGTTTTAGTTAGGGTAGACTTGGAGCAGGGGATTCTGCATTTGCCGGAAGCCATACTATTCCCGTCAGGAAGCGCAACTTTTCGACCGGAAGGAGAAAAAAACATAAAAATATTGGCAGAAGTTTTAGCTAATGTCTTACCATTGTATACTGGTAGTCCTGAGGAAGATAGTGCCAATAGCGAAGAATCAAAGTACCAGGGTAAGTTAGAAGCAATTTTTATTGAAGGTCACACTGACGACCTCCCAATAAACACACCGCAATTTCCCAATAACTGGACACTTTCTGCCGCACGTGCTATTACAACATACCGGGCTTTAATAAGTATGGAACCGAGCTTGGAACAACTGCAAAATTTTGCAGGTCAACCTATCTTTAGTGTGAGCGGATATGCTGACCAGCGACCGGTAGTTCCTAATGTCGATGATTCCAGCCGGCAAATGAACCGCCGCATAGATCTTAGATTTATAATGGCCACTCCTAAGGTCCCTGAGCCAGTCAATATAATAGAAGAAGAACTTGAGAAAACAGGAGAGAGCCGAGATGTCCAATAACAAAATTATGTTACGTGAATTGGTTACGACCTGGGTTCTACCACCATTGCCACGTTTTCCAGAGCGTCCTGTTAAGCTCGAACAGGCCTGTAAAATTGTGGAGGAATGTTTTAGCGACATTACACCAAAACAGCCAACGAAATACGATCTCGAAGAGACCTTGCGAATCTTAAGACAAGCATGGTTATCGCGACACAAATTAGACAGAGTGGCCTACATTCATTTAAAGCGAGCACCTTATGTTTTATTTCTTGGAGAAAGGCCATGGCTAGGAGAAGATAGTAGGTTTTTACGGGAATACTTCCATATCGTCGCCCAGCGCCCCAGAGCGTCAGTTATCGCTGCTTTGATTCACGTCTTCTTACGTGACTATCCTCAAAATATCAACTCTTTTGAGGATTTACGGCGGGGGATAGCCTATCTTCTTGCGAAAACGGTCTCTAATCGAATTAAAGCTTGGCAGAAACGCTGCAATGATTTTCACCTCTTGGAAACAGATGATATAAACAAATTTACAAGCCTAATCTATAAAAGAGAAAATGAATCTATAGAAGAACTTTTAAAGAATGCCGGGTTAACTGGGGAACTTGCTAGAGGGGGTTTCTTGCAGTCAGTTTTTCTTTATTCTTTGGAAAAGATCAAGAAGAATCTTTGTGATAGACTATCAATGAACGAGCTTAAACGAATAATAGAATTTGCAACGCTGGAAGGCAAATTGCGTTTTCCCAGAGAAAAAGCTCGTCTTGCCGAAACGCTTCTAATGCCATTTGACAATAATGTTCCACCAATTGATATCAAAAACTTAATTAAAAAATTCCTTTTGGAGCAAATGGGACATCCTAGGCTGAAAGTGGGTGCCTGGGCTGGGGTATCGGAAGCAGCTCAAAATGTACTCTTGCGCTGGTTGGCAGAAGAGGCTATTGAAGACTTTTTTGCTCTACTTGATACTACATCTCTTGATCGTCATTGGAGGTACCGACGTGCTTTTTGGAAAGCATATTTAGATTATATAGATGATGCCTGGATCGTTTTAGGGACAAAGGTTTATCAATTAGCCAGACAGTGGCTTCCCAACCGTCGAGGGTCCTATGGCCTCCTTAAAGGAGCTTCCGATCAATCTGTCCTCCTTTTAAAGATTCAAGGTTTAACGGTGGCTGAATGGAGTCACAATGGTAGTTGCCGAATATGGGTCCATGGGAACAACTACGCACCCCCTCTTTATAGAAATTCTTATACTCGAGAGCAGCTTGCTTACGGAGAAGATGAGAGCTTTAAACATATTTATTCCGATAGAGGTTATTGGCAGAGCAAAATAGCTTCCTTTATTTACCAGTATACCAATATCAAGATTACGCCGCGAGACTATATGATTTAATTTGATATAGAGGTGACCATCTTTGGAAACCCAAATAAACTGGTCAATTGAAATTGACGGCGTGCAATTTTCAATAACCCGAAATTGTCAAATTCTATTGCCGGAACAATGGGCTTATGAAATAGCCCCTTCTTCTTCAAAAGTTAAATCTGCAATCCCGATTTTGCTTCGGCTATTGGAGGAAGAACGAATCAAGGAACTTTCTAACGGAGCGGTTCTATTGCCTCACAGCGTTATTGCCAACCTTAGTGAAACAGAGGCGTCGATGCTAGGCCTGCCACCAGTTGCGCCTTATAACTTAGTAATACAAGGAAAAGGTACAATCGACCAACAAAGTTTTAAATTTTTGTGGCGCTTGGTTGATAATAGAGGTAGAAATATAATCGGTCCAAAAATTAAAGGGGCATTTGTTGAGGTTGCTGGGCTTTCTTATCGTTTGGCTGAACCCCTTTATTCATTGATTTTAATTATGGAAAACTATAACGCTGCTCCACCGATGGATATAGAACAGCGGTTTTTAAAATGGGCAAAGATTAGAGAGCTTATATCTGACAATATCGTGGTTGATAGGTATTTAAAAGACATGAGGGTGGTTCTGGGCACAGCATTTACATTAGACGTTTACCTGAATGAACAAGGTGAATTGACTTTTGACCCTGTTCTTATTCGCAAAGAAGTTAGTTCTGCAAATGTTCCTAATGAAGTTCAATTTGAGAATGAATTATCTTCCGTTAAACAAATTCTTCCCGAGGCATATCAGAAAACATTTGCCAATCAATTTCGTAAGTTCTATGACAGTCGTTCTCGTTATGCACTAGGCGGAGGATGGTATCTTGTTATCGATAAACCACTTCAGAAGGCTCTATCCGTAGTGCGCAAAAAAATTGATGCACCTGAATCTGAACGTCGCTCCTTTTTAATGAATCCTTACGCAGCTTTACGCGAAGAACTTGGAGAAGTAATGGATTCTTTACTCCAGCCAGACCAGGATTTAGAGTATTTCTTAGACCAATTGTTTCATGAACCACCTGCATACGGGGAACGTGTCAAAGAGATTGGCCTTTGGACACCTAAGGTACTCCCTTGGATTATTCGTCCCAGAGAACCCTGGCTTCCACCTGAAGAAATGGGGGTTCGGATCGGTGAAAAGGAAGTACGGATTGATAGTCAGAATTTGGGAAAGCTGCGCGAGGAGTTGCAGGAAGCTATACAGGCCGGCAAATCGGAGATTAATTATCAAGATCAACCCATTCCTGCCACTCAGGAAACCCTTGAGGCTCTCGACATTCTAACCGAAACTATATCAGGCCAAGAACCCAAACGACCAACCGTACTCTTGATAAAAGATAATCTAGAGACTTTAGATTACACACGGCCACCACGTCCAGGCCGCGCAAATATAACGTCTGCCCCTACAGTGTTCGATCTTAATCGCCTTAAACCTCATCAAATAAAAGGGCTGCAATGGCTGAAAGAACACTGGTGCAAAGGAAGTCCTGGTGCCTTGCTGGCTGATGACATGGGACTCGGGAAAACCCTGCAGACCCTGGTATTTCTTGCTTGGGTTCAAGAGTTAATGAATTCTGGTCAAATACCAAGGGCTCCTTTCCTGGTGGTTGCCCCCACCGGTTTATTAAAAAACTGGGAAGACGAACATAATAAGCATCTAAGTAAACCGGGCCTGGGCAAACTTATTCGCGCTTACGGTGCAGGATTAAAAGCACTCAAACGTTCAGTTACTTTGGGAGAACGGGGAGAATTGTCCAAAGGAGTACCCCTCTTGTCTTACAAGGCGCTTGAGGAAGCCGATTGGGTATTAACTACTTATGAAACCTTGCGTGACTATCAACACAGCTTTGGTCGCATTCGTTGGGGAGTCATTGTTTTTGATGAGGCTCAAAAGATTAAGACCCCTGGAGCATTAATGACTGAGGCAGCAAAGGCTATGAATTCAGAGTTTGTTATTGCTTTAACTGGAACACCGGTAGAAAACAGGTTAGCTGATTTATGGTGCATCATGGATACTGTCCAACCTGGATACCTAAAAGACCTTAAATCATTTAGCAAGACTTACGAAGATCAATCTGCACAAGAAAACGGTGCCTTATTGGAACTTAAGAGTAGGATTGATGATGCTGAACCCGAACCGCCGAATCATCCAAAACCAATGCTTCGCCGTTTAAAAGGGGAACATCTTTCGGGCTTACCAAAAAAATACGAACATATATGCAAGGCGATTATGCCCAAAATTCAGGCAGAACTTTATTTGGAAACTATCAGAGACGCGAAAAATAGTGAAAGACATAAGGGTGCAATGTTAGAAGTCCTACATCGCCTGCGAAACATCTCCCTTCACCCCCTCCAATATGAAAATATTGACGACAACGAATTCATTTCAGCTTCTGCTCGATTAGTCCAGACAGTAAATATTCTTGACGAAATAAAAAAACGTGGTGAGAAGGCTCTTATTTTTTTGGAATCCATCGAACTACAAAGTGTTTTGCAAATTATATTTCAGCGCCGCTACCAATTACAATCACCACCACTAGTTATTAATGGCAGCGTATCTGGGGATAAACGCAAACGAAGGGTTGATGAATTTCAATCCAGGTCCGGTTTTGATGTTATGATTCTATCGCCAAAGGCCGGTGGAGTAGGTCTAACATTAACGGCCGCTAATCATGTAATCCATTTATCTCGTTGGTGGAACCCGGCGGTTGAGGATCAATGTTCAGACAGAGTTTATCGAATTGGTCAAAATAAAGAAGTTCATATTTACTACCCGATGGCTATACACCCGACTTTAGATAGACATAGCTTTGACATACGCCTACATGAACTCATTGAATCTAAGCGCAAACTTAGCCGAACTCTGCTGACACCACCTGTAGGAACCGATGAAGATATTAAACGTCTTTATGAACAAACGGTTGATTCTGCTTAAAATACCATAGCGAAGCGTAAGCTTTAGAAGGATACAATCAAAGCAAACTGGTTGCATACTCATGTATGGGTTATTTTGAGTTGTTGAGCAGGACAATTTTTAATAATCCTTATGCTTGTGCACAAGAGATTAGAAAACTCTATTTAGACCGAAAAAAATTATTTTATTCTTAAAAATGCGGCTTTTTGTTTTTAGCCTTAGAATAAAAATAGAGGTTTAATAAATAAAATTTCTGTATGAAATAACTTTATATTAACAGATTCAAAAGTTCGACATTAAAAGGAGGAGGTCATTATGGCAAATAGAGATGATTTATGTGATTGGTTATTAAAAGCTCTAAAAGCTAATAATGGTTGTGCTTCTATTGTTGATGTTTGCAAATATGTGTGGGAAAATTATGAGAATCAATTGAGAAACTCAGGGGATTTGTTTTTTACCTGGCAGTATGATATAAGATGGGCTGCTACACAGTTAAGAAAAAGCGGGATAATAAAAGCTGCTGAATTAAGTCCATCAGGAGTTTGGGAACTAGCTTAATTCTTTTTTCATTAATTGCATAAAAGTTGGATAATAGGTTTAAACCCACAAAAGCTCTCCTAGCCTAGGTCAAAATCTTGTGAGATTGCCATTCCAGCTTGAATCGACGATTTTGTTATTTTTTTTGGAGGAAATTGATGAAGTTTTATAGAACTAATTTATATTTAATTATTTTAGTTGGGCTAGACCCTATGTTGGGGGATTGAATAAGAATAGGAGGATGAACTGTGAAATCGGTACGGGATACATGCAAGCCGCGCTCCGAGATTCTGGCGGGTACATTTAACCCTGAAGTTTTCACGGCGTCGCTCAGCCCGATCATCGAGTATTATCGCACCGGTCGTGGTATTATTGACAGTATTTACACTAATGCGGAACTCTTCTTCCGTGAGGCAACGTATCCTACACAAGGTCTTCGCTTGACTCTGACAGAAGTTTTTGGCCGAATTGCGGGCGATATGACGGTTCCGGCTATTCACCGGTTGGAAACGGCCTTTGGAGGCGGTAAAACCCATACGTTGATCGCATGCACACATATAGCGTATAAAGGTACGGACCTGCGCGACGTTGTCCAGGATATAATTGATCCAAAGCTTCTTCCAGAGCCGGGTTCAGTGGCTGTCGTTGGCGTGTCGGGTGACGAAATCCCCGTACATAAGCCTAAAGGCAATATGCTGGTGCCTTACACACTCTGGGGTGAGATTGCTTACCAAATCGGTGGGGAAAGGCTTTACCGCGAAGTAGAAGAGGAGGCTACCTCTTATGCGGCACCCGGCAAAACGTATTTTGAAAGGGTGCTGAAAGACCAAAAGGTAATTATCATGCTGGATGAGCTGGCTCAGTATGCTGCGCGGCTTGAAGCGGCCCGGCCTGATGGTACAAGCCAGCTTGCCGCTTTTCTAATGGGGCTTCACAGTTATGCCCGCAATCATCCCGGTATTGCGATCATCCTTACACTGGCAAGTGCAACAGATGCCTTTGCCAGGCAGACGGAACTTTTAGCAAAACTCATCAGCCAGGTGCGCGGTGAAGAGGTGGGTGAAGATGATGCTCTTGGAATTGGCGAAAAAGCTGTAAGAGGTGTGGCCAGCGTAGTGGCTCGTGATGCCGTTCAGATCACGCCGGTACAAGCTGCGGAGATATCCTCCGTCCTCACCAAGCGGCTGTTTTCTTCGGTAGACCGTGACGCTGCGAGAGAGACCGCTGAGGAATATATGCGGATGTACCGCCGAAATGCCAATATGCTTCCCGACGAGGCCGCCAGTGAGGATTTTAAAAACCGTATGATCGCCAATTATCCGTTTCATCCAACCCTTGTGGATTTTCTTAACAAAAAGCTTGCCAGTGTCGAGAATTTTCAGGGCACGCGGGGTGTCCTGCGGGTACTTGCCCTGGCTATTCGCAGCTTATGGCTGAAACAGCAGGATGTACCCATGATTCACACCTGTCACCTGGACCTTCGCTCGGATCGAGTGGTCAATGAGATCCTGGGCCGGACAGGTAGTTCGGACCTGCTGCTCGTCCTCAACGCCGATGTGGGCAGCGTCGATACAGGCGCACTTGAGGGAGGCCACAGCAATGCGGAACTAGCTGACCGGCGCAATCCGCACCCCGAGGGCCATCCTCTCTATGAGTACACATGGAAAACTGTATTCCTGCACAGTCTGGTAGGACGCGAGGAAGGCATCGACTCCAAAATATTCGGAATTACCGAATCTGAAGCTCTGTTTAGTGTATCTTTCCCCGGTCTGACCCCGCCACAGGTTCGCACGGCACTGGAGGAGATCAATGAAAGCGCCTTTTACCTCCACTACGAACAAGGAAAATACTTCGCAAGTGAAGAGCCGACAATCAACAGCATACTTGCCAGAATCCGAAGGACTCTAAAGGCAGATCAGGTGAAGGGGCTGCTGGAGGCCACGGCGCGAAAGATCATAAACAAAGGCTCAGATCTATTCCACATTGAACACGATGTCTCATTGCCTGAGCATTTACCCGACGGGAAAGGCAGACCGGTGCTGGGGGTCGTTTCCCTTACTGCAGAGACAGTGGATGTTGAAGTTATAGTGACCACCAAGGGTGTTAATAAACCCAGGCAACAGCAGAACCTTATATTTCTTCTTGTCCCCGAAACCGTTACTGTAAAAGATACGAACTGTCAGCAGGAGCTCTTCTCAAGCCAGAGTAGAGCACAGGACGCCCGGCAGCGGATCGAGGGCATCGCTCGTCAGGTGTTAGCGATGCGCGTATTAATAGAAAAACCTCAGAGCTATGGCGTCAATCCTCATCGTCTGGAGGACGAAGATTTTCAAAAACGCTATCGTGAGAGAGAGCAGGCACTAATTACTGCCGTTTCAGGCCTCTATACCAGCCTTTACTACCCCTCAACAGCAGGGCACATCATCCGGAAAGAGATAAAGACGGCCGGAGGCGAGGGCGGGCTGCCTTTTATAGAGCAAATACGCCAAGTATTAATAAGCGATGGCGAGCTTCTAACCAGCCAAAACACGACCCAGGCGGATCTTTTGAATCTGAGCAAGCTTTTCTTTGAGCATGGTGACACTGTAACGCTGGAAAAACTGCGTGAGAACTTCGCCTGTGTGCGAAACTGGCCGGTACTGGAGAACTCCGGGGTTTTTGAGCAGATTATACGGGCCGGGGTTCAAAAGGGCGTATGGTGTGTCTTCCGAATGGGCGCCGAGGACAGCGTGAAGCCAGCCGAATTCTACCACCGGAACAACGAGATCCCTATGGGAATTAACCTGGCTGGAGCGGGTTACAGCCTCGTTACCATGCAGGGAGCAAATCAGCGCGGTTGGACCGAACCCCGTAAAGTTGATTCAGCCAAGGTACGAGAAGGTGTAGTTTATGCTGTTAGCCAAAGCGGAGTTGCTACGGTGAAGGAAGTGTCAAGGAACCTTGAGGATAAATACGGAGAAGTCCCAACTCAGGATTTTCAAGAAGCAGTAGTGGCGCTCGTAAAAAACGGCCGTCTGATGGCCTTCCGTGGCACACCGGACCAGAAAGAAAAACCCGACCTCATTCAGGGAGCCGGTGCAGCCCTTTATACCCCTCAGCCTGGAGATGTACTGATTACACCGGCAAAGGCTGCTGAGCTGGGATGGGTCACCGCTAATCGCCGCACGTTTATGCTTTCAGGCAAAGAAGGAGCCGAAAAACTTCTTCCCCTCCTTCGGCGTTTGGGCGCCATCTATAACAGGGGAGCCAGAACAACAATTGACAGCATGGATCTGGTAGACCTTGAGCTTCCTGAAGGTGGCACGATCCGAATCCAGCTTAGCGGCGTCACTCCTGGTTCCATGAAAGCCCTGGGCGAGCTATTTGAGGTATTGGATGGAATTGTAACAAAAGGAGAGCATACGGAGGGATTTCTTGAGATCGTTGACCCCGATGACGATTGCCCGTTCATCCAGGAGCTCAAGAAATGATAATGATAACAAATGTAGTGAGGGATACAAATGACAAACCAGAAATCTACTGCTGACTGGGACTTGGAGCGAGATTTCCAGCAACGCATCAAACCGCTTTTGGTACGGGCTCCCTGGGTCCTTCGGATAACCGAATATAAGGACAAACCTGCACCCGTTTTTGTGGTCAAGGAGCGATTTTCACCTGATGAAGACCAGAAGAAAAACGACAGGGGTACGGGTAAAAAAGTCCTGAAAGACCGGGGGCTGCTGTACGGCCAGGCCCTGCGCCGCTGTTTACCTGTAATCCGACTTATTCTCGGCGGCGTGTGTGATGATAAAGGGGTTCCGCTTGACCTGCAGCGGTTTGTCGATAATGGGCGCATCGCATTCCGGGGGAATCTGCCCCTGGACGAGGAGGCCGGTATTAAATTGTCGCTTATTTTTAAACTGCAGGAACGGGTAAAAGAAATGGACCGCGTTGAACTTATCGCCTGGCGCGTGGAGCGCTTCAGCCGCGAAGAAGCCGCCTACTGGCTTAGCCGGGTGACTCAATACGGTGAGGCGGCTAACCGGTGGGCGCAGGCAGGTATGCGCATAATGCTCGGGGGCCAGCCCGGGGACCAGGCGGTCCTTCATATGCTGGAAAAGCTGCGAAGATAGGGGGATGAAGATATGCGTGACAGCACGAACAAAACCGACGTCCGCCTAATCGAAGCGGGTTTTCCCTGCCACCAGGTGGGGGCAGAAACGCAGCGGGAACGTGGAGCCAGCTCAGCCCTCCCACCACTTTATTTTCTCCACGTCTGGTGGGCGCGGCGGCCGCTGACGCCGAGCCGCGCCGCCATCCTAGGTTCTCTCCTGCCCGCCGGAACGGATCCTGACTGGTTCCTTCGCCAGCTGGGCATCGAAAAGGTGCAGGCAATAGTCAACGGTGAGCCGTGGACACTTGTCGGGGATATACAAAATTACATTAAAACCGACGAATCAGGGTCTGAATGGTTATTTGTGGATGATGTAGTTCTCAGGGCAATTGAAAGAGAACAAAAACGCAGAGAAAAAAATAGAAATATAATCAAAAAACTATGTGACTCCGCCCCAGAACTATGCAATCATCCCATAATCATACGCTGGGCAAAGGATTCTCAGCCCCTGCCCCAACCCTGGCCGAAAAAAGGCGATCGCATTCAGATCCGACGGGTAGCTGCGGACCCGGCGCATGTGAATGAGAGAATTGAATTCCGAAAATTAGAGCGGGTAAGGAATGTTATTGGTGAGGATTTTAAATGGGACGATGAAGATCTTTATAGTTACAGTCGTGCTTATGTGCATAATGCTAATGCTACTCTGACTTCAATAAGTAAAAATATAACTGTTCTCGATCCTACTGCTGGTGGTGGTTCCATACCATTTGAGGCATTACGACTGGGGTACAATGTAATTGCAAATGATTTAAATCCGGTTGCTACCGTAATCCTATATGCTACATTGGACTATCCTACCCGTTATGGTTTAGAGTTGCTAAATGACATCGAAAAATGGGGTAAAAAGTTACTTGATGCTTTGGATACCAAAATGGATAATTTATTTAATTGTACCTCACCATTACCTCAGGAAGAATTGAAGATTCTAAAAACACATCTGAGCAACTGTTCGGAACTGATAACTGAATATGATGAAGAAAATGTAGTGGATTACTTATACGCTCGTCAGGTTACCTGCCCACATTGCGGCGGTGAGGCACCGCTTTTAAATACCTGCTGGCTTTCAAAAGAAGGCGAAAAGTGGGGTGTGCGGATTATCACCGACGGCCGGAAGAGAGGCGGTAAGGTCCGGTTTGAGACTTACCGCATCACGGGTAACCGCGGACCGAACGGTGAAGATCCAAACTTCGCCACGGTAAAGGACGGCGTCGGTTTATGCGTCCACTGCCGTCAGGCCATTCCTGCCGATGAAATTAAAGCCCAGGCGCGGGGCGAATCACCGCACGGCAGATGGCAGGACAGACTTTACTGCGTCGTGGCCGTACGCTACCAGCCAAAACTGGACAGAAATGGCCTGCCGGAGCGCTATGCCAGCGGTGAACGAGCCGGGGAAATCAAGACTGAGAAGGTACGATTCTTTCGGCCGCCCAACGAGAGGGACCTTGAAGCCCTGGCGGAAGCCGAAAGGCGCCTTCAAGAGCGCTGGCCCGAATGGGAACGGCAGGGGCTTATACCGACGGAAAACATCCCGCAAGGAAACGATATGCGGCCAGTTATATATGGCATGACGCGCTGGTGCGATTTGTTCACCCCGCGTCAGCTCCTGGGGCACCTTACCATGTTAGAAGAGCTTAACCGCCTTAAACCGGAAATCCTGGAGGAACTGGGCGAGGAGCGCGGCCGGGCTGTGATTACATATCTTCAATTTATGATCGATAAATGTCTGGATTACAACAGTAAGCAGACACGTTGGGAATATACTCGAGGAATTGTAAAGGGAACCTTTGGCCGCCATGACTTTTCACTCAAGTGGACATTTGGCGAAATGGTTTTTGCGGGTCCCTATTCCGGTGCGGCATGGGCTTTATCGCAGGTAGTTGATGCATATAAAGGCATAGCAGAACTGGTGGCACCGCTTCATGAAAAACTGGATGGAGAGGCTCCCCCGGTTACCATTCTGTGCAGCACCGCTGCCCATCTGAATATACCCGATCGTTCGGTTGACCTTATATGCATCGACCCACCCTATTACAACAACGTCCAGTATGCGGAACTGTCTGACTACTTCTATGTTTGGCAGCGGCGCACCTTACAAGATCTGTATCCGGCCATATTTAGACGGCGGCTTACCAACAAGACGGACGAAGCCGTTGCCAATCCGGCAAGGGATGGTTCCGCTGCCAGAGCAGCTAAAGAATACGAACGCCTGATGAGCGAAATTTTCGCTGAGTGCCGCCGTGTCCTCAAAGATGAGGGCATCATGACCATAATGTTCACTCACAAGACACAGGAGGCCTGGGAGGCGCTGACACGCTCACTGATTGAGAATGGCTGGACTATTACATCGTCGATGCCGGTCGAATCTGAAGCGGCAGAATCCATTCATCAAAAAGGAATGGCTGCAGCCGCTAGTTCTATTTTCCTGACCTGCCGCAAACGAAAGGAAGCAAATAACACACCCGCTACCTGGACCGGTTTCGGCGGCACCGGGGTCGCTCAGCGGGTACGTGAGGCCGTTCGTGAGGGCTTAAAAGAATTTGAACCGCTCAAGCTGAACCCGGTGGATGAAATGGTGGCAAGTTACGGTCGGGCGCTCCATGTACTTTCCGAAAACTGGCCGGTACTGGATGGCGATGAGCCGGTCAGTCCCATCTGTGCCATGAACGAGGCCAGCGCAGTGGTTGCCCAATACCAGATCTCACGACTGACGAATGGGCGCCTGCAGGTACATGACCTCAACCCGGAAGCAGCCGTGGCTTTGACGCTCTACGGTATTTTCGGCCTGGCTGATTTTCCCTATGATGAGGCGCTGAACCTCTCACGTTCACTTAATATCAGTCTGGAAGTCAAGGCCGCCGGATATAATGTAGAAGGGCGGATAATCGGGATTAATGATGAAAATCGGGTAAGACGAAATGAACGTTCCAATGCTGAGGACACTGGCTATCATGCGCCATTACTCCGCCGTGGGTCCAAGTTGCGACTGGCCCTGCCGGAAGAACGCAATAAGAAACGTATAGACAATCCTCAGACCGAATGGGATATTCTGCATGGGCTGACCCTTGCTTACCGACAAGGTGACATACCCGTTGCCCGTGTGTATCTGAGCCAACACGCGGAGGGCAAGGAACAGAAAATCTTAGACCTGCTTTCAGTTTGGGCGGCAAAAATGCCCAATAAAGAGCTGCGTCAAGAGGCTGAGGCAATTCTGTTCGGCCTTAAATGAATCAGAAGTTTTTTCGTGAGGGGATAACATGATTGGCCTAAATGAAGCCTCTTTGGAAAATAAGGGTCTGCGGTCCCGCCGATGGCTCCTTTCTTATAAAACATCTTCAACTATTATAAACGGTCGGCCTGTAGATATGTTACATGATTTCTACGTACCCGCTCTTCGCCTGGCGGTGCGATACGACCGCGTAGCCGGCTATTTCCGCTCGTCTTCCCTGGCCGCCGCATCAATGGGCTTTTCCGCCTTTGTCGGCCGAGGGGGAAAAATGCGCCTTATTGTCGGCGCCGACCTTGAACCCGAGGACGTGAAGGCTATTTTAGCCGGAGACCAAGAGCGGCTGGCGGCAAAGTTAAATGGTGAGTTCGACCGCCTTGATACTTGGCCAGAAGGCGTCCGAAACGGCGTGACACTGCTTGCCTGGATGGTGGCCCATGGCTATCTTGAGGTGCGTGTGGCTTTCCGGGTCCACAGGGAGACCGGTGAGCCGCTTCCTTTTGATGCTGTGGACGACGGCTATGTTCACGAAAAATGGTTCATTATGCATGATGAATTTGGCAACCGCCTGTACGGGTCAGGGACGCTGAACGAATCAAAGACCGCGCTTATGCTCAATGCAGAAAATATTGACATCCACTGCGATTGGTGGGGCGAGACGGATCGCCTCCGCGTTGACGAAGCTGTAGAGTCCTTTGAAAAATTATGGGATGGCAGGGTTCCCCACATGCCGGTGATGACCTTGCCGGAGGCCGTTCACCGCCGCCTTATCCGATTGGCGGAAGGCATAGACTTTCCAATGGAGGTAGACGGCACGAGTGCAGCACCCAGGATAGTGGAACCGCCATCGGCGATGGAACGGCTGAAGTTTGCCATACTTCGCGACGCACCGAAAATGCCAGGCGGACGTTTTGTCGGGGCAGAAACAGCTCCTGTAGAGCCATGGCCTCATCAGGCTATCGTCGTTCGGAGGTTGATAGAAACTTGGCCTTACTCATACTTGTTGTGCGACGAAGTGGGTCTCGGAAAGACTATTGAGGCGGGCCTTGCTTTTCGTTCTTTATACTTATCGGGCCTTGTGAAGCGTATCCTTATTGCCGCACCGGCGAGCCTTACACGGCAGTGGCATCGCCAGATGGCGTCGAAAATGCTGCTGTCCTTCGGTCTGGCGCGCACCATGCCGGAGACCTCTCATGAATATATTTTTCCCTTTAACGAAAATCGAACGGCGACTTCAATTTACGAGCCTGATCTGGTTATTGTTTCGACGGGACTGCTCGCCCGTCGCGAGCGAGCGGAGGCCATTTCCCGGGCAAAGCCGTTCGACATAGCGCTGGTGGATGAAGCCCACGCAGTTCGGCGGCGGAATCCTGCCAGCGGCTCCGAGGCGCATCCGGATTTCGGGCAACTTTATACCTGTGTAAAAGACTTTTTGCGCAAGAAGGCCCGAAGCTTGTGGCTGGCTACGGCAACGCCGATGCAGATCAACCCAGTAGAGGTATGCGACCTGCTGGCGCTGACCAATCGTGTAGGGGCGTTTCAGTTCGACCCATCATTAACATTGCAGTATTATGAAATTCTTGGCAGGCTCGTACGCGGCCAAGAACTCAGGGAGAAGGAATGGGAATTTCTGCGTCAAGTTGTAAAAGCAGTCCAGATACAGGATCCCCTGCTCTGGCGCTTTGTTGAGGAAAGTGTTATAGACGGACGCATCAGAACAACTCTACGTCAATGGCTTGAGTACGGGCGAATTCCCCGAGGTAGAGATCGTGAATTGATGTATCGCTTACTATTCAGTGTATCCCCGCTTTCACGGGTGATGCTCAGGCATACAAGACGGCTGCTGGAGATCTACCGAGACCACGGGCAATTACGACAAAATCTCGCCCGACGTCACATCCTGTCCATTCCCCGTATAATTTTTACACCGCAGGAGAAGCTCATTTACGATGAACTGGAGAAATATTGCGAGGGTTTGGCAAAGCAAATCCGCACTCACGGAGATCATCAGGCTCAGCAAATGGTTAGCTTTCTGTTGAGCTTCTTGCGGCTCCGGTTTGCGTCCAGCCTATACGCGCTGCGGGAGACGCTGCAGCGACGTTTGCGCAAGGTCGAAGCCACCCTCCGTCATCAGCTTGTTCAGGAAGAAGATGAATCAGGGACAGGAGTCTCTTCGCTGCAAGATCTGGTCTATGAAGGTGAGGACGAAGATGACCTGATGGCTGCCGTGTCTTTGCTAAAAAACAGGACTCAGGCCGACCTGGAATGGGAGCAGGAGCATCTAAAGAAGATGCTCGACAACATGGCCGACTTAACCGGGCCATCATCGAAAATGCAGGAACTTTTGAAAGTGCTTGACCAGCGTAAAGACCGGCATAATGGGCGTATTCGTCAAACAGTTATATTTACGCGTTTCTACGACACCCTCAAGGATATTGTCTCCCGGCTTCGCCAGGCAGACCCGCGCATGCTAATCGGTACCTATTCGGGAAAGGGAGCGGAATATTTCGATCCAGATAGTGCCCAAATGATACCTGTAGACCGTGAAGAAGTAAAGGAACGGTTCCTCCGGGGTCAAATCGATGTGCTCGTATGTACGGACGCGGCGGCGGAAGGCCTTAACTTGCAAACTGCTGATTGGCTTATCAATTTCGATCTCGGTTGGAACCCGATGAAAGTCGAGCAGCGAATCGGGCGAATTGATCGAATCGGGCAAAAGCACCAGGACATCTACATTCTTAATCTCTGCTATGCCGACAGCGCGGAATGGGTTGTGTACGAACGCTTGCTGTCTCGTCTGACTGAGGCAAATATGATAGTAGGTACGCAGCAAATATCCCTTCTTCCCGTTGAACCGGAGGATTTCCGTCAACTGGCCGAAGGAACGTTAACACCCGAAGAACTTGAGGCGCGCGCTCGAGAACGAATCGAACTGCAGCGAAGGCACACGGAGTCCATGGAAATTAATCCGCGAGAACTTTATGAGATCTACATGCGTATGAACCGATCGGATGATCGGCAGCGCGCTCCGGTAAATCTGCCGGCGATATGGGAGACGCTAAGCGGATCGAAATATTTGCGCAACTTGGGATGTGTAGCGTCGCAAGAGCCTGATAAGCCTATATTTAAAATATCCGGCATAGATGGTATTCCAAATGGAACTGTGCTTACTGTTTCGCGCGAGCTTTATGAAGAAGGTCTGTCCGATGGTAAAGTTCGTATACATTTTGCTTCATACGGAGATCCGTATTTTGAAGCAATTTTAAAGCACTTGGAGGAATTCAATCTCCCGGGGTGCGTTCGGCGAATTGTAGTTTCAGTTCCCGGTATGGATGGTGTTGAGGTGGTCGGTTATGCGGTTGCCTCTCGTGGGGCCGGTGGTATGCGCGAGATTCGATTGATTCGCTCATGGAGTGACTTAAAGGACCTGCATCTTTTAGAGGAGGAGACCCTGACGGAGACTGAAGTCGAACCGGTCAGAAAAGAACTGGAACGGATGGCAGGGGAGGAATTTGCCCCATATATTGCGGCGGACCGAGTCGAACGTGATAATTTACGCGCCGCCAGAGCGCAGGAGATACTGAATTTTTTGGTGATTCGAAATCTCCTTGATGTCAAGGCCAAGTTTGCAGGGGAAAGACCGCTTTTCGGGCCCGTTCTTCGTGAAGTTGCTTCTTTATACAACGATAGAGAGGAGATTCTGGTAACAGATTTGCCGAGGGACGTTCTTAAGATGCTCAGTGCGGATTTGCTTTTTAAGTGCCATGTGGCGAGTGGGGGTAAAACAGCCAACTTTTCGGTGCCGCGAATTTTGGCATGGGCGGCAAAAGATACTGCAAGCCGTCTGGCGGACAGCATGAAGGTGCGCAAAAGTGAGCTCTCTGTCGATACGGTATTAGCGCGTTTGCAGCGCGAAATTGAGATAAGACTACGCCAAATGCATTAATTCTTGTATTGTCTGCATTATACAAGACGGAGTCGGTATAATATTAGTGATGCCGATGTCGGCAGGTGTGAAGACAGTTGCTTCATCTCTCATCGCCCCCTCTCTGATGGGACATTTTTTTCTTCACACCGCCTTTACTGGCATCACATGAGACCGTCAGGAATCAAACCTGCCGGTCTCATATTTATTAATAAGAGAAGGGGACTACCTGCCTGAATTTTACAAACTTATTATACCAAAAATGTTGAAACTTATTTCTTTAATCACTTCTTGCTTTCAGTTTTTCCTGCGTTTGCAACCGCCTTGCAGCTATTTTACTTCAAGTGGATAAGTCCTGAAAATTTTATAGATTAGTGTTCCGAGAGGTTTCTCACCTCTGCCGCCAATTTGTCGAAGAGCCCTTCCAGTTCCGCCATGTGGCAGGCTGCGAGGGCAAGAAGTTTTGCATTTTCTTGTGTTATCTTCTGATAGCTTGATATCGTGATAAACGTTCCCACCAATACTCCCCAGTGTAGCGGGAGGCTTTCATTGTTGGGAGAATGTGATTGGTGCCGGAAACATAATATGTTCATCGGTGGTTATAAGTATCCCCCGGGCCTGGGGGTCATGTTCAGACTGCGCCAGCAGGTCCGCCGTTATGAATTTGAGGTTTGCGGCGTGATCGGCTATTATGAGCACTTCGCTGGGACCCGCCGGAAAATCTATTCCTACCGTGCCGCTCACCTGGCAGTTGGCCTCTTTGACCCATTGATTTCCGGGCTTTACTATGATATCTACTGGCTCTATGCTTTCTGTGCCGAAGGCCAGTGCTGTAATGGCCTGCGCGCCTCCCATACAGTATATTTCGGTAGAGCCGGCTATATCCATAGCAGCAAGAGTTGCGGGACGGATGGTGCCTGTAGCTCTGGATGGAGGCGATCATGTGGCTATCCTCTTGACCCCCGCCACCCGGGCCGGGATTATGGACATTAGTGCCGATGAAGGCAGGGGATAGTGACCGCCGGGCACATAAGCTCCGCAGGAAGCTACGGGGATTATGCGATGTCCCAGGATGACACCTTCTCTTTTATAATCATTTTATATTTTTTTACACAAAATTAAAGATACAATCCTGAAAATTAGTTGTAAAATTAAACACATGATGTTATAATTATACATATTTATGTATATTTATAAATTCAGCAAGCGAGGCGGGAACAATGAGCAACGAACAAAATATACCGTCAATAAATTTTTCCGGCAATTTTGCGTACAACATCATAGTATTTAAAGTTGGAACAACAACGCTGGTCCATGATAACGGCAGGCTTAATATAGCCCGGATGGAAAAGCTGGTGAGAGTGCTGGTAGATGTTAAAAACCGTGGGAAAAATGTGGTTCTGGTGACTTCCGGAGCAATAGGTGTCGGAGCGGGAAAACTGGGGATTAAAAATAAGAAAGACATAAAAATAAAACAGGCGCTGGCGGCGGTAGGTCAGGGTATACTCATGCAGTTTTACGAAAAACTTTTCTCGGAATATAACACCTCGGTGGCACAGATACTGCTCACAAGAGAAGACATTGAAAAGGGCCCCCGCCGTCAGAACGCCCTCAACACAATAAGGACGCTGTTTGATTTTGACATAATTCCAATAATAAATGAAAATGATACTGTTGCGGTGGACGAAATAGTGTTCGGGGATAACGACACCCTTTCGGCGGTAGTGGCTAGGCTCATCGGAGCGGATATATTAATTCTGCTTTCCGATATAGACGGGCTGTATACGGGCATCCCGTCTAAAAAGGGTAGCGTTAAAATTCCGGTAGTCGACTGCATAACTCCTGAGATTGAAGCGCTGGCAGGGGAGAGCGGGTCTGAATTCGGCACCGGCGGAATGAAAAGCAAGATTTTCGCAGCAAAAATAGCCACCCGCGCAGGGATAGCTATGGCAATAATAGACGGGACAAATCCGGAATTAATATATGATGTGCTGGAAGGGAAAAACCCCGGTACTTTTTTCGTGCCTCAGAAAAATTACAATGTAATCGGGCTATCATGATTTAGACAAGGTATTCAAGAGCATGCATTATTACTTTTTGAAACGGGGGTAATACTGTGGATATTTGGGAAATTGGAAAAAGAGCAAAAGAGGCTTCCAGAGTCCTTGCAGAACTTTCCGGTGATGTAAAAAACAGGGCTCTTCTTGAAATGGCGGAATCACTGTCGGAGGCGAAGCGGGAGATATTGTCAGCCAATGAAAAGGATATTGCCGCCGCCAGAGAAAAAGGCATGAGCCAAGCGCTGATAGACCGCTTGAAACTGAATGAGAGTCGTATCCTCAGTATGACAAGAGGCTTGCAAGCCCTGGCAGACCTTCCTGATCCGGTGGGTCAGGGCGAAGTGATAAAGCGTCCCAACGGACTTACCATCATGAGGACGCATGTTCCCTTCGGCGTTATAGGCATTATATATGAGGCGAGGCCCAACGTTACCTCCGACGCGGCGGGCATCTGCCTGAAAGCGGGGAACAGTGTAATCCTCCGGGGAGGTTCCGAAACTATAAATTCCAATAAGGCCATAGTTTCTGCCCTCGTTCTGGGGGCGAAAAAAACGGGGATTCCTGAAGGTGCAATTTCGCTCATAGAGGATACCGGGCATGAAAGTGCTATGGCTCTGATGAAAATGAGGGAATACGTCGACCTTCTTATCCCCAGAGGAGGCGCCGGCCTCATAAAGGCCGTGGCGGCCAATTCCACGGTTCCGGTGATAGAGACCGGCGTGGGAAACTGCCATGTCTATGTGGATGAAAGTGCGGACCTGAAAATGGCAAAAAATATCATAATAAATGCCAAGACAAGCAGACCTTCGGTCTGCAATGCTGCGGAGACATTGTTGGTGCATAAAGCGGTAGCCGGCAAGTTTTTGCCTGAAGCTCTGAACGCTCTGCAGGAAAAAGGAGTGGAACTCAGGGGATGCCCCGAAACATGTCAAATATTCCCTGGAATAAAACCCGCTTCCGAAGAAGATTGGGCTACGGAATATCTGGACCTTATACTTGCGGTCAAAGTGGTGAAAAACATCGATGAAGCCATAGAACATATTAACCGTTACGGCAGTTCTCATTCGGAAGCCATTGTCACCAAAAATTACGACAGTGCCAATGAGTTTCTTTCCCGGGTGGACGCCGCCTGCGTTTATGTGAACGCATCCACGAGATTTACCGACGGAGGGGAATTCGGTTTCGGAGCCGAAATAGGCATAAGCACACAAAAACTGCACGCCCGCGGTCCGATGGGTTTAAAGGAGCTCACCACGGTAAAATACCTCATTCTCGGAGATGGACAGGTTCGCCTTTGAGAGCCGCTTCTTTTAAAACCGGCAGCCAGCGGAAAAATTCTTCTACCGCTCTGGTGCCCAGTACGGGTATATGCCTGGGAGATGCCCCAGGTTCCGGGACCAGTTTATAATCTTCTGGAGGGAATGCAAAATAATGACAGTGGTCTTCCTCATATATCCAGTAGGGATAATAACCTTCCGCATCGTACCATTTCCCCCATCCCTGTGAATCCATCTCTTCAGGATCGCTGGCTACGAAGTAATTTTTTTGTTTTAAGATGTCCGTCAATCTTTTCAAGTTTACATAAAACGGCAGTTTTATATGGACTTTGTCATTTTTTATCTCATAGGGATAAACATCCCTTCCTTTTATGACCTCGCCTTTTGTGGCTTCTATTATCCGCAAATCGTTCACCTCATTTTTTTCGCAGTATCTGTCTTTTCTATTTTCTGTAATATTATACAGTTTAAACTGGTATTTTTAAGCAGGGAAATATTATAAAATGTAGAATAGTAATATATATAAATTATGAGGAGAGGCGCCATGCTTTCCATTGAAGAGTTCATTTCCATACTGGATGCCATCAGCGAAGGCCTGATTGCCGTTGACAAAAATGGATACATCACTATTATAAACAATTCTGCCGAAAAGCTGCTGAAATTGAAAAGGGACGAGGTGCTGGGCAAAAAAGTTTCGGAAATTGTTCCGAATACCAGGCTTCATATCATTTTGGAGACCGCCCAACCCGAGGTTAATCAATTTCAACATATAGATAATGTAACCATTCTGACAAATCGCATGCCGGTATTTGACAGAGACGGATGTGTGGCCGGAGCGGTGGCGATTTTTAAAGATATGACCGAAGTCAAACATCTGGCCGAAGAGATTACAAATTTGAAGGACATTCAGAGCATGCTGGAAGCTATAATAAATTCTACCCAGGATGCCATATCGGTGGTGGATGTGGAGGGCAGGGGAATACTCATAAATAAGGCTTACACAAAACTGATAGGTTTGACAAAGGAGGACGTTATAGGAAAACCGGCTACAGTGGATATCGCCGAGGGCGAAAGTGTGCACTACAGAGTTTTGAAGACCGGCAAGCCTTTGAAGGGGGTCCCTATGCTGGTGGGGCCCAACAAGAAGGAAGTCATAGTAAACGCCGCACCCATAATGGTGGGGGAGTGCCTCAGGGGCAGCGTCGCGGTGGTCCATGATGTATCCGAAATAAAAAGCCTTACGGAAGAATTGGATTTGATAAAGCGCCGGGTGCGCCATCTGGAGGCAAAATATTCTTTTGAAGATATAGTTGGCAAAAGCCCGTCAATTAGGGAAGCCGTTGAAGCCGCCAGAAATGCGGCCGATACCAGCGCCACCGTGCTTTTGAGGGGAGAGAGCGGCACCGGCAAGGAACTTTTTGCACATGCCATTCACAACGAGAGCGCGAGGCGACACCACCAGTTTATCAGGGTAAATTGCTCCGCCATTACAGACAGCCTGCTGGGCAGCGAACTTTTCGGGTATGCCGACGGCGCGTTCACGGGAGCAAGGCGCGGCGGAAGAAAAGGCCTTTTTGAAGAGGCCGATGGGGGCACCATTTTTCTGGATGAAATAGGGGAAATCAATTTAAACCATCAAGCAATGCTGCTCCGGGTTTTAAATGAAAAGGAGATAATCCGGGTGGGAGAATCAAGGCCAATACCCGTCGATGTGAGAGTTATTGCGGCCACAAATATCGATCTGGAGAAGGCAGTAAGGGCGGGAAATTTCAGAAAGGATTTATATTTCAGACTTAATGTTGTTCCCATCTATATTCCTCCCCTGAGAGAAAGAAAAGAAGACCTGCCTCTTTTGATTGCGCACCTTATAAAAAAATACAACCAGGAATACGGAAGGGCGGTGGAGGGAATATCCGACGAAGCTGTGGAATATCTTCAGGAATACGACTGGCCCGGGAATATCCGGGAACTGGAAAATGTCATCGGCAGAGCTATGATAAACATGAAATTTAGTGACATTAAAATAGAAAAAAAACATTTGCCGCAGTTATATATGGACACATATGAGGTAAAGAATAAGCCGGCTGAACGCATAGAATATATAAAGCCGTTGAAAGAAATGATGGAAGAAGCCGAAAAAGAAATAATAAAGGCCACTCTTGAAAAAGTAAACGGAAACAGAAGCGAAGCCGCAAGACTCCTGGGTATTTCCATAAGGAACTTTTTTTACAAATTGAAGAAATATAATTTATAGTGGGTGCGCAGGAAACCCCATGCCGATAATTGCATGCAAAAAAATGCACGGTCTGAAAAGACTTGCATTTAAAAATTTACCAAAAGCCCAATTTATGGGCTTTTTTAATTTATGAAAATGGGTACGAAATATGCAAATATGATTCTATTGTCAGGGTAAGCGGATACATAAGTGGATGATTATGGAGTGTTGAGTCTGAGAGCCGTTCCCTGACTCGTATTCGCATTCAAATTGAGGGGTGATGGTGTGAAACGATTGAAAGAATTGATGGAAAGCGTCGATTTATCGCAAGTGAAAATTATGGCCGTTATAAAGGCTGAAGACCCGGATGTGCTCAGGGCTGTAAAACGCACTATGAAAACCGGGCGCTTAAAATCCATACTTATTGGTTCGCGGGAAATTATAGAGCCTTTGATTAAATCTCTGGAAATGGATTGCGCCGATATTGAGCTTGTCGATGCAAAAGACTCCATTGAAGCCGTCGAAATCGGCGTAGACATGGCGGAGCAGGGGAAGGCTCACATGCTGATGAAAGGGCTTGTTTCAACAAGGGATTTTTTGAAGGGGATTGTTTCAAAAGATAAAGCCCTGGTAGGGAACAGACTGTTGAGCCATGTGGCGGTATTTGAATGTCCGGCACTTGAACGCCTTATTATGGTTACCGATGCTGCCATGAATATCAATCCGGACGTTGCCAAAAAATATGAAATTCTGAAAAACGGTCTTTGCGTGGCAAAAAGCCTTGGAACGACCCGGCCGAAGGTTGCTGTTCTTTCGGCTGTAGAAACGGTAAATCCCGACATTTCCTCTACCGTAGACGCAGCGGTATTGTGTAAAATGGCCCAGAGAGACGGGCTTTCCGCCATAGTGGACGGTCCCCTTGCTCTGGATATTTCGATATCAAAGGAAGCTTTACGGCATAAGGGCATAGTTTCGCCTGTGGATGGGGAAGCCGATATGTTGCTTGTTCCGGATCTGGTAAGCGGCAATATATTATATAAATCTCTGGTGTATTTTGCTGGGGCTAAAGTGGCGGGCATCGTAGCGGGGGCAAAAGTCCCGCTGATACTCACTTCCAGGGCCGATTCCGACGAGAGCAAAGCTTATTCAATAGCCCTGGGCATGCTCATGGCCAGTGTCGATTCTACTGTATAAAGTTAGTAAATAAAGAGGGGAAGATTTTATGGAGCTTTTCAATGAGACTTTTAAAAAGGGACATGAACAGGTAGTCTTTTGCAGCGACCCGGCGGCAGGCCTGAAAGCCATTATAGCCATTCATTCGACAACACTTGGACCGGCTCTGGGAGGTTTAAGAATGTGGGATTATCAGAGTGAAGAAGAAGCGCTCATCGATGTGCTGCGCCTTTCCAGGGGGATGACTTACAAAAACGCGGCAATGGGGCTCGGCCTCGGTGGAGGTAAAGCCGTAATCATTGGCGATCCGAACAGGGATAAGACACCAAAACTCTTCAGAGCTTTTGGAAGATTTGTAGAAAACCTTGGAGGAAGATATATTACGGCGGAAGATGTGGGGACCTGTGAGGAAGATATGAACTATATAGCGCAGGAGACCACGCATGTGGTGGGCCTTGCCGAAAAAAGCGGAAATCCGTCGCCTATGACGGCTTACGGTGTGTTTCTGGGGATAAAAGCCGCTGTGGAGTGGGTTTTTGGGAAAGATAACCTTGAAGACAAAAGTATAGCGCTGCAGGGCCTGGGGCATGTAGGCATGGAAGTGGCCCGTTTGCTTGTCGAATCGGGAGCTAAAGTGACAGCGACCGACATCTATCCGGATAGAATTAGAAGCGCTCGGGAAATACTGGGAGTTGAAATAGTGCAGCCTGAAAAGATATATGATGTGCCGTGCGATATTTTCTCACCGTGTGCCCTGGGTGCGGTGATAAATGAAAATACGATAGAGCGGCTGAGGTGCAGGATAGTAGCGGGCGCCGCCAACAACCAGTTGAAGGATGAGATTTTTGCAAAAAGATTAATGGATCGGGGGATCCTGTATGCTCCGGATTATATCATAAACGGCGGCGGAGTTATAAACGTTGCGGAGGAACTGTCTGGAATGCCTTACAGTGTCGAAAGGGTTTTCAGAAAGCTCTCCATAATACCGGCCAGGTTAAAAGAGGTCTTTGCCCTATCCGAATCAGAAGGCATCACAACCGCTGAAGCCGCCGATAGAGTAACAGAAAAACAGTTTGAAAAAGCACTAGTATAAAAATGTTTTCACAATGAAGGAGAGAAGGGTTTTATGGTGAATATTTCATATATAATTCTTGCTGTAAACCCTGGATCCACATCTACAAAAATTGCGATTTTTAAAGATGATGAACCGTTTATGACCGAAAATGTTAATCACTCTGTTGAAGAACTTAAAAACTTTGACAGGATTACGGATCAGTTTCTGTTCAGAAAGAACCTGATACTCGAAATGCTTCGACGGAGAAATTTTGACATGAAGGAGTTAGATGCCGTTGTTGGTCGGGGAGGCATCACAAGGCCGCTGGAAGGCGGGACATACATGGTGGACGAGTACATGTTTCATGATTTGAAAAGCGGTCACTATGGAGAACATGCCTCAAACCTTGGCGGAATGCTGGCTTACGAAATCGGGAAAGAACTTGGTATTCCGGCTTTTGTAGTAGATCCGGTGGTGGTCGACGAGTTGGAACCCATCGCGCGCATCACAGGGCTTCCGGAGATAGAACGCCGCAGCGTTTTCCACGCTCTAAACCAGAAAGCGATGGCCAGGAAGGCTGCATTCTTGATGGGCAAACGCTATGACGAGGTCAATATCATTGTGGCGCACCTCGGTGGCGGCATAACCGTAGGAGCTCATAAAAAAGGAAAAGTGGTGGATGTGAACAATGGCCTTGACGGAGAAGGGCCTTTTTCTCCGGAAAGGGCTGGCAGGCTCCCAGCTATGGACCTTGTAAAATTGATTTTAGAGGGCGGTCTGACATATTCGGAAATCAAGAAAAAGATAGCCGGCGGCGGGGGAATGGTGGCTCATCTGGGGACAAATGATGCAAGGCAAGTGCTGGCTATGATTGAGCATGGCGATGAGCGAGCCGGTCTTATCTTTGAGGCAATGGCCTACCAGGTGGCAAGAGAGATAGGCGCCTGTGCCGCCACCCTTGAAGGCCGGGTGGATGCCATTGTTCTGACCGGAGGACTTGCCTTTTGCGAGTGTTTCGTTAACTGGATAAAAGAGCGGGTGGCATTTATAGCCAGGATATATGTATTTCCTGGGGAAGATGAACTGGAAGCTCTGGCGCAGGGAGCGTTGAGGGTATTGAAAGGGATGGAGGAGGCGAAAAGGTATGATAGATTTCTGAAGGCGGCTGTTTGCACCGAAATATAATTCAGACAGGGGGCATCATATTTGAACAAGCTGATTATTGATAAAGACAGGTGTAAAGCGTGCGGACTCTGTATGGAAGTGTGTCCCAAAAAAATTTTACACTTTGATGTTTCTGTAGTAAACGCTCTGGGCTATCATCCGGTTGCTGCCGATGAAGGGTGCATTGCGTGCGGTTTTTGTTCGGTAATATGTCCCGACATTGTTTTTGCCATATACAAAGATGTAAAGGAGGAAGAGGCGGTTGGAAAAGCAGTTGATGAAGGGTAATGAAGCTCTGGCGGAAGCAGCCATCAGGGCGGGGTGCCAGTGCTTTTTTGGTTATCCAATCACTCCGCAGAGTGAACTGCCTGCCTATCTTGCCAGGGAAATGCCGAAAAGAGGCCGTGTTTTCCTGCAGGCCGAAAGTGAGGTAGCAGCTATAAACATGGTATATGGTGCGGCTGGAGCCGGAGCCAGGGTGATGACATCTTCTTCGAGCCCCGGCATAAGTCTCAAGCAGGAGGGGATATCCTACCTTTGCGGCGCGGAATTGCCCTGCCTTATTGTAAATATAGTAAGGGGCGGTCCGGGGTTGGGCGATATTCAACCAGCCCAGTCCGACTACTTCCAGGCCACCCGGGGAGGCGGCCATGGAGACTACAGGACTATTGTCTTTGCTCCGTCTTCTGTCCAGGAACTAGTAGATATGGTATATGATGCTTTCGATCTGGCGGACCTTTACAGAAACCCGGTGATGATCCTGGGCGACGGCATTCTGGGCCAGATGATGGAACCGGTGGTATTCAGGGAAAAACCCGGCAGGCAATTGCCGCCAAAGACGTGGGCCACAACGGGGATGAAAGGGCGAAAGCAGAATGTTATCAATTCTCTTTACCTTGACCCTGTCAAATTGGAGCAGCACAACTGGAAACTCTATAAAAAGTACAGGGAAATCATGGAGAAAGAATGTAGGTGGGAAATAATAAGCGGTGATGATGCCGAGTATTTTGTGGTGGCTTACGGCATCTGTGCCAGAATTGCCTTCTCGGCCGTAGAAATGGCGAGAAGCGAAGGAATAAAAGCCGGGCTCATTCGGCCGATTACTCTCTGGCCTTATCCTCACAAAGCCTTTGATGATGTTATGCATGCTGCAAAAGCATTTTTGACGGTAGAACTGTCTCTCGGGCAAATGATAGATGATGTAAAACTTTCCGTAAACGGGCGGGCGCCTGTTTACTTTTACGGAAGGCCCGGAGGCATGGTGCCTGCAGCGGAAGATATTTTCAACGAGATCCTCAAGATGAAGGAGGCGTCAAGATGAAGGCGGTCTTTGAAAGACCAAAATCCCTGCAGCCTACTAAAACCCACTATTGTCCCGGCTGCGGGCACGGCATTGCGCACAGGATTGTGGCTGAAGTCATTGACGAATTTGGCATTCAGGAAAAAACCATTGGAATTGCTCCTGTGGGCTGCTCAGTACTGGCGTACAATTATTTCGACATTGACATGCAGCAGGCCGCCCACGGACGGGCTCCAGCGGTGGCTACGGGAATAAAGAGGGTGTTGCCCGACAGAATCGTTTTCGCCTACCAGGGCGACGGGGACCTGGCGTCCATAGGTACCGCCGAGATTGTCCACGCGGCGGGCCGTGGGGAAAACATAACAGTCATATTTATAAACAACGCCGTATACGGCATGACCGGCGGCCAAATGGCTCCCACTACTCTGCTGGGTCAGAAAACAGAAACTTCTCCATATGGGCGGGATCCCAAATTTGCCGGATACCCCATAAAAGTGTGTGAAATGCTTTCTGTGCTGGATGGCCCGGCTTTTCTGGCCAGAGCGGCTCTCACGGATGTGAAAAATATCTTGAAAGCGAAGGCGTTTATAAAAAAGGCTTTTAAAATGCAGATAGAGGGCGCGGGCTTTTCGATGGTGGAATTGCTTTCCCCGTGTCCCACCAACTGGGGGATGGCTCCGAAAGATGCTATGAAATGGATCAGTGACGAGATGACAAAGGTATTTCCGCTGGGCATATTCAAACAATCAAGGGAGGTGCCGGAATGAAACTGGAAGTAATAATGGCTGGATTTGGCGGGCAGGGCATCATGCTTATGGGAGAGATTCTTGCCCACAGCGCCATGATGGAAGGAAAGGAAGTTTCGTGGATACCGTCGTACGGGCCCGAGATGAGGGGAGGCACCGCCAACTGTATGGTTGTAATATCAGATAAGAGGATACCATCTCCTATAATCTCCTCTCCGGATGTGTTGGTCGCCATGAACAAACCTTCGATGGAAAAATTCTCTCCGCAGGTGAAACCGGGAGGATTGATTATCCTCAATAAGGCCATGATCGATGTAAAGCCTGCCCGTTACGATGTTGAAATACTGGAGGTGGATGCCGGCGGGATAGCGGATGAACTGGGAAACATGAAAGTGGCAAACATGGTGGCTCTGGGCGCCCTTGTAGGGAAGTGCGGCATAGTGAAACCGGAAACTATCCTGAGTTCAATAGATTATTTTCTGCCTCCTCATAGAAAATCCATGTATGAGATAAATGAAAAGGCTTTCAGGAGCGGGATGGATATTCCATATTGGAAAGGCTTGACAAAATGAAGCATTTACTGGAAAAATGCAATCTATGCCCTCGAAAATGCGGAGTAAACCGCCTTGCTGGCGAAAAAGGCGCCTGCGGGGCTACAGCAGAAGTGTTGGTAGCTAAAGCTTTCCCCCACAGATGGGAGGAACCGTGCATCAGCGGAGAGAAAGGCTCTGGTACGGTGTTCTTTACCTGCTGCAATATGAAATGTATTTTCTGTCAGAACTACAGGATAAGTCAGGAAAGATTAGGGAAAGCCGTATCTACAGACGAACTGGCTGAGATATTCCTGAAATTGCAGCAAAAAGGTGTCCACAACATAAACCTAGTGACTCCCACCATTTATACGCCGCAGATAATTGAAGCCATAAAAACGGCAAAATCCGCAGGCCTTTCTATCCCTATTGTATGGAATTCCAATGCTTATGAGAATGTGGAGACGATAAAGGCCCTGGGCGGCCTGGTGGATATATACCTGCCAGATTTAAAGTATTTTGACGACGCTTTAGCTTTGAAGTATTCCGGAGCTCCAAATTATTTCCAAACCGCAGCTAAGGCCATTTCCGAGATGTCATCCCAGGTAGGCGAGCCGGTTTTCGATGAAAATGGGATTATAAAAAGAGGCCTCATCATTAGGCATTTAATATTGCCGGGCCATAAAGAAGATTCCAAAAAAATCCTCCGGTGGATAAGCCGCCATCTCCCAAAAGGAGTTTATATAAGCCTCATGTCCCAGTATATTCCGTATTACAAGGCGAAAAGCCATCCCGAAATTAACAGGAGGCTTTCCGCAGAAGAATATGATGATGTCATAAGATGTTTTTTCGAGTATGGCCTTGAAAATGGCTTCGTGCAGGAAGAAGGCGCCGCTTCGGACGAATATGTTCCGGACTTTGATCTGGAAGGCGTCTAGGGGTTTATTATTACTTTCAGGGCTTTTCCGCTGGAAGCCAGTTCGAAGGCCTCTTTGTATTGAGCAATCGGGAAGGCTTTTGTTATAAGGAGGTCCGCGTCTATTTTTTTGTTCTCAATCAGGCTCAAAACTTTTTTCATATGGACAACGGTGGAATCGGAAGTGCCGTGGACGAACAGTTCCTTATAATGGATGACGTTGCTGTCGATGGTGATGGTGGAGCGATCTCTGGGAAGGCCTCCGAAGAAATTTACCCTTCCCCGCTTCCTTGCGGCGGACAGAGCCTGTACCTGAGCTTCGCCCGAAGGGGCCGCCACGATGACCACATCGGCGCCATGGCCGTCGGTTTCCTCCATGACAGCTTTTACAAAATCCTCTATACCAGAATTCACCAATCTGTCGGCAACCTTTATTTTACCGGCTATCTCAAGCCGCTCCTGAGAGATTTCCGCTATTATGACTTTTGAAGCGCCAAGAACTCTGGCGATCATCGCATGGGTAATGCCTACGGGACCGGCTCCCACGACCGCTACCACATCATTCAAACCCGTGCCGGAAAGCTCCTGGCCGTTTAAAACACAGGACAGAGGCTCCACTATGGAAGCCTGTTCGTAGCTTACACCATCAGGAATGGGGATGACGCCTCCGGTCATGACCAGTTGGCCCGGTACGGCCACATATTCGGCGAAACTTCCGTCATACTGGTATGAAAGCGCGGTCTTATAATCGCAGAGATTTGTAAGACCCCGGAGGCAATAGTGGCACCTGCCACAGGGAACCGTCACGGAGAGCAGTACCCGGTCTCCTATGTTGAATCCCTCAACCCCATCGCTGACTTCCACTATTTCACCGGCAGCTTCGTGGCCCAGGACCCTGGGGAGTGTCATGCCGTGGGAAGAACCTCCCGCCTTTATATTTCTTAAGTCGCTGCCGCAGATGGCGCAGGCGTGAACTTTTACCAGCAATCCGCCCTTTGGCGCCGAAGGTTTGGGGATATCCTCCAATCGCAAATCACTTTTACCGTAAAGTCTCAATGCGAGCATCGAAATCACCTCTTTAAAAATGCTGCTGCCAATGGCGCTAAATATGCTCTTAAAGCAGCGGGGAATATATTCAACTAAGCTCTATTCTGACTGCCGCAGAGCCGAATCTTTTCTCTGACCAGCTGTTTCATCATTTCCATGGGCTTTTCATATATCTCATGGAGTGATGCGTGCTCGGGCAGTTCATATACCGAAAATTTCAGCCCCCTGTACAGGGCGATGCGAAGTTCGGTGGCGATATTCAGCTTGGAGATGCCTGCTTGTATCGCCGCTTTTATCTGGTCGTCGGGCGTCAATGAACCGCCGTGCAGAACAAGGGGCGTGTCGGTTGTTTTTGCTATGTCTTTCAGGCGGTCGATATCAAGCTGGGGTTGTCCTCTATACGGACCATGAGCGGTGCCAATGGCCACCGCAAGGGCGTCTACCCCGGTCTTTGCTACAAATTCCTCCACTTCGGACGGTACTGTAAAAAGGTTCTCTATGTCTTCATTCGAGTCCGAAAGCCCGACCCCCACATGACCCAGTTCGGCTTCTACACTGATTCCGGCAGCGTGGGCGAATTTAACCGCCTGGGATGTTATTTGAATGTTTTCAGAAAGCGGCAGGGTGGAGGCGTCCAGCATGACCGAAGTAAATCCGAGAGAAATATATCTTGCCACGGTATCAATATCTGCACCGTGGTCCAGGTGAATGCAGACAGGTATTCCGGAGTTGGAGGCCACTTCTTTCATCATGGGGACCAGATATCGCAAATTGCCATACTTCATGTCCGGATCAAGAACCATGGCAATGACCGGGGATTTTTCCTCTTCGGCGGTCTCCACCGCGGCCTTGAATGTTTCCAGATTATTTACATCAAAGGCCGGCACTGCGTATTTATTTTTTCGAGTGTCTGAAAGAATTTCTTTTAATGTTACAAGCATGAAAAACCCTCCTGTGATTGAACAAATGTTAAATATATGAAAAAAAGTGAGGTACATACTCTAAGATAATTCGCCAAATTATTTTAAAATCCTTCTCGATATAACCTTTCAAAACTTTATTTTGCTTGTAAATGCTTTTTTTTATGTTAAATTTATGTTAAAATTTTATAGACTCCGGCTAAACACAAAACAATATTCGAAAGGGGATAGAAAATTGCAGGATCCAAGGATTAAAAAATTGTCACACGAACTTATTCATTATTCGGTGGAATTAAAAAGAGGGGAAAAGATACTCATCGAATCCGGCCCCGGTGAAATTTCTCTCGTTCTGGCACTTATCCGTGAAGCTTATAATGTTGGAGCAAAGCCTTTTGTATCTTTGAATATGCAGCAAATAGATAGGGAAATACTCATGCATGTGGATGAAGAAACCCTGAAAATGATGGCGGATCATGACGCGGCCCGCATGAGGGAAATGGACGCCTATATCGGTATAAGGGGCGGTGACAACATAGCCGAACTTTCCGACGTGCCGCAGGAGAAAAAAGCCATGTATATGCAGCTTTATGTAAAACCGGTGCACGGCGAGATACGGGTTCCGAACACTAGGTGGTGCGTTCTTCGGTATCCCAACCCATCCATGGCGCAGCTGGCGGATACCAGTACCGAAGCCTTCGAGGATTTTTACTTCGATGTATGCTGCATGGATTATGCCAGAATGTCAAGAGCTATGGATCCTCTCGTCAAGTTGATGAATAAAACAAAAAAGGTGCATATCAAGGGTCAGGGCACTGATCTCACTTTTTCCATAGAAGGTATGCCCGCTGTAAAATGCGACGGCAAGAGAAACATACCCGACGGGGAAGTATTTACCGCGCCGGTTAGAGATTCGGTAAACGGAGTTATTTCTTACAATACCCCATCAGTGTACCAGGGTTTTACTTTTACAGATATTAGATTTGAATTCGAAAACGGGAAGATAATTAAAGCCACCGCCAACGACACCGAGCGTATCAACAAAATTCTTGATACCGACGAAGGCGCCCGATATATCGGAGAATTTTCCTTCGGTTTGAACCCCTATATTTTAAAACCCATGAAAGATACGCTTTTTGATGAGAAAATTGCCGGCAGCATACATTTTACTCCTGGCAAGAGTTACGAAGAATGCGACAACAAAAACAAGTCCGCCATACACTGGGACCTGGTTTATATCCAGCGGCCCGAATATGGGGGCGGAGAAATCTGGTTCGACGATAAATTAATCAGGAAAGACGGCATTTTTGTCCCAAAGGAACTTCAAGGATTAAACCCGGAACATTTAAAATAAAAAAGATGGGGAAAAGGATCCAGCAGTTATCATGGAGAAGATAAATATTGCTTTTGAAAGCCTTGACGAAAATAACAATGGTTGGAGATTATAATTATATAAACGGCAGACTGGGATTCCGGGCGGAACTGTATAAGATTGGCGAACGGTGGAAAATAACGAAAATGACCATAAAGGGAGATGATAGTGAGTGATTAGTTACGAGGATTTTGAAAAAGTGGATATGCGGGTGGGGAAAATCCTTAAGGTGGAAGACTTTCCCGAGGCCAGAAAGCCTGCATACAAGCTGACCGTTGATTTTGGGCAGGAGATAGGCATAAAAAAATCCAGCGCCCAGCTGACGGCCCTTTATAAAAAAGAAGACTTGATCGGCCGCCTGGTGATAGGTGTGGTTAACTTTCCGCCGAAAAGAATTGCCGGTTTTATGTCGGAAGTGCTTATCCTGGGGGTGAAGGATGAAGAAGGCCGGGTGATTTTGCTGCAGCCGGAAAGAGAAGCGGTGCTCGGAGAAAGAGTATTTTGAGAACAAACTTTATTCATCTTGAAAAATTTTTTCCCTCAGTATTCGTATATATTCTTTGCGGCGTAACGTTTCCTCTTCATCCACAGCCATGCTTTCAAGGTCGACGACATCGCCTTCCCTGGCTTTTTCCGGCAACAATTTTCTTTTTATGTTCATGATTTTTTTATCGTCGGTTTCAATTACGGCAAATTCACCTTCGAATCTATCGATAACACCGTACATATAAACCCTCCATTTTTATATTTTCTCCGTCACTGGTGACCAGTATGTTCCCGTTGTCGGCTGTGGTGTAAACTTTTACTCCGTGGTCGGCCAGGCGCTCTAGCGTTTCTTTATGCGGATGGCCGTAATCATTGTTTTTTCCGACGCTGATTATTGCGTACTCTGGAGAAACGGCAGATAGAAATTCTTTAGAAGTTCCAGAACTGCTGCCGTGATGGCCTACCTTCAGGACGTCGGCTTTCAAATCGTAATTAAGTTTCAGCATTTCTTCCTCCGATAACTTTTCGGCATCACCGGTGAAAAGGAAAGAAGTTTTATTGTAGGTCATCTTCAAAACAACGCTGTAATTGTTAAGGTCCTCGTATTTTTTGCTGTTCGGTGCCAGGAGTTCAATCTTTACATCGTCTTCCAGGGGTACGCTCATTCCGCCTCTGGCGCCGGTGATTTTTAAATTCCTGGCTGCGGCGGATGCGAGTACATCTTTGAAGGTTCGGGTTGTGGTAGTGACATTGGGCATATATATCTTTCCAATGTCAAAGGTGTTTATAATATCGTCCATGGCTCCAATGTGGTCTTCATGGGGATGCGTTCCAATTACCACATCCAGCTTTTTTGTACCCTGGTTTTTTATGTAATTTATAATGGTTTTGCCGTCATCATTGTTGCCTGCATCTATCAGCATGGTCTTGCCTTCGGGGAGTTTGATAAAGATGCTGTCAGCCTGCCCCACATCCATGAAAGTTACTTGCAAAAGATGGGAATCCAATGGCGAAATAGGAGTTTCCGTTAACTTATCTTCCGTTTGGTTTTGAGAGGTTTTTCCGGTTTCAGGAGAGGTTTGAATCGAACAACCCGATAAAAGTATTGTTATGATAAGAGTTGTCAGAAGCAGCAGATTAAAGATTTTTTTTCGGTGTAAAAAGTTAATCATTCGTCCAGTCTCCTTTTCATTGTTACAGATTAAATTATATCAGAAGATAATGATTTTGAGAATATATTTCACTTTACAAGAGAAATAAAAAGAATTATACTAAATGTAAGCAAGTAATTACTTACAACACTATATACTAATTTAAAAAAGGGGGTTGTTATGATGGACGAGACAGAGCAAAGGATAATCGAGGCAGCTATAAAAGTTTTTTCAGAAAAAGGTTTTTCAGGAACAAGCACCCGCGAGATCGCGACTGTAGCGGGAGTTAATGAAGTGACGCTGTTTAGAAAATTTGGAAGCAAGAAAAACATTCTCAATAAAATCATTCACAGAGCGGTGGAAGTCTATGGGTATCATGTGGTTGTCGAACCCGTGATGCAAATACTGGAAGATGAAAATATGGATCACCGCCAGAAGTTGATAAAACTATTGAAGAATCGTTATGACATCATCACGACTCATTATCCTCTTTTGAAAATTATGCTGCAGGAATCCGGTTTGAATGCGGATATCAGGAATCTATTTATTGAAAAGGTTGTTTCTAGAGCCAGGGCTTCTGGCGAAGAGTTTATTAAAAAAGCCATTGCCGAAGGGGATTTTAAAAAAAATATCGACCCGTGCATTGCGGTTCTTTCACTTATGGGAATGCTGATATTTCTCATTGTCTGGCAAAAAATGTTTTCGGAAGAGTTATCTGAACAGAAAATTGAAGGTAATATCGAAAAAATCGTGGACATCTTTTTAAATGGTGTATCAGCAAAGTAAATTCAAGAAGGTGAGCGAATGAAGCACGTTAAATTTTTATTATATATAATCGCTCTTCTATTTTTTTTTCAGCGGGTGCAGCAGCGTTTCTAAAGGAGATGTTATAAGTTTTTCTGGAACCATAGAAGCCGTGGAAGTGAATATTGTTTCTGAAATCGGAAGCAAGATAAACAGTATCCTCTTTAAAGAAGGAGATTCTGTCAGGAAGGGCGACCTTTTAATCCAGTTGGATGATACTTCACTAAAGCTTCAGCGGGATTCAGCAAAAGCCTCTGTTGAAATGGCAAAAGCGAAGCTGGACGAACTGCTGGCGGGCAGCAGGGATGAGTCAATAAAGGCGGCAGAAGCCAATGTAAAGCAGGCCGAAGCCGCTCTGGAAGAAGCTGAAAAAACCGAAAGCATCAGGGCAGCCAGAGCGTCTCTTTCTCAGGCTGAGGCCTCCCTCGCACTGGCCGAGGAAACATTGAAAAAAGCGAGTATATATTCTCCGATAGATGGAGTTGTATTGTACAGAAACTTTGAGATTGGCGAATCGGTATTTGCCGGTTCCACCATAATGACGATCCAGGACCCTGCAGATTTATGGGTTGAGGTATACATTCCCGAAAAGCTGCTGGGGAAGATCAAACTCCACCAGAAGTTGAATGTGAAGTTTGAGAACAGGATCTATTCCGGTGAAATCATATTCATTTCCCCCCAGGGGGAATTTACCCCCAGAAATGTTCAAGAAAAAAGCGAGAGGGAAAATATAGTGTACAAAGTCAAGGTTAAGCTGACATCAAAGGATTTAAAGCCGGGTATGGAAGTGGATGTGGAGCTGCCGAAAGGAGATGCGGAATAATGGAATATGCAGTGGAACTAAATGATCTTACCAAAAAATACGGTCAGCTTACGGCAGTTGATAATCTTAACCTCAACATACCCAGCGGCAGCATTTTCGGTTTTCTGGGCCCAAATGGTTCCGGAAAAACGACCACAATAAGGATTATATGCGGAGTCCTTTCTCCAACTTCAGGAAGCGGAAGAGTGCTTGGGTACGATATATTGAAGGATTCGGAACTGATCAAAAAAAATATAGGTTATATGTCGCAGAAGTTCAGCCTGTACGAAGACCTCACTGTGGAGGAAAACCTTGAGTTTTACGGTGAGATATATTCCATCCCTTCGAAGGAATTTAAAGTCCGCAAAAGCTTTATTATAAATATGGCGGGGCTTTCAGGCAGGGAAAAGACTTTGGCGGGAAATCTTTCAGGGGGATGGAAACAGAGACTGGCCCTGGGATGCGCCCTTATTCACAGACCCAGATTGCTGGTGCTGGATGAGCCTACTGCGGGCGTGGACCCGGTTTCCCGGAGGATCTTCTGGAAAATAATAAGAGAAGCCACCCGTCAGAACATAACCGTCATCGTATCTACCCATTATATGGATGAAGCCCAGACCTGTGACCTGATAGGATTTATATTTAAAGGAAAACTGCTTGATTTTGGGACCCCGGAAGAGATTATTAAAAAGGGGAAAGCCGAAAATCTTGAGGACATTTTTGTGAAATATGTGGAAGAGCTGACCGGCGAAAAAGTCGAAGACATATTCCAATCGGCAAATTTTTTATACGGATTAAAAAGAAGGAATGGCTGATGTTTAACTTGAGAAGGATTTATACGATTATTAAAAAAGAGTTCATTCATATAAAGAGAGACAGGGCAAGCCTTGCCATTGCTATTATGATGCCTTTAATAATGATGCTGCTTTTCGGATATGCAGTTAAAGTGGAAGTCGACCATGTTCCGACTGCTGTATGGGATGAAAGTCGCTCACGACAGAGTCGGAACTTGATACAGGCATACCAAAATTCAAATTATTTTGACATGGACTACTATGTTAAAAGCCGGGCTGAAATGCTGGAACTTCTGGACATGGGAAAGGCGAAGGCTGTAGTTCATATTCCACCGGAATTCGAGAAAAAGATCATAAGAGGCGAAACAGCTCCGGCAGAAATATTAATCGACGGCTCAGATCCTACGGTTGCCAGGACGGTCTTTTCCAGCGGTCTCATGATTGCCGAGAATTTTTCCCGTAAAATTTCCATGACCGCATTGTTGAAAAAGGGGGCATCGATTGTTCCTGCACCTGTGGATATGAGGCCCAGAATGATATACAATCCCACCCTGAGGGCGGAAATATTTACGATACCCGGCTTAATAGGACTCGTTATGCAGAATATAACCATCATGCTAACAGCTTTTGCCCTGGTGAGGGAGCGGGAAAGGGGGACCATAGAGCAGCTGATAGTCACCCCCATAAAGCCGGCAGAATTGATGGTGGGCAAACTTATTCCGTATATCTTTATCGCATTTCTTGATTTTACCATTTCGCTTTCATTGGGCGTATTCCTGTTCAAAGTCCCCGTAAAAGGAAGTTTGTTGCTGCTGTTTTTGCTTGCCATGGTTTTTATTATCGTAGCTCTTTCCATCGGCATTCTTATATCAACTATAGCAAAAACGCAGCTTCAGGCCATGCAGATGACAGTTTTGACAATCATGCCCAGCATTATCCTGTCTGGTTTCATATTCCCTCTGGAAGCGATGCCTTACACTATGCGATGGGCAAGCTATATCATCCCGGTGACATATTTTATCCGCATAATGCGTGGAATAGTAGTAAAGGGAGTCGGACTTAATGTTCTTTTTTATGACACTTTAATACTCACATTCATGGGCTTCTTATTGTTTGCCCTTGCTATTTTCAGATTCAGAAAGAAATTAGAATAACTAATCCCAACAGGAACTTCCGTCAGTGGTAATACATTTTTCTAAATCGTCATTTTTCTCATAGGCATCACAATAGGTGCCTTCTTTTGATGTACATCCGGGCCTGATGGAATTTACCATTACGTTTTCTGCGCAGCATTTACTGTCTCTGTTATATTTACAGGTGGAGACATTGCATTTTATGTTTGCCATGGAATACCCTCCCGACAATAAATTTTATTTCATTTATAGTATCCCGGGATTTGATTTAATTATTTATATGTTTTTGAAGGAATTCTATTTTCTTTTGTAGAATAACATTAACTATAACAGTTTTATGAGAGCAAATTTCAACTTGCCTCAATGTTTTTTAAAAGCCGTATCATGGAATAATAGTAGCAAAAAAAGGTGGAGGTGGTTTGTTTTGCAAAAAATAAACCTGAGAGATATAATGGAAAAAATGGACCTGGAAATCCTTTGCGAAAGCGGCAATACGCCTCCGGATATATATGTCTCGGATCTTAACCGTCCGGGATTGGAACTTGCGGGTTTTTTTGATTACTTTGCCTTTGAAAGGATACAGATACTGGGAATGACTGAAATATCCTTTCTTGAAAGCCTTCCGACCGAAACAAGAAGGGAGCGCCTGGAAAAATTGTTTTCCTATGAAGTTCCGTGCGTCATTATAACCAGAAAACTTGCGCCTCCAACAGAAATGATTGAAATTGCAAAAAAATACAGGAGGTATGTTCTGACCACTCCCGCGGCTACCACCCGGTTCATAAGCAGACTTACCGATTATCTTGAAAGCGCGCTGGCTCCCAGGACCACAATGCACGGTGTGCTGGTGGATATTTATGGAGTAGGCGTGTTGATACTGGGTGAGAGCGGTATAGGTAAGAGCGAGACCGCTGTGGAACTCATTAAAAGAGGCCACCGTCTGGTGGCGGACGATGCGGTAGAGATAAAACAAACGGCCAAGGATGTGCTGATAGGCAGCGCACCCGAACTTATCAGGTATTATCTCGAAGTGCGCGGCCTTGGGATTATAGATGTAAAGACCGTTTTTGGCGCCGGCGCCGTAAGGGACAATATAAAAATTGAAATGGTAATAGAGGTGGTGGAATGGGAAAAATATAAAGAAACCGACAGGTTGGGGCTTGTAGAAGAGAAAATAAAAATTTTGGATTCTTTTATTCCTAAAAAAACCATACCCATTCGGCCTGGCAGAAATTTGGCCGCAATACTTGAAGTGGCCGCCATGGATCACAGATTAAAAGACATGGGCTATAATGCGGCGCTGCAATTTTCCAGAATACTTTTCAAAGAACTCAATGATAAAAATAAATAATGGAGGTTTATGTATGCTGGATGATTTAAAAACCATAAAAAGTCTTGATAAAAGCGGAATGCTGGACTTAATCTACAATTTTCCGGAAACTAGCGAAGAGGCTATCAAAATCGCCCGGGATTCCATCAGAGGCTTGAGGTTTCACAGCATAATGAATGTGGTGGTTACAGGCCTTGGAGGTTCCGCTATCGGCGGGGATCTTCTCCGAATGCTATGTCAGGATCGATCAGTAATACCAATAATGGTAAACAGAGATTACACACTTCCGGCATTTGTGGATGAAAAGACTCTGGTCATAGCTTCAAGTTACTCCGGCAATACTGAAGAAACTCTCGCCTCTTACCAGGAAGCCCTGAAAAGAAAGGCCAAAATCCTGGTCATCACCACTGGCGGCGAATTGAAGAAAAAAGCTCTTGCCGATGAGGTGCCGGTCATAACAATTCCCGGAGGCATGCCTCCGAGAGCGGCTCTGGGGTATTCTTTCTTCCCGCTTCTGGTAGTCCTTGAAGAGCAGGGCATAATACCCAGGAAGCACTTTAAGCTCGATGAAAGTATCAAACTTTTGAAGGATATAAGGGGTCAATTTCATTATGAAACGCCAGAAAGCGAAAATCCTGCAAAACTTCTGGCAAGAAAGCTTTACGGAAAACTGCCGGTAATTTACGGCGTGGCAGGTGTTACGGAAATAATTGCTGTGAGATGGAAGGGCCAGTTCAATGAAAATTCCAAACACCCCGCATTTTTCAACGTTTTTCCCGAACTGAATCATAATGAAATAATGGGTTACGAGGGGGATAAGGATTTGCTTTCCAGAATGGAGATTGTGATTTTGAGGTCCCCCGACGAAATCGACCGCATAAAAAAACGCATCGAAATAACCAAAAGTTTAATCGAAAACACAGTCAGCGGAATTACGGAGATATGGCCCAGGGGAGAATCCTCTCTGGAAAGAATGCTTTATCATATAATTTTCGGGGATTATGTGAGCGCATATCTTGCCATTCTGAACCATAAAGACCCTACTGAAATAGATTTTATAAATACCTTGAAAGATCGCATGAAAAGTTGAGCTGGAGGAGTGAATATGATACTGGAAGTTGACACCCATTGCCATACCATTGCCAGCGGCCATGCTTACAGTACAGTGGCGGAAAACGCACGTGAAGCGGCAAGAAAGGGATTAAAAATGATTGCCATAACGGACCATGGCCCTGAAATGCCGGGCGGCCCCCACTTTTATTATTTCGGCAATATAAAAGTGTTGCCCCGTCAGATAGAGGGGGTTTATATACTGCGCGGCATTGAGGCAAACATAATGGATTACGATGGAAATCTGGACTTGCAGGAAACCTATTTAAAGAACCTTGACATAGTTCTGGCGGGCTTTCATACCTTGTGCTATACATGCGGCAGCGTCGAAGAAAATACCATGGCCGCAATTAATGCCATGAAGAACCCGTATGTGGACGTGTTGGTACATCCGGGGAATCCCGAATTTCCCATAAATATTGACAAAGTTGTGCAGGCGGCGATAGAATACAATGTGCTGATAGAAATCAATAACAGTTCTTTTACAGTCAGCCGCAGGGGCAGCGAGGAAAATTGTTTGCTCATTGCAAAAAAGGCGGCGGCTCTTGGAGCAAAAATATCGGTGGGAAGCGATGCGCATATCTGTTACGATGTTGGAAATTCCGACAAGGCTTTGAAAATAATAGAAGAGGCGGACATTCCTGAGGAAAATGTGCTGAACACTTCCGCAGAAAACGTGATAGCTTTTTTAAAGTCAAAGGGTCGGGACATTGTTCCGGAGTATAAATCCAGTGCAAAAATTTAACCTGAAGGAGGTTTGTTCATGTCGACTGTGGTGTATTTAAACGGTGAAAGGGTGGACTATGAAAATGCCAGGGTTTCGATTGAAGATAGAGGATTTCAGTTTGGCGACGGGATTTATGAAGTTGTGAGGGTGTACGACGGCAGATTTTTTTATCTTGACAGGCATCTTGCCCGCATGAAAAAGGGGGCGGATGAAATCTACCTCAACCTGGATTTCGGGGTAGACAATCTGGAAAAAGTTTGCCATCAGGCTGTAAAAGAGAGCGGCTTTAAAGATGCTTCGGTATATATCCAGGTCACCAGGGGAGCATATCCCCGCCAGCACGCCTTTCCGCCAGAAAGTTCGTGCACATGGGTGGTTATAGTGCGGGAGGTCAAAGCGCAGCCCCGAGAATATTACGAAAACGGCGTCACCGGCATAACGGTGCCCGATGAGCGCTGGAATCGATGCAATATAAAGACGGTTCAACTTCTGGCCAACAGCATAGCCAAAGAAAAAGCCAAAAAGGCGGGAGCCTACGAAGCCATTTTCCACCGGGGGGGATGTGTTACCGAAGCTTCCAGCAGCAATGTGTTCATAGTCAAGGATAAAAAACTTTTGACACATCCGGCCAACAACTTTATTCTTCACGGCATAACCCGTGGGGTGGTCCTTGAAATAGCCGGGAAGAACAATATCGACTATTCCGAAGAAGTATTTTCCCTGCAGGATTTATTCGAAGCCGAAGAGGTATTTGTATCCGGGACAATGACAGAGATCATGCCGCTGGTGAAAATCGACGGCAAGATTATCGGAGACGGGGTTCCGGGAGATATAACCCGAAGCATTATGAACTCGTATGAGCTACTTACGAAAACAGTCGACCAGTAGTTTTTTATTGAATAAACTTTTATGGAAATTAATATAAATAGGGTAAAAGGCTAGAGGGAGGAATAAACTGTGTGCAGGCGGCCGTTTACCCTATTTTTTCTTCTGGTTTTTGTCTTTGTATTTGTCGTTTCTATCGGTTGCGAATTTGAAAAGAAACATCCGGGCGTCTTTATTGATTTATGGCTTCTGAAAGTTGTCTTCGATTGAATAGTCGCTGACATTATGGGGAAAATAAGGTAAATAAAGTAATGCCAGAAAAATGTTTAAAAAATTGTATGCCGGAGGGTATGTATGGAACTTGAGGAAAACCAACTTATCGACAGAGTCGTCATGGGGCCGCCAAAAACGATTGGCAATATCACTTTTATACCCATACTGAGCGTTACCTTCGGTTGTTTTAAAAGTTTTGGAGCCGGTTTTGGAGGAAGCATTTCCCCGATAGCTTTTGTCACCATTGGTAAAGATGGAGATATGAGTTTCTATAAAATAGTCGCCGGAAAAGCCCCCGACGACATAATAAATGATGTCCGCCGAAACCGTGATGAATAAATAGACGATTCAGTTTTTATATCGCAATCATAATATATAATATAAAACCTCAGGAGTTTTTTTGAAAAATATGCAGGATTTATCTAGAATATATAGAAATAAAATATGATAGGCATTGTATATAAGTTTTTTGATTAAAAGAAGGGAAGGTAAAATGGAGGTTGAGCTGATATACCATAAATTGAAAAATTTTATACCCGAAGAAAGAATCAAAATAAATGAATCTATGAAAAACCATACCTCCTTTCGCATCGGCGGCCCGGCGGATATTCTGGTTTTGCCGCAAGATGTACAAGAGATTAAAGAGATTGTTGCTTTTTGCAAAGGGGAAGGAGTCCCTTTTTTTGTGATGGGGAATGGAACTAATCTTTTGGTAAAGGATAAAGGTATCAGAGGTGTCGTAATAAAACTTGCACAGAATTTTAATGACATAGAAGTAAACAAAAACTTAATAAGATGCAAAGCGGGAGTTGCCGTATCGACGATCGGCCGCGTAGCTATGGAAAACAGCCTGAGCGGGCTGGAATTCGCATGCGGAATTCCGGGCAGCGTAGGAGGAGCCGTTGTAATGAATGCGGGCGCCTATGGCGGGCAGATGGCGGATGTAGTGAAAAAGGTCAGTGTCATGGATTTTGAAGGCAATATCTACGATATGTCTAAAAATGAACTGGAATATTCCTATCGATATTCCGTACTTCAAAAAGGGGACAGAATTTTGCTTGATGTTGAAATGGAACTTTCACCCGGCGATTATAACGATATAAAAACCAGAATGGAAGATTTTTTGGCCAGAAGAAAGCAAAAGCAGCCTTTGAATCTGCCCAGTGCCGGCAGCGCCTTCAAAAGACCTCCCGGTAACTTTGCGGGATACCTCATCGAGAAGGCGGGACTCAAGGGTTATAGAATTGGCGGGGCGATGGTTTCAGATCTGCACGCGGGTTTTATAGTAAATATAGACAACGCCACATGCGAAGATGTATTGAATTTAATAAACCATATACAAAAGGAAGTGAAGCAAAAGTTCAATGTAGAATTGGAGCCTGAAATAAAAATACAGGGAGAATGAAACGCAAGGAGGCATGCAAATTGATTGTGGGGCTGGATATGGGGGGAACCCATGTGGATGCTTGCATTATAGACCGCGGAAATATTGTGGAGCAAGCCAAGACACCCACTGACCGCTCCGATCTTTTTGGTTCCATATGGGAGACATTGAATAGCCTGCTTTTGGGGAAAGATATTTCGAGCATCGAACATATCAATTTGAGCACCACGGTATCGACCAACGCCATAGTGGAGGAGAAAACCGTCCCCGTAGGAATGATTATAGAAAGTGGCCCGGGCATTGATCCTTCATTTTTATCTTGCGGGCAGGAGAACATTTTTATATCGGGTTATATCGACCACCGGGGGAGGGAGATAAAAGCCATAATCCCTGAAGAAATCGGGGAAGCGGCATCCCGGTTCAGGCGAAAGGACATAAAAGCCTGCGCCGTAGTAACCAAGTTTTCAATCAGAAATCCGATGCATGAAATTCAGATAAGAGAGATGTTGAAAGATGAATTCTGTCCCGTTACGATGGGACATACCCTTTCCGGGAAGCTCAATTTCCCGCGGAGGGTTTTTACCTCATACCTGAACTCTGCCGTGTATAAAGTATTTAAAGGATTTTGCGAAAGTTTTAAACAGGCTCTAGAAAAAGAAAAAATCAGCGCCCCCGTAAATGTGCTCAAGGCCGACGGCGGCACCGTCAGCCTGGATGCGGCGCAGGAATTTCCGGTATTTACCATTCTGTCGGGGCCGGCTGCAAGCCTCATGGGCGCATGCGCTTTCAATCCCGGCGACAAAGATGCGGTTTTTCTCGATATTGGCGGCACTACGACAGATATTTCTTTTGTAGCCGATGGCATTCCGCTTTTTGAACCTCTTGGAATAAGCATAGGCCATTTCAAGACGCTGGTCAGGGCCATATACAGTGTTTCCATAGGCCTCGGCGGAGATAGTGCCGTTTCGGTTGAGAAAGGAGAAATAAAAATTGGCCCGAGGCGGGAGGGATTTCCCATGGCACTGGGAGGCCCTGTACCTACCCCGAGTGACGCTATGATTCTGCTAGGCCTTCTTAATTTCGGGCAAAAAGACCGGGCGATATCAGCCATGAAAAATATAGGGGAACAGCTCGGGGTGGATGCGAAAACCGCAGCGCAAGCGATATATGAAAAGATGGGAGATATCATTAAACAAAAGGTGGACAGCCTTCTTGCGGATATAAACAGCCGCCCGGTGTATACGGTAAAGGAACTGCTGTACGGGAAGAGGCTGAAACCCGAGTATGTTTCTATTATTGGAGGCCCCGCCAGGGCGATGGCTCCTGTGCTGGAGAAAAAATTCAAACTCCCCTGCCGCGTCCCGGCATATTTTGAGGTGGCCAATGCGGTGGGAGCAGCCCTTGCTAAGACCACCGCCGAGATTACCCTTCTTGCCGATACGGCTGCAGGGACACTTTCGGTCCCGGAGATTGGCCTGTACGAGCGAATTGACAGAAATTTCACCCTGGATATGGCCAGGCAAAAAGCTTTGGAGCTTTTAAAGCAGAGGACTTCTATACTGGGAGCTGAGGGCAGCAAAACCGAATCAGAGATAACGGAGGAATCGAGCTTCAATATGGTGCGGGGGTTTTATACCAGCGGAAAAAACATAAGGATAAGAGCCCAGGTAAAACCCGGATTACTATATGAACTACGAGGTGTGAACTATGCTTAGGGCTAAGAATAAACTGGGTCTTGTTTTTTTCCCGGCTTTTGACTGGGCCATAAGCTCCACCCATCCCGAGAGGGAAGAAAGGCTGCTGTATACTCAGGACCAGGTATTTGAAGAGGGAATAGCCGATATTGAAGGGATCAAATTCTTTAATCCCGGCATGGCCACTGAAAAAGATGTACTGAGGGTGCATTTTTGTGTGCCTGACGTGATGTCACGGGTGACCGAGTCCCATCTCATTTCCGCCGGAGGTGCCATCAAAGCTGCAGAAGCCCTTATGGAAAAAGAAGTGGACAAAGCCTTTGCAATAGTAAGGCCGCCGGGACATCATGCCCAGAGGGTCGTCTTTGGCGATAGGGGCTTTTGCATCATAAATATAGAGGCGGTAATGCTGGAAAACATAAGACAGAGGTTTGGCCACCGGAGAATAGCCATAGTAGACACCGACTGTCATCATGGAGACGGCACCCAGGACATATACTGGAATGACAGGGATACCCTTTATATATCCTTCCATCAGGATGGCAGGACACTTTATCCCGGCACCGGTTTTATAGACGAGTTCGGCGGTCCTGCAGCCATGGGATACAATATAAATATACCCTTGCCTCCTGAAACTGGTGAAGAAGGTTTTTTATACGTGCTGGACAACCTCGTAATGCCCATACTGGAGGAATATAAGCCCGACCTTGTGGTGAATTCCGCCGGCCAGGACAACCACTACACAGACCCCATCACCAACATGAACTTTACCGCCCATGGCTATGCCGAGTTAAACCACAGGTTGAACCCGGACATTGCGGTCCTGGAAGGCGGGTATTCCATTGAAGGTGCCCTTCCTTATGTGAATCTTGGCATCATCCTGGCCATGGCTGGACTTGATTATTCACATGTGAAAGAACCGGACTATGATCCGGGGAAGCTTAAGCAATCTCCCCGCACTACCGAGTATATAAAAAAATTGTGCGAAACCATTTACCAGCGGTGGAGAAAAAAGGAAGATATTGCACGGGAGGCTCTAAAAACATTAAACGGCCGGGAGTATGTGGCAAGAATCAGGAATATATATTATGACACCGATGGCATCATGGAAGAACAGACGCAGAAGTTCAAAGTTTGTCCCCGCTGCTCAGGCGTAAATACCATCCATTCCCGCTCCGACTGGGGCTATGAGATATTCGCTGTCTCCATACCGAGGGATGCCTGTCCGGATTGTATTGACGAGGGATATAAAGCATATAAGGAAACACCGAAGGGCAAATACTTTAAAGTTTACCTGCAGGATAGGGTGAACGATGCATATATGAGTCAATGATTTTCATACTATTTAAGGTGGGGCAACCGGAGGACTTACGGAAGTTTTGAAAAAGTTAAAAGAATAAGATTTGGCAGCATTGAAAAATGCTGTCTTTTTTTATTAATGACTTTGGATAAATTTACTTGAATATCCTGAATGAAATGGTGGCCATAAAAGATAAAGATGAAAAGATAGAGATGAAGCTTGTTTAATATAACCCCTTAGGATATAATATAGTTAGTAAATTCAGGAAAAGAGAAGGGGATTAGTGTGCAGGATACCACAAGAAAAAAAGGATTACCTATCGGCATAGATGATTTTAAAGTATTGATGGAAAGAAACGGTTATTTTGTTGATAAATCTCTTTTTATTAAAGAAGTGATAGATGACATTTCGATGGTGAAACTTATCACCCGCCCCAGGCGGTTCGGAAAAACTTTGAATCTATCCATGCTCAGATATTTCAGTGGATTAAAAGGGAATCCCCATCTCAGGACAGCAGTAATCACCGGAATCTACCGAGTGGCAAAAGAGAGCATATTCTCTGGATTTAACAACCTGGAAGTCTACTCTGTTGTCAGTAATATTTTTGCGGACAAATTTGGATTTACAGAAACAGAAACAGAAGACATCCTTAGGTATTATAATATGAATGAAAAAATTAATGAGGCAAAAGAATGGTATAACGGATATGTTTTCGGAGAAGATACAATAATTTATAATCCTTGGTCAATTTTGAACTATGTAAAGCATAAAATATTTCAACCTTATTGGGTAAATACCAGCAGTAACGATATTATAAGAGATGTCTTAATTAAAACCGACAGTGATGTCAAAAAGAAAATGCAAGTATTGATGGAAGGCGGAGAGCTGAAAAATGAGATCATTGATACAAATACAAACTTCAGGGATATTCAGAGCAAGAAAATAATAGGTGAAGACGTATTATGGAGCCTGCTTTTAGTTAGTGGTTATTTAAAGTCGCAGAACCTGAGGTTTGAGAATGGATGTACGAAATGTGATTTAAAAATACCTGATAAGGAGATAAGAACCTTATATATAGATATTATTTCCGGCTGGTTTGAAAATGAAGTTACGACAGATAAGATAAAAGAGCTTTTAAAATATCTGGTAGAAGGAAATATAGAAGAATTTAAAGAAAGCTTTCAAAGGTTGGTCGATAAGACTTTTAGTTATTTTGACGTAGGCGAAAATGCAGCGGAAAACTTTTATCATGCTTTTGTTCTGGGTTTACTTGTAAATCTGGAAGATAAATACAGGATTAAATCCAACCGCGAATCGGGTGGAGGAAGGCCGGATATCATGATAATTCCCGTAGATAAAACAAAAAAGGGAGTTGTAATAGAATTTAAAACTGTAAAAAGCGGAGAAGATGATGTGATGGAGGAGAAAGAGAAGGAGGCCCTAAAGCATATAGATAGCATGAAATACGCGGAAGAACTTATTGATTGTGGAATTAAAGAAGCTGTTGAATTGGTTTTGGTGTTTTACAGAAAAAAAACACATGTCATGTGTATATTAGAAAGCTTACTTCATGAAATTTGTGCTTTTTGCGACTCTGATATATTTTAAGATATTAAAAGATGGATATTAAAGTGTATCCACCTTTTTTGTTCACAACAAAAAAATTAATCGCACACAAACGAAAATTATGTTAAAATATAATAATAATTGTTGATTTATGGAGAGATAATGTAATGTTTGCAATTGAGCGTCAGAATAAAATAAAAGAAATACTGTTTAAAGAAAAAAGGGTGGACGTTTCGGAACTCAGCAAACTTTTTGACGTGACGGAAGTCACTATCAGGCGCGACCTGGACAAGCTTGAACAGGACGGTTTCCTTATAAAGACTTACGGAGGGGCGGTCCTGAACGAGGAAGCTTTCAAAATCATCCCGGCCGATGAAGAAGAGTATGAAAATCTGGAGGATAAGCAATTGATAGGAAGCATTGCTTCCCATATGATAGAAAACGGGGAAGCAATCTTCCTCGGCCCCGGGACTACATGCCTTGAAATAGCAAAGAAAATTAAAGACAAGAAAATAACGGTTTTGACAAATGATTTACAGATAGCCCTTGAACTCAAAGATGCACTTGGAATAAAGGTTATAGTGTCCGGAGGGGATCTTATACCATCGACATCCATGCTGGTTGGCCGGTTTGCACATCAGGCGCTCGAAGGGATTTATATAAACAAGGCATTTATCGGTGTAAAAGGTGTAAACTTTGAGACCGGCTATACGCTCGACCGGTATGAAGAGGCCTTGTTCCTGCAGGAAGTGTACAAAATATCTCGAGAAGTAATCATTGTAGCGGACCATACCAAGTTCAATAAAATCGCCTTTGCCAAGCTGGGTGATTTGAAAATGGCCAAGAAGGTAATAACCAACAAACAGATACCCGATGAATACAAGAGTTTTTTCTTTGAACACGCGATAAAGCTTTATACCACTTACGAATTTGAATAATCAGCAAAGTTTCAAAAATGAAATGAATTACAAAAAAATCTCTGCGATTGCGTGTAAATTGTTGATAAATGCGGGGGACATATCTTGAGCTATTTTTTGGAAATGAGAAAAATAACAAAAAGTTTCAATGGCAATAAGGTCTTAAAGGACGTGGATCTTTTCGTCAGAAAGGGCGAAGTGCATGCGCTGGTAGGCGAAAACGGCGCCGGGAAATCGACGCTCATGAAGATTCTGGCCGGAGTTCTTCAGGCGGATTCCGGGGAGATTTATATTGAAGGAAACAAAGTTTTAATAAATAGCCCCAAACAGGCACATAATTTAGGCATATCGATGATATTTCAAGAAATAAATCTATTCCCGGATCTATCTGTAGCGGAAAATATCTTTCTCCAGAGAGAACCCTTCAGGAATGTCAAAGGCCCTCGGCTGATTGATTGGAAAAAAATGCATACATATACTCAGCAATATATCGATTATTTTGAGTTGAAGTTAAACTCTCGAATGCCTGTCAGGGCAATTACAATAGGAGAGCAAAAATTTGTGGAAATAATCAAGGCTTTATCCCAAAATGCAAAACTTATTATCATGGATGAGCCAACCGCTGCCCTTACGGAAAGGGAAGTCGAAATGTTGTTCAATGTGATAAGAGATTTGAAAAAACAGGGAGTTACTGTGATTTTTATTTCCCACAGGCTTGAAGAAGTCAGGAGAATATCGGACAACATCACTGTACTGCGGGATGGCGAAGTGGTGGAGACTGGAAGAGTGGATAGCTTTGATATAGAACAGATTATTAAAATGATGGTAGGAAAAGAGATAGAAGACAGGTATCCAAAGTTGCAGGTAAAAATCGGAAAAGAAGTGCTCAGGGTAAAAAGCCTGGGATTTAATGAAAGGATCAGAAATATAAACTTCAACCTAAAGAGCGGGGAAATTTTGGGGATTGCTGGTCTTAGCGGCGCAGGCCGAGGAACTCTGGCCAGGACGCTGTTCGGCATCAACAGGCCTTTTGAAGGGGAAATCATTATAAATGGAAGACTTTATAAGAGCATGACACCAGATATTGCAATAGATAACGGCCTTTGTTATGTTACTGGGATCGGAACAAGAGAAGGTCTCATTTTAAAAATGCCTGTGTCTCAGAATATTACCTTAACCAATTTAAACAGGATTTCCAAGAAGGGTTTTATAATTAATGTCGAGGAGATGAAAGCTGCAAAGGATTTGATTGTGAGATTAGAAATAAGGGCAGATGAAAAAGAAATAGCTCAAAATTTGAGCGGAGGCAATCAAAAAAAGCTCCTTTTTGCCAAGTGGCTCTTTGCAAATGCCAAGATTTTAATTATTGAAGACCCAACCAGCGGCATAGATATCAGTTCAAAAGTGGATATATACAATATTATCAATGAGCTGGTGCGATCAGGTGTCGCCATAATAATGATATCATCTGATATATCGGAACTTATAGGCATGTGCGACAGAATCCTTGTAATGTACAACGGGGAAATAAAAAAAGAATTTTCCCGTTCGGAAGCTACCCAGCAAAAGATAATGTATTATGCATCAGGGGGAGACGATTTAAAGAAAGAACAAAAACAAACATGATAATAAATAATCAAAAAATTTTTTTGAGCAAAAAGAGGATTTTTTATTTTTGCGTAGAATATTAATACTAAAAAATAAATAAACGCACATAAAAATACATTTAATGAAAGATTTAGTTTTATAATACAAAACAAAATAAAAAAACAAAAAGGAAAAGGAAAGTGGATATGGATAATTATATTTTGCAGCTTAAAGGTATTATCAAAGATTTTCCGGGTGTAAGGGCTTTAAGTAATGTGAATTTTGATTTAAAACATGGAGAGGTGCATGCCATTCTTGGTGAAAATGGTGCCGGAAAATCCACATTCATCAAGATTATTACAGGTGTACATCAGCCCGACAGCGGAGAAATTTTTCTAAATGGCCAGAAAGTTACATTTTCAAATCCAACTCTTGCCAGGGAAAAGGGGATAGCAGCCATTTACCAGAATATAACATGCTTTCCCGACATGACGGTGACGGAAAACATTTTTTTAGGGCATGAATATGTTGATAGAGGAACGAAACGCATCTTGTGGAAGCAGATGAATGAAAAAGCCAGGGAACTGCTCAGATCAATAGGCAGTGAAATAGATCCTGAAGAAAAAATGGGTAGTTTGAGTATAGCGCAGCAGCAGATGGTGGAGATTTCCAAAGCTTTGTCCCAGGATGCCAGGATACTTATAATGGATGAGCCTACCGCAGCTTTAACCCACAGAGAAACTAAGGAACTCTTTAGGTTAACCAGAAATTTAAAAGAATCCGGTACATCCATAATTTTCATATCCCACCGGCTCGATGATATCTTTGAAATTGCCGACAGGGTAACGGTTTTCCGGGACGGTTGTTATATAGGTACCTGGAATCTGTCGGAACTTACGAGAGACGATTTGATAAAACTTATGGTAGGCAGGGAAATAACCCAGCTTTTCCCAAAGAAAAAGGCAAAGATAGGCAGGGAAATATTGAAGGTGGAAGGACTCTGCAAAATGGGAATCTTTGCTGATATATCTTTCTGCCTGCATGAGGGTGAAATACTGGGGCTTACCGGGCTTATCGGTTCAGGAAGGTCGGAAGTTGCTCAAGCCATATTTGGAATAGACCCGGCCGACGAAGGCATTATATATGTAAATAATCATCCGGTAAAAATTGATAATCCGTTAAAAGCTATGAAACTCGGGATCGGTTATCTGCCGGAAGACAGGCAGAAACAGGGGCTCGTATTGCCGTTTTCTATAATGGAAAACATCACGTTGCCCGTAATAGATGATGTATCAAAGAGTGGCTGGCTGAATCCATCTAATGAATACATAACAGCCAAAAAACTGGCAGAACTTTTACAAGTTAAAGCAGCGAGCGTTTTTAACAAGGTTTATTCGCTATCCGGGGGAAATCAGCAAAAAGTTGTGGTGGCGAAATTGTTGGCTGCAAAGCTGAAAATCCTGATTCTGGATGAACCCACCAAAGGTATCGACGTAGGAGCAAAGGCAGCCATACATGAAATCATGAGCGATCTGGCCTGTCAGGGATTCGGAATTATTATGATTTCCTCGGAAATGCCGGAAGTTCTGGGTATGAGCGATAGAATACTGGTGATGCATGAAGGACGTATAACAGCTGAGTTTGATAGGTGTGAAGCTACTCAAGAAAAGATAATGAAGGCAGCTATAACCAAAGGCAGGTTTAAGGAAGAATCAGAACAGGCTTCTTAAAAGCAGGTTTTAAAACTCTAAGTATAAAATAGTTACAGTATAAGGGGTGGAAAATATATATGGCCCAGATGGCTATTAGAAAGGAAACGAGAATATCAAATATTGCTAAATTTAGAGAATTGGGATTATCAGGCTTTATAATATTACTTGCTGTGTTAGTACAATTACGCAATCCGAGTTTTCTGACAGTGGAAAATATTAATGATATGGTAAGAAATACTGCGATTCTCAGTATTCTTGCTATAGGTATGATGCTGGTCATAATTACGAGAGGTATTGACCTTTCAATCGGTGCGACGCTGGCCTTGTCAGGAATGATTTCGGCACTAAGCGTCAGTGCTAATCCTGATATAAAGCCCTTGCTGGCAATGATTATTGGAATGCTGATAGGAACGGTTTGCGGGGGAGTTATAGGGTTGCTTGTTTCAAAAGCCAGAATCCTCCCCATAATAGCAACCCTGGGCATGATGAATGTTTATCGAGGGCTCACATATATGGTTAGTAAAGGGAGATGGGTGAGTGCTTACCAGATGCCGGAAGGATTTAAAGGCATTGCAACAGGATCTATTTTAAAAATAAATACCCTGGTGTTTATAGCAATTATTATTTACATAATATTTTACTACTTTATCAACCACACAAGAACGGGGAGACAGATTTATGCAGTGGGGAGCAATCCGGAATCGGCAGAAATCAGTGGTATAAATGTTAGCAAAATATTGTTTATGGTTTATACAATAATGGGGGCTTTAGCAGGGCTTGCAGGCGTGTTGTGGGTTTCAAAATTTGCATCGGCTCAAGGTGATACTGCTGCGGGATATGAAATGACGGTTATTGCAGCTTGTGTTCTCGGAGGCGTAAATATAGCGGGAGGTTCAGGAAAAATTTCTGGAATTATCATGGGGTCTTTACTTTTGGGTATTTTGAATAATGCATTACCGATGATAAATGTTTCTCCTTTTTGGCAACAGGCGATTCAGGGACTTATTATCCTTATAGCCGTCATAGTGAATACCGTTGTCAAGAGAAGCGTAGACAGGAATAATCTCATGAGGAGGAAAATATGAGATATGAAGCAAAAAGACATTGTAGCGAAAAGAGAATTTAATTTAAAAGATTTTTTCTTCCAATGGGAATGGATGCTAATAATCATATTTATCATCATAAACATCATTAATTCATTCCTATCTCCCTATTACTTAAATTTTAAAGGCTTGCTCGATGCAACAATGACATTCCTGGACAAGGCGTTTATTGTTCTTCCCATGACTTTTGTAATAATACTCGGGGATATAGATATTTCAGTTGGCTCAACAGTTGCTTTATCTGCGGTGATAATGGCCGTTTTGTATAATTCAGGAATATCTATGGCATTAGCCATGATAATCTGCCTCGCAGTAGGCATTGTATGCGGCTTTATAAATGGCTTTTTGATAGTCAAATTTAAAGAATTGTCGGCAGTGATAGTCACGCTTTCCACAATGATAATATATAGGGGGATTGCCTATATAATCCTTCAAGATCAGGCGGCAGGCGGATTTCCTAAATGGTACAGTTTCCTCGGTTGGGGGCATGTGGGAGGCATCCCGTTTATCCTTATAGTTTTTGCGTTTTCCGCTGTAATATTCGGCCTGCTGCTCCACAAAACAACATTCGGAAGGCGCGTATTTGCCATGGGAAATAACATTACTGCATGCAGGTTTTCCGGGGTTCAGGTCGATAAGATCAAGATAATAGTATTTACACTCGCGGGTTTTATGTCCGCAGTTACTGCATTATTTCTTACTTCGAGGATGGGCAGCACAAGGCCAAATGTAGCGCAGGGTTACGAACTTGATGTAATAGCAATGGTTGTTCTCGGTGGTGTCAGTACAGCTGGTGGCAAGGGTAAAATAACAGGAACTATAATTTCTATTTTCTTGATAGGTTTTTTGCGCTATGGCCTGGGCCTTATAAATGTTCAGGCGCAGGCATTGCTTGTAATCATCGGTTTATTGCTTATATTTGCTGTAATGATCCCGAATTTAAAAATAGATGTGAAAAAATTTCTACATGCTTCAAAATGAGTGAAGCTGTAAAGTATATACAACAGTTATAAACTGTTTGTATATAAATTAAAATTAACAAATAGGGAGGAGAAAGAATGAAAAAGTCTTTAGCTGCAATTCTTATTCTCGCGTTTGTTATGGCTTTACTGGCCGGGTGCGGTGGTCAATCCCAACAGCCGGCGCAGCAATCCGGACAGACACAGCAGACAGAGCAATCACAGCAATCCAAAGAAAGTACGGGGTCAGCAAAGAAGTATGCTATTATAGTGAAAAGCACCGGAAATCCTTTTATGGAAAAAATGGCAGAAGGATTTAAAACTGCCATAGGAGAAGTCGGCGGTGAGGTGATTATCAAGGCGCCTGATCAGCCTACCGCTGAAGCTCAAATTCAAATGATAGAAGAACTTATTGCCCAGAAGGTTGATGTTATTGCTATTTCCGCAAATGATCCGGATGCTTTGCAACCTGCTCTCACAAAGGCTATGAATGCGGGTATTAAAGTTCTTTCATTGGATTCGGCTGTAAACAAAGATAGTCGTATGGTTCATATTCAGCAGGCGGACCCGGAACAGATAGGTCGTGTTGAAATCCAAGCCATTTATGAAATGATAGGCGGCAAAGGCGATATTGCAATTCTTAGCGCCACTTCTCAAGCCACAAATCAGAATACGTGGATTGAATGGATGAAGAAGGAATTGGAAGATCCAAAGTATAAAGACATGAAACTTGTTAAGGTTGCTTATGGTGATGATTTAAGGGATAAGAGTGTTTCCGAAACTGAAGCTTTATTAAAATCCTTCCCCAATCTTAAAGGTATAATTGCTCCCACTACAGTGGGAATTGCGGCAGCAGGCAAGGTTCTCACAGATAAAGGCCTGCAAGGCAAAGTATTTCTTACCGGTCTTGGGCTTCCCAGCGAAATGGCAGAATACATAGAAAACGGAGTTTGCCCATGGATGTACCTGTGGAATCCCATTGACCTGGGATATCTTGCTGGCTATGCTGCTGATGCCCTGGCGAAAGGGACAATTACTGGCAAGGAAGGAGAAAAATTTACAGCTGGAAAACTTGGAGAAAAAACGGTTACAAAAGCTGGAGACGGCGGAACTGAAATTATGTTGGGAGCTCCTTTCAAATTTGATAAAAACAACATAGGTGAATGGAAATCAGTTTATTGATAATGATATTCTATTATTAAAAATTATCAATCCTATCTACAGTAGAACACATCACAGAAAACGATGTGTTCTACTGATATTTCATCCCAAAAATCGATTTTTTATTTTAACTTTCACTGGAGGACGTTTTATGAAGAAAAGCAATAAATTTGCATGGACATGGACGGTAAAAAAAGAATACCTTGACGAATACGTAAGAATGCACCTTGACCCGTGGCCTGAGATTTTAGAAGAACATAGCAGGGCCGGCATAAAAAATTACTCGATATTCCAGAACGGAAATCAATTTTTTTACTGCTTTGAATGTGATGATGTAAAGGCAGCCTTTGATTATATTGCAAAAAGTGAAGCATGTCAGAAATGGAATGCCATTACCTCAAAAATGGTGGAGGGTTCATTTGACTTTAACGAGACCGAACCAATAAAACCAATGAGAGAAGTGTTTTATCTAGAATAGTGTGATAAGCAATATAAATCCTCAGTGAAGTTAAAAGCGGGTGCCAAGCAGGGTGCTCGCTTTTAACAAATATTACGTAAAAAAATTGAGAAATCTAAAATTGTTTTTGCATCCTTACATTTTTATGGCTTTTTGGTCATAATTAAACTTTGGAAAAATCGAATAGGAGAGTTATTATGAGCATTAAAAGCCTTTTTTCAAAAAACGATTTGATTAATATATTGACCAGGATGAACAAGCTATCTCTAATATACATACTGCATTGAAAGATTTCTTGGATAAGCAGATACAAGTAAGTGAAAAAGTGGAAGAGGTGTTTAACAATAAAAACCAGCTCATGGATTCCATTTCTGACATTGCAGCAGTAACCGAACAATCTGCCGCCACAAGTCAAATGGTGGCATCTGAATCTATGGAACAAAGCAACAAAGATGAGCTGATAATAGATATGATGAAAGCATTATGCAAACTAGTCTCAGACACGAATGAAAAACTGAATAAAATCAAAATACAGAATAATATAAGAACAAAGAAGCGTGTAGCCTTTATTTCTCTCGAGCAACAGGAATTTTACAGAGAAGTAGATTATGGGGGGAGATGGCGGTAAAACTGCTCAATAAGCTGTTTCAGGGAGAAAATGTCCCAGAATATGCAAACACAGGCATGTATGAAATAAATAAATCAAACATCAGTATTTTTGAACATGCAGTGAATGAATAGAAGGGGAAGTATATCTTCCGGATCGTGCCGAATCCGCACCGTTGACCTTAGTCGTTCGCGATGCAGTTATTTTTTAAGCGAGGGTCAAAATATAGCCATGAATTTAAAACTTTTATTTTTCCAATGAAAGATTATTGATAACAAAAAAATATTTTTTGATATCCCAAAAAATCTAGAGGATTTTTCGTTTGTTTATAGAATATATATAAAAAAGCATCGCAATGTAATAGATATTTTTAAAGGTTTTAAAGGAGGCGAGCCATGCGACCCGAGGAGCGGCGGCAGGAAATTATTAAACATTTGAATGAACGGGGCATTGCAAAAGTTACTGAATTAAGCGAGATATTCCAGGTTACGGAGGAAACCATTCGTCGGGACTTAGAATATCTTGAAGGCAAGGGTTATTTAAAACGCACTCATGGCGGTGCTTACAATATAAAACAGGTTCAGGAAGAGACGGCTTTTTATATCAGAAACATGAAAAACCGCTTGGAAAAACAAAGCATTGGAAAGGTTGCGGCAGAACTGGTCCAGCCGGGTGATGTCATAGCAGTGGATGCCAGCACCACAGCGCTGCAGTTTGTACATTTTTTGAAAGAAAAAAAGGACATCGTGGTTATTACCCATGCAATAAAAGTGGTGATGGCTCTGGAAAACAACCGTGACATTACGGTGATATGTACCGGCGGGACATTGCAGCCGAAGACCTTATCCTTTGTGGGACCTCTGGTGGAGAGGGCGCTTTCCAACTATAACATACGGAAGGCTTTCATTTCCTGCAAAGGCATAACTCTGGATGAAGGTATAACCGAATCTACGGAACTCCAGGCAAAAGTAAAGCAGGAGATGCTGAAGGCAGCAAAGGAGACTGTTTTGCTGGTGGATCACGATAAATTTGGGAAGGCTGCACTGTCAACTGTGGCTCCGGTAACGGCGGTAAATAAGATAATAACGGATGCGGGCACACCGAAAGATGAGCTGGATGAATTAAAAAAACTGGGCATAGAAATTATAGTGGCTCCAAGGCCGGATGAAACCGGCGGTGTAGCTGGTGCGGCAAGCAAGTAAAGTGAGTTTAAACAATAATCGGGCGGTTTTTGCAGCAAGTAGTGGTCGAAGTCGGACGTCAACCGAAAGAAGGATATCCCTAAAGCGCGTGTTCAAAATGTTGCATTTTGAGTCAGAGAACCGTCCCCTGACTCATTAAAAAGATTAAGGAGGTTTTGATAATGTCTAAAGAATATGAAGTATGGGAAGAGAGGCAAAGGGACAAAGGCATTGATGTGGAATGGGTCAAAAAGATGATTAAAAGCTTCAGGGTTGAGACTCCTTCCTGGGGCTACGGGGATTCGGGGACCAGGTTCAAGGTGTTCAAACAGGCTGGAGTGCCCAGAAGCCTGTTTGAGAAGCTGGAAGATGCGGCCCAGGTGCATAAATATACGGGCATCTGCCCTTCCGTAGCCATACATATACCCTGGGACAAGGTTGATGACTACAGTGAAGTGAAAGAATTCGCCGAAAGTCTCAGGCTTAAAATCGGCGCTGTAAACCCCAATCTTTTCCAGGAAGATGACTACAAATTCGGCAGCGTGTGCAATGCAAATCCTGAAGTCAGAAAAAAGGCGGTGGCCCACATGCTGGAATGCGTGGAAATCGCAAGGGCAGTCGATTCAAAGATCCTGAGCCTGTGGTTTGCCGACGGCACCAATTATCCGGGGCAGGGTGACTTCAGGGATAGAAAGCACTGGATGGAGGAAAGCCTGGCCGAGCTCGATGCTGCCATGGATGACGATATGAGGATGCTCATAGAGTATAAATTTTACGAGCCGGGATTTTATCACACGGATATAGCAGACTGGGGCATGGCGTACACCTTTGCTACAAAAATAGGCAAAAAAGCTCAGGTGCTGGTGGACCTGGGGCACCACCCCCAGGGGACCAACGTGGAACACATTGTTGCATTTTTACTGGATGAGGGCAAACTGGGAGGTTTCCACTTCAACAACAGAAAATACGGGGATGACGATCTCATAGTAGGTTCCATAAATCCCTATGAACTCTTCCTCATCTTTAAAGAACTGGTGGCGGGAGCCTACGATCCCGGGACGAAGGAAACCGCTCAAAATGTGGCATACATGATAGACCAGAGTCATAATATTGAGCCCAAGGTGCCTGCCATGATACGTTCGGTTTTGAATGTTCAGACGGCCTATGCGAAAGCGCTTTTAGTGGATAGGGAACATTTGAAGGAACGTCAACTAAATGGTGATGTCTTAGGGGCAGAAGCCCTGGTGAGGGAAGCCTTTGAGACTGATGTAAGGCCGCTTTTGGAAAATATCAGGGAGGAAATGGGTCTCGCTCCAGATCCCATGAAAGCATACCTTGAGAGCGGCTATGAACAAAAGAAGCTTGAAAGAGGTATAGGCGGCAAGGGCTGGGAGTAGGACTGCATTTACACGCCGAATTACGGGCATACCCCTGCAGAGCGAAGGAGCGGCTTAAAGCGTTTGGCTGAACGGTCAGGTGCCAGACCACAACCACCAGAATCGACTTTTTACACGAATAACTTTAAATGGAAAGAAGGTAATCCCATGAATGATGCTGCCTTTCAGGATCTCGAGATCATATCCCGGGCCGTGGGCAACTCCCCAGACATGGTGCAGGGGGGCGGAGGCAACACTTCGGTAAAACTAAATGATGAGCTTATGGCGGTTAAGGCTTCGGGCTATAAACTGAAGCAGGTGACTAGAAGCGAAGGATTCGTAGTGGTAAATTACAAAGATATTAAGGACTATTTTGACCGGGCGGATTTGGATTCCGGTATTGACTATGAAAAAGACAGCACTGCTTTTTTGAAAAAGAGTGTAGTTAAAGTTGAAGGATTAAAGGAACTCAGACCTTCTGTGGAAGCGGGCTTTCATTCGATTTTACAAAAATATGTGATTCATTCACATGCGGTCTATGTTAATATCCTCTGCTGCAGCAAAAAGGGTGAAGAAATCATCCGGGAGATATTTTCCGGCAAGCCCTATTGTTTCCTCTGGATTCCATATGTAAATCCGGGTTTTGCTCTTACTCTCAAGATACGGGAAGCGTTGGAGCGCCACATGAAAAGCGGCGGAAAGTTTCCAAAAGCTATATTTATGGAAAATCACGGCCTCATAGTAAACTCCGATAGACGTGAGGAAGTCATAAGACTCCATGAGGATGTAAACGGGTCTATAAAGAAATTCTTAAAACTAATGGAACCTTACCCGGAGATCCTTGTTGAGAAGATCGACGACGACATTTTTATGAGCCGCACCGCATATCTAAAAGACTTCTTTAAAAATAACAGCATCTCCTCTGATTTTTTTGATAAAAATGCCCTATACCCGGATCAATTAGTTTATCTGAACGATAACATCTCGCTGGATAATAGTGAAAATAAACTGAATATCAACACAAAAACCGGAGAAATAACTTATAGGACTTCTTTTCAGGAAGCTCTTACCATGGAAGAAACTCTACTTGCATATATTTATGTTTTGAAAAATATCAAAGAAAAAGGACTTCCCATAAAGAAAATGACGCCCGAAGAGATCAGATTCATCAAAAACTGGGAGAGCGAAAAATACCGTAAAGCCTTGATAAAAAGAAGTTAATTCTCCACCGGAGGCAGGATGAGCAAAGGTGCCGGGCCGTCTCCGGCAAATAAAACGGCTTTCTATGCTGGAATCGATGTTAATCAAAACATATTCTGCAAGGAGAGGATTTGCATGAAGACAAAAGCAGTAAGATTATACGGGAAAAATGACCTCAGGCTTGAGGAATTTGAGCTGCCGCTCATAAAAGACGATGAAATCCTGGCCCACATTGTATCGGACAGCCTTTGCATGTCTTCATATAAGGCGGCGGTGCAGGGACCGGAACACAAGAGGGTTCCAAAAGATATAGACAAAAGACCCGTCATCATCGGACATGAATTTTGCGGTGAAATTCTGGAAGTAGGGAAAAAGTGGAGCCAAAAATTCAAACCCGGCCAGAAGTTTACCGTTCAGCCGGCACTGAACTATAGAGGAACTCTTGCGGCACCAGGATATTCCTTCCAGTATATAGGGGGGGATGCCACATATATTGTCATACCCAATGAAGTTATGGAGATGAACTGCCTTTTGACTTACGAAGGTGAAGCCTATTTTTACGGGTCCTTATCCGAACCCATGTCCTGCATAGTGGGAGCCTTTCATGCCAGCTACCACACCGTCCAGGGTTCTTATGTGCATCACATGGGCATTGCAGAAGGCGGCAATATGGCCATGCTGGGGGCGGCAGGCCCCATGGGGCTGGGGGCGGTGGATTATGCCATCCATGGTCCGAGAAAACCTCGATTCCTTGTAGTGACCGACATCGATGATGCAAGACTTGCCAGGGCAGCCCGGATCATCACCGTGGAAGAAGCCGCCAAAAACGGTGTGGAACTCAAATATATAAACACTGCCGGCATCGAAAACGTGGATAAATACTTGGTGGACCTCACCGGCGGAAAAGGCTACAGTGATGTCTTCGTGTTTGCGCCTGTAAAACCCGTGGTGGAGATGGCCGATAAAATCCTGGGCAGGGATGGATGCCTAAATTTCTTTGCAGGCCCCACCAATCCCGCTTTTTCTGCGGAGTTTAATTTCTACAACGTGCACTACAACTCCACCCATGTAGTTGGCACCAGCGGAGGCAATACCGATGACATGATTGAATCCCTGCAGCTGATGGAAAAAGGTCTCATAAACCCGGCAGCAATGATAACTCACGTGGGAGGGCTCAACTGTGTGGTGGAGACCACCTTGAATCTCCCCAAAATACCCGGAGGCAAAAAGCTTATCTATACCAACATCGAAATGGAACTTACGGCTATTTCGGATTTCCGGGAAAAGGGAAAGACGGACCCGCTTTTTGCAAAACTTGCCGATATTGTGGAAAACAACAATGGTCTGTGGTGCACCGAAGCGGAAAGGTATCTGCTGGCAAATGCCAAACCAATAAAATAAAAACCCTTGCCACGTCATATGAAATATATATATATATATATATGGGAGCAAAGGAATATCATGGAAAAGAAATATGAGCGGTATATTGAGGAACTTAATAATGAGGATTTAAACATAAGACTTGAAAATCTTAGGAAACTTGCAGAAGCCATTGAAAATGGCTGCATATTGCGGCCCCAGACAGGCGATTGCGTGAACAACCATATTCACACCTTCTATTCCTTTTCACCCTATTCCCCCGCTAAAGCCGTATGGGCCTCATATAATGCCGGCCTTGCCACGTGCGGCATTGTAGATCATGATACCGTAAGCGGCGTTCCGGAATTCATAGAAGCGGGCAATATAATCGGCATAGCCACTACCATAGGGATGGAATGCAGGGCGGATTTTTCCCGGACACCCTTAAAAGGGAGAAAAATAAACAACCCCGATCAGAACGATATAGCGTATGTGACTCTACACGGTATTCCTCATACTCAGATAAATAAAGTAAAAGCATTTATTGAACCTTATAAGGAAGAGAGAAACAAGCGAAACCGGCTGATGGTAGAAAAGATAAACGGTACTATGGCCCCATCGGGCATTAAACTGGACTTTGATAAAGATATTGTTCCTCTTTCCAAAAATAATGAAGGAGGAAGCATAACCGAAAGGCATATACTTTTTGCCCTGGCAAAAAAATTGACGGAAAAATTCGGTAGAGGTTCTGAGCTTCTGGAGTTTTTAAAAACAAAAATGAAATTGCCCGTTAGCGAAAAGAATGAAAAATACTTGCTGGATTTGGAAAACGAATACTATCTCTACGATGTACTGGGAGTGTTGAAAAGCGACACATCATTCTTTTATATTAACGCCACCGGTGAATGCCCGGACGTGAAAGATTTTATTAAAATGGCGGATGAGGTAGGGGCCATCCCGGCGTATGCGTACCTGGGGGATGTAAAAGACTCTGTCACCGGAGATAAAAGAGCCCAGAAATTTGAGGACGGCTATCTGGAAGAGCTATTTGAGGTGTTAAAGAATGCGGGATTTAAAGCCATCACTTATATGCCCACCAGGAACAGTCTCCAACAGCTTGCAAGACTGAAGGCTCTCTGCAAAAAGTACGGATTCTTTGAGATAAGTGGCGAAGATATAAATTCTCCGCGACAACCTTTTATCTGCGACGCCTATAAAAAACCTGATTTTCGAAACCTTGTCGATTCCACATGGGCGCTTATAGGGCATGAAAAAGCTGCCACTCGGGATATCGAAGACGGCATGTTTTCACAAAGAACCATAAAAAAATATCCAGATTTGGAAGAAAGGATACAGATATTTAAAAAAATAGGTTTAAGCGACAGGTGATGAAAAATTTAATGTAAATGGTTTATGTGGCTGAGAGGCAAATGGCGAAGTTAGCATAACATGCAGCTTAACCGCGTATAGCTTTTCAGATGTACGGGTGATATTCTGTTTTATATTTTTATGTAAGATTGGAGGCATTAATATGGAAAAATCATGGCTTGGCCTTGAAGGCAAAGTCGCCATCGTTACCGGCGGCGCTTCCGGGATAGGGAAAGCCGTGGCCGAAGAGATGGCGGAACAAGGGATGCATGTGGTGGTATGCGATGTAAACCCGGCGGGGCAGGAAGTTTTAAATGAACTGTGCGGCGGTTCTGAAAATCATATGTTTGTTCAGGTGGATGTGACAAATGCTCAAAGCGTAGAAAATATGGTGCAAAAGGTCGTTGAAAAGTTCGGCAGAGTGGATATTCTCGTCAACAACGCCGGCATAAATCTGCCCAGGTTGCTGGTGGACCCCATGGATCCGAAGGGTAAATATGAACTGAAGGAAAAAGAATTTGACCTTATGGTGGCCATAAACCAGAAAGGCGCCTTCCTGTGCGCACAAGCGGCAGCCAGGGAAATGATTAAAAGAAATAGCGGGGTCATAATCAATATGAGCTCAGAAAGCGGGCTTGAAGGTTCCGAAGGCCAGAGCTGCTATGCCGCTACCAAGGCCGCTCTTTATTCCCTTACCAGGTCCTGGGCAAAAGAACTGGGGAAATACGGGATAAGGGTCGTAGCCCTGGCGCCGGGGATCCTGGAAAAGACCGCTTTGAGGACGGAAGCCTATGAGGAGGCACTGGCATACACCCGCGGAATAACTGTGGAGCAACTGAGAAAAAGCTATGAGAAAGTATCCATCCCTCTGGGAAGAGTGGGAACATTGAGAGAAGTGGCCGACCTTGTCTGCTTTCTGGCATCCGATAGGGCAAGCTATATACACGGCGTTACCTACAACATAACCGGTGGCAAATCCAGAGGTTAAAAACGGGGGAGAAAAATGAAAGCTGCCATTTTTGAGGGAATAGAGAAAATAGTAATTAAAGATGTCCCAATACCGAAAATGGACGACAACAGTGTCTTGGTGCGGGTGAAAGCCTGCGCTGTCTGCGGTTCGGATATCAGGATATTTCATCACGGCAATCCCAGGGTAAAGCCACCGCAGATTTTAGGCCACGAAATTTCGGGGGAAATTGTGGAAGTGGGTAAAAACGTGAGCAAATTCAAAGCCGGCGACAGGGTAGCCATGGGGGGAGATATACCCTGCGGCGAATGCGTATACTGTGAAAGCGGGATTGGTAACAACTGCAGCATAAATTATGCCCTGGGATACCAGTTCCCGGGCGGTTTTGCCGAATATGTGCTGTTGAACAGCCTAGTGGTAAATTATGGTCCGGTCCATAAGATACCAGATAATGTGTCCTATGATGAGGCGGCGCTTGCGGAGCCCCTGGCATGTGTGCTCAACGGGCTTGAACTTTCGAATGTAAGATTGGGTGACGTGGTCGTGATCATAGGCGCCGGCCCAGTGGGATGTATGATGATAGAGGTGGTGAAACGTATGGGCGCCGCAAAAGTGATTATGGTTCAGCGTTCAAAGCCCAGGCTGGAACTGGCCAGAAGATTCGGAGCGGATGTTTACATCTGTTCTTCTGAAGAGAACGCTGTGGAAAGGGTGCTTGAAGAAACCGGCGGGATGGGAGCGGATGTGATCATTTGCGCCAATTCTTCTCCTGAAGCCCAGATAGATGCCCTAAAGATGGCAAAAAATAGGGCGAGAGTCAATTTTTTCGGAGGGCTCCCCAGAAACAATTCTTTTGTGACACTTGATACTAACATTATACACTATAAGGGGTTGTTTGTGCACGGTTCCCATGGCGCATCGCCATCTCATCACAGGAAAGCTCTCGAACTAATAGGTTCCGGAGCCATAAAAATCGGCAATTATATTTCACATAAGTTTTGCCTGGACGATATCCTCGAAGGGTATAAAATGGCGGAAAGCCATTTAGGAATGAGGGTTGTGATAAACCCATGATATTCTAACGTCAAACATATTTTTTAGAATTTTATGAGGGAGGGATGGAGTTTGGCTACCATATATAATCTGGCGGCCGATTTCGGGGCATCCAGCGGTCGGGTGATACTTGGAAAATTTGACGGCGGAAAAATAGAACTGGAGGAAATTTACAGATTCCCCAATGAACCCGTAAGGATGGGCAAGAGGTTTTACTGGGATTTCCCAAGACTTTTCCACGAACTCAAAAACGGCCTGAAAAAGGCTGCCGGCGAAGGAATCGAAATATCCGGGATAGGCATCGATACCTGGGGGGTGGATTATGGTTTACTTGATAAAAACGGAGAACTGATATCCAATCCGATTCATTACAGAGATAATCGGACAGACGATATATTGGACGATATAGCAAAAACCATTCCGCTTGAAGAGATATACAATGTGACCGGAATACAGTTTATACAGTTAAATACACTTTGCCAGCTATACGCGGATTTGAAGTTCCGGCCCGATATTTTAGAAAAGGCTGATGCGCTGCTTTTTATACCGGATTTGTTTAATTTTTTCCTGACAGGCGAGAAATACAACGAGTACACGATAGCTTCTACATCCCAGATGCTGGATGTGTTTAAAAAAACTTGGGCTGTAGAAATGCTCGAAAGAATGTCGCTTCCGGCAAAATTCCTTCAAAAAATAATTATGCCGGGGAACATCATAGGGAGATTGATACAGGATGTTCGGGCAGAAGTGGGACTACCGGACATTCCGGTGATGTCAGTTGGAAGCCACGATACGGCTTCGGCTGTGGCCGCAACGCCACTGGAAGGAGAAAATTGCGCGTATTTGAGCAGTGGCACATGGTCGCTTTTAGGCATTGAAAGTAAAGAACCCATAGTGAATGAGAAATCTTTTAAAGAAAACTTTACAAATGAAGGCGGTCTGGAAGGCAGGATAAGATTTTTAAAGAATATAAACGGTTTATGGATGATTCAGCAGTTGAAAAAACACTGGCAGGAAAAAGGCATCGATATTGGATACAGCGAAATAAGCAAAGCTGCCGCCGAAGCAAAAAATGACAGCTTCGTTATAGACCCCAATGACAAAAGTTTTTTAGCGCCGCTTGACATGGCTTTTGCTGTGCAGCAATACTGCAAAAATGCCGGCCAGGGTGAACCTAAAGATATTGGAGAAATCGCCCGGGCTGTATACAACGGCCTTGTCCGGGAATATAAGGCAAGAATATCCGCTCTAGAAGATATCACAGGCAGAAGCATCGATGTGATAAACATGGTGGGGGGCGGAATTCAGGATGAATTTCTGTGCAGGCTCACGGCGGAAATCACCGGGAAAACCGTGCTGGCAGGGCCTGTGGAAGCGACGTCTTTGGGGAACATTCTGGCACAACTAATAGCCCTGGGAGAAATAAAAGACCTTTCTCAGGGTAGGGAAATTGTAAAAAATTCAATAAAATTAAAAATGTATACCGGAATTTAATACAAACATGTAAAATATATTCAATCAAACCACCCGTTTTGCGGGTGGTTTAGTCTTAATTTCGCATCTTTTCAGCTGCAAATTACATTTATTTATTCTAATTTAAAGTGCTTACAAATGTAGCTATTGTTAAAAGGATGATATATAATTAAAATAAAAATTAAAGAGTTATGAGAGGAAGAACTATATGGAAAATTTCGGATTCATACGGGTTGCGTCAGCATCACCCAGGCTTAAAGTGGCAAATACCGATTATAATATTGCCGAAATAGAAAAATTGATGCGGGAAGCCGCAGAAAAAAATGCGTGCATAATAGTTTTTCCTGAATTATGCATAACGGGTTATACATGCAATGACCTTTTTTTGCAGAGGCGACTGCTTGAAAAGGCCAAATCTGCGCTAATTGAGCTGGCGCACAAAACCCAAGATATCGATGTCCTGGCACTGGTAGGCTTGCCCCTTTCGATTGAAGGCAGGCTGTACAATTGCGCTGCAGCCGTTCAGAGGGGCCAAATATTGGGAATCGTTCCCAAGATGTTCCTGCCGAATTATAAGGAGTTTTATGAGAAAAGATGGTTTACATCCGGCTATAAAATCAGCAAGACTGTTTCGGAGATTTTATTTAATGACCGGGCGGTTCCTTTCGGCAATTTGTTGTTTCGAAACGAAAAATATGATATCACGCTGGGTGTGGAAATCTGCGAGGATCTGTGGGCAATTGTACCGCCCAGCTCATATCTTGCTTTAAGCGGCGCCAATATCATCGCAAATCTTTCCGCCAGCAACGAACTGGTAGCCAAAGCTGAATATAGAAGAAAACTCGTGGAGCAGCAGAGCGCCCGGTGCATCAGCGGATACGTATATTCGGGCGCGGGTGTACATGAATCTACTACCGATCTGGTTTTCGGAGGCCACTGCCTTATAGCGGAAAACGGTATTATCCTGGAAGAATCGGAAAGGTTCAACAGGGTGAGCGTCATCATCTATTCTGAAATAGATGTGGATCGGCTGGCGTCCGAAAGGCACTCCAACAAAAGCTTCGCCGATGACTATGACATGGAGGCTGGCCGCAGGATGTACAGGATTGTTGAATTCGGGTTTTCAAAAGAACTTGTGGCTGACGCCGATAGTTTCAATAGAAAAATTCACCCCCATCCCTTTGTCCCCGCGGATCCGGCTTCTGTGGACAAAAGATGCGAAGAGATATTTAACATTCAGACTGCCGGCCTTGCCAGGAGAATGGAACATACCGGTTCAAAGAAGGCTGTCGTCGGCATTTCCGGCGGCCTCGACTCCACTTTGGCGCTGCTTGTGACAGTCAAGACCTTTGACTTGCTGGGTATCTCCAGGCAGAACATTCAGGCTGTAACCATGCCCGGCTTCGGGACAACCGATATGACCTATTATAATGCGATTGATTTAATGAAATCTCTGGGGGTCGGCATCCGTGAAATTGATATAAAACCTGCCTGTTTGCAGCATATGAAAGATATAGGTCAGGATCCGGGCGACCATGATACAACATATGAAAACCTCCAGGCCCGGGAGAGGACCCAGATACTTATGGATATTGCCAACAAGGTTAATGGACTGGTGGTGGGGACGGGAGACCTTTCGGAACTGGCACTTGGCTGGGCCACCTATAATGGAGATCATATGTCCATGTATTCGGTAAACTGTGGAGTCCCCAAGACTCTGGTGAGGTTCCTGGTAAAATGGGTTGCAGATAACGTTGCAGAAGAAAACACCCGAAAAGTGCTTTATAGAATCATCGATACACCTATAAGTCCGGAACTGCTTCCTCCGGATGAACAGGGGCGCATCCGCCAGAAGACCGAGGATGAAGTGGGTCCGTATGAACTACATGACTTTTTTCTGTTCTATGCGGCAAGGTACGGTATGGCCCCCCGGAAAATACTTTTCCTGGCCACCATTGCATTCAAGGATAAATATGAACCCGAAGTGATAAAAAAATGGCTGAAGAAATTTTACCACAGGTTCTTTGCTCAACAATTCAAAAGGTCAGCCCTTCCCGACGGTCCAAAGGTGGGCAGCATAAGCCTTTCGCCCAGGGGAGACTGGCGCATGCCCAGCGATGCTGACAGCAGCATCTGGATAAAAGATTTGGAAGGTTTTTGATAAATACTTTTTCAGGTTTTAAAGGGGGTTTTTTATGTACCACATGCTTGTGACCGATATCGACGGCACGCTGCTTGACAGTGAAGGCAAAGTACCGGAAGAAACCAAAAAAATGCTGGCTATTTTAAGAGAGAAAAGAGGGTTTATTACCACCATTGCTACCGGTCGAATGCTGGCAAGGGCTGAATCTATTGCCCGGGAAATTATGATAAATGCCCCACTCATATGTTACAACGGCGCTCTCATAATAGACATTTATACCCGCCACCGAATACTTGAAAGGCCGATTCCAGAAGGAAAACTTGTGAAGCTCATAGAAATATTGAGGGCGGAGGGGTATGAGCCAATTATATATGAAAATGAAACTCTAAAAATTGAGAAATTTAATGAGAGGACTCAATGGTACATTAATGAATGTGAAAACATAGAATATAATGTGGTAGATGATTTAATGGATTATGTCAAACGAAAAAACCTGAGTTCTTACAAAGTATTTGCCGTGGGGGATTTGACTAGAACAGTCGGAGTTTCCGATGAACTGCTTTTAAAACTGGAACGGGACTTTGAAGTGAGTCTTTCGGATTCAAGCCATATGGAAATCAATCTGAAGGGCGTCACCAAAGGCAGCGCCGTAAAGTTTCTGGCTGATGCGTTTAAAATTGACAGCGCGGAAGTAATAACCATTGGAGACGGTTACAATGATATATCCATGTTAAAATACGCGGGGCTTGGTATAGCCATGGGCAATGCGGCAGAACATATTAAGGGCTGCGCAAAATACATCACCCTTAGCAACTGTGAAAACGGTCTGTTGGACATCGTAAACAAATTTATTGTGCCTCAGGAGAAGATAAACCTTGAAGACTAAGACTGAGTCAGGGGACGGTTCCTTGACTCATGACTCACCAAATGAGTCAAGGAACCGTCCCCTGACTCACAGGAGGTGTGCATATGTTCTGGAATTTTATCTGGCTGATTTTCCTGATATATTCATTTATGCCATTATTCAGACACAGGCAGATAGAAATAGCGCGGTTCCGCCTGATAAGGGAAATTGAAAAAAAGCGAAATTCAAGAGTAATCACTTTGATTCACCGGCAGGAATCCTTAAGCTTGCTGGGCCTTCCCATCAGCAGGTATATAAACATCGAGGATTCGGAACAGGTGCTTCGGGCCATAAGAATGACGCCCGATGATATGCCCATAGACATTATCCTGCACACGCCCGGAGGCCTGGTGCTGGCGGCAGAGCAGATAGCCCATGCCATCAATAAACATCCTTCAAAGGTCACCGTTTTCGTCCCCCACTACGCCATGTCCGGCGGCACCATGATTGCCCTGGCCTGTGACGAGATAGTGATGGATGAAAATGCGGTCTTAGGGCCTGTAGACCCTCAGTTAGGAAACTATCCCGCTGCTTCCATACTGAGGGTGGTGGCTCAAAAGCCGGTAGAAAGGATCGACGATGAGACCCTCATTCTGGCAGATGTGGCGGAAAAGGCCATGCGCCAGGTACAGCAAAACGTGTATGAGATTTTACGGGGCAATGACATGGAAGAAGAAAAGGCAAGGGAACTGGCCCGTATATTTACAGAAGGCCGGTGGACCCACGACTATCCCATTTCAGCCGAAGAGTTGAAAAACATGGGGCTTTCAGTTTCTACCGACCTGCCCACGGAAATCTACAAATTGATGGAGCTTTATCCTCAGACAGCGCAGATGCGCCCGTCGGTCCACTATGTGCCCATCCCTTACGAAAGAAAAACCAGCGAGAAAAAATAATACTAAAAAATGTACAATAAAAGCCCTGTTTATACGGCAGGGTTTTCTATTTTTTCAACCATTTCCATGTTCACAATGTATGATTTATGGACTCTATAAAAATTACCGTTTAAGGATGCTCAGGAAAACAGCTTGAAAATAACCCATCTGATCCAGCATAAAAAAGGTATTATTTAATAAAAAGATCGCTCCAAGAATTACTATGGTTATTTGTTTCATCTTTATTCTTACAGCAATGTCGGTCACTACATTTTTATCGGTACCAGCCGGCGCCCATTTCATGATTACAAAAAAAGACCTGCTATTAAGATCAGATCGCCCATCAATGTAAAAGGTAGCCTGGCACCAATTATCTTCACTGCCGCACTTGTAAAACATAGGACAGTAATGATTGGGGTATGAGAATTAGAGAATGGATGACATTTTGAAGAGGGGTGTAACTGGCGTATTTTGGGGGTTGAATGGCGTAATGGTTTGATTTGAAAACGGTCTTTTTTATTGTCGCAGTGTATTAAGTACGGTATAATTTTGCATAAGGTAATCGGATAAGCAGGGTGTGGTTGCCACCTCCTTGATGATAAAAGGAAGGAGGTGGTGCGGTATGAGTACATATGAGGCTCTGTCATTAATGATCGCATCCTCTATGTTTACCGTATCGCTGATTTCTTGATTATTGTTTTAATTAAGGCAATAAATAAAGGAAAAAAATAACAATCACCCTGCTCGGCCATAGGGTGATTGTTATTTAATAACCCGTGGCAACCGCACTATTGCGGTTCCGATTACCTCTTTATCTATATTATAACATTTTTTTTGCATATGTAAACAACAAAATATTCATTGTATTTTAGGGGTTGATTATTGCACCGTCCCGCAGCCTGATGCGCCTTTTGGCGTGAGCTATTACTTCCTGGTCGTGGGTTGCCACAACTACTGCCAAACCTTGACAGTTTAATTCGTCCAAAAGCTCCATTATGCTATCCCGCGTATCAGTATCCAGGTTCCCGGTTAATTCGTCTGCCAAAAGTACTTTGGGGTTGCGTATTAAAGCCCGGGCGACAGCTACCCTCTGCTGTTCACCGCCGGACATTTCTTGGGCGTCTATATGATATTCTGTTTGAAAGACCTACCCGCTCCATCAGTTCCATGGCCTTTTTCCTGGCTGAATTGTATTTTTCGTAGGGCAGCAATTGATATTTAGAAATATATGGAAGCGTAAAAAACATGCAGAAAAACAATTAAGAATGGCAATAATATATCTCGGAAATTCAAAAATGGAGGTGTCTTTTTTGGACAATCTACAGGCTATTCCCCATGCTTTTTCTGAGCAGAATACTGGTCTAGAAAATTTTTTTAAGCAGAGCCAGAAAAATTTTACAAATATAAATAATTTAGTTAAAAATATACAGGATAATTTACTTACCTTCAAGAATGATATTGATAACACATTGAAACAGATTGAAATGGATATCGAACAAAACAGGAACGTGCTCGCCAGGTGGGTAGATGGTTCCAATACCAAATTAAGGCAGGAACAAATTTCTCAAAAACGCATGGCCCTTCTGGAAGGTGTTAAAAAAATAAATGATGGTTTAACCCAATTTTCTCAGGAGCTTTCCAGGTATATAGATGAGTTCAATACCGCCTCCCGGCAATTTGCCATAAATTATAAAAATCTGGAAAACCAGTTAAGAGCCGGCATAAACGATATTCCGCTCCCGGTCTGGAATGAATCAACTGCTCCGGTGAACCCTGCCGTTCAGAATTTGCAGGATGCGCTGCAACAGGCCATAGATGCATTGAATACGGCTCAACAGGGCGTTTTGCAAAGAAAGGTTTTCTATGAATTGAACAGGTCTATAGACAATATGGTGCACTAAAACCCCGTTTTTGAAAAAATTTCATATATTATTCTGCTTATTCGAGGGAATATTAATATAGAAAGTCGATTTTTTGTTGGGGGTGCTAGATTGGCACGCAGGAAAGATTTAAACGAATATTTGCTTGAAAAGAAAGTGGATTCCGAGGTATCACATGAGCTAAACAACAGAACGGGCAGCACCGGTACCTATTATGCCGGCATGATAGGCGCCGGACAGCCGAAACAAGGAGGTTCTCAAATGATGCAAACTTCTCCACAGCAATTTCAGCAGCTGTTAAATCAATTGAAAAGTCAGGCCCAGACCCAGCAGCAGCAAACGGATGCTCAGGTAAACCAGGCAATTCAGCAGGCGATTAATGCGCTAACGCAGGCTCAGCAGAGCATCCAGACAAATCAGGTATTTTATCAAATGAACCAGCTTTTAGATCAATCGACGAAACAACTTCAGCAATTGCAGCAAATGCCACAGCAACAGCAACAGCAGCAACAACTCCAGCAATATATGCAGCAAATAAAAAACACCCAATCTCAGATAGAAAATACCCAGAGTCAGGTACAGAATACCCAGCAGCAGGCTCAACAGGCGCAGGAGGCAGCTCAGCAGCAGGCAAGGATAGCTCAGCAGAACAACGAGGCTGTTTCCCGATACTTTCAGTAAAACGGCAAAAGAGAGGTCCGTCAAAAGGCGCTCCTCTCTTTTTCGTTCTTTATAATTTACAGGACCTGCAGTATGAGAAATTTCAAATACCTGGTTTCTTCGGCAGGCATCAGTATGGGATGATCTTTTGCCTGAGTCCGGCTCTCCACAAGCCTGAGCCTGAGCCTGGCGTCAAAGGCCGCAGACTCAATGATTTCCCGAAAAAGGGCTTCGCTTACATGATGAGAACAGGACGATGTGACAAGATATCCGCCGGGTTTGAGCAGTTTTAAGCCTCTTAAATTTATTTCCTTATACCCTCTTACCGCATTTTCCAGAGCGAATTTGTTTTTGGCAAAAGCAGGCGGGTCCAGGATGACTACATCGAACTTCCGCCCTTCGTCATAAAACCGACGCAGTACATCAAAGGCATTTCCTTCGGCAAACCTGCATATGTGAGACAAATTATTAATTTCCGCATTTTTATTGGCATATTCTACGGCTTCGGCTGAAACGTCGTAAGCCAGAACATTTTTTGCGCCGAAGCGAGCTGCACAAAGAGCGAAAGCTCCGGTATAACAAAAACATTCGAGGACATTGGCGCCTTTTACCAGCGGTGCCAGTGCATGACGGTTTTCCTTTTGATCCAAAAAAAATCCGGTTTTCTGCCCTTTTTCCACATCAACATAAAACTTCAGGCCGTTTTCTTCGATAATTACTATAGGGTCAAATTTTCCGTACAGAAAACCCTTTTGCTGGGGCAATCCCTCAAGCTCCCTAACGGGAACGTCGTTTCGCTCATATATGCCCCTGGGGTTAAAGATTTCCTTCAACACATCCACAATGACCGGTTTAAACCGGTCCATCCCCAGCGCTAGAGTTTGGATGACCAGGATATCTTCAAATTTGTCCACAATAAGGGCGGGAAGAAAGTCCGATTCACCGTAAACAACCCTGAAGCTCCCGTGAAATTCCAGACTTTGACGGTACTTTAAAGCCGCAAGGATCCTTTTCTTAAAAAATTCCCTATCGATTACTTCATCTTTATTTTCGGTCAAAAATCTGACGACAATCTGAGATTTTGGATTTATATAACCCCTGCCCAGGAATTTTCCTTTAAAATTCACCACATCCACAATATCTCCGGGATTAAAATCCCCTTCCACGGTCTCAATCTCCGTTTTGAATACCCAGGGATGGCCGTGCTCGATTCTTTTTGAACGGTTTCTGGATAGAATCACTTTAGCCAAAGTCATTTTCCTCCGATAAAAAAATTTTGCATTGTTATTATACCATTTTTTCTCAAATATAGCACATATTTTGCAGGAATATGACATTTTTTATCGAATTTTAGAACAATGAAAGGAGCATTGATTTATGAGCAAATTTTCCCGCATGATAGATATAATGATGTATCTGCAAGCCCGAAATCTTGTAAAAGCGCAGGAACTGGCCGACATTCTTGAAACGGATTTAAAAACCGTTTACAGAGACATAGAGTCTTTGAGAACGGCAAACATTCCGATAGAGTCAAAACCTGGCAGGTATGGAGGTTTTTACATTCCTAAAGATTTTTACTTTAAGGCACCGAAGCTTACTCCGGAAGAAATCGCGGTGCTGTTCTTTGCAGGTGAAGTGCTTGTCAAGAAAAACGGGTTCATGTTTGAAAAAGATTTTAGAACCGCCCTTTCAAAATTGAAAAATACCCTGGCAAAAGATGAGATAAAAACTTCTTCGAACAAAATTTCTTCCATATCCTACGAAATCGAAACATTGAAAACAAGGCTGTGGGAAAATTTATTCTACATAATTGAAAAATGTATTTCAGAAAAGAAGAGCATCGAGGTTGAATACTATACCCTGAGCAGAGATGAAACAAAGCGGAGGATTCTGGATCCCTATCATTTGATTTACAAAAGCGGTGCGTGGTATCTTATTGCTTTCTGCCACTGGCGCAAAGATGTCAAGATATTCAGAGTAGACCGCATAAAAGCCGTAAATGAAACCGGAAAATCATTTGTAATTAGAAAAAATTTTTCGTTGAGAGAGTATCTTAAAAACTCATGGCAAATAACCCGGGGCGAAGAGGTTAACGTGATTGTGCGATTTTTTCCGCCTGCTTCCAGGATGGTGAGAGAAATGGAGTGGCTGCCCACCCAGAAGATTGTTGAAGAAAAGAATGGGACAATAATATTTTCTGCCAGAGTAAGCGGACTTATGGAAATAAAAAGATGGATCCTGGGTTATGGAAGCCAGGCTGAAGTGCTGGAGCCCCAGAGTTTGAGGCAGGAAATTTTTTCCGAAGCCGAGAAAATTTTAAGCCGATATATACCTGTTGATAACGGCATAAAATAGCCGAAAAAAAAGATACTTTTTTAACAATAAATTAATATTTTTATAACATTATCTTAATAAAGTCTTGCTAATATATAATCATCCACTGAATTTCAAACCGCTTTCTACCTCCTTATTTATTAAATTTTAAGCAAGCCCAATAAAAGGCTTGCTTATTTTTACTCATTTTTTGATTGTTCGTCAAAGTTTAGATCAAGCCCGACAGCCCTGGCGATAATGCCCTGAATATCGGCCATCAATACGGCAAACTTCGCTTCCGCTTCCAGGTACTGTCTTAATAAAGAATTATAACTTACGATGTTATATAAGTTTTCAAGATTTTTTTGGGCATCTTCCACAGGCTTGCCGGAAAGCTTTAAAGCTTCCACCTCGAGTTGCCTCGCCCTTAAATCTTTTAGCATGTTTTTAGCCTGGATGTCTTTTTCAAGTTCCTCTTTTGCCCTGGAAAATTCACGATATTCGGGGCACTGGCTCAAGGCGCGAGCCAGTTCGTGGGCCAGGTCATACACATTCATGCGTCATACCTCCTTTAATTTTTCGACAAAATCAAGAAGGTCGTTCAAGGACCCGCAATAATCGCATTTTATATCAAGATTTTTTCTGTTCAGCATATGGTCGGTCACCAGATATGTTTTCATCCCAAGCAGCCCGGCCGCCAGGTCCTCCTCCACATCGTTGCCTATCATTATGCATTCATCCGGGCTCTTTCGAATTCTTTCAAGGATTTCTTCATAATACTCCAGATGAGGTTTGGAAAAGTGCATGTTTTCATAGGTTGTAACGAGCCTGTACGGAAAATCGATGGCATCTATCCACCTGAGCCTTTCTAAAATGGCGCTTTCCGGGAAAATGGGGCTGGTGGCTATTACAAGATTATAACCCTTTTTTAAAGCAGTATTTAAAATCTTTGCCGCTACAGGATTTTTATTTACAATGCACGAAAGGGTGGGAAAGTCGTTTTTATAAAAATCGTCAAAAATCTGAATCAACTCTTTCTTTTTATCAGAGGGCATCCTGGGGAGAAAATCTTCCCAGAACACGTCCTTATTAGTCTTTGAAGGATTTAGGTCGTGAATCATGACATATGTAGATGACATAAGTTTCTGTATAAATTCTTCGGGCTCTATTAGTGAAGCAAGTTTTGAGGCAAGCAGTTTCAGATAATTGTCTATAAACTCATCGGTGTCTATGGGCAATAAAGTGCCGTCCAGATCAAAAAGCAGTGTGTCTATCATGGTCGAACCTCCTCGTGCAAAAAGTCGTTAGTTATTATTTCCGTAACTCCTGTCCCGGGTTCATTGCCCAGATGAAATATTGCGTTTTCGACTATGGCGCCGCCGATCACCGGGTCTTGCTTCAGATACATGGCCGAATCCAGGTCGGCTCTGGTTATATTCTTTACTCCGCAGGCAAGATGTACCGCAGGAAGTATGCTGGCTCTGGTCTCCACCATGCAACCCACCATGCATTCCATACCGGCGCTTTCAGCAATATGTGCTATCTGCAATGCTTTAAAAATTCCGCCGCACTTGGAAAGCTTTATATTGATAAGATCCGCCGCCTCTTTTTTAATGAGCATAATGGCATCCTGAGGCGTATGGCATGCTTCGTCGGCCATTATGGGGACATCCACGCTTTTCGTGACTTTTGCGAGACCGTCTATATCCCAAAAAGGGACAGGCTGTTCCACCAGCTCGATATCATATTCTTCGAGAGCCTTTATGATTCTGATGGCTTCCTTAGGCTTCCATCCCTGATTGGCGTCAAGACGTATTTTTACATCATAACCCACTTCTTCCCGAATTTTTTTTATGCGTTCCATATCCTTGGCCGGTTCTTCTCCAACCTTTACCTTAAGCGTTTTGAAACCTTTATTTTTAAGTTCCACCGCCTCTTTTGCCATGATTTCCGGTTCGTCGATTCCCAGTGTGTAATCGGTCTCCAGTACACCTTTATATCCGCCAAGAAACTTATATAAAGGCAGCCCCGCGGATTTTGCCGAAAGGTCATACAAAGCCATGTCTACTGCCGCTTTGGCTGCAGTGTTTTTAGTTATGATTCTATCCATTATTGCCGAAATTTTTTCCATATCGGTGGAGTCCTGACCGACTATGGCCGGTGTCAGAACTTCATTTATGACGTATTTTATAGATTCGAGAGATTCTCCCGTCACCTTCTCGGGGCCGGCGGTACCGCCTATACCGATCAAACCGTTTTCGCCGTGGGCATATACTATTATATTTCTGGCTACGGTGGTTGTCCCGTATGCCACTCTGAAAGGCTTCTTCATGGGAACCGCAACAGCTACCGCTTCTATCCCTGTTATTTTCAATTTATCACTCCCCAAAGATATTTGTCTGTGTAATAATATTCTACGGTTTTTTTGCCAATTCCTGCTTTAATGCAACGTAAAATCAAAAAAATAGATTTTGTCCATAATATATATTATACTATGTATAGAGGAGGAGTCACATGAGATTATGGGCTGACTTTCATACGCATACAATATATAGTCATGGAACGGGCACGATAAGGCAAAATGTAGAAGTTGCAGTAAAAAAGGGGCTTTCAGCCATAGGTATATCGGAGCACGGCCCCGCCAATATCGGCATAGGTACCGATCCTGACGACTTTGAAAGGATGAGGGAAGAGGTAGAAAATTTAAAGACAATTTTCAGCGGAATTCGCATATTGCTGGGTTGTGAAGCCAATATTATAAGCCTTGACGGCGACCTGGACATTTCAGATAAAATACTGGCCAAGCTCGATTATGTCATGGCAGGTCTTCATCCTATGGTATGGACTCGAAGTCTGAAGGATGGTTACCACCTGATGGTTGAAAACATGCTTCAATGGCGCATAGGATCGCTCAGAGAAAAGACACTCGACCAGAACACAAAAGCCTTAGTAAGAGCGGTGAAAAACCATAAAATAGCAATTGTTACTCATCCGGGCCTTCATCTGCCAATAGACACCGCTGCACTGGCGAAGACTGCTGCGGAATGCGGTACGGCACTGGAGATAAATGCAGGGCACGGGTATATGACCGCAGAATACGCAACAATAGCAAAAAAATACGGTGTCAGGTTTGCCATAGGCAGCGACGCCCATCGACCGTCGGATGTGGGGAATTTCAGAAGAGGTCTCGAAATAGCAGAGAAAGCCGGTCTGAATGAAAACGATATTATAAATGCTGTAAGGATTCCCGAAATATCCAGAACCCAAGGTGATTATTCAACATATGTCCCATGAATTGCAGTGCTGTTCCCTAACATTGACTAGTACACTATAACCATCCCGAAGCTGTAACTTAAGAATTATATTATAATATATTATTATATTATGTGAGAAGTGAGGGAAAAGATTTTTGCCTGGGTAAAAATCCGACTTAATTACACCTCATACCTCTCACTTCCCACGTCTCAAAGGGGGTGATAGAATGAAAGATATAAAATTCATAATCATAACCGGTCTTTCCGGTGCCGGACGCACCCTGGCATTGAGGGTGTTTGAAGACCACGGCTATTTTTGTGTGGACAATCTGCCGCCGGCCTTAATACCCACTTTTGCCGAACTTTGCAAGGAAAGTAGGAAAAGAATAAATAAAATAGCCCTTGTCATAGATATTAGAGGCGGAGATTTTTTCGACAGCCTTTTTGAAAGCCTCAAGGCAATGCACGACGCCGGATATACATATAAAATACTGTTCCTGGAGGCGTCGGATGAAGTTCTCATAAAAAGATTCAAGGAAAGCCGCCGCCGTCATCCGCTGGCGCCGGAAGGTCGTATAGTTGAAGGTATAATTTCCGAGCGCAAGAAAATGATAAGATTGAAGCAGGAAGCAGACTGCATAATTGACACATCGTATAAAACCCCGGGTCAATTGAAGGAAGAGATAGTTAGGAATTTTATAGAATCGGGAAAAGAAGAACCGCTATTGATAAATATAGTGTCCTTCGGCTTCAAACAGGGTATCCCCCTCGATGCGGATCTGGTTTTCGACGTGAGATTCATACCGAATCCGTATTATGTGGACGAACTTCGCTCCCTTTCGGGTGAAGACCCCGAAGTGAGGGACTATGTGATGAAATGGCCGGAAAGCAGGCAATTTCTGGATAAATTAAACGATTTAATTGAATTCCTGATTCCGTATTATATAAAAGAAGGAAAATCCCAACTGGTGATTGCCATAGGCTGCACCGGCGGCCGGCACAGGTCCATAGCCGTTGCCAATGAACTTTCCGCACAACTTAAATCCGCACATCATAAAGTAATAGTGAATCATCGGGATTTCGACAAAGATAGAGGTGAAACGAGTGAATCCTAATATTGTATGTGTTGGCGGAGGAACCGGGCTCCCAAACCTCCTCAGAGGACTTAAAAAATATACATCAAATATAACCGCCGTAGTTACGGTAGCCGATGATGGCGGAAGTTCCGGAATAATTCGAGATGAATTAAAAATTCCACCGCCGGGCGATATACGGAATTGTCTTCTTGCCCTAGCCGATACTGAACCGCTGATGGAAAACCTTTTTCAGTATCGTTTTACTGTGGGTTCATTTAAGGGGCACAGCTTTGGAAACATTTTTCTGGCGGCAATGACGGAAATGCTGGGGGATTTTGAACTGGCTATAAAAGAATCCAGCAAAGTTCTTGCGGTCAGGGGCAGGGTATTGCCTTCGACATTGGAGGACGTCATCCTTGAAGCCGAATACTCCGACGGAAGCACTGCTTGGGGAGAATCAAATATCCCTCAGCCCAGAAGGCAAATCAAGCGCATCCGGATAAGACCGGAAGATGCGAAACCTCTGGACGAAGCCCTGGAGGCATTGGAAAAAGCCGATGCTGTGATACTCGGGCCCGGAAGCCTGTATACCAGCGTGATTCCCAATCTACTCGTAAAAGATATGGTAAGGAGCATTGCAGAGTCTCGAGCAAAAAAAATATATGTGGTAAATATAATGACCCAACCCGGAGAGACCACCGGTTATTCCGCCTATGACCATGTACGGGCCATAATAGAACACTCAAGAAGCGACCTTCTGGAGTATGTGGTGGTCAATACCGGAAGAGTCCCGGAAGAATTGCTGCACCGGTATCTGGCTGACGGAGCGGGCCCCGTAATCTGCGATAGTGAAAAAATCCGAAAAATGGGTTATAATGTTGTGGAAGCGGATATTTTGAACTATACCGATGTAGTCCGTCACAGTCCGGAAAAGCTTGCGGGAATCATTATGAACATAATAAAAACATAAATTGCTACAGTCGAAGCTCAAGAAAATATTTTTATTTGGTAAGAAGGTTTTTCATTTTTTTTGTAGAATAACAATAAAGTTAAAGCAGGTGTCATTATGTCTTTTTCCTATGAAGTAAAGGAAGAGCTCGCCCGGCTTACTTCGGATACATGCTGCCAGCGAGCAGAACTTGCGGCTATGATTCGCATGGCGGGAAGCATAAAGATTACGGGCGGTCCAGGTAAAGCGGCGCTTCAAATTCAAACGGAACATGCCTCTACCGCCAGAAAAGCATTTAAATTGCTTAAAAATCATGTTAAGTCTTCCGTGGAGGTTGTCATAAGCAAGAACAATTTTTTGAAAAACCATGTAATGTATATTATATCTGTAAATATGGAAGAAGCGCGCGGCCTGCTCAAAGATCTGGGCATATTGACCGAAAGTGAAAAAAGGATAGGTCTTAAAGGCTCAATCCATCCGCTGCTGGTAAGGAAACGATGCTGTCGCAGGGCATATCTCAGGGGCGCCTTTCTCGGAGGCGGGTCGATTAGCGACCCTAAGGGACCATATCATATGGAATTTGTTACTATTGGAAAAAGGCATGCTTCCGCTCTTTCCCGGCTAATCAACAGCTTCGGGCTAAAGTCCGGGTTGATGGAAAGGAAAAACAGCCAGATGGTATACTTGAAAGATGGAAATAACATAGCCGATCTTCTCGGGATAATGGGCGCACACAACAGCCTGCTCAAATTTGAAGATATAAGAGTTATTAAAGAAATGAGAAACAGTGTAAACCGCATGGTAAATTGCGAAACCGCAAATTTAAACAAAACCGTTGACGCCGCGGTGAGGCAGATAGAATGCATAAAATTTCTTAAACAGCAAAACCTCTTTGATGATTTACCTTCAAATTTAAAACAGGTTGCCGAACTTCGGCTCAAGTTTCCGGATTTGTGCCTCAAAGAGCTGGGCCAGATGATGACCCCGGTTTTGGGCAAGTCCGGTGTGAGCTATAGATTAAAAAAAATAGAAAATATAGTAGAAAATTTACAGTCAATGAAAGGAGAAAAAAAACATGTTTGAAAAAAATGTTGTAGTCAAAAACAAAACCGGTTTGCACGCAAGACCGGCGGCATTATTTGTCCAGACCGCCAACAAATTCAAATCAGAAATTTATATTGAAAAAGAAGGCAAAAAAGTCAATGCCAAAAGTATAATGGGAGTAATGTCTCTTGCTGTAAGCCAGGGGACCGAGATCAAGCTTTCAGCTCAGGGAGACGATGAAAAAGAGGCTGTGGAAAAACTTATTGAACTGATAGAAAGCAAATTTGGGGAAGAATAATTTAAAAGCTACCGTGACGGTAGCTTTTAAATTAGGTATAATAATATGCAGAATGCGGAGGAATGTCCCCAATGTAGGCGGAGGAAAATATGACAAAGCACGAACAGATAATAAATCACATTAAAAATTTAAAAGTGGGCTCCAGGATTTCCGTAAGACAGCTGGCTCAGGAACTCGAGGTTAGCGAAGGGACAGCTTATAGGGCTATTAAAGATGCTCAGCTGGAAGGCTTTGTCTGCACAATGCCCCGTATCGGCACTGTGCGCATCGAAAAGAAAACCGATGAAGCTATCGAGAAGCTTACTTTTGCAGAAGTCGTGAATATTGTGGAAGGCAGTATACTTGGTGGCAGGGCTGGCCTTCACAAGCCTCTGAACAAATTCCTCATAGGCGCTATGGAAGTAAAGGAAATGGCAGAATACATCGAGCCCGAGAGTCTGCTCATCGTAGGCAACAGGAAGGACGCCCAGATGCTGGCGCTTAAAATGGGAGCGGCAGTCCTTGTGACCGGCGGGTTCGATGTGGATGAGGAAGTCGTAAAACTTGCGGACAGAGTAAACATGCCGCTAATTTCTTCATCTTACGATACTTTTACGGTTGCTACCTGTATTAACAGGGCCTTATACAAACTCCTGGTGAGAAAGGATGTAATCAGGGTAAAAGACGCTATGGTAAAAGACCCGGATTACCTCGACATGAATGCGACGGTGGGCGACTGGCGCAGGTTGCTCAAGTTGACACACCACAGCAAGTTCCCGGTGGTGGATGAGGAAAAAAGGGTGGTGGGGATCGCCACTACCAATGATATAGCCGGCCTGCAAGACGATATTCTCATAAAAGACGTCATGAGCAAAAACCCAATAGTCGTAGGCAGGGACACGCCAGTGGCCCATGCCGCCCATGTTATGGTCTGGGAAGGAATTGAACTTATTCCCGTAGTGGAGGATAAAAAGCTAATCGGCGTAATAACCCGTCAGGATGCCATAAAAGCGCTGCAAAACTTAAGCTTCCAACCCCAGATCGGAGAAACCGTCGACGGAATAATAATGAGCCGTTTTTCGTTGTCCAAGACCGAAAACGGCGTGAGAATGAAAGGCAAAACGGGCCCCATTATGTTAAATCCGTACGGTGTGGCAAGCTGCGGGGCTCTGATGACGGTTATGACCAATGCGGGGTTTGAAGCTTTCAGAAGCCAGAAGCGCATGGAAACCGTTCTTGACAGCTTTACTGTGTATTTTTCCAAACCAGTGGAACTGGAAGAAGAAATCGAAGTGACGGCTGACATAATCGATATGGGCAGAAAATCAGGCAAAGCCGAAGTAAATGTATACCACAGGGGTAAACTGGTGGCAAAAGCCCTGATTTCCGTGAAGGTCATCGACAGGTAGGTGAACGAAATGACTGACTTTGTTCATCTTCATGTTCATACGAATTACAGCCTGCTCGACGGTGCGTGTAAGATAGAAAGGCTGGCTAAGCGCCTGGTAGAACTGGGCGCAAAAAGCGCTGCCATCACCGACCATGGTGCAATGTACGGTGCTGTGGAATTTTACAAAACGATGAAATCCCACGGCATAAAGCCCATAATAGGCTGTGAGGTTTACATGGCAAAACGCACCATGGCAGACAATCAGCCGGGAATAGATGACGATCAATATCATCTGGTGCTGCTGGCGAAGGACAACAAAGGCTACAGGAATTTGATGAAAATTGTTTCGCTGGGATTTATAGAAGGTTTTTATTATAAGCCCAGGGTGGACATGCACGTGCTTGGACAGTACAGCGAAGGTCTGATAGCGCTCAGCGCCTGCCTGGCCGGAGAAATTCCGACACTGCTTTTGGCGGGTGAATATGAAAGAGCGCGGCAGAAAGCCCTGGAATTTAGAGAAATTTTTGGCGCAGATAATTTTTATCTAGAACTCCAGGACCACGGCATACTGGATCAGAAAAAAGTAAACGGAGATCTGATATCGCTCAGCCGTGAAACCGGTATCCCGCTTGTGGCGACCAATGATGTCCATTATATTTTAAAACAAGACGCCCCTGTGCATGATGCTCTGCTCTGCATTCAAACCGGCAAAACTCTGGAAGACGAATCCAGACTTAAATTCGCAACAGAGGAGTTCTACCTTAAATCCGCCGAGGAAATGCAAATTCTGTTTTCTTATGTACCCGACGCTCTGGAGAACACCATGCGAATCGCAGAAAGATGCAATGTGGAACTGGACTTTAACACACTGCACCTTCCGTCTTATAAAGTACCTGACGGTTACACCCAGGACGAATATCTTGAAAAATTGTGCTTTCAAGGCCTGGCGGAGCGGTATTCGAATATCACTCCGGAAATCAAACACAGACTCAATTATGAACTGGATACCATCAAGAGGATGGGATATTCCAGCTATTTTCTCATCGTCTGGGATTTCATAAACTTTGCCAGGAAAAATAGGATAATGGTAGGACCGGGCAGAGGTTCCGCAGCAGGGAGCCTCGTGGCATACTGCCTGCACATCACGAATATCGATCCCCTGAAATATAACCTTCTCTTTGAGCGATTTTTAAATCCGGAAAGGGTTACAATGCCGGACATTGATGTGGATTTTTGCTACGAGAGACGGCAGGAAGTGATAGATTATGTGGTGGAAAAATATGGAAAGGACCGAGTAGCCCAGATCGTGACGTTCGGAACAATGGCCGCCAGGGCCGCCATCAGGGATGTGGGCAGGGTCCTGGGATACCCCTATGGCGAAGTGGACGCTATAGCAAAGATGGTCCCTATGGAACTGGGCATAACAATAGATAATGCACTCACCCTAAATCCCGAGTTAAAAAAAATGTATGATGAAAAGGATAGAGTCAGAAGGCTTCTCGATATAGCGAGAGCCCTGGAAGGATTTCCGAGACACGCTTCAACCCATGCCGCCGGAGTGGTTATATCAAAAGATCCCCTGGTGGAGCATGTACCTTTGCATAAGATAGGCGACTCCAATGTGGCAACTCAGTATACCATGACCACTCTGGAAGAACTAGGCCTTTTAAAGATGGATTTTCTAGGTCTGAGGACTCTTACGGTAATCAGAGACGCACTGAACATAATACGCCATACCCGTAATATAGAGATTGACCTTGACACGCTGCCTCTTGATGATAAAAAGGTTTATGAGATGTTAAGTGAAGGCAGCACTGCGGGAGTCTTCCAATTGGAAAGCAGCGGTATGCAAAATTTGCTAAAGGAACTGAAACCCAGTGTTTTCGAAGATATCATAGCCGTAATAGGGCTTTACAGGCCGGGCCCTCTGGGCAGTGGAGCGGCGGAAGAATTCATTAAAAGCAAAAACGGTGAAAAATCCATCAAATACCTCCATCCGCTCCTGGAACCCATTCTTTCAGAAACCTACGGCATAATATTATATCAGGAACAGGCGATGAAAATTGCCCAGGAGCTCGCCGGTTTTTCACTGGCCCAGGCAGACATTCTTAGAAAAGCCATGGGCAAGAAAAAACAGGATGTAATGGCGGCCCAGAGGGCTTCCTTTATAGAAGGCTGTGTTAAAAATAATATAGACAGCAATACAGCGGCGAAAATTTTTGACGATATTTCCTATTTTGCCGGTTACGGTTTCAACAAGGCTCATACCGCGGCTTACGCGGTGATCGCTTATCAGACGGCGTATCTTAAAGCGCATTACCCGGTGGAATTTATGGCAGCTCTCCTGACCAGCGTTATGGACAACAGCGACAAAATAGCTTTTTATGTTAATGAATGCCGGCATATGGGCATTGAGGTGCTGCCTCCGGACATAAACGAGAGTTTCGACACTTTCACCGTCATCGGCAAAAAAATCAGATTCGGCCTGACTGCGGTGAAAAACGTGGGCCATGGGGTAGCTAAAGCGATTATCGATGAAAGAAAAAGAGGAGGCAGGTTTACGACGCTATGGGATTTTGCCGAAAGAGTTTCCGAAGAACTCAATAAAAAGACGGTTGAAAGCTTGATAAAAAGCGGAGCCATGGATTCCCTCGGAGCCCGGCGGTCGCAGCTTCTGAATATTTACGAGGAAGTATTGAGCGGAGCTTCCAAACAAGAAAAAAAGATGAAAAATCAGATATCATTATTCGAACTAATTGAAAGCCCTGCTCCTTCAGAGACACTGCCGGATATTCCCGAATACCCGAAAAGTCAACTGCTCGCCATGGAAAAAGAGATGCTGGGACTTTATGTCACAGGTCATCCGCTGAGAGAATTTGAAAAACAACTCTTGAATACGACGACATTTTATAGTAAAAATTTATATGAGGAGGATTGCGAAGACAATCTTCAGGTAGTGGTGGGAGGTATTATTGCAGGAGTTAAGACAAAAACTACAAAAAGCGAAAAAATAATGGCTTTTTTGACCCTGGAGGACCTCACCGGGACCATGGAAATCCTCGTGTTTCCGCAGACTTATGATAAATACCGTGCACTTCTTCAGGCCGATTTAAAAGTCATTATAAAAGGCAGAGTGAATTTTAAAGAAGATGAAACTCCGAAAATAATCGCTGAGGAAATCGCCCCGCTGGAAAAAGTGTCTCTTGAAGAAGACAAACAGGATATTTTAATTATATTTATCCGCGATATTGAATCGGATTTACTGAGATTGAAAGATTTTATCAGGTCTCATCCGGGCAGGACCAGAGTAGTTGTTTATTTACAGGAACAGGACAGATGTTTTTTGTTAAAATCCGGCCTGAATTCTTCGAAAGAAAATCTTGGACTTCTTCATGACTTATGGGGTTACAATTTAATTTTAGATAACGAAGGGTCAATAATAATTAATAAAAAGGAGGCTTGAATTCGTGTGGACTGTTATTTATATGGCAACAGATAAAGATACCGCGCAAAAAGTGGAGCAGGTACTGAAATCAGAAGGGATTCTGGTTAAGACCAGGGAAGCCATGCGCAGCAAAAAACACGGATGTTGCATAGAAATACTGGTGCCGGAATCCGAAGCTCAGGAGGCTCAGAAAGTAATTCTTGAAAAAAATTTATAAAAGGGGAGAGGCTAATGAAAAGGATAGGCGTACTTACAAGCGGCGGGGATGCGCCGGGGATGAATGCCGCTGTCAGGGCTATAGTTAGAAAAGCTGTATATTACGGGATAGAAGTTTATGGAATAAAAAAGGGTTATATGGGTCTTATTAATTCCGATTTTGTCAAACTCGATTCAAGTTCCGTGGGAGATATTGTCCATCGCGGCGGCACCTTTTTGAGGACGGCCCGGTGCGAGGAATTTAAGACCGAAGAAGGACAGAAAAAAGCTATAAAGAATCTGGAGGCTTTCGGGATAGAAGGTCTGGTCGTAATAGGCGGGGACGGTTCGTTCAGGGGAGCCATAGCCCTCTCCCGACAGGGCATACCCACAATCGGCATTCCAGGCACCATCGATAACGATATTCCCTTTACCGATTACGCCATAGGCTTTGACACGGCTTTGAACACGGTGGTGGAAGCCGTAAATAAAGTAAGGGATACGGCAACTTCTCATGAGAGGACATTTGTGATAGAGGTTATGGGAAGAGAAGCCGGACATATAGCACTTTATGCGGGACTTGCCAGCGGTGCGGAGACAATACTAGTTCCTGAAATCCCGTTCAATGTGGACGATATATGCAACAAGATTATCAGCGGCTACAGAAGGGGGAAGCTTCACAGCATCATCATTGTAGCGGAAGGTGCGGCCAGCGGTTTTGATATCGGCAATAGAATCAAAGAAAAAACCGGCTTTGAGACCAGAATTATAGTGCTGGGTCACCTTCAGAGAGGTGGGACGCCTTCTGCTTTTGACCGCATCCTCGCCAGCAGGCTGGGAGGAAAGGCGGTGGAGCTGCTCAAGGATAATATCGGGAACAAGATGGTGGGGCTTGTCAATGGAGAACTGCTGGTGACCGATCTTGAAAAGATACTTGTCACGCCCAAACCGCTGGATATGGAAATATATAAGCTGGCAGAAATTCTATCCATGTAAGGGAGTGTCGCCTTTATGCTCAAGACCAAAATAATATGCACTCTCGGACCGGCCAGCGAAAGCAAGGACGTTATCTCAGGGCTGATATCAGCCGGGATGAACATTGCCCGATTGAACTTTTCCCATGGAACCCATGAGGAACACATGAAAAGAATCAATAATTTGAGGGAAGCAGCGAAGGAACTGAAAGCGAATGTGGCTATCATGCTGGATACCAAGGGGCCGGAGATAAGGCTGGGCACTTTTGCAAAAACGAAGGCAGTCTTAAAAGAAGGCCAGGACTTTGCTCTGTCGCTGGTACCTGTAGAAGGGAACGAGGACCGTGTTTTTGTGACCTACAAAGATTTATACAAGTTTGTTGAAAAAGGCGACAGGATTCTACTGGCGGATGGCCTTATCGAACTTGAAGTGAAGGAGTCCGGGGAACGGGAAGTGTTGTGCAGGGTGGTAAACGGCGGCGAGATCAGCGATAAAAAGAGCGTCAATGTTCCCAATAAATCCCTTCCCCTGCCGGCCATTACTCAAAAAGACATAGAAGACATCCTGTTCGGTATCCGTATGGGTATCGACTTCGTGGCGGCTTCCTTTGTCAGAAAAGCTTCGGACGTTCTGGATATCAGAAGGATACTTGAAGAAAACGGTGCGGAAGATGTTCAAATAATAGCAAAGATTGAAAACCGTGAAGGAGTCAATAACATAGATGAAATCATCAGTGCCGCCGACGGAGTGATGATAGCCCGCGGAGACCTGGGCGTGGAGATTCCTGTTGAAGAAGTGCCTCTTATCCAGAAAGATATTATAGCAAAGTGCAATGAAGCAGGAAAACCTGTCGTAACTGCAACTCAGATGCTGGATTCGATGATACGCAACCCCAGGCCTACAAGAGCGGAAACTACCGATGTAGCAAATGCCATATTTGACGGTACCGACGCAATAATGCTTTCGGGTGAGACTGCTGCAGGCAGCTATCCTGTAGAAACGGTAAAAATTATGGTAAAAATAGCAAGAAAAGCAGAAGATTCAGTGCATATTAAAAAATACAAAGAGCCGAAAGTTATAAAAACCGTCACGGATGCCATTAGCCATGCCTCATGCTCAATCGCTCACGACCTGGGGGTCAGGGCCATAATAACATCCACAAAATCCGGATATACAGCCAGAGCGGTGGCAAAATTCCGGCCTGAAATTCCTATTATTGCTGTAACTCCGAGAGAAAAGGTCATCAGGACTCTGCAGATTGTAAGAGGGGTTTGGCCGCTGCAGGTCGAAGACACCCGTTCTACGGATGAAATGTTCAGGGAAGCGGTGGAAGGCGCTTTGAAATCCGGAATTGTGCGAAAGGGCGACATGGTGGTTATAACTGCAGGAGTGCCTGCAAATGTGACAGGCACCACCAATTTGATAAGAGTACATATCATTGATTAAGAGTAGAACGGGAACAACTTAAAAGAGTTTTATGTTAACAAAAAATTAACATATTGAGTATTGACATAATTCGAAAACTGATGATAAAATACATATCAATAAATAAGTGATGTCAGAGGTCATAATTTCTAGCTTACATCCCCTTTTTACTCCAGGGCTATTAATCAAATTGGTTATTGGTTATAGGAAGTGTACCTCAGGGTTCCGGCCGTAAGGTGTCAGCGACCGAGCGGTACAATCTAGGGTTATCCTTAGAACACCGTGAGCATAAAAAGCTCCAGCGGCAGGTTCCTATAAAGTATTGCTGCTGGATTTTTTATACCCAAAAATGTAATGACGGAGAGGAAAACGGAAAACCTGAGCGAAAGAGAGCCGGGGAAGGTGAAAGCCGGCCGAAGGTTGCCGTTTTGCGCTCGCTCCCGAACAGCCCGGATGAAACAGCAGTAGTCCGGCGCCGCTTTCAAGCGTTAAGATTGAAGTAGTTTAATCTACTTCCTGAGGCCCGAGCCGCAAGGCAGGGCAAAGCAGGGTGGTACCACGGGGTTAACTCCCCCCTCGTCCCTGGGAATTTGATTTCTCGGGGCGGGGGGGTTATTTTTTATCAAACAAAAGCGAGGTGGGAATATGAAAATTACTGCCGCAGAAGCATTGATAAGATCGCTGGAGATGGAAGGCGTAAGCGTAGTGTTCGGCTATCCCGGGGGAGCCATTCTTCCCGTATATGACTCCCTGTTTCATGCAAAAAAAATAAAGCATATCCTCACACGGTCCGAACAGGCGGCAGCTCATGCTGCCAGCGGTTACGCCAGGGTATCCCGAAAGGTGGGCGTATGCATGGCCACTTCGGGTCCCGGCGCCACGAATCTTGTGACCGGAATCGCAACAGCTTACATGGATTCGGTACCTGTGGTCGCCATAACCGGCCAGGTATCCACCAGCCTAATCGGCCGCGACGTTTTTCAGGAAGTGGATATTACCGGTGCCACGGCGCCTTTTACAAAGCACAATTACCTGGTTAAAAAAGCAGAAGATATTCCGCGAATCGTGAAGGAAGCCTTCTATATAGCTTCGACAGGGAGACCGGGCCCCGTGCTCATTGATTTGCCGAAAGATGTGGCAGAGACCAGAATAGAGTTCAAATACCCCGAGCAGATCGCACTTCGTGGATATAAACCGAAAACCGACGGACACCCGCTTCAGATTTCAAGGGCCGCCGAAGCCATCAACAAAGCTCAGCGACCCGTTATATGCGCTGGAGGAGGGATAAATTCCGCTGGTGCTGAAGAAGAGCTCCTGAAACTCGCGGAAAAGGCCCATATTCCAGTGGCTACGTCACTCATGGGCATCGGAGCTTTTCCGGAAGACCACCCTCTTTCTCTGGGCATGATGGGTATGCACGGCATGCCGTATGCGAATATTGCAGTAACGGAATCCGATCTGGTTATAGCCGCAGGAGCAAGATTCGGGGATCGATTGACCGGCAGGGTGGCAGGCTTTGCTCCAAGAGCGAAAATAATTCACATCGATATAGACCCGGCGGAAATAGGAAAAAATGTAAAGGCGGATATTCCCATAGTCGGCGATGTAAAGCGGATTCTCGCGGAAATACTGAAGGAGGTTCAGCCGAAACAGCCCGCCGAATGGAACAGCCGTATTGCTGAACTTAAGAAAAAATCTTTTTCATACAATAAGACAAACAAACTGTGTCCCCAGGAAATCATCGAGGCTCTCTCCGCAAAGACCGGCGGTGACGCCATAATTACCACAGAAGTTGGTTCTCATCAGATGTGGGTGGCTCAGTACTACAAATTTACAAAACCCCGCACCTTTATCAGTTCGGGGGGGCTTGGAACCATGGGTTACGGTTTGCCGGCAGCCATAGGAGCCAAATTCGCAAGGCCCGAGCAGAATGTAATCAATATATGCGGAGATGGCAGTTTCCAGATGAACCTGGCGGAGATGGCCACCGCCATGGAAAACAACCTTTCCCTGAAAATGATTCTGTTCAACAATAAAGGATTGGGCCTGGTAAGGCAGCTTCAGGAATTTTACTGCAAAAAGCGTTACAGTCAGGTGAATTTCGGTTTTGTGCCGGACTTCGTGAAGCTTGCTGAAAGTTACGGAATCAAAGCAAAAAGAATAGACAGCAGGGAAGAATTGGATAATGCTCTGGATGAACTTATTTCTGAAAAGGGATGCTTTTTGCTGGAATGCATGGTGGATATAAACGAAAATGTCTACCCCATGGTGTTGAATGGCTCACCCATCAATGAGATGATAGGAGGATGAAGCCTATGAAAACAACATTGTCGGTTCTGGTGGAAAATCATCCCGGTGTACTGTCGAGGGTGGCAGGCCTTTTCAGCCGCAGAGGCTTCAACATTGACAGTCTGGCGGTGGGCACCACCGAAAATCCCGAAATATCCCGCATGACTATCGTGGTGGACGGGGATGAATATATTGTCGAACAGGTAAAAAAGCAGCTGAACAAACTGGTGGATGTCATAAAGGTCAGCAAGATAATCCCTGAAGAGTCGGTGAGCCGGGAACTGGTCTTGATTAAGGTTGATGCAGAGCCTCAGGTAAGATCCGAAATCATTCACATAGCGGAAATTTTCAGAGCAAACATCGTGGATGTGAGCCGCAAGTCAATGATAATCGAACTTACGGGAGATAAGGATAAAGTTAGCGCCTTTGAAGAACTCTTAAAGCCTTTTGGAATCAAAGAATTGGTCCGCACCGGCGTAATTGCCGTGAATAGAGGAACAAAAACAATAAAAATTGAGGAGGAAGAATAATTATGGCGAAAATGTATTATGACAAAGATGCTGATTTGAAATTGCTGGAGGGCAAGACCGTTGCGGTCATAGGTTACGGTAGCCAGGGCCACGGTCATGCTCTGAATCTAAAGGACAGCGGAGTAAATGTGGTAGTAGGGTTGTATGAGGGCTCGAAATCCTGGAAAACAGCCGAAGAAGCCGGTTTGACCGTGAAGACCGTCAGCGATGCGGCAAAGGATGCAGACATCATTATGATGCTTGTTCCGGACCATGTGCAGGCAAAAATTTATGAAGAAGAAATAAAACCCAACCTTAAAGAGGGCAATGCTCTGGCTTTTGCTCATGGATTCAACATAAGGTACCATCAGATCGTCCCACCGGATTATGTGGATGTTTTCATGATAGCGCCCAAGGGGCCAGGGCATCTTGTGAGAAGAATGTATGAGCAGGGTGCAGGCGTTCCCTGCCTCATGGCGGTTGAAAGGGATTATACCGGTAGGGCAAAAGACATTGCTCTGGCTTATGCGAAGGGAATAGGCGGTACCCGGGCTGGAGTCATCGAAACCACCTTTGCGGAAGAGACCGAAACAGACCTCTTCGGCGAGCAGTGCGTACTATGCGGTGGTTTAACGGAACTAATCAGGGCCGGGTTTGAGACCCTGGTCAATGCGGGATATCAGCCCGAAATCGCATATTTTGAATGCCTGCATGAGATGAAGCTAATCGTGGATTTGATTTATGAAGGCGGTATCGGCTGGATGAGGTATTCAATCAGCGATACGGCCAAATACGGCGACATCACCGTCGGCAAGAGAATCATCAATGAGGACACCCGCAGGGAAATGAAGAAAGTGCTGAATGAGATCGTGACGGGTGAATTTGCCAGAAAATGGATACTGGAGAACCAGGCAAACCGTCCTGTATATAATACAATTCTTGCAAAAGAAGCCGAACATCCCATTGAAAAAGTGGGGGCAGAGCTCCGAAGCATGATGCCGTGGCTTAAAAAGCAGAAGTGAGATGTGAGAGGAATGGCATTGCTGATTTTCTAGGAGAGGAGGCATGTAAAATGGCAAGAAGAGTTGAGATTTTCGATACCACCCTGCGGGATGGAGAGCAGTCGCCGGGAGTTTCGCTGAATTCTCATGAGAAGCTGGAAATAGCCAAGCAACTGGCAAAACTCCAGGTCGATGTCATAGAAGCAGGATTCCCCATAGCGTCTAACGGAGACTTCAACGCCGTAAAGACAATAGCTGAAAATGTAAAAGGTCCCGTGATAGCAGGGCTTGCTAGGGCTAACTTTAAGGATATCGACAGGGCCGCCGAAGCTGTAAAAGCGGCGGAGCGGCCCCGTATTCATACGTTCATTGCGTCATCCCCGATTCACATGAAATATAAACTTAAGATGACGCCTGAACAGGTGCTGGAAGCTGCCATAGAAGCCGTAAAAAGGGCTAAATCTTATGTTGAAGATGTGGAGTTTTCGGCCGAAGACGCATCCAGGTCGGAAATAGAGTTTCTCTGCAAGCTGTTTTCCGCTGCCATCCGTGCGGGAGCGACTGTTATAAACATTCCCGATACTGTGGGCTACGCCACGCCGGAGGAGTTCGGCAAACTGGTGAAGACCCTTCGAGAAAGGGTTCCTGAAATGGATAAGGTAAAAATAAGTGTTCACTGCCACAATGATTTGGGCATGGCTGTGGCCAATTCCCTGGCAGCGGTGAAAAACGGCGCCGACCAGATTGAATGCGCGGTAAACGGCCTGGGGGAACGGGCAGGCAATGCCGCTTTGGAAGAAGTGGTAATGGCTCTCATTACACGAAAGGATATATACGATGTGGATTTAAACATAGACACAAAACACATTTACCGCACCAGTAAACTGGTGAGCACCCTATCGGGTATATATGTTCAGCCGAATAAAGCCATTGTCGGTGCCAATGCCTTTGCACATGAATCCGGCATCCATCAACACGGGGTGCTTTCGGAAAAATCTACCTATGAAATCATGACACCGGAATCCATCGGGCTTTCCTCAAACAGGCTGGTGCTGGGGAAACTCTCCGGCCGTCACGCTTTTGCCCAGAGGTTGAAAGAAATGGGATATGAACTGTCCGACGAAGAATTGAACAAAGCCTTTGAAAGATTTAAGGATTTAGCGGATAAGAAAAAGGAAATCACAGATAAAGATATAGAAGCGCTGGTGGAAGACCAGGTTCTTAAAATACCGCAGCTGATTACATTAGAATATTTTCAGACTTCCAGCGGGAATCAAACCATATCCACAGCTACGGTAAAGGTCAGAATAGGAGAAAAAAGTGTGGAGGAAGCGGCTACCGGTGACGGCCCCGTTGATGCCACCTACAGAGCTCTTGAAAGAGCATGCAATATAGATTGCAGGCTGGTAGATTATTCGATTAAATCTGTTTCCGGCGGCAAGGATGCTATGGGCGAGGTCATCGTAAAAATAGAAAAAGACGGCAAAACTCATACCGGCAGAGGCTTGAGCACAGATGTCATCGAGGCCAGCGCTCTGGCATACATCAACGCACTCAACAAAACCCTCGTAAACGGCAACGGTTCCTGAGGAGGTGTGCACCGTGGGCATGACCATAACTCAAAAGATACTTGCAAGACATTGCCATAAGGAGTATGTAGAGCCGGGAGAACTCGTCATGGCCGATGTAGATCTTGCTCTGGCCAACGATATCACCGGTCCTGTCGCCATAGAAGAATTTAAAAAGGCAGGCGCAAAAAAGGTTTTCGATCGGGAAAGGATTGCACTGATTCCCGACCATTTCGCACCGAATAAAGATATTAAATCCGCCGAACTCTGTAAAACATTAAGAGAATTCGCCCGGAATCAACAGATTACGCATTACTATGAAGTGGGAAGAATGGGTGTGGAACACGCTCTGCTGCCCGAGCAGGGCATCGTGCTTCCGGGCGATCTGGTGGTGGGCGCCGACTCTCATACATGCACCTATGGAGCTCTGGGCGCATTTTCCACCGGTGTGGGCAGCACTGACCTGGCTTTTGCAATGATGACAGGAAAATGCTGGTTCAAAGTCCCCGAAACCATAAAATTTATCTATCACGGCCAGCTAAACCCCTGGGTTACAGGAAAAGACCTCATCCTCTACACCATAGGAGACATCGGAGTGGACGGCGCCCTGTACAAAGCCATGGAATTTACGGGAGACGCTTTAAAGAACCTCACTATGGACGAAAGGTTTACCATGAGCAACATGGCCATTGAGGCCGGCGGTAAAAACGGTATCATGGAGCCCGACGAAGTGACTCTTGAGTATGTGAAATCAAGAGCAAAAAGAGATTATGAGATATTTAAAAGCGATAATGACGCAGAATACTGCCGGGTTATCGACTACGATGTATCGAAGATAGAGCCCCAGGTGGCGCTTCCGCACCTGCCGGAAAACTCCGTCAGTGTACATGAAGTCGGGGATATTTCGATAGACCAGGTGGTTATAGGGTCCTGTACAAACGGCAGAATAGAGGATATGCGCCAGGCTGCCCGGGTCATCAAGGGCCACAGGGTTCATCCGTATGTCAGGCTGATAATCATCCCTGCCACTCAGGAGGTTTACAGTCAGATGATAAAAGAAGGAATCATGGAAATTTTTATAGAGTCAGGTGCCGCTGTAAGCACACCTACCTGCGGACCTTGCCTGGGAGGATATATGGGAATACTTGCAAAGGGAGAAAAGGCAGTATCCACCACAAATCGGAATTTTGTGGGGCGTATGGGGCATCCCGAAAGCCAAATTTTCCTGGCAAACCCGGCGGTGGCCGCAGCTTCCGCCGTTAAAGGAAGAATAACTCATCCAGCGGAGGTGGCCGATATATGATATTCAGGGGTAAAGCATGGATTTTTGGAGACAATATCGACACTGATGTCATCATTCCGGCCCGTTATTTGAATACCACTGATCCGCAGGAACTGGCTTCCCATTGCATGGAGGATATGGACCCTGGCTTTCCAAAAAAAGTAAACCCAGGAGACATCATTATCGCAGGAAAAAATTTCGGATGCGGCAGTTCACGGGAGCATGCACCGCTGGCCATCAAGACCTGTGGGATAAGCTGCGTCATCGCACGGTCCTTCGCAAGAATTTTCTACAGGAACTCTATAAATATAGGCCTTCCAATCCTGGAATGCGAGGAAGCAGTGGATTTTGTCAAAGCGGGAGACGAACTGGAGATAGATACCGATACCGGTATCATTAAGAATCTGACTTCAGGCGGCTCTTATACTGCCATGCCTTTTCCCGATTTTATTAAAGGCATAATCCAGGCGGGAGGCCTGCTAAACTATGCTCGAAAGGCGGAAAATCGCGATGTATAAAATAGCTGTTCTGGCGGGAGACGGCATAGGTCCTGAAGTCATGGCTGAGGCTGTAAAAGTTCTCCACGCAGTAGAGAAAAAATTTGACTTAGAGTTTGACTTTCATGAAGGTCTTGCCGGTGGCGCTGCCATAGATGCTTATGGTATACCGCTGCCCGAATCCACTGTAAAGCTATGTGAGGAATGTGACGCTGTTTTGTTCGGAGCTGTGGGAGGGCCCAAGTGGGATGGCGTGGAGAGCCGGTTGCGGCCGGAAAGAGCCATTCTGGGCTTGAGGAAGCACTTCGGACTTTATGCCAATCTTCGTCCTGCCGTATTGTTTCCTGCCCTTATAGACGCTTCCCCAATAAAGCGGGAAATAGTTGAAAAACTAGACTTGTTAATCGTGAGAGAACTTACGGGGGGATTATATTTCGGCACTCCCAAAGGCAGGGATGAAAGCGGAGGAAAAGTCCGAGCCTTTGACACAATGACATATACTGAGCATGAAATTGAGAGAGTGGCGCATATAGCTTTTAAAGCCGCTCAAAAAAGGAAGAAACGCGTGACATCCGTAGATAAAGCGAATGTCCTGGAAACTTCTCGGCTCTGGCGGGAAGTGGTGGGAAAGGTGGCAAGAGCATATCCAGATGTAGAGCTTTGCCACATGTATGTGGACAATTGCTCCATGCAGATGGTGACAAGCCCTGGACAGTTCGATGTCATCCTCACCGAAAACACTTTTGGGGACATTCTCAGCGATGAATCCGCAGTGCTGACGGGGTCCATAGGGATGCTGCCATCGGCCAGCCTGGGGGATAAAAAACCTTACCTTTACGAACCAACTCACGGCTCAGCTCCTGATATTGCTGGCACAGGCAGAGCAAACCCCATTGCATGCATACTGTCCGCAAGCCTAATGCTGGAGTATTCTTTCGAGGCAGCCGATGCTTCAACCGCTATAAAACAGGCGGTAACCAGGACTCTGGATGAGGGCTATAGAACTTCTGACATATATACCGGAACGGAAAGACTGGTCTCCACCAATGAAATGGGAGATATTATTGTAAATTTTATTTGAATATTATTCTGGTATTGGTGAACTGAAGATAGATAGTATGGTGGCTAAAGATGTCAAGACATTTTTTTGACCTTGTATAAGGTGATTTTTTGCTCCTCCTTCCTTGTTTGGATTTAGTAATAGAATACATAAATGTTAAATATTAACTGGAAATTTTCTTTTAAACTTTTGGTAAAAAGCAGTAGCCGCAGCTGTGGATATGTGGGCAACGCTATGCATTGTCCAAGCAGTTGTGGGCCTTGCGGGTAACCCGAAGAGTTATCCATCAAGTCCACAACTGCGGCATATCCACGGCTGGTGAATATGTAGCCTTAATTACACTTCCTGATATTTGACGGTCCGCCAGAGGCTCTCTGTGAAAATGTTATCCATAGCCCGGCCACGACCATCCATGCTTATTTTTATCTGATTTTCAAGAAGCATTTTTGTGTATCGATTACTGGTGAACTGGCTTCCATAATCACTGTTTACAATGCACTAGCTCCAAAAGTTTCTCATGTGCCTGTGCCAATTGAAGTCACTGTCCATAAACCGACAGGACTCTTGTTTAAGTAAAAGAAATGCACTTCTTGACCCAATTGACGCTCATGATAACCCTCAACGAAAAATTGCCACCCGTAAGCCGTAGTAGCCCTGTGACGCTCGTAGAATCCCCCTGGTACAATTTTAACCTTCACTGCTGCAAAAGGGCTACCGTGTAGGGCAACATAAAAACGGATTGCCCCCGCAGGGGTAAGGTGAAAAACAATTACCAATAAAAAGATTAAGACTACTGTAAAAAATATTTTTTTCCGCACTTAATCCACCTCAAATTCTACGCATTTATTATCTACTGCGACTTAACCTCATTATACAATATAGTCCTCAACATACTTACGTTTTAATATAACTTTTACTATTTCACTACCTCATTAATATTTTTTTGTCTCTTAAATTCTGATTATTTTATGTTTTCACATATCAGATAGCGTCAAGTATTTTTAGGTTTTTTAAAAAAGACTCGATAAACAGCCAATTAATTTTAAATTATACATTTGACCTCACCTTCCTGTTGATTTTTTTAACTCGTTCTATTTGGAGAATGGTGAGGTCTTTTTTCTACATATAGCAGCCGTTTTCGAGCTAAATGATCTAATAAAATTTTACACTATCGCAGGATTTAACCAGTTCCCGATTAAGCTTTATATATTATTGCTATTGCAGAAGCATCAAATTAATGCTATAATGCAATCATAATGCAGCTATGATAGGGGGAGGCAAAATGGCAAGTTTAACTATACGCAATATACCGGAAAGCCTTCTTGAGCGACTGAGGAAGTTGTCAGAGGCTGAACGTAGAAGTTTAAACAGCGAGATTATAGTAATTCTTGAGAAAAGCCTTAGAGAATACACATCGGATTATGATAAAAATGTTATTTCTGTTGAAGCCCAGGTTGAATTATGGAACAAGCTTGCGGGTGAATGGGATGATTCACGTTCCACTGATGAAATTATCAATGATATTTTATCACATCGCACACCCGGACGTGAGGTGAAACTATGATACTTTTAGATACAGATGTCTGTGTTTCCCTGCTTCGAGGCAACAGGACTGTCATAGAGAAAAGAAAACAATATCCTGACCAAACTGCCGTGTCGTTTATGACTGTTGCTGAACTGTTCTATGGTGCGGAGAAATCCGGTAATCCCGCAAAGAATAAAAGCCTTGTTGAACAGTTTCTTATTACAGTTAACATTATAAATTCAAATAGAACGATAATGAAAAGATTCGGAAAGCTAAAGGCAAGTTTGGAGAAAAGTGAAGATGTGTTGGCAGATGCAGACCTTCTCATTGCCGCCACAGCATTAGAAACCTGCGATCTTCTTGTGACAGGTAATATAAAGCACTTTAGTAAAATAGGAGAGTTAAAACTTGAGAATTGGATAGGATAAAACTTTGTTGGATACCATTCCCGGAGGGGGGATTATATTCATGAATGCATCTATACCTAAGAAAATCCTAATTGTGGAAGACAGCAGGCTTAATGCACAAATAACGTCAGATATTTTAAGTAAATACGGATACAAAACAGAAATGGTACGTACAGGAGAAGAAGCTGTAGAAAAAGCCCGCAGCAGCCAAGGCACTGATCTCATCCTGATGGATATAGAACTTGGGAGGAAAATCGACGGGATAGATACGGCACGCATAATACAGCGGTTTAAAGACATTCCCATCGTATTCCTAACTGCCCATACCGGCAAAGAAATTATGGAAAAAATCCGGTCTGTTACAGGTTACGGCTATGTGCTGAAAGGTGTCGACGAATATGTGCTGGTATCTACAGTGGAAATGGCACTTAAACTTCACGAAGCAAATATCCGGGTAAAGCAAAGTGAAGAGCTGTTCCGCAATATGTTTGAAACCAATGAAGCGGTGATGCTGCTTATTGAACCGGAGTCGGGCCACATTATTGATGCCAACAGGGCTGCCTGTCGTTTCTATGGTTATCCGAAGGAAACTCTGCTGCAGATGGATATGAGAACAATTAATGTCTCTTCCAGCATAAATGGTGTCCAGGAGTGTATGGAAACTTTTAAAAACAACTGCAATCCCTGTGCCTGTGTCCATCGGCTGGCCAGTGGAGAAGAGCGGTTGGTTGAAATATATTCATCCCCTGTCAATTATCTGGGGAAGTTATTGCTTTATTTAATCATCTTCGACATTACCGCGCGCTGGCAGGCTGAAAAAGAATTAAAATTTTACCGGTACCTGTTCGAAAATTCACTGAACGAAATCTATATATTTCACCCCGAAACATTAAAATTTATTGCAGTAAACCGCGGTGCCAGAGAAAACCTGGGATATAGCCAGGAAGAACTGAATGAGATGACCCCCCTTAACCTGAAGCCAGATTTTGACCTGCAGAGCTACAGAGAGCTCCTTACTCCTCTATCTGAAGGGAAACAGAAGCGCATTATTTTTAACACAGTACACCGAAGGAAAGATGGTTCGCTCTATCCTGCAGAAGTTCACCTGCAGCTTGTAGAATTTATGAAAGAAAAAGTATATGTGGCACTTATAATTGATGTAACAGAGCGCAGAGCGATGGAAAAAGAACTGCAGGAAAGGAATAAAATTTTAAGCACTATAATGGAATCTGCGCGGGACGCTATTATCATGATTGACAATAAAGGGAATGTAACTTTCTGGAATCCTGCGACAGAACGGTTATTCGGTTACTCCAGGGAAGAAGTAATGGGTAAGGAACTGCACAGGTTGATGATACAAGATGAACGACTTTACGACGTATATAAGGAGGCATTCAAGAGATTTCAATTAAGTGGGAAAGGAAGTGCTGTAGGGAAAACGATTGAACTGAAAGCAAAGCATAAAGATGGTTATGAGATTGATGTAGAACTCTCGCTATCTGCTGTGAAAATTAAGGATGCCTGGCATGCATTGGGAATTGTGCGCGACATCAGCGAACGCAAAAAATATGAAGAATTGCTTTATCGGCAATCTATCACTGACCCTCTGACAAATATTTACAACCGGCGTTTTTTCATGCAGATGCTGGAACAGGAGATGGAGCGCACACGGCGGTACGGGAAGCCCTTTTCAGTTATTATGTTTGACCTGGACCATTTTAAGAGCGTAAACGACCGCTTCGGCCACGCTGCGGGGGATATGGTTCTCAAGAGTGTTGCTGATATGATAAAAGGAAGGATACGCAAAACAGACTATTTTGCGCGCTGGGGTGGAGAAGAATTTATAATTCTATTACCAGAAACTTCTGTGGAAGACGCAGCAGGTTTAGCAGAAGAGCTTCGAGAACAGCTGAGCAGCATGAACATACCGGAAGTAGGGGGTGTGACGGCGAGCTTCGGTGTAACAGGTTACAGATCATCGGATACAATTGATACCATCCTCATGCGGGCAGACAGCATGCTGTATGAAGCAAAAGATGCGGGAAGGAATTGCGTAAAAAGCCAGTAGAGAAGCGGTGACGAACTACGGGCTGCAGAGGTTATATGAAGCCCATAAAAAAACAAGAGAGCTTATTAAGTGTGTCGACTTTTCTCCTCATGCTCAAAAGTGTTGCCAGGAGGCACACGGAGCGAAAAACATAGGAGATAGGGATGAGGGCCGAGGCAAGGCTGAAAATACTTAAAAAATTTCACAGCTTGGCCCACTGTACTATCAACGGTGGGCCAAGCATGTTTTCACCTATGCCAGAATCTTTAAAAACGCCTCAACCACATGCGGGTCAAAGTGCCTGCCTGCTTCGTCCCTCAGATAGGAGCGTACTTTTTCCGGCGGCCAGGCTGGCCGGTAGGGACGGTCTGAACTTAGGGCATCCCACACATCCACTACGGCAAAGATGCGTGCCGCCAGCGGAATCTGTTCACCCTTCAGCCCTCGCGGGTAGCCGGTGCCGTCCCACTTCTCATGGTGGCAGTAAGGTATGTCCAGCGCCGGGCGTAAGTAGGCGATGGGAGATAACATCTCGTAGGCGTACTGAGGATGCCGGCGCATGATTTCCCACTCCTCTGGAGTAAGCGGCCCGGGCTTGAGCAGGACGCTGTCGGGGACGCCCATCTTGCCGATGTCGTGCAGCAGGGCTCCTCTGCGCACATGCACCAGCTCCTCTTCCTTCATTCCAAGCGCCCTTGCCAGGCGCAGGGTCATCTCCGTGACGCGCTGACTGTGGCCTTCGGTTTCCTTGTCCCGCAGGTCCAGGGCGCGCGACCAGCCCTCGATGGTAGAATCATATGCCAGGATCAGCTCCAGGTGGGAACGCTGCAGCTGGTCAATCAGAGCGACGTTGTCAATGGCAATAGCGGCCTGCCCGGCCAGAGCTTCCAAAAAATCCAGCCACTCTCCATCAGGGTCAGCGGGCGACCGGTGGCATACTTCCAGCACCCCCTGAATCTGCCCTTTTGCGATAAGGGGCACAGCACAGTAGGTGACAAAGCCTTCGTCCGCCAGAAGCGGGGCCTGGACCGGGTCGCGCTCGGCCTCGGGCAGGAAGGGAATGTATTTGGTGCGGCGTTCGAGGACTGCACGGCCGGCGTAGCCTTCTCCTAGGTGCAGGCGGACACGACGTAGAGCATCCGTGCGGAAGTTGCGCCAGGCGGCGTATTCCAGCGTCTGGGTGTGCAGGTTGAAGAGCAAAATGGCGGCAGCGTCCATGCCCAGTTGAGCGGTTATTTCGTCAAGTACCACGCTGAAAGTGACGCGCAGATCGAGACTCCCCGTGATGGCCAGGTCGATATTGCGCAGGGCATGCACGAACTTCAGTCGGCGCCGCGTCTCGGCAAACAACCGGGCGTTAGTAATGGCCTGAGCAGCCTGATCCGCTAGGCCCTGGAGCAGCGCCAGTTCTTCGACGGTAAAGTGGCGCACTTCTTCGCCTGAGGTGAGCAGGGTTAAAACACCGATGAAGCGCCCCTCCCGCTGCATCTTCACACCGATGCCAGTGCGGAGGTTGCAATCGACGCACAAGTCCGCCACGAGCCGGTCCGGGATGCTCCAAAGATCCGAAATTACAACGACCGACTCCCCATGGCAGATATACGCTTCATAAAGGGCCTGCGGAAGCGGTCTCATACGCTCGGCCAGTTCCGGCGGTAACCCTGAGCCGGCGGCCAGGTTGAGCGCGTCGTGCCGGGCGTCGTGCAACAGGACGGCTGCCACGGGTACATGGAGCGCGGCCCGGGTTTCCTCGCAAACCACCTGCAGCACGCGGTCCAGGTCAAGCTGGGCGTTGAGGCGGGAGGCGATGCGCAGCAACGCCTCGGAACGGGCGGCCTGGCGGCGGATTTCCTCCACCATTTGCTTGTGCTCGGTGATGTCGCGAACAATGCCTTGCAACAGCCCGTTGTCCAGCATTTTGATGCTTACCTCGACGGGTATGAAGGAGCCGTCCTTGCGCTTCAGCCGCCGCTCGACACGGATGGTTTTCCCGATCCGCAATTCGTCGAAGCGGATAAGCTGAGCGGGCAGGTCCTCTGGCGGAATCAAGTCTTGGATGCTGAGTTGCAGCATCTCATCTCGTGTATAGCACAACATGGCGCAACCGCTTGGGTTCACCTCCACAAGGCGCCCCTGTGCGTCGGCCAGGAAGATGCCATCGGAGGCCTGCTCCACCAGGGTGCGGTACTTCGACTCGCTCTTGTGCGACGCAATTCGGGCGCGCATGGACTGAACACCAAACGAGAGATTGTCTGCCAGTTTCCGCAGTAGCTCGACTTCGTCCGGCGAAAAAGCATCCGGTTCCGAAGCATAAATGTTGAGCGCACCGAACGTATGCCCTCCGGCACTGAGCGGCAGGGCAATGGATGAGGCATAGCCGCGCCGGGTGGCCTGCTCACGCCAGGGAGCGTAAGCGGGATTGGTCAGCATGTTTCTGAAAACCGCCGGCTGGCCGGTGCGTATGGCCGTGCCGGTAGGCCCGCGGCCGCTCTCGGAATCATCCCAGGTGATGGTTACCGTTTCCAGATAGCCTTCTTCAAATCCGGCCTGAGCCACCGCGCGCACCGTTTTGGCTGTATCCTGCTCAGCAAAGCCCACCCAGGCCAGACGGTACCCGCCATCCTCCACCAGCAGGCGGCAAACTTCCTGCAACAGCGTGGTTTCCTCCACTGCCCGCACTACTGCTTCGTTGCACTTGCCGAGCACTTTTAGGGCGCGGTTCGCCCTCCGGAGTTCTTCCTCCGCCAGCAGACTTTCGATGGCTGCTTTAAGCAGGTGAACCGCGGTTTCCACGATGGCTATTTCCGTGTTTGTCCACGCCCGCGGTTGGGACGCCGCCACGGCAAGTCCGCCGGTACGTTCCCTGTATTGGAGGGAGACGACGATGGAAGCCCGGATACCCAAACGCACTATCACATTTGCCAGAGGTACCAGTTCGGGGTGAGTCTCTCCGACCTTTTGCCAGTCGGAAACGACCTGCACGTGTGGGATGCTCAGGTTGGCTTGAGTAGCGGCTTGCCCGATCTCAAACACTTTCTCGGACAGTCCGCGCATCACCCTGTGGGGATGAAGCCAGATAATTCCCTTCTCCAGACCCACTGTCCGAAGTACGTGGTCGAGGCTGGTCTCTAAAAGCGAAAGTAAGTGGACGTGAGTTGCTGCGTTACCGGTCCCGGCGGTTGCAGTGTATGAAGCAACGTTTTTAAAATCCACAGTTTTTGCCTCCTTGAGTTTTGGAATTTTTATGATACAGTGGTGTAATGTATATTCGACAAAAAACGCTTTTTTCCTTGTTGTTGTCGACTCTAGATGAATACCTATCCACTGGCTTACCACCAGGGCTATTTCTTCTTCATCCACCTCTTCTTTTAAAAGAGCGTCTTTTGTATGCTCCTTCATCATGGCATTTTCTTCCTCGCTCAACCTTCTTTCTAGTTCGTTCGACCTACCGAATTTCAGTTCCGCCACTTTGTTTAAATCATATTCCCGGTTGGCTTTTTCAATCTGGATTTTAATTTCATCAATCTGTTTTTTTAGGTCGTGAATTCTTGTGATTAGGTCTTTTACCTTCATTAAAGCTGTTTCTTCTATCTGAAGCTGGGTAATTTTTCGCAGGATTTCATCCAGTTCCGCTGGCATGCTGCCGATTTCCGTCCGAAGTCGCGCCGCCGCTTCATCCATGAGGACTATGGCCTTGTCAGTAATCTATCCGGGATGTATCTGTCGGAAAGCACCGCAGCGGTGATGATGGTACCGTCTTTGATTTTGACTCCGTGATACATTTCGTATTTTTCTTTAAGACCCCTCAATATGGAAATGGTGTCTTCCACCGAAGGCGGCTCTACCAGCACTGGCTGGAAACGGCGCTCCAGAGCTTTGTCTTTTTCGATGTATTTTCGATATTCCTCTATGGTGGTGGCCCCGATGGTTCGAAGTTCGCCCCGGGCCAGCCTGGGCTTCAAGAAATTGCCGGCGTCCAGCGCACCCTCCGCGGCACTCCCCTTTTTGTACTTTAAGAAGCTGATAACATTTTGTTGTATGAAAAAAAGATTGTTTTTATTATTGTTTTTTAGAGGAATTTTGTTATTTTATGACGAATCGATTAATAGAGCAAAGACAGGTAAAAAAGGCCAGAAAAAGTATATCTAGAAAGGAGGACAATGAAAAGGCCGCTTTCTTTTTAAAGTTAAACGGTTCAAGGTGGCCTTCATAAAAGTATATGGAAGAAAAAAATGATAAAAAATATGTTCTTATAGTGGATGATTCCGCAATAATACGATTTATGGTCAAAGAGATATTGGAAGCAGAGGGTTATGATATTGAAACGGCCATTACCGCTGAAGAAGCAATGTTAAAAATAAAAAAGAATAAAGAATTATTTGACCTGGTAATAGTAGATATCAATCTACCGCGCCAAGACGGTTTTGCACTTATGGAGAAAATAAAATCATGTTCAGAATATAAAGATGTTCCTGTGATGATACTAAGCGGAGATGCCACAGCTTCCTCAGTTATGAGAGCGATAGAAATGGGTGCAGTAGAATATCTAAGTAAACCATTTAAAACAGAGGAACTTGTAAAACGTGTAGAAAAACTAATAGGTCTCCCTGCAGAAAAAAAATCTTTATTCAGAACTTCAAAGGTTGTTAAGAAGCGAAATAAACCGTGCCAAAAGAGGTAATCTAAATCTTTCTCTGATTCTTGTACAGTGCGAAAAAAAGTTTAAGAATGAGATTTCAGGGATTGCAGAACAAGTAAAGCAGAAAATTCGTGATATAGATACGGTATTTGAGATTAACAGTAATACTTTAGCTTTAATCCTCCCAATTACAGGAGCTAATGGTGCAATGGTTGTGATAAAAAAAATTAAGGATAGATTGCCCGGCAAGTGGCATTTTGGTGTGGCTACATACCCTGATAATGGCAAAGATGAACAAGAACTGATTAATTTTGCAAAAGAGAGCCTGATGAAGGAAATATCAAATTTAAAACCGGAGACGGCTGAAATAAAACAAAATCAAAATGGTAAGACTTCTTAGTTAGAGTAATTTTAGAAACAGTTAATAATTGCCTGTAAAAAATAACAAACCCAACCAAAAAAACAATAAACCATAACCTTTTACCAAAAGAATGAAGTGAAGAATAAAAAAACAAAGAAATAAAAAAACATACCAAAATAAAACCAAAAAAAGAGAAAAACCTCAGCCCAGATATCAAAATCATTATCCTTGGCGGCTTTTACCCAAACATCAAGCTGAAAGTTCATAGCAGCAAAATAAATAAAGAAATACCAATTCTTGCGGCTTTTAACCCTTCAGCGCTCAATTTCATAATCATTCTTAATACGCTCAAACGAGTGTTCCGAAGAAAACCGCATAGCATAAACCTTACGCCATGCCTTAGAATCCCTGGGAGTTTTAGTAACACTATGGTATCAAGATCCAACATCAACACAAAAGACCTTAAAATACACACAGGATCATATTTTACAGGCCTACCCATAGAAGAAGAAAAACACTTAGACAACAAAGAAACAGCAGGGTCCAGATTCAAAAACCAGACCTTAGTCAAAGACCTGGAGAAAGACATAAGCCTTTTTGAATTGACGGTCCACAACAAAGGAATCTGCTGGCTGTAAAAACTGTTTAAACTCAAGATGAGAAGAACATTTGATTTTCATCGCCATACTCCCAGGAACAGGCTATGAGTCTAGAGAAAAAGCTGCGCACACTGATACGGGATTACCAGCTAACAGCAGTTCAGGTTTTTTCCGCCGTAGAGCAGATGTCATTGGTAAGAGAAAACGCTAAAAAGGCTGTTTCCGCTTTTAACCAGCTACAGAAGGCGGCGGAGGTCATCTATAGTCTCGAAGATAGGTTAACCCAGGAAGTCTTGCAAAATCAAAGTTCACTAGATAATTGTCGAAAAGCATTGCAACAGGCCCTTGCGGCCATAGAGTGCATCTGTCTTTATTCCAGTAGAGTATCTGAAGAAATGACAGAGTTAAGGCAATCGGTCAGCCAGGTAGACGAGATTGTGGACAATATCGGGCAGATATCCCAGCGCACCAGGTTGCTCTCATTAAACGCCGCCATCGAAGCTGCCCGGGCTGGTGAGCATGGGCTTGGGTTCAATGTGGTGGCAGGGGAAGTGAAAAAACTGTCGGACCATACTCAGGAAGCTGTGAAGGAAACCGGTATTATCTTGTACAAGATCAAAGAGAAGACCAAACAAGTAATGGAACGCATCCAGACGGGGCAGGAAAGTATCAATGCGGGGGTACAGGCGATCGAAGAGGTTGAAGAAAGTATGACTCACTTTGAGCTTAAGATGGCTGGCGTAAAGTGCAAAGTGGACGAGGCCTATCACGAGATCAAAGAATATCTCTTACAACTGGGAACCGCGGTAGATATATTGGAGAACAGCTTCACCAGCATCCAACAAATAGGGCAGATGCTCGCGGAAGTAGCCCGTATAGTGGAAAGGAACGCTAATACAGGGGGTTTAGACTGGATAGCCGAGGAGGACACTTTAAAGAGGGACGGAGTGAAGCTAGAAGCCATAATAACTGCCTTACGGGAGCTGGCCTCCAGCCCGGAATCCAAATCTTAGAGCCTGACACTCACAGGGCGATACTTCTCGAATGGCTAGCTAAAAGGCCAGATGTAGAGGCGGTTTACTCTAACCGCAGTGACGGCTCTTTTATCTTCTCCCAACCGCCAGCCGCTCTAGCCAACGCCCGGAACCGCCTTTGGTGGCAAAAGGCCATGGCGGGCGAAGAGTATATTTCCCCCTTATATGTGTCAGCCATCACCCGGCAACCCTGTTGCACACTGTCTTTGCCCATACGGGATGGTGACGGCAGTGTCATTGGAGTCCTAGCGGCCGATGTTTCTCTTCGTGACCCCGATAAATAGTTTTGTACAGCCGGAAGTCAAGTATCATTTAATAAAGAAGACATTCTTTTTACCGGAGATAACGCTGTAGGCACTATCCCAAACTGCCTTCTGCTGAATAAAAACAACATCAGATTCATCGCACCCAGCCCTGCATCAAGCCTTTTTGAAGAAGCCATCCGTTCTGTTACTGTGGAAGAATTAGACGGTTGTATTTTTCCGGATAAAGATGGGACACCAAAATTTAAAGTAACAGAACGGGGAGTTTACATTCACCTTCAAGACAAAAAGAAACAACAAGAACTCAAAGACACCCCCGAATTCTGGGCTCGTTGCTTAATAATCTGGAGCAAGAGCCGTGCCAAGCTGGATCGAGAAAAAAGAGAAAAATACATGACTGATATAAAAGAACGACTGGAAGACATATCTGCAACAAAGTTAAACAAGCGGCGCTACAAAAACAAAGAGTATGCCCAAAAGCAGCTTGACAACTGCTTTCAAGGGCCAAAATCCTATCTTCGCCCCATCTTTGGCAATCCTACAGTAGAAGAAAAAGACGGTCAGCTCCAGCTTGTTTACAGCATAGATAAACAACTGCTGGCTGAGATAGAAAAACAAGATGGTCTTTATCCTGTCGTTACTAATGTCTATGACTACGAAAAATACTCTACAAGGGAACTGTTTCTGAGAACCCGAAAAAAATACAGTGTGGAACAACCCATGAGATACCTTAAATCGAAGATTAAAGTAAGGCCCATATTCTTACATAGAGAAGAACGGATTAAAGGGTTAACCCTGATCACGTTCATAGCTCTTATGGCTTACTGCATCTTGGAGCACCTTATCAAACAAAACATTGATCCAAAGGGAACCACCCACCAGCTTATGAAAGAATTTGCGGCCATAGTCTTTTCGGAAGGGGAGATGCTGGACGGTACTTATTTTTATACTGTCGGCAATGTAAAAGATCGGCATATCCAGCTGATATATAAGCTTGGGCTTGCTGTAGGAAGTTATGCTGTCCTTTCTGAGGTGCAGCAGGAGTAGATTCGTTTATTTGCTATCTGCTTGGAAGAATACGATGTGCCTAACCTGCGAATTATGGGCTTAGCTAATAAGTTAGGTAGGAGTATAGCCTCAGACCCTTACTTTGACCTGGAAACGAGAGCAAGGATATGGACATTCTGCTATTTCCTAGGTGATAACCTCTACTTGTTTATCGATATCGTGTAGAAGCGCAAGCAGGTCATCATAGCCCAGGCCATTGAAGCGGCGCCGGAGGTCCTGCAGGCGCTGGTCTAAGAAGAACGGGCCAGGGATGTAAAAGCGACCAAGCTGGTGCTGGAAATCGCTGGTCTGCTTCAACGGCTCGGGTCTAGTATGGCTCTACAAATGAACAAACCGCTACTAATTGAATATGGAGGCATAGTCGACGGTGAGGTTATAGAATGTCAGGAGGTCGGTAACGTAGCCCTGGTCGCCAGGCGTCACCAAATCTCCGAAAATACTATCCAGCAATTATCCTGTTGGTAGGCTTTGTTCCGATGGCCAGTAATGCCTATACCCATTCATCGTTTAGCCGGTCAATAATACCCTTCGCATAGTTACGTGGTTCGCATGGCGCGATCACTTAGTTAAAATATTACCGAAGAAGTTGTAGATCACTCACAGCGAAATCTTGACCATGGGGATGTGGTGTGAACATGTCCCTTAAAAGCCACCGTGAGTACCTTAAGACTATGCATAGCCGTTACTGCTGCACTACTCCTCGGACGGAGAAATCACTTTTTCAATTAAGTACAATATTGTAAATTTTATTTGAACATTTCATGGAAGTATTGTTTTCCGCTCCATTTAATGTTATAATTTATCACAATAGTGATAAAAGCCATGAAGAGAAGAGTAGCGGGAACTGCAGCGGCGAAAGAGAGTCGGGGTTGGTGAAAGCCGATGCCGGAGGTTCTCAGTGAAGATCATCTCAGAGCTGCCGGGATGAAAGCAAAGTAGTTCCGGCCGGGTCCCTGGTGGGAATTGGCTCCCGTTAGAGCGGCCGGGTATCGGGCCAAAAGCCCTGTACCTGTAGAGGTCTATACCGTGAGGTATGGATGAAGCAGGGTGGTAACGCGGAACCCTTCGCCCCTTTATGTAGAGGCGAAGGGTTTTTTGTTTGCAAAATTTTTTAAAGAGGTGAGAATAATGACCGGTGCGGAGCTTTTGCTGAGGACATTGGAAGAAATTGGCGTTGATACCATATTCGGTTTTCCAGGGGGATCAGCCCTGCCCATTTACGACGCTCTTTACAGTAACAGGAAAATACGTCATATTAAGACGGTGCATGAGCAGGGGGCGGCCCATGCAGCCGACGGCTATGCACGGGCTACGGGTAAGGTAGGGGTGGCTTTGAGCACCTCCGGCCCGGGAGCCACCAACCTGGTTACGGGCATTGCCACTGCGTATATGGATTCAATACCCATGGTAGCTTTTACCGGCCAGGTACCTTTGAGCCTGCTCGGCAAAGACTCTTTTCAGGAAGTGGATATCACCGGAGTTACTCTGCCCATAACAAAGCACAGCTTTATCATTCGGGATAAAAACGATATAGTGAAAAAGGTCAAGGAGGCTTTTCTGATAGCCACTACCGGAAGACCCGGGCCCGTGGTGGTGGATTTGCCGAAAGATGTGATGGCAGGGGAAGTAGACGAAGCAAATGTTAAAAAAGATGTGAACGGCTTTATGGCGTCTTTTACATCAAAACAAAAAGTTTCCGAAAGCTGGCAGAAAAAGCTGCATAAGGCTGCACGAATGATTGACGAGTCTGAAAGACCCGTTATTTACGCAGGCGGCGGAGTCGTGACTTCAGGTGCGAATCTTGAGCTTTTAAAGTTTGCGGAGAAAATCGGAGCCCCTGTCACTACAACGCTGATGGGCATAACTGGCTTTCCTTCTGAGCATCCCCTGTGCCTTGGAATGCTGGGTATGCACGGCACTGCATATGCCAATATGGCCGTTACAGAATGTGATTTGCTGATTGCTGTAGGAGCTCGTTTTGATGATAGGGTTACGGGTAAAGTAGATGCCTTTGCTCCTGGCGCAAAGAAAATCCATATTGACATTGACCCGGCTGAACTGGGTAAAAATGTGGATGTGGACCTTCCAATCAAAGGAGATGTAAAATCTGTTCTCGGAACGTTAATAGAGCTTGTATCACCTCGGAAGCTGGATCAATGGCTTGAGAAGATAGGCGAGTGGAAAAAAAATTATCCCATGAAATATTGCGACAGGGGCCTCAAACCACAGTATGTCATAGAAGAAATATCCCGAATAACTTCCGGCGACGCCATTATCGCTACTGAAGTGGGTCAGCATCAGATGTGGGCTGCGCAGTTTTACAAGTTTAAAAATCCCAGGAGCTTTATTACATCGGGAGGCCTTGGGACTATGGGATTCGGCCTTCCGGCGGCTATCGGAGCAAAATTGGGCAGACCGGACAAAGTGGTGTTTAATATAGCCGGAGACGGCAGTTTTGAGATGAACTGCCATGAGCTTATCACAGCCGCTAGCTACAACATTCCCGTAATAAATATAATTTTCAATAACAGGACCCTGGGGATGGTACACCAGTGGCAGGAAATGTTCTATGAAAAAAGGTTTTCGCATTCTGAACTGACGGAAATCACGGACTATGTAAAACTGGCGGAAGCCTGCGGGGCGACGGGATTCAGGATAACGGAAAAAGAAGAGGTGGCGGAGACGATAATTAAAGCAATGGAATTAAACAGGCCGGTTGTCATAGATGTCCGAATCGACTCAAAAGAAATGGTAATGCCCATGGTGCCCGCAGGAATGCCCATAAACCGCATGATTGGATTAGATTGATGTTGACATAATGTTAAAAAAGTATTATGTTAAATTTAACAACTTTACAATACGATGATTATGTGAAGTGCAAATATTATAAAATTTAAACCAGGGAGGTCTTCTTAATGAGCATTCAGGTTTACGTGAACGGGGAATACTATCCAAAAGAAGAGGCTAAGATATCGGTATTTGACCATGGTTTCTTATATGGAGACGGTGTGTTCGAAGGTATCAGGGCCTATGACGGTAGAGTTTTCAGACTGAAAGAACATATTGACAGGCTGTATAATGGAGCCAGAGCAATCATGCTCGACATCCCTCTTATAAAACAGGAAATGATCGAAGTGGTGCTGGAGTCACTGCGAAGAAACAGACTTAGAGATGCCTATATTCGGTTGATTGTATCTAGAGGAGAAGGAGACTTAGGCCTGGACCCGAGAAAGTGCCGCAAGCCCACAATAGTTTGCATTACCGACTCAATCGTGTTATACCCTGATAAAATGTACGAGGAAGGGCTTGAAATCATAACTGCTGCCACCCGGAGAAACCCGCCGGAAGCAGTCAACCCTCAGATGAAGTCCTTAAACTACCTGAACAACATAATGGCCAAAATTGAAGCAAACCTTGCCGGAGTTCCCGAAGCTTTGATTTTAAACGTTGACAACTATGTGGCGGAGTGCACCGGAGACAATATATTTATTGTTAAAAACGGGGTGGTTATAACTCCTCCGACCTATGCGGGACTGTTGATAGGCATCACCCGGGATGCTGTAATAGAAGCGGCTAAAAAAATAGGTATAAAAGTGGAAGAAAAATTATTTACCCGCTATGAAGTATATACTGCCGATGAGTGTTTCTTAACGGGAACTGCTGCCGAAGCGATCCCGGTGGTAAAGGTAGACGGCAGGGTAATAGGCGAAGGCAAACCCGGACCGGTGACCAAGCAGCTTCTTGCGGCTTTCAAAGAACTGATAAAAACTGAAGGCGAAAAGATTTATCCTGAGGAATAGAAAATATACAGGTCTTGAAACATAATAGTTTCAAGACCTGTTTGTATAACGAAAACCACCTGCTGCTATGCAGGTGGTTCCTAACGCGACAGGGGACGGTTCTCTCCCTGTCGCAAAAATATTATTCAGCTAATTTATCTGCAGCAAGCCGTTTTTTATCAATGTGTAATATAATAGTTTCATTCTTTTGCATATTTTTTTCATACCATGATATTATTGCTTCGTACTTAAAATCTTCCTGCCCCCGGGGAATGCTTGTGTCTTGCTCTTTTTCTTCCTGTGCTATGAAAATACCATTTTCAAACTTTGCAGATATAGAATGTCCGTTAATCGGAGATTTAAAGTAACAGTTGACATCATCCGTGTTCACATCATTTAAATTTTTCCCTTTATAAACCAATATCCAGTTTCTTTTAACTTTCATATAGTATTGATTTTTATTCTCACTATCCTTTTCGCAAATATCCGTATATTCATCAATATAAGTTACTTTCCAATTTTGACCTTCTCCTTTATAAGCTATTATGTTTTCATAACTAGACTCGTTTAGTATTTTTTCTATTTCTTGATTTGCCTTTTCTTCAAAGCTAATACTGCAACCACCTAATATGAAAACAAATAAAATGATGCTTAAAAGGACTGTTTTCCTCATAATATTAACCTCATTACATAACTCTTCGGTTAAATGGACGGATTTTATGGAATCATTTATATTATCTGGTGTAGCTGCATAAACGAAATTAAATGCCATCATGCAAAACACAAAGAAATGACTAATATTTTTTTTGTTTGTAGAGTGCACATCTGGATTCTTCCTTATGAATATTATTTTGAGATTTAATTGGTGATATTAATAATTTTTTTATAATCACCCAACGGAATCACCCTCTTTCCCATAAATTACCCCTCTACTATATAAAAGACATCGAGCCTCAAAAATTATTCCACAAAAACCCATATTTTAAAAAATTTTTTTAAAAACATGGAACTTTTTTCGAATTTTTTCGTCTTATATATAGGAAAATGCAAATGGGGCGTTTCCATGGAATCGTATATTGAAAAATGGATAAAATATAAAGCTTACCGGTTTTTGAAGAAAAACCATGAACAGAATAAAAGAGAGAAATTAATATTAAATTACCCGATTGTAATGGAAGATGAGGATAATAAAGTTGAGGCAATCGAGCTGGTAGCTGAAGAAGATAGTGTTTTTGAGGACCAGGCCCGCAATCGATTGATTTTGAGACAAGCTTTATCAATTCTTTTGCCTCTAGAGAGAAAAATTATTATCTTATCAGCGATAAGAGGTTACAATCAAGTCGAAATATCTAAAATGCTTGGAATCAGCCAGCCAAAGATAAGTAAGACAATAAAAAAATCCCTGGCGAAAATGAGGGATTATTTAAGCCACATGGGATACAAAAGAAAGGAATGATAAAAGTGCAATAAGAGACATGGCAACAAAAAGGCATTGATGAAGAATACATAACACAAAAATACATGCCTTTGATATTAAAATATTCCCGTTTGGCACCACAAAATATCAGGGAAGACCTTGAACAAGAATTGATTATGGAGATGATTGAGCTTTATAAAAAGGGCAGATGTCAATAATCATTAATTGGTATAAAATTTTATCTGGAAAGATATACAGATGGAAAATGGTCGAATTATAAAACATGGTCTACCATTGAGAACATAACACTTCTGAAGTATGGGGAAAGATAAATTCCGTTTCTGTACCAAAAGGTTATATGTATCGATTAAGAGCTGTTCATTCAGTTAAAGAAGGTAATGTGACAGAAACAGGCCAATCTTACAGTTCTGCAATAACAATAAAATAAATCTTGAAATGAGTTTTAGAGAGCAGAAATTTCTGCTTTCTTTATTGTGCTATTGTTTTTTCAAATTACAATAAATATGTAAAATTGATAATATTGTTTCCTCCCACTCTTTTTGTCTCCTTCCTGCTCAAATTTCCTGACCGTTTTAAGAAGGAATTTAACACCTATTGAAGAAATAAAAGAGAAAGAAGCAAGTCATGGGAGGGAGAAAAAAGAGAAAGCCTTCAAGTAAGGTGATAGTTTCCGACCTACCCTTACTGAAGGCCTTCTCCATAATATCAAGTCACTATGATTGTAACATTTTTAGGCTCAACAGTAAAGGAGTATCGTAATATTTTTTTGCATAAATTAGCTCAAATGAAACTACACTGTCCCATATGCGGTAGCGCCCTTGTAGGTTATGGGATGTACCTTAGGAAGATAAAGACAACGGCCGGGAAAGAAGAATTCCCAATAGCCAGATACTACTGCCCGGGATGCAAGAAAACCCATGCGATAATACCGGATTTCATCTTGCCCTATAAGCATTACCCGGCAAAAGTGATTGAAGAAGCGGTGGAAGATGTGGTGGAAAAACGGATTTCACCGGAATATACAGAGGGAGAGCAGGACATATCCACCACAAAACGCTGGGTAAAAACATTTAAACTCCTCTCAAGCGAAATTGTAGGCACTCTGGAGAGCATAGCGTTCAGACTGTATGGCAAGACGTCATCCATAGTCGGGGAAATAGAAAGCTGCTTTAGCCGTTTAAAAACCGTTTTAAAACTATTACCCGATATTCTTTCCTGCTGCCTGTTCGGAAAGATTAACACCTGGCTTTTCGTGGAAAACACAAACCTGTGGCTTTTAGGAAAAAAATCAACATAGTTTGCTCTTTTGGCCGTCTCCCCCTGGTGGTAGTCTTTAGATAAACAAAAAACAGGGGAGATGACCAAAATGAACAAAGAAAGTATGGAAAAAGCCCTGGAGCGCTTCGCACTAATCTCACCCCTTCTGGAAGAAGACCTTGAAGCAGCGGAAAGAAGGAAAAGAAGAAATGAAATACTGTCAAAAGGCCAAATCTCAGAGAGGACCCTGCGCCGCTACTTACAGGCCTACAGGCAAAAAGGCCTTAATGGATTAATGCCAAAAGAGCGCTCCGATAAGGGACAAACAAGAGCCATACCGGAAGATATCCTAAAAGAAGCCATAAGTCTAAAACAAGAACTGCCCCAAAGAAGTGTTACAAGGATACTTCAGATCCTGGAGGGGGAAAAGCTCATATCCCCCGGGGATGTAGCAAGATCCACCCTTACACGGTATCTTGCAAACTTAGGTTTAACCCAAAAAGAATTAAAGCAAAAAGAGCCCAAAGCCCTCAGGAGATTTCAAAAAGAGCACAGAAACAAATTATGGCAAGCTGACGTCAAATACGGCCCCTACCTTCCGGACCCGGCCAATCCAAAGAAAAAGATACGCTCATACCTCATATGCTTCATCGATGATGCCACAAGATTAATATGCCATGGTGAATTTTATCTAAATCAAAAGCTTCCCATACTGGAAGATTGTTTCAGGAAAGCTATACTTAAACGAGGCATCCCCGATGCGGTATATGTAGACAATGGCAAGATATTCATCTCACACTGGTTTAAAGTAGCCTGCGGTAAACTGGGCATCCGCCATATAAATACCCCAATATATTCCGCAGAGTCTAAGGGCAAAATTGAAAGAATTAACCGCACCGTAGAGGATTTTTTAGCCGAGGTAAGCCTCCAAAACCCCGGGACATTGGACGAATTAAACAAAGCCTTCTTTGCCTGGGTGGAAGAAGGATACAATCATCATTCCCACAGCTCCTTAGAAGGTGAAACCCCGGCCGGTCGATTCCAAAAGGATACCCGACGCTTGCGCTTTGCCAATATTGACGAGCTAAGGGATGCTTTCCTTCGAGAAGAAAGCCGAAAAGTTGATAAAACCGGCTGTGTAAAACTTTGCGGCAAAACCTATGAAGTGGGCCTTGAATGGGTAAGAAAGACTGTGGATTTACGCTATGACCCCTTTGACCTTGAAGAAATAGAAGTATGGCATAAAGGTCAAAAACGGGGTTTAGCAAGGCCGCTTATCATAGGAGAATACAATGAAGTGTCCTATAGCAAAAAAGATGCCCCAACTCCTCAAAAATCATCCGGTTCAAGACTTTTGAGCATATTGGAAAAACAAGCTCAAAACCGCATGAAAGACAAATTAGGTGCCATCCCCTTCCGCCGTATGGAAGGAGGGGAAAACAATGTTTGAGCCTTTCTTTGGATTTGAAAAAACTCCTTTTCAAAAAGATGTGCCTGTAGGAAAACTGTTCAGCACCCCGGCCTATGAAGAGTTAGTATCAAGGCTAAAATACACTGCAGAAAAACGCCTCTTTGCCCTAATAACAGGCGAAGTGGGCTCGGGGAAATCCACTGCTTTAAGAAAACTTCTTGAGCTTTTAAATCCGAATAAATACAGGGTTATCTACATCAGCGACTCAGCCCTTACCCCCAGGCATTTTTACTGGGAATCTTTAAGGCAGCTTGGATGTGAACCAAAGTTTAACCGGGGCCAGGCTAAAAGACAGCTTCATCAGGTAATATTGGACCTTGCGGAAAATGAAAGAAAAACACCAGTCATAATAATCGATGAAGCACACCTGTTGGATAAAGAAATGCTGGAAGAAATGCGCTTTTTACTCAATTTCCGGATGGACTCCTACAACCCTTTGAGTCTCATACTGGTGGGCCAGCCGGAACTTAAAAGGGTATTGCAGCTTCAAGTCTATGAAGCCATTGCTCAGAGAGTAAATCTCCGGTATCACCTACCACCCATGGACAGGCAGGAATCCAAAGAATATGTTTGCCACCATCTGAAGATTGCCGGAGCAACTTCCTCAATCTTCACTGATGATGCTCTGGATGTTATCTATGAATATTCCGGAGGCATTGCAAGAAAGATAAACAATGTCTGCCTTGCCTGTCTGCTTTCGGCCTCAGCCAGTCAAAAGCGTTTGATAGATGACCATATGGTCAGGATTGTAATTGAAAATGAGTTTGCGGTATAAGCTATTTATCCCTCAAAAGACGGCAGGAGTGAATGCTTGCCTCTTTTGAGGGGGATTTTCAAGGTCCGGGTTTTATGGTCAAATAAAGTGAGTTAAATTTGCGGACGTTCAATTTGAGCAGAATGCGGTCAGAAAGTGTGAGAGGCTACAATAATATATTATCTTATGATAATAATATGTTGCATATTTTTCAACCAAGACGTATAATATAACTGTAGAATCATGGAGGAAGAAACAATGGGGGTTATTACAACAAAAGAAGAAGTAATAGATTTTTTAAGAAAAATGAAAGAATGTATAAACAATAGTAGATATAGCTTCGAGCCAAGAGAAAAAAACTTGAATACCTTGGGTAAATTAGGATTGATGCCGACTCACGTAAAAGAATATCTTTTGCAGCTAACTTATAAAAACTATTTTAATGGACCGGAAACAGACAGAGATGAGAACAAACCTTCTGGAGAAATAATGCTTTTTGGAGCTAAAATAAATGATACGGAAGTATACATAAAAGTTAAGCTATTATCGCTGAACAACGATATCTTCTGCATATGCTTGTCTTTCCATGAGGCGGAAAAGCCTATATATTATCCCGAATGGGATTAGGGGGTAAATAACATGAGTTTTGTATTTTGTCCAAACTGCCTAATTAACGATAGCAGAATAATTTCCAAAAAAGAAACTCTTAATGTAAAAGGCGATAAAATCGATATAACATCCAATGTCCGAATATGCAATAAATGCGGTGAAGAAATTTTCGATGAAGAACTGGATAGTGCCAATCTAGAAAGAGCGTATGCTATATATAGAAAAAGATACGGCCTTATGACACCCGATGAGATCAGGAAAATTCGAGAAAAATACAGGCTAAGTCAAAGGGCCTTTGGGAAAATACTCGGATGGGGCGAAATAACGATTCATAGATATGAAACCGGCGCCATTCAGGATGAAGCTCACAACAATATACTTGAACTTTTGAAGAATCCGGAAAATATGAAAGCCATGCTTTTAAAAAATAGGGATAAATTGAACGACGCTCAATACAAAAGGGCAATGGCTGCAGTAAATCAAATGCTTTACGAAAATACAAATTCGACACTCTTCAGTCATATAAATGACACACTGCAGATGAAACCCGTAGATATATATTCAGGCTATAAAAAATTTGATCTAGAAAAGTTTCTAAACTCCATTCTTTTTTTCTCGACCAAGGATAATGAATTGTATAAAACGAAGCTTAATAAGTATCTGTTTTATTTTGATTTTCTAACATTCAAACACACAACCGTTTCTGCTACCGGTGCAAGGTATAAAAAATATCCGTATGGCCCGGTGCCCGAAGATTATGATTTGCTACTGTGGGTTGCAGAAAAAGAAGGTTATGTAGAAATACTGCCGACTCAGAAATACGATTATACGGGCGATATAATAAAGCCTCTGGCAGATTATGATGAAAGTATTTTTACGGAGGACGAATTTGAAATACTAAATAAAGTGCTGAACATGTTTATTAACAAAACTACCGCAGCAACATCCCAAATATCACATGATGAAGAAGGTTATAAACAAACGAAAGATAGAGAGCTTATTTCGTATGAATATGCAAATACCATGAAAGACTGATTCTTCAGCCTCATCATGTTAGGCAGTGAACTTTTCAGACCGACGTCCATATCCTTGATATGCGGTTGATGGCTGCAACCATGCTTATAATGTTGGTCATGCAGGTGGTATAATACCGGCCTGATATTCGCACAGCCGTCGTCAGCTTTATTACCGCAAGCTGTATGCGAGCGCAGCCCGAAGAAGCGGTGTTTCAGGTAAAGAAGCAGCCCAACAGATATCAAGGAGGATAGAAGGCCTTTGCCTGGAAACCCACTGCCATATACCTCAGCATTGCAGTCGGATGTGCTTCAAAGTAAAGGCCCGAAGAGGATATTACCAGGGTGATAAATAAAAGAGTTAAATTAAATGAACTTGCTGATAAAAAATTGTTTTACTTGGCAGGAATTTAAGAAAATGTGTAGAATATACTTTAATAGATTGTTGGTTGGATAAACAAACAAGGAGGTAAGAGGATGCAACGAGAAATAAAAAACAGTGTAGGGATTTGGGCTTTCGGAAGTAATGCCACAAGGTTTGTGCCGGGAGGTTATCATCTGGAGGCAAAAGATGAAACCATGGAAGCCAAGACCGAAAGAGCGGCAAAAGGCCTGGAGGAATATGTTGACGGGTTTGAATATCATTACCCCAATGAAATCAACGAAAAAAATGTAGACTCGGTAAACGGCATTTTAAAGAGCGCTGGGAAGGACATTTACTGCATAGCTCTCGGCCACCATGTAAATGAGAGGTATGCCCTCGGCTCATTTATAAATCCGGACCCTGCCATACGCCGGGAAGCTTTAGAAGTAGCAAAGGCCGGAATCGACCTTGCGGCTTCTTTGGGAGCAAATTTTATCATATGGCCCGGCGGAGAAGGATACAACTACCCTTTCCAAACTGACTACGAGGCCATGTGGAATCATTTCATTGATGCCATTTGCACCCTTGCGGAACATGCCAACAAAAAAAATGTCACCATCTTTCTCGAACACAAGAACAGCGAACCTGCCATGAAAATAGCCATGAGAAATATCGGCATGACCTTATATGTCATAAACAAGGTTAAGGAAAGAGGCATTGACACAAAAAACCTTAAAGTTAACATGGACTGGCAGCACCTAATCATGAACGGCGAAAACCTGGCCGAATACGCGCGGCTCCTCCACATGGAAGGCAGGATGGGCCATCACCACGCCAACAGCGGATGGGGAATTTTCGACGATGATAACATGGTGGGAGCTCTGTGCTTCATGCAGACTCTGGAACTGGCCAAGGAACTCCAGCTTATGGGCTACGGCACAAATGGCGAAAGGATAGGTTATGACCTTTTCCCATACACAGAAGACCAGATAGAAGCCGTAAAACAGAGCGTAATCAACTGGGAGTTTATATGGGACCTTGCCAAAAGGATAGACACCGATGAGCTGATAAAAGCAAAGAATAAAAAAGATGCGGTGATGGCATGCAGGGCGGTTTACAGGGCTATGGGAGCCAAATAATAGAATGGGGGCGAAAGCAAAGTGGCGTACCTTGGAATAGATCTTGGGACATCATCGGTCAAGATTGTACTGATGGATGAAGAGGGAAAGGTTGCGGCAAGCATTTCGAAGAATTACCCCATCAATTACCCAAAAAAGAACTGGGCTGAACAAAATCCGGAAGACTGGTGGAATTCTACAAAAGAAGGCATAAGGGAACTAATTGCAACAATCGGTACAAAGGCAGATGAAATCAAGGGTATAGGACTCAGCGGCCAGATGCACGGTTCCGTGCTGATGGATAAACAGGGAAAGGTGCTAATGCCTGCCATACTCTGGTGCGACCAGAGGACCCAAGAGCAATGCGAGTATATCACCGAAAAACTTGGGCAGGCTGCTCTTTCAAAGCATACAGGCAACAAGGCCCTGCCGGGTTTCACGGCTCCCAAGATACTCTGGATAAAAAAATACCTGCCGGATGTCTTTGAAAAAACTGCCCATCTGCTGCTTCCAAAAGACTACATAAGGTACAAACTGACCGGAGAATATGCCACCGAGGTATCAGATGCTTCCGGAACCTTAATGTTCGACGTGGAGAACAGAAAATGGTCAAAAGAGATAACGGAATTTATAGGGCTATGCGGGGATGTTCTTCCGCAATGCTTCGAATCTTTTGAAGTGACGGGAAAAGTGAGCCGAAAAGCGGCGGAAGAGACAAACCTCAGGCAGGGCATTCCGGTGGTGGGAGGAGGCGGAGACCAGGCAGCTGGGGCTGTAGGCACCGGAGCCGTAAAAAGTGGCATAGTTTCTGTAGCCCTGGGAACCTCGGGAGTTGTGTTTGCCAGCCAGGATACATACAATGTTGACGAACAAAACAGGCTTCACTCCTTCTGCCATGCAAACGGTAGGTGGCTTGTCATGGGAGTAATGCTGTCGGCGGCATCATGCCTGAAGTGGTGGGCAGAAGAAATCTGCAAAGTCGATGAAAAAAAAGGTTTTGACGAATTGCTGAGCGAAGCTGAAGGTGTCAACTCTGCAAGCAACGGCATCATCTTTCTCCCATACTTGATGGGTGAAAGGACTCCTTATCCAGATCCAGATGCCAGAGGTTCCTTTATCGGCCTGAATATCACTCACGACAGAGGTTATATGACAAGGGCCATCATAGAGGGAGTAAGTTTTGGCCTGAGAGATTCCCTGGAAATAATAAAAACTCTGGGGATTCCAGTCAAGGAGGTTCGGGTTACCGGTGGGGGCGCCAGGAGCAAGTTGTGGCGCCGGACTCTGGCAGATATATTTGACACAAACGTAAACATGATAAATGCCACCGAAGGCCCGGCCTACGGTGCAGCCATACTGGCAGCAGTTGGCACCGGCCAGTTTGCTTCTGTTGAAGAAGCCTGCGATGAGCTGATAAAAGTCACGGAAAGTGTAGAGCCGGTAGAAGAGAATAAAAAAAGATATGATGAAGTATATGAGATATACAAAGACATGTACCCTGTTCTGAGCCAAACTTTTCATAAACTAGCAGGGCTAAATGTCTGATACTAACTAAAAAACAGAGGTGCTACATGAAGACAGCCGATCAAATTCTTGTGAAACAAATAAACAAATCCCTCGTATTGAATTATATCCGAAAAAAGGTGCAGATTTCACGGGCGGACATATCAAAGAGGACGGGGCTGAACCGTTCAACCGTTTCCGCTCTTGTTGACGAATTAATATCCGATGGATTGATTGTAGAAGAAGGCATTGGAACTTCCAAAGGTGGAAGAAAGCCTGTAATACTTGCTATTAATAAAGAGGCGGGAAATATAATAGGCGTTGACCTGGGAGTCAATTATATACTGGTGGTACTGGTAAATCTTCTGGGGGAGATTATAAGAGAAAAAAGGATCAATATAAACCCGCGGGATTCTGTGGAAAAAAATGTTGAGGCGCTTCTTAACTTGATTCAGGAAGTATCAAATTGTGCCCCCAAAACGCTCAAGGGCCTCCTGGGCATAGGGATAGGGGTGCCTGGAATCGTAAATTACGAAAAAGGCCTGGTCTTGATGGCGCCCAATCTCAGATGGATGAATGTGGGCCTAAAGGACATAGTGGAACAAAGATTCAAAGTACCCGTGTTCATCGATAATGAGGCCAATGCCGGCGCGATTGGAGAAAAATGGTTTGGCCTGGGCAAAAAAGCTACCAACTTTGTTTACGTAAGTGCGGGCATAGGCGTGGGCACTGGAATCATAATAAACGATGAGCTCTATCGCGGATCTTCAGGCCTTGCCGGCGAGATGGGCCATATGACCATAGACATGAATGGAAAAGCCTGTTCATGTGAAAACCTGGGGTGCTGGGAGGAATATGCCTCAGAAAAAGCCCTTTTCAGATATTTGAAAGACCAATCCGCTTCCTTCGAAAAGAAATCAAAAATTAATTTAAACAGGATAGAACAAATGACAGTTTTTGATGTGGTGGACGCCGCCAAGTCGGGAGATCCCCTGGCCGTTTCTGCCTTCCGATGGGTGGGCAGGCACCTTGGAGTGGGAGTAGCCGGCATCATAAATACCTTCAACCCGGATCTGGTAATTATCGGAAATACCATTTCCATGGCGGGCGACATAGTCTTAGAAGAAGTAAAGAACGAAGTAAAACAGCGCAGCTTTATAACCAGATATTCCGAAGTTTCTATTGCCCTCTCGCGGCTTAACATGCATGCCTGCGCCATGGGGGCGGTATCGCTGGTTATGTCAAAGGTGTTTGCCACACCGGAGGTTTAAAACAGAAGTCAAGATTGGATTATAATAGCTGTTCTTCAAGGGGGGTGAGAATGAGAAAAGTTATTGCTTTAAACTAATCTAATTTTATTGAATTTTCAAAAGGGAGGCAAGAAAATGTTAATGTCAAAGGGATTGAAAGCTGTTGTTATTCTGAGCGTATTTTTACTGCTGCTTGCAAGCCTGGCGGGCTGCGCAAAAGCCCCAACCAGTGAAAGCCAGAGTTCTCAAAGCCAGCAGGCACAGGAGACTCCACAGCAGCCCGAGAAAATCAGGATAGGTCTCAGCATGGATGACCTGAGGCTGGAAAGATGGCAGAAAGACAGAGACTACTTTGTGGAAAAGGCGAAAGAATTGGGAGCCGAAGTTTTGGTACAGTCAGCCAACGGTGACGACCAGACCCAGATGTCCCAGTGCGAAAACCTGATAGCCCAGGGCATAAATGTTCTGGTCATAATACCGCATAACGGCGATGCCATGGCGCCCATAGTGGAAGAAGCTCACAAGTCGGGCGTAAAGGTGATTGCATACGACAGGCTGATAACCAATTCGGATGTGGATTATTACATCTCATTCGACAACGTGAAAGTCGGTGAACTTCAGGCGCAAGCCGTCGTAGACAGGGTGCCTTCCGGCAATTACTTCCTGATGGGAGGATCGCCCACCGACAATAATGCCAAACTGCTGCGGCAAGGGCAGATGAAGGTGCTGCAGCCCTTGATCGACAAAGGCGCCATTAAAGTGGTGGGCGATCAATGGGTAAAAGACTGGCTGGCTGAGGAAGCATTAAAGATCATGGAAAATGCCCTCACGGCCAACAAAAACAAAATAGATGCAGTTGTTGCTTCTAATGATAGCACAGCAGGAGGCGCAATTCAAGCCCTTGCAGCGCAAAAACTGGCGGGCAAAGTGGCAATTTCCGGCCAGGATGCCGACCTTGCCGCATGCCAGAGAGTGGTGGAGGGGACCCAGACGGTTACGGTCTACAAACCCATAAAATTGATTGCCACAGAAGCCGCTCAGCTGGCCGTTGCCGCTGCAAAAAACGAGAAAGTTGAAACCAACGGAGCCACAAATAATGGCAAGATCGATGTGCCCTCAGTACTCCTGACGCCAATACCGGTGAGCAAGGATAACATGGCTGAAACAGTTATAAAAGACGGATTCCACAAACTCGAAGAAGTTTATAAAAATGTTCCGAAGGACCAGTGGCCAAAAATCTAACTGAAAGAAGCCCGCATGATATTTTGCTGCGGACACGCCCGTACGCCGCTTGCGGCAGCAGTAGCCGACGGGATGAGCGAAACTAGTCCCGCTCCATAATACATGCGGGTCAAGTGAGTCTTTCAATGGGCTGAGGGGAATGAAAAAATCATTCCCCTGCTCATAAAAATCACTTGAACAAAGGCGGAGAGATATATGGATGATTTCATCCTGGAAATGAAGAATATAACCAAAGATTTTCCCGGAGTAAGGGCTTTAAACAACGTATGCCTGAAAGTAAAAAAGGGCGAAATACACGCCCTTTGCGGCGAAAATGGGGCAGGCAAATCCACCCTGATGAAGATATTGAGCGGAGTTTATCCCTGCGGCACTTATGAAGGAGAAATATTTTTAAACGGCAAAAAAGCAATATTTCATAGCGTAAAAGATGCTGAAAAATCGGGAATTTCTATAATACACCAGGAATTGACCCTGTTTAAGGAACTGCCCATTTACGAAAACATATTTGTTGGCAATGAACCGAACACCAGAGGCATAATAAACATCCACGAAAGCGTAAAAAGAACCACTGCCTTGCTGAAAGAGCTAAAGATGGATGTCAACCCATATACAAAGGTCAAGAACCTTGGGATAGGCCAACAGCAACTGGTAGAAATAGCCAAGGCGTTATCCAAGAACACACAATTGCTGATTTTGGATGAACCCACCGCCTCATTGACCGAGCTTGAAGTGGAAATATTGATGTCCATATTGAAACAGCTGAAACAAAAAGACGTAACCTGCATATACATATCCCATAAAATCGATGAGGTTTTCAGAATCGCAGATACAATAACTGTAATTCGGGACGGATGCACAATAGAAACCAGAGATGCTGAAAAAATTACAAAGGATGAAGTAATCAGACTTATGGTGGGGCGTGAAATTACTGACCTTTTTCCAAAAGAAGACCATGCCGTGGAGGAAGAATTTTTCAGTGTAAAAAACTTCGATGTATTCGATGTGAAAAATCCTGCAAGAAAAGTTGTAGATAACGCAAGTTTTAATCTGAAAAAAGGGGAGATTTTAGGAATTGCGGGGCTCATCGGCGCTGGGAGGACCGAACTTGTTTCGAGCATATATGGCTCCTATCCTGGGAAGTGGAATGGAGAACTATTTTTAAACGGCAAAAGGATAGTCATAAAAACCCCCCAGGACGCATTGAGATACGGCATTGCCATGGTGCCGGAGGATCGAAAAAAACTGGGCTTGATAGAACCGCTTTCAGTAAAAGACAACATAACGATAGCCAGCCTTGAAGATTACAGGGAAAGGCTTGATTCAATAAACAGCATGCGAGAGAACCTGGATTCTCTGAAAATTGTAAAGAAACTGCGCATAAAGACGCCCCATTTAAAGACACTGGTGAAAAATCTGAGCGGAGGAAACCAGCAGAAAGTTATTCTGGCAAGGTACCTGCTCAGAAAATTAAATATATTGATACTGGATGAACCAACCAGAGGCATAGATGTGGGAGCAAAATATGAAATCTACAGACTGATCAATGAACTCATCAGGGAAGGCATATCGGTGATTATGGTTTCTTCGGAGTTGAAGGAAATAATAGGCATGGCTGATCGGGTTATAGTTATGCATGAAGGAAAGATCAAAGGAGAATTCATAAATAAGAACCTGGACCAGGAGACTATCATGCAATGTGCTATAGGGAGGAGAAACTAATGGCAGTAAATTTGAATGAGACGCCCTCAACCGGGCGTGGAAAAAATATTCCGGGTTTCAATATAAGGACATATACGATGATAATAGCCTTGCTGTCCATATGGATCATCTTTACCTGCGCCACGAAAGGAGATTTTTTAACGCCAAGAAACCTGTCAAATCTTTTTAGGCAGATGTCGATAACCGGTGTGCTGGCCATAGGCATGACATTTGTAATAATTGCCGCTCAAATAGACTTGTCGGTGGGATCATTGCTGGGCCTGACCGGTGGTATCTCAGCCATACTCAACGTCTGGTACAACGTGAATGGGATATTTTCAATTCTAATCGCTCTTGTAGTAGGCCTTCTGATTGGAATCTGGAACGGATGGTGGGTGGCATACAAAAAGGTGCCTTCTTTCATCGTTACACTCGCAGGAATGCTGGTTTATAGGGGGATACTGATCGGGATTACAAGAGGCACAACCATCGCACCTCTGAGCCCTGAATTTAAATTTTTAGGCCAGGCATACCTCACAAACATCACAGGATATTTTTCGGGCGCACTGTTGATACTGGCCATCATATACAGTTCAGTAAAAAGCAGAACACAAAGAATAAAATATAATCTGGATGTGATGCCGGTGCCGCTGGAAATCGGCAAAACTGCAGGAATAATTATACTCCTTGTGGCTTTCATTGCAATTTTGAACCTTTATCAGGGCATACCATTTCCCATATTTATTTTGGCTGTGCTGGCCATTCTATTCTCATATATATTGAACAAAACGGTATTCGGCAGGAGGGTTTATGCCATAGGCGGAAATATTGAAGCCGCAAAGCTATCGGGAATTAATGTCAATAAAAACACCCTGATGCTCTTTGCCATGAATGGCCTGCTGGCAGCCACCGCAGGCGTCCTGCTGACAGCAAGGCTTGATGCGGCATCTGTATCTGCCGGGCAAAATGCCGAGCTTGATGCCATAGCCGCATGCGTCATAGGCGGAGCCAGCATGATGGGAGGCATAGGCACCATAAGCGGATCTATCATAGGAGCACTTGTCATGGCAAGCCTTGACAACGGTATGAGCATGTTGAATATAGAAACCTTCTGGCAGTATATAGTAAAAGGCCTGATACTTTTGACGGCCGTATGGATAGATATTTCATCAAAAAATAAGAGTTAAATGGGATTAACTTTTGCTGCACTCTCAAGTTTCCGCTTTTAGCACCCCTATCATGAATACTGTGCGAATTGGTATAATAGGCCCACTGAGCAATTGTTTCAAACCCTTGGGCTTTATGCTCGGGGTTTTTGTTCTGAAGGATGACGGAATTAGTTCCATATTTTTTTAAAAAAGACGGAACTTTTTCCGCCATTTTTCCGTCTATATATATAATGATATATAGTGGGAATGAACCTGAATGGTTGCAAATCCAATATTTAAAATAATTACAAGAATCAGGAGGAAAGATCATGAACAGTGAACTGGAAAAACGAATTCGGGAAGCGAGAGAAAAACGGGATACGGCTATAAGAATAAAGAAAAAATTGGATTCTGTTAAAAAAGATTTATCCCAATCAACGCAGAGAAAAATGGAATTAGCCGTGATTCTCGAGAAAGAAAGAAGAGATGTGGAAAATCTAAAACATTTGAGTCTTGCTAATGTTTTTGCCACCATCATGGGTAACAAAGATGAGAAACTTGACAAAGAACAGCAGGAGTATCTTGCGGCCAGGGTGGAATATGAAACATCTCAGAGAGTTGAACAAGAGCTTTTAAAGCAGTTAAAATCTCTGAGCTCTCAAATGGAATCACTGGAACACGCCGAGCAGGAGTATCAAATGCTCTTGAAAGAAAAAGAGGAAATATTGAAAAATAAGCAAAACCAGGCAGCGGGCGAACTGTTTCAGCTTTCCGAGGAAGAGGGGCGTCTTCAGGCCAGGGAAAAGGAACTCCTGGAAGCAAGAGAAGCTGCAGGTTATGTGCTTTCATCTCTGGGAAAGGTTTTGAACAGCCTGGATAGTGCCGCTGGTTGGGGAATATGGGATATGCTCGGCGGAGGCCTGATTTCCACTGCAATAAAACATTCAAAAATCGATGACGCCAGAGACGCCATAGCCGATGTCCAATACAATTTGCGACGCCTGCAAAGAGAATTGAAAGATGTCCAGATGGATACGGGTCTTGAAATAAACATAGATGGGTGTTTGACCTTTGCCGATTACTTCTTTGACGGGATCATAGTGGACTGGATGGTGCAATCCAATATCAATGAAGCACTGAACAGAGCCCGTGAAGTGAACGAAAGGGTAAAACGATTGAAGGATCGCCTGGAAGACGAGCTGAGTCAAAATGCCTCGGAAATGGCGCAATTGAGGCAAAGGAAAGAACAGCTGATAGAACAGACCATGATTTAAAAGAGGATTTTCGGATATTCTTTTCTCCAATAGCCGGAACATGGGGAGGCCTCGTAAATACACACCGCGAGTAGCCAAAGCCTTTTGTGCCTCTTTGGCAACGGTTTTGTGGTTTTGCCGCCGGCGGCTGTCACCGCATCTTCCGCAAATCGGGGCAATTCAACCAGAAACCTGCACGGGACGCGTCATGAGACCTGTGAGCAGGTTAACAAGATATCCCCTTTTACTCATTGTTTTTGGTCTGTTATATATCGTTCCTGACATAATGGTTCTCGTTTCTTCGAAATTTACCTGGTCTTCTTTAATATCTTCAATCATTCCTTTCCTCATATCCATTAGTCTTGTAATCGGAGGCATTCAAAGATATTTACGAATGAGAGACCGCAAGAAGAGTGAAAAATGAACGGAGGTTTTTAGAATGAATGTAAATTTTTTGAAGAAGAGCGGTATAATCATATTCGTGATTTCTATATTAATTATTAATACTTTTCCCGCTGCAGCTTTTGCAGATTCTATTCCCAATTATGACAACATCAAACTTCTTTTTACAGGGCCGTTTGCAGATCACGGCCCTTTTGGAGACGCTGCCCCTGTAATCATAAACGATGTCCCCAGGTTCATACTGACACCCCAAAAGGAAGGGCCGTTTATTCTGGGCGGCAGGGTATACCTTCCCATGCGCCTCGTATTTCAAATCCTCGGCTACAATGTAAACTGGCAAAAGGATAATCCCATCATCGAGATTTCGAAAAACGGTGAAAAAATAGAGGTAGACCGGGTCGGGAAAACGGTTCAAAAAGGAGAAAAAAAATAACGTCCGTGCCGATGCTTTTAATAAACAACCGGTATTACATAGCCCTGCGGGCCTTTTCCGAGGTGACGGGAGATGATATCCTCTGAGAAAGCGACACCCGGACCGTGATTTATAAGATTAAGGGTGCAAAAGGAGTGCTCCCTCCCGTGAGGATAATGGATATAAAATACGAGGAAGCCAGAGAATCTTACGCATATTTTGACAACGGTAAAATACATGAAGCTATCGTAGAGGGAAATAAGATTACCTATGCTCTTAAAAATACCTGCGGTGTTACCATCGAAAAATACAGCCTGATAAGGCTCTCCGACACGTGGAACCTTGGGGAAAACAAAAAGGCGTCTTTTCCCGGTGGCGGAAGTACGATTAGAGGATATGACGCTTATAAAAGAGAGTTGAAGCCGGGCGGCTTTACGGGTGAGCAGGAAATTTTTATTGCGTATGGCGACTACGAGATACTGATACTGGGTGTGGCCAGAAAGGACGAGTATGTAAATCAGGTGGACTCCATAGCTCTTCCGCCCGATACTGCAGGATGGGAATAAAGCTTGTGAAAGAGGAGGTTCCGGCATGTTTAAACTTTGGAATCATTCAGTCGGCAATGAAAAAAAGTTGGTTTACACCGCTACAGCGAACGGTCAATATTTAAAGATAATTGGAATATTAACTGAACAGGGTATTCCATACACCACAAGAAATAACAGCGTTCTTAGAAGCAGCGGCTTTCTGCAGGATCAATTTATTCAATATGAAATATTATGTAGACGAAAAAGATGCGGAGAGAGCAAAATCGGCTATTTTTTCATCGATCTAGTTTTAATATCGATCTAGTTTTAATATTGAGTGGTTTTCTTAAAATGTTATAATCGGTTACACGGAATAGGGGGTTTACGGATGAAACAGTCAAAAATAAAAATTAACTTGAAAGTCGTGTTAATGGTGTTATTAATCCTGTATTTTGGTTTCCGTGTTATCAGGTATGTACATTTTTCTCGGCCGCAGGAATTCGGAGAAATAGTTCCCCCGGACATAAACCTCTACAGGGGCTCTCTGATTGTTGAAAAAGCAGGCGATTCCAAATATGAGGGAGTAAGGCGGAGCAATGACATAAACAAAATATCCCAGCTCCTCAATTATTATAGGAAATTAAAGCTCCGCGAGACCTTATCGCGTGATTATGATAAAATGAATTATTACGACATATGCCTTCCGACGGAGCAAGGCCCGAACATCTCCGTGCGCTTTTTTAGGGACGGATATTTATCGGTGGAAAAGGGCGGAAAAATAAACTACTACAGGGTCCTGGATGGGAAAATCGACCTTGACTATATGGACCGCATGTTCGACTCCATGGAAAAGACAGGCACAACCGTGCAGCGAAAACTGGAGTTTCCCATGCCGCTGGAATTAACGGGCGTCCAGAGTATGGAGACGGATTTGAACGGTGACGGCATCCTCGAGCAAATATTTCTTTACTGTGACGAATACGCCGACCTTTTCAGATTGAGGATAAATAACTTATCGATAACCAGTTACGGCAGCCATATAGACAAAAAAATCGAGCTGGTGGATATCGATAAAAATGATACCGAAAAGGAAATCGCCATTCCGGAAAGCGGCCGCGATGGCAGGTGTGCCGTGTCCTTTTACCGGTACACCCCGGATAACATTATCTTTATCGGGAAAATTGAAGGTTCCCTCTACAATGGCGAAATAGTCATAAAGGGTGACGGGACGGTCCAGGGTAAAACCAAAGAAAAATATAAACTGCAGACTCATCATCTGTCAGGTGGCCTTCTTCTTGCTTCTGGCGCACCAGAAACAGAAAAAAACACTATGCCAAATGAAACACAAGTAAAATTAGCCTATCAACAAGCAGAAGAAGCGTATGGTTGGTTCGATATGACTACTATGCCAACAGATGATTCTGATTCAAAGGATTATAATGGAACAGCATATTACAGAGTTAAACATGAAACAATCAAAACTTATGCTGACCTAAAAAATCATCTGCAGAATTTATTTACTGATGATATTGTAAACCAACTACTTAGCCAATCAGACGCTTCTATGCATTACATGGATATTGATGGTGCTTTATATGCAATCCAAGCCGACCGAGGCACAGATATTAATAAAGGAGATGAAACACATCAGATTATCTATGAAAATGACAAGAAAATCATCTACCGTGTTGAGGTAGAAGTTATTGATCCGGATACACAAAAAGCTGTGGACAAAGAAACTCACGATTTTATATATGAAAATTTGAATGGCAAATGGGTTTTCAGTAAATTTTATTTAGTCAGATAGCCCCCGCCAAATGAGCATAATATGTGTCTGTTGTAAGTCGCATTATTTATACATACCCTCGAAGATGCTTTAGAGGACGGATTTGTGATAACAGCTCCGGCAAAAAACAGGGAGGAAGCTCTAAAGATTTCAACCGGGCTTATGCAGAAAAAACACAAGGTTAATTTTAAATAAGCGGCAGCGAACTGTTTTGAAGGCCCGGAATGAATTTTATGATATGAGCGCGCTTCATGTTTAGAAGAGAAACGATAAGAAGGTGAGTAAAACTGTGAAAAGACCAATTGCCATTTATATCGCCCTGTCATGGCTGGTAAGTGCCGGGGCCGGCATAATTGGATTCATGGTCACTATCGAAGCCCCGGTGGCTATGGGGCCATTTTGCGTTATTTCGGGTTTATGATCGATATCAAGTCCGCCGGGAGAAAAATTCCCGAGGCCGTGGTTTAGCAAGATATACCGGTCAGGGCCTGACACACTTCGCGTTGAATACCCTTATCACATCGGAGAATTCCATAAACACCCTGACGGCTATGAATATAGTGCCAACCAGGGCTTCTGGCATATTCGATCGGTGGTCGACATCAATAAAAAAACAGTAACCTCCTGGGAAGTAAAACAAGGTCCGGGAGGCTTAGAATTGACATACCCTCACCCTGTCAGGTCCGGCGACTTTCAAGCTATCTATGGGGACTTCAGGGAATCCATTCATATCACCGGGCCCGGTGCCGATGCCCGTATATGGTCCGCAGGCCGGGTAATCTGGTTCCAGAGTGTAAATCCGGACATTTTTTTGCAGCAGGTCAATGAAAGACAATATTTGCAGGTTTGGGACAGCTTCAAGGAGCAATTCATACGGTATGATATTCCGCCGGAGATAGATAAGATTAAAGATATATACTCAACGGACGCTATTTTCTCTGAAGAGAAAAAACTTTTTATCGCGGCCACTATGAAAAGTGACGGCAAGCTGTATTACTTTAAAGCAGACCTTGATGACTGCATCCTTGAAAGACAGCATGCCCTGGGCCGGTGGCGGCAGGAATTCACACATGAATGGAGCTTCAACGGCGATCTGGCATACAACTACCTTGCGGGCTGGACCGATGATGTGATTCTGGTGTACGGAGACGACGGCGGCCTCAGCGGATACCATTTCGATTCTTATTTATACTGTTTGGACAGAAAAACGGGCAGAAAGCTATGGTCGTATTATTTGAGCCATAAAGGAATGAGCTATTATTTCAGCAAAGATGGGAGATATATTTTTTTATCACAGCTTGCGGGTCCAAACGCAGCTTTGGCAAAAATAGAAGTCAATACGGGCCGCATAGTGTGGGAAAAACATTTCAACAATCAGATAAACATTGCTGGCTCAAATGGCATCGTGCTTGTGGCCCTGGACTATTTTTTTTATAAAATTTGATCAGGGCGACAAACAGACCATTGACTATCGTGTCCTTCGAGTTCTTAACGATGAGTATGCGGTAATAAACGACCTGAAATATCAAAAACCATCCGGATTCAGTTTGTATTCATTGGATAAGCATAAAGTGTTATGGAAAAAAGAGGCGCAGTTCAAATCTGCGGTGATAGAAGAAGACATACTGTATTATTACACGGATGATAAAGTCTCGGCTGTAGAATTAAGGACCGGCAAAGAGATATGGTCCGCTCCGTTTGTAACACAGAATGAGCAAAAAGGTTGGAAAAAAACCGGTCATCATTAAGGATAAACTGGTGATTGCCACATTTAGAGGCATATTTGCCTTTGATAAAAAATCCGGTGAATTTGTCTACAGGGTTTCAGATTTTTCGGTTGGCGAAGCAGAGGCAAGATTTTATGAAAATACTTTTGAAATGCTGACAAGGATAGGTGATGAACTGTATATAGGTTCTGATACAGGCTGCTTCAATAAATTGAAAATTGAGTGACAGATTAGCCTAAACCAGGAACTTTTTTATCGGGCTTTGCGTCTGATGTAATATGAAACGGAATTGTTGCACTTAAATTTGGCAGTTCATGTGCAATGATAAAAAAAGAAGGGAGACAATCATGATGAATTCTATGCCAAAATGTGTCAAGACTGGTATCATACCGAGAATTGAGGAATTTTACTTTATTATTACAAAGATTATTAAAAAAATATCTTTACCTGCTCTAGTGTGTACGGTAATGTTGTTTCAAGTATCGGCTGCAGCTGAACTCCGGGGCAGTTTCATACATTTTAAAGATGGGGTTCTGGAGACTGCTGTTCGGGAGAAATTAAAAACCACGGGGGAAATAACGGCAGAAGACATGGCCCGATTGACAGACTTGAAAATAGAGACGGGTGTGGTCCGGGACCTGACGGGGCTGGAATATGCATTGAGCCTGCAAAGCCTGATTATAAATAATACATCTATGATAAGAGATTTAAGCCCCCTCCGCGGTCTTAAAAACTTGCATACTTTGGTTCTGGGGGTGGGTGGAATAGTCGGCACACATCCCAATGAACTAAAAGAACTTCTCAAAAATCTACTTCCTGACGCAATTTTAGTAAACAATCCCTGCGGAATGATTCAAGATATTTCGCCCTTAAAAGACCTCACAAACATGAAAATCCTCAAATTGAACGGGAACCTTATCGAGGATATTTCTCCCCTGCGGGGAATGACAAACCTCCAGGAACTTTCTCTCTCCAATAATCTCATTAGTGACATATCGCCGGTTGAGGGCATGAAGAATCTCCAAAGGCTTGACCTCAGCGTAAATCGGATCAAGGACATTTCTCCCATTAAAGGTTTAACAAGGCTCAAATCCCTGACACTTCAGAACAACCAAATTGAAGATGTGTCCTCTATTGCAAATCTGACCGAATTGGAGGAACTCAATATCAATGACAACAACATAAAAGATGTCTCAAGTCTTTCGGGGCTCGGAAAATTAAATTATTTGGATCTTTCTCAAAATCAGATCCGGGATATATCTCCCATTTCAAATCTGCTGAGGTTAAGGGTCCTTCACCTTCGAAGCAATGAAATTAAAGATATTTCAACAGTTTCCCGCTTAAAAAATTTACAATACCTAAGTCTTGGTCAAAACTACATAGAAGACATATCACCTCTGGCAAAACTGACCGGAATAGTAAGCGTTGACTTGTTTAATAATAGGATTAAGGATATATCTCCTTTAATTAAAGCAGTGCCGGGACCGGGCGGTTCTGTGAATCTTTGGGAAAATCCCATTGATATTGATAAGTCGAAAAAATATTTAGATATACTTCAAAAAAGAGGTGTAAGCGTGGATTATGACAGGCAAGGTGAAACCTTTAAAGGCAGATCGACCAGGACTTCACCGGCCATTGTTATCAACGGGGCACAGGTAAGTTTGGACGTAGAACCGGTCACTGAAAAGGGCAGAATTTTAGTCCCCATAAGAGCCGTCTTTGAACGGCTGGGCGCCGAAGTAAAGTGGGATGGACAAACCAGGACGGTTACAGTAAAATAAGGATGAAAATACCGTCATACTTGAGTTAAATAAAAAATCGGCCATGAAAAATGATACTGAGATACCCCTGGATGTTCCGGCAAGGATGGTTAAAGGAAGAGTATTGATACCGGTAAGATTTGTTTCAGAGGCTCTGGGGGCTAAAGTGGACTGGAGGCCGGATGCCGGTATCGTGGACATAAAAGACATCTGTTTAGGAGTCTGGAACAAAGGGCCGGATGCTTTGACGTATGTAGGCCGGCAAGCCCCCTTTGATGTAGAATTATATCACCTTTCGTCGGGAGTTTGGCCGGAAAAGTTTGATGCCGGGCAGGATGTAATACTCAATTTAACACTGAGATATAACGCTGATTTAACCGATTCTCAGGGTAAGGAGCCCGAAACTCTCGATATAATAGAATATTCTCCTGTTATAACCATATATTCCGACAGGGATGTACCTGTGTGGGAAAAGGCCCTGCCCGCTTTAAAAGGGACCTTAAAACCGGGAGAATACTACAGCATTAAATTGGCGTGGAACCAGACCGATTTTTCAGGCAAACCCGTTCCGCCGGGAGGATACGGGGTTTTTCTTAAACCCGGATTAATCCATTATGCGGCTTCCGACGGAAACGATTACTTCCAGGTGGTGCATGATACAATAACAACTCAGACCGGTCTGACCATAGGCGGCATATGCCGATTTTATGTTGCCCTACACGGTAGCCCTTTTGCAGCAGCGAAGGTTAAAATTGTACCAGGGGGATTCTACGAGCGTCACATGGATACTACGGCTTACGGGTGGCAATTTTTCGTCGAGGGTTATCGTGAGCGTTAGATGATTAATATTTTTGTCCGTAGTAATAGGCAAAACCCATATTGAAGACAAGCTGAACGAGCAGGAGAACTGCCAGGGTCATGGATGCTTCTCTGAAGCCTGCCAGACCCGCCGCCAAGATACCAATACCTTCGATATAGAGCGTCACAGAATAAGTGGCTGAATTTGCTTTCGCCTTTAAAAAGAGTGTGCGCTCTTCATCTTTGGCAATTTCGACTTCCATCGCTCTTGCGGGGTTTTTAATCAATCGAAGGCAGGCAACAATACCCAGTATTCCGGTGGAGACAAGCCCGCCGGCTATCCCTGAAAGCACACCTTCTTTGAAACCGTCACTGAAATGAATAAAGATGGTGGCCAGCAATAAAATAATGCCGACAGCGGTTTGTATTAAAGCATAAATAAGCATCTTTTTAGCGTAATTCATAAATCATTCCTCCTCGAAAATAAATACTTGCTCAATCGACAATCCGAATATTTTGGCTATTTTATGGGCAAGGAGAATAGATGGATTGTATCGGCCGTTCTCAAGGGATATAATGGTCTGCCGTGTGACTTTGCAAAGTGACGCCAGCTCTTCCTGGGTCATGTGCTTTTCCCTGCGCAGCTCCTTAATACGGTTTTTCATATTTCACCTCCGGCCATGTTAAGCAAACTTTACATTTAAAGTATAGTTTACTTTACGTAATTTGTCAAGTGTATTTTACATAGCTGATTAAAAGAAATCGGGCACGAGGAATTTCTCTGTGCCCAATTCCCGGCTCTTAATTATTAATAGAAACTCATGGAATATAATAGAAAAACAGAGTACTTTTTTAAGACAGGCTTGGCTTAAGAATCAGTCTTTCATGGTATTTGCATATTCGTACGAAATAAGCTCTCTATCTTTTGTTTGTTTATAACCTTTCTACCATTGGAGAGCAGTTGGTTTTTGCAGCCTCTAAAGCATTGTCCAATAAGTTGCCAGCCAAGTGGGTGCCCCACCGTTTGCTTCAGTCAGCTGTGCCATCAACGGCAACCGCCATCGGCTTTTGCTAACGATATGGGTTAAGGCTGCCAAAAAGAACAGGTGTGGTAAAGTAAACAGTATTCGCAGCATGGGGTCGGAGATAACTTTGTTCTCAACCAGCTCTATCCCTTTCATATAAGGCAGTTTAATATCCAAGAAAGCCAGGGCCGGGCTTGGTTCTTTGTCTCATGCAACAGCCACCATAACTGGAATCATTGAGAATGTCACATTTTGTTATTTTGCTGTGTTTATATATATGGAAACCGGGCCCGGCGGAGGGGGTGTTCTTCTGGAGTTTAAAAAGATATTCATGGAATACTATGACAGGATCGAAAAGCAGCTTATATGCATGTTGCATGACCAGTATATGGCAGAGGACCTTGCGCAGGAAGTCTTTTTGAGGCTTTATGAATGCCCCCCGAAGAATGAGGAACATATAGGGGCATGGCTTTATAAGGTTGCGAAAAACCTGGCTTTAAATCATATAAGGAGTGAAAGAAACCGCATGTTGAGAGAGACCAGGGTGGGGGCTACGGATGCCCTTCCTGCATTTACGCCGTTTCAGCAGGACGATGCAATAGCCGTCCGCGAGGTTTTGCGCAGGATGCATGAAAGGGACAGGACCGTCCTGATAATGAAGCATTCGGGCTATTCCTACGCTGAGATAGCAAAAGTCATCAATGTTAAAAAGACTTCAGTAGGCACCCTTGTGGCCAGAGCCCAGAGAAGATTTAAAGAACTGTACGGGGAGGTGTGAAGCATGTGTTATGACGAGGGCATGATCCAGGCATATATTGATGGGGAGCTTTCCCCGAAAGAAATTCAAGAAGTTTGTAAGCACCTAGAAACGTGCGAAATATGCAGGGATAGGTTTGACGACCTGAAAAAAATTGATGCCTTTGTGAAGGGCAGGATTACCCTGAAGGAGATCTCAAATCCTCTCAACAGCGAGATGGCATGGGAGAGATTCAGGAGAAAGTTGGGTAAAAAATCTTATGAAAGACAGGGAGTGTTTTATTATATGATGAGGAAGTATAAAAAGCTGCTGGCAGGAACGGCTGCAGCAGTGCTGATTTCTTCAGCTATATGGGTGGCTCCGGTGAGGGATGCAGCAGCAGATTTTCTGAGCATTTTCAGGGTATCGCAATTCAAGACCGTAACCCTCACTTGCGACGATCTGGCAAATATACAGGATCAGCTGGAAGAAAAAGGCTTAAAGGACATAGATTTAAAACAGTACGGAAGGATAAAAATAGACGGAGGAGAAATGAAAAAAGAGTATCAAATTGATGATGACTCTTCTCTGGATAAGGCTTTAAAGTCAATTGAAGATGAAGTTGGTGTTAGCATATTGCCGCCGGAAGCTCCCAAAGGGTTTAAGCTTACAAATATACGTGTCTCAAATCCCGCGCGTATAGATGTAACCCCGGATGTTAAAAACCTCAATCAATTGATATCCACCTTCGGAGGGTCGACATTTTTCCCTGAAGCCCTGGATGGCAAGAAATTCACGATTTCAATAAACAATGACATCCTGTTGCTCTACGAAAGCTCATCAAAGCAGGAAGGCGTAACGCAGGATATAATCATACAGAAGACAAAGCTCCCCGACATTCATGTGCCCGATGGCGTTGACATGGATGCTGTAAGGCACGCGGTAATCTCCCTTCCGTTCATTCCGGAAAACCTGAGGAAACAACTGGCAGACATAAAAGACTGGAAAACAACGCTGCCGGTGCCTGTTGGAGAGGATACTGATGTCAAGGAAATTAATGTAAACGGCAACAGGGGCGTGTTCATGTCTGTGAAGCATATTAATTCTGTGAAGCATGTTGATTTTGCTGCAAATACCGTCATATGGTCCGACGGGGAATTCATGTACTGGTTAGCTTCTTCGCTGCCTGAAGACAAAGCACTTCAGATGGCAGAGTCTTTGAGGTGAAAAGATGGTTATAGAAACGTTCGACCTTACGAAGCAGTATAACGGCCGGGGCGGATGTACAGACATCCGCCTTGCGGTCGGTGAAGGGAAAGTCTTTGGTTTGCTGGGACCCAACGGCGCCGGTAAAAGCACCCTGGTAAAGACCCTGGTGGGGCTTTTGCAGCCCACTTCCGGCACCGCAAAAATTCTGGGCAGACCTCTGGGAGACACGGGAGTGAAAAGCCGCATAGGTTATCTGCCGGAAAACTTCAAGTACCACGACTGGATGTCTGGGCTGGAGGTCTTGAGATTCCATGCGGAGCTTTACAGGATGAAAAATCCCCAAAAAAGGATTTCCGAGCTCATCGACCTGGTGAAGCTCACCGACCATGAGAAAAAAAGGGTGTCTGGCTACAGCAAGGGCATGCAGCAGAGGTTGGGCCTGGCTGTGGCGCTTCTCCCTGACCCGGACCTTCTGTTTCTCGACGAGCCCACATCGGCACTGGACCCGGTGGGGAGAATAGAGGTGCGCGGGATTATTAAATCTTTGAAAGAAAAGGGTAAAACCGTGTTTTTAAACAGCCACCTGCTGAGCGAAGTGGAAATGGTGTGCGATGAGGTCGCCGTAATAAACCGGGGGAGGATCATTGCCCGGGGCGAACTTGCGGATATGCTGGAAGCGGGGACCCGAATGGAGGCCAGGATCTCGAACCCATCAGAAAATCTTTTGAACGCTCTAAAAGGGAAAACAGAACATCTGGAGCTCAAAGGCGATATGCTCATCTTCAAGGTAAAAGACCGGCGGGACGTGCCGGAAATCAACAAAATAATCGTGGAATCCGGGACTTTGCTGTATGAAATAAAGCCTGCAAACAATTCTCTTGAGAACTTTTTTGTAAAGCTGCTGGAGGAGGGCGGCAAACATGATGACGATAGCAAAATTCTCGTTTAAGGAAATGCTCAATAAAAAAGCCCTCGGCCTTGTAATTCTTCTTACCATAGTGTATCTCACTCTTTACGGCTTCGGCTTAAGAGAGGTTTACCGGCACGGTACTTCCAATGAGATATACAGGGCGGCACTTTCGTCACAGCTGATTTCCGTGGGGCTTTATTTTGCAAACTTCATTGTCGCGTTTCTGGTGGCTTTCTCGGCAGTGGGCGCCCTTTCGGGGGATGTGGAAAGCGGCGCCATGCAGGCTTTGCTGGTAAAGCCCATCCGGCGATGGGAAGTGGTGATTGGCAAGTTCCTGGGTATAGGAGCCATGATATCCCTTTACAGTGCCTTGTTTTTCACGGCCATTATCGCCTTAAATAAAATTCTGGGGGCTAAGATTATTATTCAAATTCCGAATTTAATACAGGGCATGTTGCTGTTCATACTGGGCCCCATTATCCTGCTTTCGGTGGCCCTGTGGGGCAGCTCCAGGCTTTCCACCCTCAACACCGGCATCCTAGTGGTGATGCTTTACGGATTTGCCATGGTGGGAGGTATGATGGAGCAGGTGGGTTCCATGATGGCCATGGCGGGACAAAAAATCCAGGGTCTCATAAATGTGGGTATCATATCCAGCCTCATCATGCCCACCGATGTGATTTTCCGCAAGATGAACTCCACCCTTTTCACCGGCGCAGGTATAAACTTTCTTTCGGGCGGTTTTTTCGGGGCCGGTTCCGAACCCAGCATCTGGATGATGGTGTATACAGCATGGTACATTATCGCAGCTTTATATATGTCGGCAAGGTATTTTGAAAAAAGGGACATATGAATAATTTAGACATAATCCCCGAAGGCCAGGCATAAGTAATTAAATGTAACATTAACCGGCGGAGGGGATTTTTAATGGAATATTTGGGCACAGATTTGAAAAAAGGCTTATCTAGCCGTGAGATACCTCTTAAAAAGAAACTGTTCGGAGAAAACCGGATTGAAGAAAAGCGCAGAATTTCTCCGTTGATGATTTTTATAAATCAATTTAATGACTTCATGACCATGACCCTCATAGGAGCCACCGTTATATCAGCCTATCTGGGCGAACTGGCGGATGCTGCTGCCATCACCGCCATTGTCGTCATTAACGGCTTTCTGGGTTTTATTCAGGAATACAGGACCGAAAAATCGCTTCAGGCTTTGAAAGAACTGGCAGCGCCTGTGGCAAAAGTACTGAGGGATGGGCAAATTAAGGTGATTCCGGCTAAAGATGTGGTTCCGGGAGACGTGGTACTGCTGGAAACCGGTGACAGGGTGCCGGCTGATGGCTTACTCATTGAAATACAGGGGCTTTCCATAGACGAGTCAATACTGACTGGGGAATCGCTGCCGGTGAAAAAGTCAATTGAACCCGGAGAAACCCCGGATATAAAAATTCACAGGGAAGATTTTGCCTTCATGGGCACCCTGGTCGTATCCGGCCGTGGCAGGATGATTGTGACCGAGACCGGCATGAGCACCGAGATGGGCAAAATAGCGGGCATGATGGAAGGGATAGAAGAAGAAGAGACGCCGCTGCAGAATCGCTTAAATGTCCTGGGCAAACAGCTAGTGATCGCCAGCCTTTTTATTTGCGCGATGGTGTCACTCCTTGGCATCATCCGTGGAGAAAAAACTTATGACATGTTCCTGTTTGGAGTAAGTCTGGCTGTAGCCGCCATTCCCGAAGGTCTTCCCGCCATTGTAACAGTTGTTTTAACCCTGGGAGTGCAGAGGATGATTAAGAAAAATGCGGTCGTAAGAAGGCTGCCGGCAGTTGAGACTCTAGGATGTGCCACCATTATCTGCAGTGATAAGACAGGCACTTTGACCGAAAACAAAATGAGCGTGCGAAAGATATTCATAAGCGGCGAAACCATAATGGTTGCTGGCACCGGTTACAGGCCTGAAGGCGATTTTATTTCATCTGACGGCAGACTTTTCAAAAAACCTGAAGGGGAACTAAGGCGGCTGCTGGAAATTGGTGCATCGTGCAACAATGCAGCAATTGAACAGCAAAAGGGCGGGCTGTTTAGGGGATTTTTAAACACCGGAGAACTGGTGACTTCCGGAGACCCCACTGAAATTGCCATACTTGTGGCGTGTTTGAAGGGCGGTGTTCAAAAAGAAAATGTAGATAGAAATTATAGAAGAATAAAGGAAATACCCTTTGATTCCGACAGAAAAAGAATGTCGGTAATTGTGAAAAACCGTAGAGGTGAAATCTATCTGTTCTTAAAAGGTGCGCCCGATGTCGTATTGTCCTTGTCAAACCGAATAGAAAAATACGGTCAGGTGTTACCGCTTGATAAAAAAACCGAAGAAGAAATTTTAAGAGTAAATGAGGATATGGGTAAGGAAGCCCTTCGCGTGCTGGCGTTTGCCTACAGGAAATTGAGTGTGCAGCAAATGGATGAACGAGACCCGGAGCATGACCTTGTTTTCGTGGGGCTTATGGGCATGCTCGACCCTCCAAGGCCCGAGGCTGCAAAAGCAGTGGAAAAATGTTTTTCAGCGGGCATCCGACCCGTCATGATAACCGGGGACCACAAAACCACTGCATGGGCTGTGGCAAGGGAATTGAAGATGATAGACATAGACAGTAAGATTCTGACAGGCCGGGAATTGGATGAAATGACTGAAGCAGAATTTGCAAACTGTGTGGAAGACGTGGCTGTCTATGCCCGCGTAACCCCACGTCACAAGCTTAAAATAGTAAGAGCCTTAAAAAAGAAAGGCCACGTTGTGGCCATGACCGGGGATGGCGTAAATGACGCTCCCGCTGTAAAAGAGGCCGATATCGGTATATCTATGGGTATGAGCGGGACGGATGTGACAAAAGAAGCATCCTCCATCATCCTGATGGATGATAATTTTGCCAGCATAGTGGCTGCGGTGGAAGAGGGCAGAATTATTTATGACAATATAAGAAAATTTATTAGGTATCTTTTGTCCTGCAACGCCGGCGAAGTATTGACCATGTTCTGGACATCAGCCCTGGGGCTGCCTCTGCCGCTTTTGCCTATTCAGATTCTATTGATGAATCTTGTAACCGATGGACTTCCGGCTATGGCTCTGGGGGTGGACCCTCCTGAAAAGGATGTAATGAATAGAAGACCCAGGCCAAAAGGGGAAAATATTTTTTCCGGCGGTTTTGTAAAAAGGATAATATACAGGGGCTTATTTATTAGCGTTGCGACGGTGGCGGCTTTTGTCCTGACTGGATATTACGGCGACGGAAACTTAACCCTGTCAAGGACTGCGGCTTTTGCTACCCTGGTACTTTCTCAATTGATATTTGTTTTCGAGTGCAGGACTGAAAAGCGCGGCATATGGGAATTCAATCCTTTTTCAAATATATCCTTGACTCTGGCTGTTTTGCTTTCGCTGATTATGCTTGTGGCGGCAATACATGTGCCTTTTTTACAGGATATTTTTCATACAATTCCTCTAGACAGAAACGTATGGATGCTCATAATATCGCTGGCAGGATTGAGTGCGCTGGCATAAACACTGCCTTATTTTAATTTATCAATATCAATATTGAAAAGCCTGTTTGTATGGGGAAGACTTTATTGATTTAACAGGCAGGAAATTTTAATATTTTGTGGAATAATTAATTATAGCACATGCCGGGGGGTTATAAATATGTTCAAAAATCTGGAATTTAGCATCAATCTTTATACCGAAGGTGAAAAATTTTTCGACATACTTAAAGCATTTATACGGGACTCAAAAAAGTCCCAGTGGCCCCATGAGAGAGAAAGAGCCATTTTCGCACAGGAACTGTTCAGAAAAGCCCTCGATACTTTTGAAGGAGGGATCAAAGCTGCTGAAAACAAAGCGGAAGAAGGATTTCATACCGAACAGGATTTGAAGCTCATTAAAGACATGAGAGCCAGATGCGATTACTGGAAGAAAAAATTTGAGGAGGTGGCAGTTGATTGATGAAAGCTGTTGTAGGGGATATAACCGGGGCTGCAGCCGACGTCATAGTCAATGCCGCCAACGGTATCGGCCCCATGGGCGGAGGGGTGGCCTATGCCATAAAAAAGGCTGGTGGCAAAATTATAGAAGACGAAGCTGTAAAAGTATGCAAAGAGCAAAACCCGCAGCCAGGGGATGTATATGTTACTACTGCCGGCAAGCTTAAAGCGAGGTATATTTTCCATGCGGTCACCATGAAATATCCCGCGGAGCCTTCCAGTGTTGAAATAGTAAAAAAATGCCTTATATCTATACTGGATAAAGCTCGGAACATGGGAGTAAAATCAATTGTGATTCCGGCACTGGCCACCGGCGTAGGTGGCGTTCCCAAAAAGGATGTGGCCCAGGTTTTCAAGGAAATTCTGGGGAAAATAGAGGATATCGATATTACGGTTATGGACATAAATCAGGATTTTATAGACATGTGCAATGCCGAAAAATAAAAGAGTCTTTATAAAAGCAGGAGCGCTCCTGCTTTTTTCTTATTTCTTGATTTTGCGATGATGGTTTTTGTATAATATATGAGTAAAGTTGTGCCACTGCATAAAATTTACTTTGCTTCTGACATCCGGCATCATACATAATGAAAAACAAACAGGGGGAAAAATAATTGGAACTCATCAAGCTTAGAGGTCATACTTATTATATCCCCGGAGCTACCAATGTGGGGGTTTACAGGTTCAAAAACGGCTTTTGCGCTCTTGTGGATACAGGCATTGAAAATACTGCTGGCAAACGGATTCTGGAGACGCTGGAGACGGCAAATTTGAAGGTGAAATATATTATAAATACACACGCCCATCCCGATCACTTTGGAGCAGATAACTTTATAAAGGAAAATCATACCGGCACGCTTATTGCAGCGTCGAAAAATGAAAAACTTTTTATGGAAAACAGTTCCATGGAAGGTATCGTGTTTTACGGAGCAAGTCCCATGCCTGGCCTTTCTGCAAAATTTGTGAAAGCCAAGGAAACTCGCGTAGACATGGAACTTTCGGAAGGGCCGGTGGAACTTTCTGACAGGAAATTTTCAATAGTGCCGTTAAAAGGTCACAGTATAGACCAGATAGGCGTTGTCACCGAGGATAATGTGATTTTTTGCGGGGATGCCTTTTTCAGCGAGGAGAAACTTTCAAAATATCCTTTTCCATTCCTTTTTGATATAAAGGAACAGTTTAAGACATTGGAGTTTTTGTTGGCTTCAAATTATGATTTTTACATCATTTCCCACAGTGATAAGCCCACTGATGACCCTAAGGCAGTGATTCAGAAAAATATCGACAACCTGAATGAAAACATAAACATGATTTTAGAATGCCTTGCTCAGCCTTTGACCAGGGAAGACCTGGCAGAAATGATAATAAAAAAGTATAACATTCCCATGAACGTTTCCCAGTACTTTATAACCATGACATCAGTGAGCGCATTCCTGACATATCTATTGGAACGACAGTCCATCCATATGGATATCATAGACGGAAAAATGTACTTTTATGTCTAGGCTAATAAAAAAATTTGCGATGCATATCTCAATTACGTTTATTTTAGGAGAGATAAAAAATGTTTTTGGAAAGAGACGATGTAAGAAATATTGCCATTATAGCCCATGTAGACCACGGCAAAACCACACTGGTGGACGGCATGCTGAAGCAGAGCGGTATTTTCCGCCAGAACCAGAGGATAGAAGAAAGGGTGCTGGATTCAAATGCACTTGAAAGGGAGCGGGGCATAACCATACTTGCAAAAAACACTGCCGTAACTTACAACGGCGTTAAAATTAATATAGTGGACACCCCGGGACATGCGGATTTCGGCGGAGAAGTGGAACGCGTATTGAAGATGGTGGACGGCGTCCTTCTTTTGGTGGATGCCTTCGAAGGCCCCATGCCGCAGACCCGCTTTGTGCTCAAAAAAGCTCTGGCTCTGGATTTGCCTGCAATAGTGGTTATAAATAAAATCGATAGGCCTGATGCCCGGATAAATCAGGTCCTGGACGAAGTGCTGGAGCTTTTTATTGAACTGGGAGCAAGCGATTCCCAGATAGATTTTCCGGTGGTTTATGCATCGGCAAAAGACGGTATAGCCAAGTCTTCGCTGGAAGAGTCTTCTGACAATTTAAAACCGCTATTTGATACCATCATAAGCCACATTCCCGCCCCTGCGGGGGATTCAGATGCGCCAGTTCAGACATTGATCACCACCCTGGACCATGATGACTATGTGGGCAGGATTGCCATAGGCAGGGTGTTTCAGGGGACTATTGTTTCAGGAAACGAATATGCCATATGCAAGAAAGATGGCAGCATCCAAAAGACTAAGGTAAGCAACCTTTATGAATTTATGGGGTTAAAGAGGCAGGAAATATCCCGTGCCACTGTAGGAGATATAGTGGCTGTAACAGGAATTCAGGATATAGACATAGGGGAGACCATAGCGGATCTGGAAAATCCCGTGCCTGTACCTTATGTAGATATTGATGAGCCGACTCTTTCCATGATATTCAGCGTGAACACCAGTCCGTTTGCCGGTCAGGAAGGCCAGTATGTCACATCAAGGCACTTGAGAGATCGGCTTTTCAGGGAAGCGAAGAGTAACGTTAGCCTCCGGGTAGAGGAAACCGAGAGCCCCGACAGCTTTAAGGTATCGGGCCGGGGGGAGCTACATCTGTCAGTGCTGATAGAAACCATGCGGCGGGAAGGATACGAATTCCAGGTATCCAGGCCCATGGTCATAATCAAGGAAATGAACGGCACGAAGATGGAGCCCATGGAATCAGTGGTCATAGACATACCGGAAGAATACATGGGCATCGTCATGGATAAGATGGGCGCCCGCCGTGGGATGCTTACAAATATGGAAAATATGGGCAACGGCACATTGAGGCTGGAATTCGAGATTCCTACCCGAGGGCTCCTGGGATACCGCTCGGAATTTATGACGGACACCAAGGGAGAAGGAATTTTGAACTCCGTTTTTGCCGGGTACATCCCATTCAAGGGTGAAATTCCCACGCGGAACCGGGGGGCTCTGGTGGCTTTTGAAAGCGGTGAATCCAACACTTACGGTCTTTACAACGCTCAGGACCGTGGAACCCTGTTTATCGGACCGGGAGTAAGAGTGTATGAAGGAATGATAGTAGGCGAAAATTCCCGGCCGGGGGATTTGGATATAAATGTATGCAAGAAAAAACATGTAACAAACCTGCGCTCATCCACCGCAGACGAAGCCTTGAGGCTTACTCCGCCGAAGGAAATGACCCTGGAAAAATGCCTGGAGTTTATAGAAGACGATGAACTGGTGGAAGTGACCCCCAAAAACATCCGTATGCGCAAAGCTATACTTTCCAGGCAGGACAGGGCCCGGAGCAGGGCAAGGGGAGTGTAGGAAAAGTTTATGGTATTTCGAAGAAAGTCCTCATAATAATGAGGGCTTTTTTAGTTACAATTATTGCCATATTGATATTCAGTGCTATTTGGCTGTTTTCCTATTATTATGTTACCTACGATGAATTCTATAAAATAGCTTTACAAATAAAAAAAGAATTTAATCCCAAAGGGTTTGATATTTTAACCAAAGATCAAGCTCATGTGTATTCCGACATTACTGTTTATCCTAATCCCAAATGGAGTTCTGCAAAACAAAGATTTAATGCTTATAATGATAACGCTATACAACCGAAGCAAATAACCTGTTATTATCGTCCCCAAAATATTGATGGCGTCATTTCTAAAATTATGTTGGTTTATTACCCGTATTCATTTAAAAAAGACTATATTATAGTAGATTATTATGACCATTTAAAAGAGGGAGCCGTAAAGCCAGATTATCAGGACATGTTGGTTACTCCTTATTACCAGGTAGGATTTAGTGAAAACGGTTATTATATTTTTGTAACATCATCATTCACAGAGGAATATCTAAAAAATAAAGTAATCCCCAATACTGAAAAGAAAAGAGCAGCGGAAGAAAATGCAAATCTGGTTCGCCAATTACAGGAATTCTTGATCACGAAATTACAGAAATAAATCTGCCTGAGAAAATACAGAAAATTTCAGCCGGCTATGACTATGCCATGGCTTTGAGCGATTCCGGAAATGTATACGTATGGGGCAATAATAAAAGCGGTCAATTGGGCCTGCCGGCGTCGTATATTGATTATAACGAGGCGAAAAAATGTCCCCAACCTCTTTAGGTGGCGGGCAGCGATTTGTTTTTCAGGCGGCGGGTTCTAATCCCCCGCCTCGTTGCAGCGGGTGTTGAAACTGCTCCGCAGTTTTTTCCAATGCTTAAATAGATAAAGTTAAACATCGACCGAAAAAGTTTAAAAATTGACAGTTAAAGTTCAAAAATATGCAGATAAGGGTGTTTAATCCAAAAATGAGTAAAATTGGTTGTATAATATAATTGATATTTCATTCATTTGAAGAAAACCGAATTGAAAACCGGAGGTATTTATGAAGAGCTTTATAAGGAAAAGCTTTATAAGAGTAGTTTGTTGCCTTTTGCTAGTCAATTTAACTGCTTGTTCGAATCCTGAAACCAGGCTATCCAGCCAGCAAGTTGCTGTTGGCGATGGTTTCAGTTTGCGTCTTTCACAGGATGGAACTCTTTATGCATTCGGCGGTGCAGCAGGGGATCAAGAGACTGAAATTATGCCCGGCAAAAAATTTAAAAAGTTAGACGCGAATCGCAGTTGCGCTGCAGTCATAGACGAAGAAGGCAATCTATATCTTTTAGGAAATATTGCTTTTTCACGTGAAAATGCCACAGAGGCAGGCAACGGCTACTTGACATCGCCGGCAAAACAACCGTTGGAAGAACCGGTACAGGATGTATCTGTAGGAGTGCAACATATAATTGCTGTAACCGAATCGGGGAAGCTTTACGCCTGGGGAAACAACGAATACAGTCAGCTTGGAGGAGTGGAAGATGCCAGCAGCAACAGTGTCCTGACACAGCCGAAACAGATAACCTGTGCCGGCAATGTATATTTTAAAAAAGCAACCGGCGGGCAATTATCATCTCTGGCAATCACCCGGGATGGAACGATCTACGAGTGGGGAAATTTTGATGTTCCCATAACGGGAGATATATTAGACCGGACGACGGTGATAGGGTATCCAAAAATAATTCCATCGTTGAGTAAAATCGCAGATGCAGACAGCGGATTTTTCTTTGATTTATTGCTTACCGAGGATGGCAAGGTCTTGGGGCGGGGCCATAATGAGTACGGGCAAAGCCAACCCGGCGGTGGGATATATATTGACCGGTTTACAGAAATAAATCTGCCCGAGAAAATACAGAAAATTTCAGCAGGATATGATTATGCCCTTGCTTTGAGTGACTCCGGAAATGTATATGTATGGGGCAATAATAAAAGCGGTCAATTGGGCCTGCCGGCGTCGGATATTGTACCGCCGACCAAGCTTGCGCTGAATGAGAAAATTGTTGCACTTTCGGCCGGCAGCAATCATAGTCTATTCCTCACCGAAAACGGTAAAAAATACGTAACCGGCGACAACACCTCCCATACCTTCGGTCCTTTAGATAAAGGGAACACGAATATGGAGAGCCTATATGTGACGAATTCCATGCCGCCTGAAAAGCCTGAGTTCTTTATACAGCTAAGTTCGGGATATTCTATGAGCGCAGCCATTGATGACAAAAAAAGAGCATACGTGTGGGGAAGTTCTTGGAATGGCTGCCTTGGACGTAAAAGCGTAACCGATATAGCAGAACCCACAGCCCTAGAGTTTTTTGATCAAAATTGCGCCCAAATCGACACGACCTTTGGAGTTACCACCATCCTTTTGGATAACGGGGACATCTATAACTGCGGCAATAATCAGAATTACCGGCTGGGCCTGGGACATTCACTGAACATGTGGGAACCCGCAAAAGTCGAATTGCCAAGCCCCGTATTTAGATTCTATGCCGGAACTAGTGCTACCATCGCACAAACAGTAGATGGAAAATGGTTTGCATGGGGAGATAACGAATTTGGCAGCCTCTTGACGGGAGACCAAGCGATATATTCCAAGCCGGTAAAAATAGACTTACCCTTTTCGGTGGAATCTATTTCCAGCCATACAACCCATAGTTTATTGCTCGATACAAACGGCATCGTATATCAGTGGGGAAGCCCTACTGACACGGAAAATCTAAAATTGGCCTTTCAAAAAGTTGACATACCTGAAAAAATAACCGGTATCGCCACATCTTCTAGCGGCTGCTTTGCTTTGTCCGAAGATAGGAATGTATATGCATGGGGCGATAATAGGAACGGAGCTCTCGGTCTGGCACAAAAGAAATTATACACCACGCCTTCAATGATACCGCTTAAAGCAAAAATTGCTGAAATAGCCGTATCTCCTGTCTTTGGAGTAGTGATGGCGCTCAGTACCACGGGGGAGGTTTACACCTGGGGCTATGATGTGCTTCGCAAAGGAACGGACGAAATCTTAACCAAACCCACTTTGGTCTCTCTGCCCGAGAAGATTTCAAGGGTTGTTGCCGGCGATGTTACGGCATATGCAATTTCACAATCCGGAAATGTTTATACTTGGGGAGGCGTAATTAACAATACCCAGGGGCATCCCCAAAGAACGCCGATTTTAATGCCCTTTAAATGTGCGCTGGAAAGACCTTATTTCTATGGATGGGACGAGGAAGAAATGCGGTATATACTATATTTCGAAGCTTAAGCGGAGGGAGGATAACATCCCTTCGCTTTAGCTTTCGGCTATTGTCTTTACCTGTTCAATGCCCTATCCATTTTTTTTGTAAATTCGTTAAAAAAAATGGAACCTTTTTGCCACTTTTTCCGTCTATATTTGTGGAAAAGAATTTGCCTGAATTTGGTAGTATATACCACCAAATTCGGGGAGGAAGGAGATATAGGCGGAAAATGAGCAATGCAGACATAGTATGTTTTGATCTTAAAGATGCAAATGAGACTGTTTTCCTTGATCCAAACGAAATTGTAATGGTCTGCTGTCTAAAAAATAAATTAGCCGAAATATATACAAAAACCGGGGAAACTTATACTATTAAAAATACTTTAAAGGAGATCGAAAGCAAGTTGAAGGGTTGCAAATCCGCATATTTTTCAAGACTTAACACAACCATAGACCCATAATCGTTTTTTGTCAAATATACAGGTTGTCCCTCCCTGACAACAATATCTTCAATATCCGGAAACTTATTCCTTAAATCAGAAACAGGTCTGATTTGAATTTATATATCCTCGGAAAAGACATTTTAAATTATTGAGTTACGGAAATAATAATCGTGAAAGTAAAATTTCAGGAGGGATATGCTATGGCCAAAAGAAGACTGCCGAGGGAAAGGGTTGAAAAAAATAGACTCATCCCCCAAATGCAGAAGATGAGATTCAAAGGGGACCTGGTGGACGATGAGCGGCCGGAAAACTATGAGCTATCCGAAGAATTTGCAAGAAAAAATCCTCTCAAAACTCCTCCCAACAATCTCACAAACAAAGACAAAGAAACGGAAGAAAAGGCCTGATCATGCAAAGGCAGGGATTTTTATGCTCAATTCCATTCGAGAGACTCGCACCGTAAAAGAAAGCCTGCATAATATCATGCTGGAAATCGCTGAAGAAACATACACCACTTTCTATGGCAATATCAGCGAAGACAATGCCATGGATATATTAAAACAATATCTCAATTACCATCAGGATGACGGCGTGCCGCAGGATGTAAAGATAAAGCATAACCGGAATACCCACACCGTAAACATATATGCCAACCTTCATTATCTGGACAATGAAAAGAGCTCCCCCAGGTATTATGCTGATGACGTAATCGACGGGCAATAGAGAAAGAAGTGACGGTCCATGGGACCGCCACTTCTTAATCATTTTTTTGCCTGGGGAATTTCAACTATATTGTCTATCTTATAGTTGCCGTATTGGTCTTTTTCCTGAACAGGGACAAATTTGAATACCCTGCTTTTTGAAAGGATTACACCTAAAGCCAATGTTAATGTAAATACTAAACTGAATTTCTTTAACAAGCTTAACCCCTCCTTTTTAATTGGGGACATTTCTCCGCATCCCGCAGTTTCCTGTCCTAGCAAAGGAGGTGTATCCCTTTTCCTTAATAAAAAAGTTTACATAACATATGTTAACATATATGAATGTTGCGGGCGACGGACACTTTCAGGAAACAGAGGCAGAAGATATCCGCCTTGTCATTTTGTTCCTGCAGGACTAAACTCTCGACAGAGATATGGTGCCGAGACTTCTCAGGCAGAAAAGCACTTTTTAGTGTGGCCGGACAAAATTTCATTGCGGCGATAGGATCATTCCGGCTTGTTCTATATCGAATAAAACAGTATAATAATGATATAGGAATCCAACGGAGGAAGATTATGTCTGCAGAAAAAACTATCGAAATAGTCCGCGACAAGCAGAACCCTGACCGGCTTCTCACGATGATGCTGCAAGCTGAGAGCGGTTATGTTTCCGGAGAGGAAATAAGCCGTAAATTCGGGGTAAGCCGTTCAGCCATCTGGAAACAGGTGAACCACCTGCGGGAAATAGGATATGAGATAGAAGCTTCCACGCGCCTGGGATACCGTATTTTAAAGTCGCCGGACCTGATGCTGCCCGAGGAAATCTGGTCAAAAGCAAAGCTTTCATTTCTGGGCGATAGGATATACTATTATTCCACAATAGATTCCACAAACACTCAGGCGAAAAAACTTGCACAGCAAGGCGCTCCTCACGGCGCTCTTGTAATCGCCGATGAGCAAACGGGGGGCAAAGGCCGCATGGGGCGGGCTTGGTTGTCGCCCGGAGGGACCGGCATATGGGTTTCTGTCATATTAAAACCGCAATTGATGCCGTTTGATGCGCCAAAGCTAACTATCCTCACTGCAGTGGCGGTTGCCGAAGCCATCAGGGATAAAACTGGCATCTTAGCCGAAATAAAGTGGCCCAACGACATTCTGATTGAAGGCAAAAAAGTGTGCGGGATATTGACGGAAATGAGTGCAGAAGTCGATGCGGTAAATTTTGTCGTCATAGGTATTGGAATAAATGTGAATAACGACTTTTTCCCCGAGGAAATAAGGAATAAGGCAATTTCGCTTAAAATGGCCGGAGGGGAGAAAGTAAGCCGTACAGATGTAATTGCAGGCTTTCTGGAAAGATTGGAATATCATTATAATGTTTCCATGTCGCAGGGGTTTGAACCGGTATTTGAAAAGTGGAGGAAACTTTGCCTCAATCTTGGAAAACCGGTGGAAATTGTTGCCGGAAGCAGGGTTATTACCGGAATTGCATTGAATATCGATGAACAGGGCGCCCTGATGATAAAAAAGAACAACGGGGGAATTGAAAGGGTTTTGAGCGGAGAAGTGTCGTTAAAGTATTGCAAGAGGCAGTGACCGACGATATTATCAAATTCCGCAAAGAATAAAAAACTCTTCGAGAGTTAAGAATAAAGTCAGAAGACAACTGCATTAGAAAGTAGCAGCCCTACACCGATAGAAGATGCCGTACAGATGATAAGGAGGATTTCGCGTGGACAGGGAGACGCAGATTGAAGAAATCATTGATTTTGTAAGCAGGCATAAAAGTTCTTATGCCAGCCGCACAGTATGTGCCAGGATTTTGGGCGACAGTTTTATGGGAATAGACGACGATGCCATAGATGAATTAAGAGCCAGGCTTCCCAGGACGGATAGCGATGAATTGGAAGCATGCTACTATATAATAAAATAAGGAAACTGTTCGGCATTATGCGCTGATGCAGCGGTTTTTAGCCGCTGAACGGTTTTAATGCCGCTGCCGTGATTCCGGGCCCAATGTTACAAGGCGTACATGGGCACCGGAATCTTTTTTTAAATTGAACTCAATTTTATGTAAAAAATTTTTGATTATGAAGGAACATTCTTCTTTTTATAGAATAATATATGTTTAAATAGTTTTGGAGGGATGTTTTTATGCTGGAGTTGATTCTCAGCGGAGCAAAAGGTAAGATGGGAAAGACTATTGCGGAGCTTGTAGAGACACAGCCCGATTTAAAGATCGCGGCGGGAGTCGATATTACCAGGGGAGAAGGAGTTTTTCCCATATACGACAGCGTGTACGAAATTGCGGAAAGAGCCGATGTTATCGTGGATTTTTCCAATCCTAAAGCTCTCGGAAGCCTTTGCGGATTTGCTCTGGAAAGGCAGATTCCTATGGTAGTAGGTACAACGGGACTTGCCGACGTACATAAAAAAATGCTGGCAGATGCCTCTAAAAAAATTCCGGTATTTGTCTCCCACAACATGTCTCTGGGTGTTTTTCTGCTTGTCACCCTGGTACGCCAGGCAGCCGCAGTACTTGACGATTTTGACATAGAAATTGTGGAAAGACACCACAATCAGAAGATAGATGCCCCCAGCGGTACATCTTTAATGATCGCCGACGCGATTAAAGAAGTAAGGGCGGATACCGAATATGTTTTCGGCCGGGCGGATAAAAACAAGAAACGTGAAAAGAGTGAAATAGGAATACATTCAATCAGAGCAGGTAACCTCGTGGGCGAACACCGGGTGATATTCGGCGGCGAGGATGAAACCATAGAATTATCCCATACGGTTACATCAAGAAAAGTCCTGGCCGCCGGAGCCCTGAGAGCAGCTCGATTTATTGTTTCACAATCTCCGGGATACTATAGCATGGCGGATCTGGTGAAAAGTCTCGGCGGATCATAACTTTGTGCCGCAATAGGGGCAAAAATTGTACCCGGGATTGACATAATTTCCGCAATTTGGGCAAAAACCGCCAGTTGAGCCCGCTTTTTTCAACCTGCTAAAATCTATTTCACCGCTGCGAATAATATCCGCCGCATATTCGCTTTCCACTTCATAAAGACTTCCGCAGCATCGAAGCCTTAAAAAATATTTGCGGTTCCATTTGAACAGGGGAATAAAAAAGAAATGAAAATAAGTGTAGTATTCTATGAATTCGGCTCTGGACAGCCTGCCGCAGGTCGGGCAGATAATATTGTCAAATTCTCTGATTAACCTCTCCTTGTTCTGTATGCCGAATATTCCTATAAAAAACATAATTACCTCCCATAAGTTTAGTTGCTTGTTTTTATTTTCATTGTACAATATTATAATATATATAGTTTTTTATGGCAAAGAGAGATTGATATGACAGAAATGGCTGTATAAAAATGCGTAGAATAAATGCAGGCAACAGGGGGTTAAAAGTTGAGAGTTAAAAAAAGCGGAATTTATAATACTTTGGTAAACTGGAAGAATTTTAAACAAAAACTTATTGCCGAAGGCCTCGCAATCGGCATTGCAGCGGGAGCTGTGGCTGCTCTGTACAGGTTTATTATAAAAGAAGCCGATCTATTTCGAGAACAAATTTATCATAATCTAAGGGCAAGCGGTAATTCCGCTATTCTTATCTGGTTTGTATTTCTATTGGCCACGGCCTATATTCTCGGTGTTATTGTAAAAAAAGAGCCGTCTGTGAGCGGCAGCGGTATCCCACAGGTCAAGGGCGTATTATCCGGCCAGATGCGCATGAACTGGATAAGGGTAATATTATATAAATTTTTTGGCGGCATCATCGCTCTGGGGGTTGGACTTTCCCTGGGGAGGGAGGGACCGTCGGTTCAGCTGGGAGCCGCAGCGGGGCAGGGCGTGAGCAGGATTCTTGGAAGGATAAAAGTAGAAGAGAAATACCTTATCACCTGCGGCGCCAGTGCAGGGCTTGCGGCAGCTTTCAGCGCTCCGCTGGCCGGCACCATATTTGCCCTGGAGGAACTGCACAAAAACTTTTCACCATTGGTTCTGGTGCCTGCCATGGCTGCATCAATGATGGCGGGGTTCATCTCCCATCAGTTTTTCGGGCAGGCGCCGGTGTTCAATTTTGGAAGGCTTGATCCGATACCGCTCAGATATTATGGCTATGTGTTTATAATGGGGATAATTATTGGAGTGTTTGGCGTTATCTTTAATCTGGCACTGATAAAAACTCAAGAAATATATAGAAAACTAACATTTCTCAGGCAGGAAACAAGACCCGTCATACCTATTTTTATGGCGGGAGTATTGGGATTTTTTATGCCCCAGGTTCTGGGAGGTGGCAATGCTCTAATAAATTCACTTGATAAAATCCAATATGCAGTAGGTTTTATTATCATTTTGCTTATAGTAAAATTTTTATTTACCATGATAAGCTATGGTTCGGGAGTACCAGGCGGCATATTTTTGCCTATGCTTGTCATTGGTGCGCTGGTGGGCGATGTCTATGGAACTTTTATAGTAAACGTTCTACACATAGACCCCGGATATGTCAAAAATTTTATAGTGTTGGCCATGGCCGGATACTTCTCCGCCATTGTAAAAGCCCCTATTACAGGCGGTATACTGATAACCGAAATGACGGGATCCTTTGTCCACCTTCTGGCATTGACCTTAATTTCCCTTACTTCCTATCTTACCGCCGACCTGCTAAATGGCGAAGCAATTTATGATCTGTTGCTGGACAGGATTCTTGATGAAAATAAGAAACGGCAAATTGTAAGTGGCAGCGATAGAAAAGTCTTGATGGAGATTCCGGTATGCGTAGGGTCCGAATTGGATGGGAAAAGGATCAGAGATGTGGAATGGGACCCGCACTGTCTGCTGGTTAGTATAAACAGGGGCACAACCGAAATCATCCCTAGGGGCTATACGAGAATTTATCCCGGAGATTATCTGGTAGTGCTTGCCGATAATGATAGGGCTGCGGAGATAAGAATAAAATTGACGGCAATGGCTGAAAAAACCTGAAGCACAGAGGCTCTAAAAGGGGTATTGTAATGTACCGACCGTTTTTATTTTCTGCTGTATTTTTTCTATCCGGAATAGTGGCAGGGTACTTTATTAAAAGCATCCGGCTTTTTTTACTATTTATCGCAATAAGTTTCTTTGGCCTGCTGTTTTCCAGAGGGAGAAAAACTAAAAGCATTTTAATCGGCATTATGATATTTTTCGCCGGTGCATTTTATTATAATTTCAGGGCTGCCGGGACAGCCGGCACCATTGTAAATTATGCCGGAAAGCAGCAAATTGTGGTCGGTATGGTTAACGATTCCCCTGCCATTGAAGCCGACAGGGCGAGATATGATATTAAGGCTTTGTATATATTAGAAAACAACAGATATAAAAAGGTATCCGGCAGGATACTGCTTTCGGTGCTTCGGGATGAAAAAAACCACTACATCTTCAGATATGGAGACGTGGTAAAATTTTCCGGAAAACTCAAACTGCCTCAGGAAAAACGCAACCCCGGCGGGATGGATTACAGAGCAAGCCTTTTGCAAAAAGGCATTTCCACCACCATGTTTTCCCGGGAAATAGAATATGTATGCCCCTATAATGCAAATTTGTTTATCAAAGCCGCATATTCTCTGAGAGAAAGGATTTCCGCATTTTATGAAAAGAATCTTCAACCAAACACTGCATCCTTACTGATGGGCATTGTCCTGGGCTTGAAAGGCGGCATTTCGGGAAATACCCTGAGGGCCTTTTCGGATTCGGGGACAATTCACCTCCTGGCAGTATCGGGGATGAATACTGCGATAATCTATGGAGCTCTCCAGTGGCTGTTTGACATTTTTCATATCTCCCGAATCATTTCGTTTCTGGCAGGTTCGTCGGCGATAATATTTTATTGTTTCATGGCAGGGCTTTCCCCTTCGGTTTTAAGGGCTGCCATAATGATAATGGTTTTAATGCTGGGCCGGGCGGCAGGAAGAAAAAACGACCCTTTAAACTCCCTGGGTCTGGCAGCGCAAGTCCTACTCCTGTTTAATCCGCTGTATCTTTTTTCAGTAAGTTTTCAGTTCTCCTTCGCAGCCACCCTGGGGATTATACTCTTTTATAAGCGCTTCAGGGATTTTCTTTCATCCCTTCCGCATTTTCTGAGAGATTCTCTGGCCGTGATAATATCCGCACAACTTATGGTATGGCCTTTTGCCGCGTATTATTTCCACAAAGTATCACTAATAAGTTTTTTTTCTAATCTGGCAATAGTTCCTGCCGTGGGCCTTATATTGATTTTGGGTATTGTATCGGGATTGATTGGGCTTGTTTTTCCACCGGTCGGAATTATACCTGTTAAAATAACAGGTGCGTTATTATCTGCTGTAGAGCACGCCGCAGTTTTCAGTTCAAAACTTCCATTTGCCGCCAGAGCAATACCAAACCTATCACCGTTTATTATCATACTTTATTTTATCCTTACAGGCGTGATTTTTAATATCATTCAACCACCTTTCTATAGCGCTCAGAAAGCAAGGAAACTTGCTTCAATAATGCTTGCAGTGCTGGTCTTATTCGTTATAATTCCCAAAAATTCCGGCCTTGAGGTGACATTTGTAGATGTAGGTCAGGGGGACTGCATCTTTATAATGACAGAAAACGGCAGTACGGTATTAATAGACGGCGGCGGAGTGCCATCATATTACAACGCAGATTTTGACGTAGGCTCGGCTGTTGTGGAGCCATTTTTATACGGCAGGGGTGTCGACCATATTGATGTTGTGGTTTTCAGCCATTTTGACGATGACCATGCCCGAGGGCTTTTGACTATTTTAAAAGATATAAAGGTGGACACGGTTATATACGGCAAACCTTCAGATTCTGCGATTTATAAGGATATGCTGGAAATCGTCCGCAAAAAAAATATAAAACTTATCCAGGCGGGCAGGGGCGACAAATTTTATGTTGGGAAAGCGGTATTCGAGGTAATAAATCCTCCGCGGGAAAACGCTTTTGCCGATGAAAACGACAATTCGGTGGTGCTGAAGATGACATGTGAAAACATCCGATTTTTATTTACGGGAGACCTGGGATTTGAAGGTGAAAGGCAGCTTTTGAATTCGGGATTGGATCTCGGAGCAGTGGTATTAAAAGCAGGCCATCACGGCAGCGCCTCATCCACTTCGGAAGAATTTCTTTCAAAGGTGAATCCTTCATTTGCCGTAATTTCCGCCGGCAAGGACAACGCCTTTGGGCACCCGTCGCCACGGGTCCTGGATTTGTTTAAAGAAAAAGGAGTCAAGGTTTTTCGAACAGACCTTCAGGGAGCAGTGACCTTTAAAATACAAAAAAACAATGTTAAAATATTTACATCAATACCCGGGGAGATTGAAGAGTGATGAAAAATATCCGGCTGTTTTTTGGCGAAGAAAAATTTTTAATAAAAGAAGAAATACGGAAAATAAAAGAATCCATGATCCCGACACATCTGGAAACCGTAAATTTTGTCGTGCTTGACGGCAGGACCGCGTCCGAAGATGAAATAATCAATACCGCCATGACGGTGCCGATGCTTCAGGATAATAAATTGATGGTGGTTTATGACGCTCGCTTTTTTGAAACTGCAGGAAAAGAAAAAGACGGGGAGGATTCCCATAAAAAGGACACTTTCATAGAACTTTTGCAAAACATTCCATTTTATACTCATTTGATATTTACATGCGAAAAAGCAGATAAAAGAAAAAAAATATTTAAATTGCTTCAAAAAGAAGGCACAGTCAGGGAGTTTCCGGCGCTGTCCCTCAAAGACAAGGCGGTATGGGTGCAAAAAAGAGCCGCTTTTTACGGCAAAAAGATGGATTTGTCTTTAGCATATTTTCTGGCTCAGAATACGGGGGACCTGTATCAAACCGAAATGGAGCTGAAAAAAATAATAGATTTTATAGGAGAAAAGACGGAAATACAAAAAAACGATATAGTAGCAATATTTTCTAATTCCCTTGAAAACAACATTTTTGATTTAACTGATTACATAGGCATGAAAAAACCGGCTATGGCCATTGGGATATTGCATGATTTGCTTTTAAAGGGCGAAAAAGGCATTGTAATCCTTTTCATGATATCGAAACACATCATGGACCTTATCTCTGTAAAGCTGCTCAAAAATGCGGGATTTCAGGACATGAAGCAGAGACTGGGACTGCATCCCTTTGTTCTTAAAAAAGCCGTTGAACAAGCGGCAAACTTTACGCTGGATGAATTGGAGCAAGCTCTAAAACTGTGTCAGCAAATGGACCTTGATATAAAGAAAGGGAGAATCGACGATAAAAAGGGTATTGAATTGCTTGTTGCAAAGATGACAAAATAAAACTATTAAATAAGAAGGTCACTTTTCCGGTTGAGAAAAGTGACCCTTTGATTTATTGATACCTGGGAGGCTGCTGGTCTTTGGCGGAAGCTACCGGCTGAGCAGTATGCTGACCGAATTCCTGATTATAAGCGGAAGTACGATACTGCTGCTGATTTTTTACAGGTGATACGGTTTGAGCAGTATGCTGACCGAATTCCTGATTATAAGCCGATGCCCTGTATTGTTCCTGGGGCCTTGCCGGTGAAACCGTTTGAGCGGTATGCTTTCCGAACTCCTGATTGTATGCCGCAATTCTCGCCTGAGAAGTGCCGGCATACATGGGCTGACCTGTTTGAGGTTGATACTGCTGGGTCACCTGTGTTGCAATATCCCGGCTGACCGAGGATAATTGCTGCAGCTGTCGCGAAAGGTCACTGCACATCCTCTGCATCATACTTAGCTGCTCCGTGGCTTTCTGCTCGGTCTGCTGCAGTTGTTGCAGTTTTTGAGCCGTGGCGGATTCTGCGGAAAATAATTGTGATAGCTGTGCGGCATTGTTCTGCTCAGCACGGGAGAGCTGGCTTACAATCTGGTTAAAATTATTTAGATTTTGCTGGAATTGTTGAATTTGCTGCTGTAAAGACATTACCTTATCCAAGTCGACCACCTCCAGGTATTTTTGAGATTAGAGACGTTCTAATCTCTTTTTTATTTTTTCTCAAAAAAGCTTAAATTAAACTGGAAAAAAATCGCGTAAGCGACGGCTTACGCTGATTAACTTACTGCTGTATTTGATTGAGACATCCTTCTGTAAAGACTGGATTTTTTACGAGCGGCGGCATTTTTGTGAATAACGCCTTTGGAAGCGGCCTTGTCGATGGCTTTTATGGCATTGGCCAGGCAGGCTTTGATATTGTCCGAATCGGCTGTTTTCAAAGCTTCGATAAATTTTTTAATGGAATATCTCACCTGAGATTTTACCAGATTATTTCTTAGCGTCCTGGTTCTGGCCTGGCGGACTTTTTTCTTAGCCGATGCTATATTTGGCAAAACTTTTCACCCCCTTGAAATGCTGAATATAATTTTATCATTTCATTTATTAAAAAGCAAGGGACAAAAAGATTTTGTGTGATTTTGATGTGGATAAATGTTATTTCTGTATATTATAAAAATCTTAAGGTTAATATAATAAAAGAATAAAGATGGAGGTGATAATAAATGGTAGGTATGATAATTAGATTTATAGTTTCAGCGCTGGTGTTGATGCTGGTAAGCTTCATACTACCAGGTTTCAAAGTGGCGGGCTTTACGGGAGCCCTGATTGCGGCTATTGTCATTGCCATACTGGGTTTCATTGTCGAAAGTCTTTTGGGAAACAAGATTTCCCCCCAGAACCGTGGGATAGTAGGTTTTATCACGGCAGCGGTGGTAATATATTTTGCCCAGTTCCTGGTTCCCGCCATGAACGTCACGTGGTGGGGAGCTCTGCTGGCTTCCCTGGTGATAGGTATAATCGATGCCTTTGTGCCTACTGAGCTTCGATAAGGAGGGGTAGATTATAGAGAAAAACATTCGCACCGATCTTGCCATCGAGGCAAGAGAGCTGACAGGCGGCGGTAAACTTGCGGGGGTGCAGGTGGAAACGGAAAAATCTGATGAAATGACCATAAGCAGGGTAAGGATAGAAAATGAAGCCGGTGCCGAAGCCATGGGCAAACCGATAGGCTACTATGTGACGCTGGAAGTGCCCCGCCTTAAAGAAAGAGATCCTGAGCTTACAGAGGAAGTCAGCAAAAACATGGCTGAAGAACTGAAGAATATGATAGAACTGCCGGAGGATGCCACCATCCTGGTTATAGGTTTGGGCAACTGGAATGTAACGCCGGATTCACTTGGTCCGAAAGTCATCGGCAGGTTAATTATCACCAGGCATCTTATGGAAATGATGCCTGATAAATATAGTACGAAGAATGGCATCAGGCCTGTCTGCGCTCTGGCTCCGGGAGTTCTTGGAATAACCGGCATAGAGACTGGAGAAATTATCAAAGGACTGGTAGAGAAGATCAAGCCCCGGCTTATAATTGCCATTGATGCACTGGCAGCCAGGAGCATGGAGCGCATAAGCACCACCATACAGATATCCAATACGGGGGTTTATCCGGGGTCCGGGATAGGCAACCGCCGCATGGGCATTACTGAAGAAACGATGGGGGTCAAAGTTGTAGCGATAGGAGTTCCCACCGTTGTAGATGCGGCCACTATGGCCAATGATACGCTGGACATGCTGATAGGACAGTTCATGCGACAGGCGCGGCCCGGCAGCGATTTTTACAGGCTACTGCAGGAACTTGATAAAGAAGAGAAGTACAGACTTATTCATGAAGTGCTTTCTCCTTTTGTGGGTCAGCTGGTAGTAACGCCGAAGGAGATAGATTCCTTGATAGACAACACCGCAAGGACGCTGGCCGGAGGTTTAAACCTGGCCGTTCATCCCGGAATAAGTTATGAGGAGGTGAGCACTTTTCTTCAATAACAGTGAGGCAAAAAAGCCTCATTTTTTTTGTGTACATTGAATATGTTTTAGAGAAGGAAGTGATGAGTTTGATAAGGTTTAAAGTTATAAAGATAAAAAAATACACGCAATTTGCAATCACAGGCGTTATATTGATGGTGCTTGTCGCTTTTATCGTCGGAGCATGGTTTTCCACAAAATCGATTCCGGCTTTCGGCTATGGAAAGAAGGTAGGCGTCGATACCGGTATTAATATTGTGCAGAGGTTGAGTGACGGGGTTTTCATGAAAATTATTTGCTGGGGCTTGCCTGTAATAGATGCCGCATCCGATGAGGGGATTTCTCCAATCAATTATGTCTTTCTCGCCAGGAATGCGTTCAAAATACTGACGAATGCGGATTTGGATAACCCAAAAAGCTATTTTTCATTTCAGGTTCCGATTATGAGTCTTGCCGCATCGGAAATGGTTTCAACACCCGGAGTGGAAGTGCCTGCAAAGGATCCTGCGGTGGTGGAAAATGAACATGAACCAGAGCAAAACCCTCCGGCAGCCCCGGAACCCGAAATGTCTGCAGAGGTGGAAAAAATCGTGTCCGTGAAAGGAAAACCACTGGTTTTGATTTACCACACCCACACCACAGAATCATATATGCCCTCAAAAGCATATAATTATAGACCAAAAGATAAGGCTTACCATACAGATGACCTTAATTTCAGCGTGGCAAGAGTCGGAAATGTGCTGGCCGATGAATTAACCAGTATGGGCGTTCCCGTTTTGCATGACAAAACAGTACACGACGTGCCCACATATATGACATCATATGCCAATTCGGCAAAGACCGTGGAACAGATTCTTAAAACCAATCCTTCCATAAAAATAATAATAGACCTCCATCGTGATGCTCCTGTAGTTGATCCTCAAAAATCCAGGGAATTGACAACAGTTAAGATCGACGGCAAGACCTATTCCAGGATTATGCTGGTCATAGGAAGCGACAAGGTGTTTCCAAACTCCCACTGGAAAGAGAACTACCGCTTCGGCATGATGGTCAATGAGAAACTGGAAGAACTGTACCCGGGCATTACCAGAGATATAGACTTGAGAGAACAGCGGTTTAACCAGCACCTTTCCAATAAAGCCATTCTGGTGGAAATAGGCAGTCACGGAAATACCATGGAGGAATCCATTGCATCGGCAAAAGCCTTTGCCAGGGCGCTTTCGGATGTTATAAAAAGTTTGACGCTGTAGAATGAAAATAAAAATATTGGCCAACAATAAAAAAATGGGAGCAACAAGCCCAAGAACAACATAGTCTCACTCCACAGTTTTCTTTGGTGTTGCCCCATTTTCAAGATATTATTGGTTTCGTAACGTTTCAGATGTTGAAAGTTAAAAGTAAGAGATTAGAAAGGTGAACATCCGTGAACTATAAAGACCTGTTGACATTGATTATAATCTTTCTTCTTGTTCTGGCACAGGGGCTCCGGCTGGCTGAAGCGGGAGTCTATTCCACCATGGGTGTGGACATGAGGCCCGCCAGTTTTGATTTTGATTTTGATTTACAGAGCAGGGTTTATGACATTTCTTTTATGGGCATGCGCCGGCAATTTACCGGTACGTTTAAAATCGCCGATTTCTATGCGGATAAAAAAATTATCTGTATAAAATTTTCAGGAATGGATTTTACCGTGCACCCTCTGATCGATTTGGGATTTATATTAAAGAGCGGGACAAATCTTGATAAAAAGTCCACCAAAATGTATAATTGAATGTAAAATGGCAAGTAACAAATGAGGTGGAATATATGTCTATACCCCGTGAAAGAATCAGGAACTTCTGTATTATTGCCCATATTGATCACGGAAAATCGACTCTTGCGGACAGACTCCTGGAATATACGGATACCATTCCAGCACGAGAAATGGAGGACCAAGTCCTTGATAAAATGGAATTGGAGCGCGAGAGAGGAATAACCATCAAAGCCCAGGCGGTAAGGATGATATATCATGCAGATGACGGACAGGATTATCTGTTGAATTTGATAGATACACCAGGGCACGTGGATTTTACTTATGAGGTTTCAAGAAGCCTGGCCGCTTGCGAGGGAGCGCTTCTGGTGGTGGATGCCACGCAGGGTATTGAAGCGCAGACCCTGGCCAACACTTATCTTGCACTGGAACACAACCTTGAAATAGTGCCGGTTATAAATAAAATTGATCTTCCCAGCGCCGATCCCGAGGAAACAAAACGAGAAATAGAAGAAATAATCGGCCTTTCCACTGAAGAAGCGGTTTTAACCTCGGCCAAAGAAGGCATCGGGGTAAAGGATGTACTGGAGGCTGTTGTAAGATTGATACCTCCGCCCAAAGGCCGCATCGAAGACCCTTTGAGAGCTCTGATATTCGACTCTTTTTATGACTCGTACAAGGGAGCCGTAGCCTTTGTGCGCGTAATGGAAGGGGAAGTATCCCCAAAAAAGGTCATTAAAATGATGTCGACGGGCAAAACTTTTGAAGTTACCGAAGTGGGGGTTTTTAAGCCGGACATGGTGGCTGTCGACAGCCTGAAGGCTGGAGAAGTAGGGTATGTGGTGGCCAGCATAAAAAATGTTACCGATACCCGGGTGGGCGATACCATCACCGATGCCGAAAGGCCTGCGGAAAAACCGCTGCCCGGCTATAAAAAAGCGGTCCCGGTAGTGTTCTGCGGCATGTACCCCGCCGAAGGAGAGGATTACGAAAATCTGAAAGACGCCCTGGGAAAACTGCGGCTGAATGACGCATCGTTGTTTTTTGAACCCGAAACTTCGGCGGCTCTTGGATTCGGATTCCGATGCGGTTTTCTGGGACTGCTTCATATGGACGTGATATGCGAACGCCTTGAACGGGAATATAATCTGAACCTTATAACCACTGCACCCAGTGTAATATATAAAGTCACGAAAACAAGCGGAGATAAAATCGATGTAGACAATCCTACAAATTTTCCGCACCCTACGGAAATAGAATATATTGAAGAACCGTATGTGGATGCGTCCATAATGCTTCCCACCGAATATGTGGGAACCATCATGGAGCTGTGTCAGGACAAGCGCGGGACTTTCAAGGATATGCAGTATATAAATCAAAAGAGGGTAATATTAAAATATGACATGCCTCTTTCGGAAATAATATATGACTTTTTTGATCAGCTCAAATCCCGGACCAGAGGATATGCTTCACTAGATTATGAAATTTCGGGCTATAAAAAATCCGATCTTGTCAAACTGGATATCCTTATAAACGGAGAAGTGGTGGATGCGCTTTCTTTCATAGTCCATAAGGACAAGGCGGCAAGCCGCGGCCGTCAGATGGTGGAAAAACTGAAAGAAGTAATTCCCCGCCACCTCTTCGAGATACCCATACAGGCTGCAATCGGGGGCAAAATAATAGCCCGGGAAACGGTAAGCGCCATGAGAAAAAATGTCCTTGCAAAATGCTACGGCGGGGATGTGACCAGAAAGAAAAAACTTCTCGAGAAACAAAAGGAAGGCAAGAAGAGGATGCGCCAGCTGGGCAATGTGGAAGTGCCGCAGGAAGCTTTTATGGCGGTTTTGAAAATTGAGTAGCCAAATGAATGATTTTTCGCTGTATATTCATATTCCCTTTTGCGCAAAAAAATGCAATTACTGCGACTTCAATTCATATGTTGCCCCGGAGCTGGTGTCATCTTATATTGAGGCTCTGCGAAAAGAAATTTTATTGTATAGTCATATAGAACGGCCTGTCAAAACCGTATATATCGGCGGCGGCACTCCGACTATTTTAAGCGAAAAAGACCTAGAAACATTGATAGATTGCATCTTGCGGCACTTTCACATAAAATCCGGCGCCGAATTTACCGTAGAAGCCAATCCAGGGACTTTGAGCCGTCGGAAACTTCTTGTTCTGAAAAAGCTAGGGGTAAACCGCTTAAGTCTGGGACTTCAAGCTTATCAGGACAGACTTTTGAGAATGATGGGCAGAATTCATTCTGCGAAAGAATTTGAAGAATGTTTTAAAATGGCCAGAGAAGCTGGATTTAACAATATAAATGCGGATGTGATATTTGGATTGCCCGGGCAGACTGTTTCGGACTTCATGGAGACCCTGGAATATCTGACGACGTTTTCTCCCGAACATATATCCTGCTATTCGCTTACTGTTGAAAAAGGCACGATATTTTTCGAAATGCAGGAGCGAGGGCTGCTGCAGCTCCCGAGCGAGGAAGAGGAAAGGGCAATGTACCATAAAGCCGTGGAGTATTTAAAGAGTCAGGGATTTATACACTATGAGATATCCAATTTTGCTATTCCCGGCCGCATGTCTCGACATAATATTGCCTGCTGGAAATATGAGGATTATTTGGGGCTGGGCGCGGGAGCCCATTCTTTTATGGATGGTCGCAGATTTTATAACCATCCTTCCCCTCATGAATATTTAAAAAGCCTTTCGCAAAATATGCTTCCAGTGGGAAATACGGAGTACCTGGATACAAAAGAGCAACAGGCTGAATTTTGCTTTTTAGGACTGAGGCTGATTGAGGGATTGGATAAACAAGATTTTAGAAGACGTTTTGGAAAAGATATCCATGAAACTTACGATGGCGCTATCCGAAAACTTGCGGTATCGGGCCTCCTTAAAGAAGATGAAATGCATCTTAAGCTTACCCCGAAAGGTTTGGACCTGGCTAACGAAGTATTTGTTGAATTTTTGCCTTAATCTTCTTGACAAAAAAAAACCGAAGTGATATTTTTTTAATTAGAATTTTAGCACTCTCACACAAAGAGTGCTAAAAAGAGGTGAAACTTTATGCTTGATGAAAGAAAGATGAAAATACTTTCAGCTATTATAGATGACTATATAGCTACGGCCGAACCGATTGGTTCCCGGACCATAGCCCGAAAATATCACATCGGAATCAGTCCTGCCACTATTCGCAATGAAATGGCAGACCTGGAAGAACTGGGATACCTTTCGCAACCTCATACATCTGCGGGGCGAATACCGTCAAACAAAGGATATAGGTTTTACGTCGACTTTCTAATGCCTTCAAGGAAGCTGGAAGAATATGAACAATCCCTTTTAAAGAGGCTTCTCAAAAAGCGCGTCAAAGAACTGGAAGACCTGATAGAAGAGGCCGGGAAGGTCATATCTAGACTTACAAGCTACACAGCCATCATTCTGGGCCCCCAGCTTGAATCCAGCAGATTGAAGCATGTGCAGATAATACGGCTGGAGGAAAAGAAAGGCCTCATGATAATAGTAACAAATTACGGTACAGTCACCCATCATATTGTAGAGATACCTCAAAATTTGACGGATTCGGATTTGCAGAGAATATCAAACGCATTAAACAGCAACCTTGCCGGGAAAGCTCTTGAAGAAATAACTCAGGAAGTTATGAATTCCATAAAAGATGACTTGATAGAATATGACAGTGTTTTAAATATTTTACTGGATCTGCTGAGGGAAAATCTTGACGATACAAAGGAGAACAACAAGGTATACGCGTCGGGAAGTTCAAAAATGCTCGAGTTTCCTGAATTCAGAGATGTGGAAAGAGCCAGGAATTTTCTGTCGCTCCTGGAACAACATGACCTGATCACGAGGGCTCTCAAGACTTCCTGCAAGCCCAACAACATAACGGTCACCATAGGAAGCGAAAATCCGTGGAGCGAATTTCAGGAACTGAGCATTGTCACCACAGGATTTTTTGTTGAAGATAAAAACCTGGGCATTTGCGGAATAATCGGCCCTACCCGTATGGAATACTCTAAAGTTTTCTCCATACTTGAAAAAGTGACGGATTATCTCAATAAAGCCATAACTTCATTATTATAATTAATATAAAGTATTTTTAAGCGGATTGCGAACCTCGACCCACTGGGCGGGGTTTTCTTCCGCAGCCGCAAAACATTAAGGAGGTTTTGATTTTGACGTTTAAGAACAACAACGCCCAGGAAGTGGATGAAAAATTGGCGGCACTCATCACAAACTCCAATGCCATAAGAGCCGTAGCTTCAGCCGTTGAGGGCACCATCGGGCCCAAAGGCCTAGACATAATGCTGGTTGACAGATTTGGAGAGGTTACCATAACCAATGACGGAGTCACAATTTTAAAGCAGATGGACGTAAACCATCCCGCTGCCAAAATGCTAATCAACATTGCAAAAGCCCAGCAGGAGGAAGTGGGGGACGGCACCACCACAGCCACCATTATGGCGGGAACCATGGTTTCCGAAGGGGTCAACCAGATTTTGAAAGGCGTACCGGTAGCAAGGGTCATAGAAGGTATAAAATTTGGTGTGAACAAAGCCCGGGAGATTCTGAGCGAAAGCATCATTCCTGTAAAGGATATAAACGACCCCGCACTGAAGAATATAGCCCTCATAGCCGGGAGGGAGCATGAGGATATAGCGGAGCTCGTTACAAAAGCGGCAAAACTAATCGGAGAAGAAAAGCTCAGAGAAAAGAATTTTAAATTAAAAGACATAGTGATGTCACGGGCGGGAGCAGAGAATGAGGTCTTCATGGGCATAATAATTGATAGGGAAAAAATGAATAAACAGATGCCCGACGAAATCACCGATGTCAGGGTGCTTTTAATAGACGATGCTCTGGAACCCGAAGAGATAGCACCGGAGGCCCTCAGGACTGAAGCGGGATTTGCCCGTTATTTGGAACTAAAGCAGGAATTCAAGGAGAACCTTAAGAAAATAATAGATTTGAACATAAATCTCATTCTTGTGGATAAAAATGTAAGCGACGAAGCTGAGGAACTTCTGACAGATGCGGGTGTGATAGTGCTGGAAAGGGTATCGAGAAAAGACCTGGAGAGGGTTTCGGAACATACCGGTGCAAGGATAATAAAGCGTATGGGACTCAAAAAACCAGCACAGGAGATACAAAACTATATAGGCCGGGCCGATAGGGTGTATGAAGACGAGAAACTGGAGCAGATAAGGATAGTGGGAGGCAAAGGCAAACCCATGGCCACCATCCTGGTGGGCGCTGCCACCGAGGAAATAGTGGGTGAAAGGGAACGCATAGCAAAAGACGCCGCATCCTCCCTGCAAGCTGCTGTGCTGCACGGAATGGTCCCGGGGGGAGGAGCCGTGGAAATGGCAGTTTCCCGGGAACTGGAAAAAGAAAAGGAAAAAATGAAGAGCATGGCTTCATACGGAGTTGAATGCGTGTGCACAGCCCTTAAAAGGCCTCTTGCCCAGATAGTGTATAATGCCGGATTCAACCCTCTGGAAAAGATGGAGGAAGTAAGCTTTACCCAATCAGAAAAAAACAGCTGCTCCATCGGCATCAACTGTGAAAGCGGAGAAGTGGCGGATATGGTGGAACTGGGAGTGCTGGATCCCGCTCTGGTAAAACTGCACGCCATCAAGGCCGCAGGGGAAGTCGCCGAAGCCATACTCAGGATAGATACAATAATCAAGAAAAAGGACGAATCAAATCCGGGCAAACCCGGGGCAGATGCGCCCGACGGCTTGGGGGATATGGACTTTTAAAAAAAGCAGGTGAGGTGATCTGAATGAATATAAAGCCCGGGGAAGAAAAAGATAAAGATATGGAAAATGCCCCGATAGAAAAAGCCGACAGCGATACTGAGAAAAACAATGAAGAGATAAAAAATGAAGAAATAAAAGAAGAAATAAAAGATAATGATGAAAGTTTAAAGCAAAAGCTTGAGACACTGGAAAAAGCAGTTGAAGATAAACAAAAGGAAATAGATGAATACAAGAACCGCTGGTACAGAGCCCAGGCGGATTTTGACAACTTCAGAAAAAGGACTCAGAAAGAAATTCAGGACATTCACCTTTATGCCGGAGAACAGTTGATTAAAGATATCCTTCCAGTTGTGGACAATTTTGAAAGGGCCATGGATTCCATAGAGGACAGGGAAAGCCCGATTTATAAAGGAGTCCAATTGATTTACCAGCAGCTCAAAAATGTGCTGGAGAGATATGACGTCAAAGAAATCGACGCTCTGGGGAAAGCCTTTGACCCCCGGTTTCACGAAGCGGTCATGCAGGTGGAAAGCCGGGAATATGAGAATGATACCGTAATTGAAGTTTTGCAAAAGGGTTACTTATATCATACAAAAGTCATAAGACCAAGTATGGTCAAAGTCGCTAAAAAATAACGGAGGTGTTTTTATGGGCAAAGTAATCGGTATTGATCTTGGCACTACAAACTCAGTAGTTGCATATATGGAAGGAGGTCAGCCTGTAGTAATCCCCAACAGCGAGGGATCAAGGCTTACGCCTTCTGTTGTGGCTTTCACAAAGGATGGAGAACGACTGGTGGGTCAACTGGCCAAGCGTCAGGCCATAACAAACCCCGAAAGGACCGTCATTTCCATTAAAAGACATATGGGTACTGATTACAAAGTAAATATAGACGGCAGGGCTTATACCCCTCAGGAAATTTCCGCCATGATTTTGCAGAAGCTAAAACAGGATGCCGAAAGCTATCTGGGGGAAAAAATAACCCAGGCTGTAATCACAGTTCCCGCTTACTTCACCGACAGCCAGAGGCAGGCGACAAAAGATGCAGGCAAAATCGCAGGACTGGAAGTGCTGAGAATAATCAACGAACCTACGGCTTCGGCCCTGGCTTACGGCCTCGATAAAGGCGAAGACCATACAATACTGGTGTATGACCTGGGAGGCGGCACTTTCGATGTTTCCATACTGGAGCTCGGCGATGGAGTCTTTGAGGTAAAAGCCACCAGCGGAAACAACCGGCTGGGAGGCGACGATTTCGACCAGCGCATCATCGATTATGTGGCGAATGAATTCCAGAAGGAACACGGCATAGATTTGCGGAAAGACCGCATGGCCCTCCAGAGATTGAAAGAAGCGGCGGAAAAAGCCAAAATTGAACTGTCCAGCATGGTGACCACCAACATCAATCTGCCTTTCATCACCGCCGATGCGAGCGGTCCCAAACATCTGGACATTACCCTCACCAGGGCTAAATTTGAAGAGCTTACGCGAGACCTGGTGGAGGCCACCATTGGGCCCACTCAGAGGGCTTTGAGCGATGCGGGGCTTAAACCCCAGGACATCGACAAGGTCATTCTGGTGGGAGGTTCGACCAGGATACCCGCGGTTCAGGAAGCCATTAAAAAGTTCATCGGTAAGGAGCCGCACAAGGGCGTCAACCCCGACGAAGTGGTGGCCATGGGTGCAGCCATCCAGGCGGGCGTGCTGGCGGGCGAAGTACACGATGTGGTGCTTCTGGATGTCACTCCTCTTTCCTTAGGGATAGAGACCCTGGGAGGCGTGTTTACAAAGCTTATAGAAAGAAATACCACCATACCCACATCCAAGAGCCAGATATTCACCACCGCGGCCGATGGCCAGACGGCCGTGGATATTCATGTGCTTCAGGGCGAAAGGCCTATGGCAGCCGACAACGTTACCCTGGGCAGATTTCAGCTTACCGGAATTCCTCCGGCTCCTAGAGGAGTTCCCCGCATCGAAGTAACCTTTGACATCGACGTAAACGGCATAGTGCACGTTTCCGCCAAGGATCTGGGCACCGGCAAGGAGCAAAAAATCACCATAACTTCATCCACGGGTTTGAAGGAAGAAGAAATACAGAGGATGGTCAAAGAGGCCGAAAAATACGCCGAAGAGGACAGGAAGAAAAAAGAAAAGATTGAAGCAAAGAACCATGCGGATTCTCTGATATACCAGTCCGAAAAGATGCTGGGAGATCTGAAGGATAAAATAAGCCAGGAAGATGCGGATAAGGTGAAAAAAGAAATAGACAATGTCAGGAAATCTCTTGAAACCGATGATGTCGAAAAGATAAAGAAAGCCACCGATGATTTAACAAAGGTGTTTTACGATATTTCGTCAAAACTGTATCAATCCACAGGCCAGGGCAACCCGGGCGCAGGTGCAAACTTTAACCCCGGAGCCGGGGCGAATCCATTTGGTGGCGGAGCCGCCGGTGAAAGCAAAAAGGATGAAAAGGTAGTGGATGCGGATTATAAAGTGATGGATGACAATGATAAGAAATAAAAGCGGGCTCTTTCCGGGCCGGCTTTTAACTGGAGTGATGCCGATTGGCCAAAAGAGACTATTATGAAGTGCTCGGCGTCAGCAAAGACGCATCGGAAGACGAAATAAAAAAGGCTTACAGAAAACTCGCGCGCCAATATCATCCCGATGTAAACAAAAATGACAGGGATGCCGCAGAAAAATTCAAGGAAATAAACGAAGCTTATGAAGTGCTGAAAGACCCCGAAAAGCGGGCCCGGTACGACCAGTTCGGCCATGCCGGCATGGGCCAGGGCGATTTTGACGCCGGCAATTTTGGCGGATTCGGCGATTTTGGAGACTTCGGCAATTTCGGCGGAGATTTCTTCGGGGACATCTTTGAAAACTTTTTCGGGGGCGGCTTTGGAGGAACAAGACGGCACGGGCCTGTTCGCGGCGCTGACATACTGTATGATCTGGAGATTTCCCTGGAAGAGGCCGCAGCCGGCATAGAAAGAGAAATACAGGTTGCCCGTATGGAAAAATGCGAAAGATGCCAGGGCACCGGCGCAAAACCGGGCACACATCCCAGGACATGCCCGGTATGCGGTGGCACCGGCCAGGTGAAAAACGTGCAAAACACGGCCTTTGGACGGTTTGTGAACATAACCACCTGTTCAAGATGCGGCGGCAAGGGGACCATCATAGAAGAACCGTGCCCTCACTGCAACGGCAGAGGTCTGCTGAGGGCGCAACGAAAAATAAAGATAAAAGTCCCCCCCGGAGTCGATACCGGTTCCCGCCTCAGGGTAAGCGGGGAAGGAGAACCCGGCGAGCGCGGCGGACCGCCGGGAGACCTCTATGTGGTGATCCGGGTCAAACCCCACAAACTTTTCATAAGGCAGGGAGACGACCTGATTTACGATGCAAATATTTCTTTTGTGCAGGCGGCACTTGGTGATGAAATCGAAGTGCCTACATTGGATGGCAGGATAAAGTTGAAGATACCCGAAGGGACACAGCCGGGTACGAATTTCCGCCTGAAAGCAAAAGGTATTCCGCATATAAAGGGATACGGCAGGGGAGACCTGCATGTCAGGGTAAATGTGGTCATACCAGAAAAGCTGAACGAAAAACAAAAGGAACTCCTTAGAAAATTTGCCGATATCAGCGGCGAAGAATTAAAAGGTCCGTCAAAAGGATTTTTCGGCAAGATGAAAGATGCCTTTGGCGTGTAGCCGGGAGGTAAACATGAATTGGGTTGAAATCAAAATCAAAACTTCCACCGAAGCCATTGAAGCCGTATCAAATATTTTTTATGAAGCCGGCGTTATGGGTGTCGTCATAGAGGATCCGAGGATTTACCTTAGACCTCAGGACGAAAATCAGTGGGATTATATAGAAATACCTGAAGGCATCGATTTCGAAGAAGCCGTGGTAACCGGCTATCTGGTGGAAGACAGCAGTCTTGCCGAAAGAGTCAGAGAGATCGAGGAAAGGGTAAAGCGGCTCCCGGAGTATGGTTTGAACATAGGCAGAGGTGAAATGGCCGTTACCACCGTCTCCGATACGGATTGGGCCAATGCATGGAAGAAATATTATAAACCTACGCGCATCGGGAAAAGCCTCGTGGTAAAACCTTCCTGGGAGGAATACCGGCCGGAGGCGGGAGAAATCGTGATAGACCTTGACCCCGGCATGGCCTTCGGCACCGGCACACATGAAACAACAAGGCTTTGCATGGAACTTTTGGAAAAATATATGAAAAAAGATTTTACTGTGATAGATATAGGCTGCGGTTCGGGCATACTGTCCATAGCCGCTGGAAAGCTGGGAGCTTCCGAGGTGGTGGCCGTAGACATAGATGAAGTATCGGTGAAGGTTGCACAGGAGAACGTGGAAAGAAACAATTTAACCAATGTCGTAAAGGTGGTAAAAGGCGACGGATTGAGAAACATTTCTTTTAAGGCGGACATAATAATGGCCAATATCATTGCAGACGTCATAATTGATTTGAGCGGGCAAGTGCCCCTGAACCTGAAGGAAGGCGGCTTTTTTCTGGCGTCGGGAATTATAAAAGACCGGAAGCTTTCAGTGGTGGAAGCCTTGGAGAAAAATGGTTTTGATGTGATTGAAGAGTCCGAAAAGGGCGAATGGGTTGCATTGACGTCAAGACAGGCCCCCATCGGAAACTGATGGGGGTGAATTTTATGCCCAGATTTTTTGTCTTCAAAGAGTTTTACATAAATGACATGGTCGTGATTTCCGGAGATGACGCCCACCATATAATAAAAGTGTTGAGGCATAAGCCCGGGGATATTCTCAAGCTTTCCGACGGCAAGAATACTGAGGCCGTAGCAGTCATAGAGGAAATAGATGCGAAACATATTCAAATAAAAACAAAAATTATAGAGAAAGATATAAAAGAAAAAACAAAACCAATCATAACCCTGTTCCAAAGTTTACCCAAAGGGGACAAACTGGATTTCATCCTTCAAAAAAACACGGAAATAGGCGTATCGAAATTTGTCCCCATAATAACCGAAAGGACCGTTGTGGAACTTTCTCAACAGAAACTTTCAAACCGGATGCAGCGGTGGAAAAAAATAGTGATGGAAGCTTCAAAACAGTGCATGCGCCTGGATATACCGCAAATAGCAGATGTGAAAGGTCTTGACGAGAGCCTTAAAACTATAAAAGATTATGACATTGCCATCATACCCTGGGAACAGGAGAAATCATGCTTCTTGAAGAACGTTTTGATTGAAGCAAAGAACAATAATGCTATAAAAATAGCAGTTTTTGTCGGCCCAGAAGGGGGCTTTACGGGCGAGGAAATAGAAAAAGCAAAAAGTTTCGGGGCTGTGCCTGTAAGCCTGGGTCCACGGATTCTGAGGTCCGAAACCGCTGCCATAGCGGTTTGCGCTGCAATAATGTATGAACTGGGTGAACTAGGAGGTAAAAATGCCTAAAGTAGCTTTTTACACCCTCGGATGTAAGGTAAATCAATATGAATCCGATGCCATGGCCGAACTTTTTAAAGAGCGCGGCTATGAAGTAGTGGATTTCGAAAGCCGGGCGGACGTTTATGTCATTAACACATGTGACGTGACTAATGAAAGCGCCCGAAAGTCGAGGCAGATGATAAGAAAAGCCTCCCGGATAAACCCTCATGCCAGGGTGGCGGTTGTGGGCTGCTATGCGCAGCTCAAGTCCGATGAGATATCCCGAATACCAGGCGTGGATGTGGTTATTGGAACAAAAGACCGCAGGCGTATAGTGGACCTTGTGGAGGAGTCCGTTAAAAGGCATGAACAAATCATCCAAGTGCAAGACATTATGTGCGAGAGGAACTTTGAAGAAATCGCCTTCAAAGGTTTAAGACAAAGGACCAGAGCCTTTCTCAAGATACAGGAAGGATGCAATATGTTCTGTTCATACTGCATCATTCCCTATGCAAGAGGGCCCGTCAGGAGCAGGCCGATGGAAAGCATTATAAAAGAAGCGAGAGAACTCGCCGCAGAAGGATTCAAAGAAATAGTGCTGACGGGAATCCATCTGGGATTGTACGGGCATGACTTCGGTGGAAAAGGCCTTCATTTGCTGGAAGTGGTGTACAGGATTTCCGGGATTGAAGGCATAAAGAGAATCAGGCTGAGCTCCATCGAAGCTCTGGAACTCACCGGTGAGTTTGTCGAAGGGCTCTCTAAACTCAAAAATTTCTGCCATCACTTTCACATACCACTTCAGAGCGGCTGTGACAGCGTGCTCGAGCGTATGAACCGCCGCTATACCACCGCTCAATTCAGAGAAAGGGTTGAATACATCCGGCGAAAAATGCCAGATGTTTCCATAACCACCGATGTCATAGTGGGATTTCCGGGGGAAACACCGGAAGAATTTGACATAACCTTCAATTTTATAAGGGAAATTGGGTTTTCCCGGCTCCATGTTTTTCCTTTTTCACCCAGAGGAGGCACCCCTGCCGCCGAAATGCCCAACCCTGTAAAAAAGAGTGTGAAGGAAGAGAGAAGCCGCCGGCTTATAGATTTGAGCTGGGAACTGGAAAAAAAATTCCGGCAAAAATTTTTGGGCGAAACGGTGGAAGTATTATTTGAAGAAGAGACGGATATTAACACCTATGAAGGACTGACGGGAAATTACATGAAAGTCGCGGCTTCGTCCAGAGAAAACCTTCACAATAAGCTTGTGCCGGTGACTCTCAAGGAAAATGCTTCCGATCGCCTTATTGGTGAAATCCTTAACTAACAAATTTTAATTCCGGATAAAAAAATTTTGCTGCAAGCAGGAAATTTGGCCTTTGGTGTGGAATAATTTTAAGAAAAATATTTAATTAGTCCAGGGTAAGGAGGTGGAAAGTGATGGACTGTATTTTTTGCAAAATTGCACAACATGAAATACCGGCGAATACCGTCTATGAGGATGATGATGTGATAGCCTTTAAAGATATTAACCCTCAGGCCCCCATCCATCTCCTGATAGTTCCCAAAAAACATCTGGCTTCCATAATGGAAATAAATGACCAAAACGGAGAAATTTTAAATAAAATCATCCGCACGGCACAAAATCTCGCCAGGCAAAATAATATAGATAATAAGGGATTCAGACTGGTAGTCAATACCGGCGATGATGGAGGTCAAACGGTAGGCCATCTGCATTTTCATCTTCTTGGAGGCAGATTTATGACATGGCCTCCAGGTTGATGTTGACGGAAGTGTTTCAAAACTTTATAATAAAGTATGTTCCAGCAAACGAGCGCGGAGGGAGGGAGTAAAAATGGCAGAAGTAAGAGTAGGGGAAAACGAATCACTGGACAATGCACTTCGGAGATTCAAACGCCAGTGTCAGAGAGCGGGTGTGCTTTCAGAAGTCAGGAAACGTGAACATTATGAAAAACCCAGTGTGAGAAGAAAGAAAAAATCTGAAGCAGCCAGAAGGAGAAAATTTCACAAGTTTTAAGGAGAGATGACATGTCTATAAAAGATGTGTTAAATCAGGACATGAAGGCTGCCTTAAAAGAGGGCGATAAAGACAGGTTGTCGGTGATAAGGATGGCCAGGTCCGCTATTCTTTACGCCGAAAAGGAAAGACTTCATGAACTGGATGACGGAGAGGTCATAGAAGTACTATCCCGTGAAGTAAAGAAACTAAAAGACGACAGGGATGAGTTTGAGCGGCTCGGCAGGGCCGAACAGGCTCAGAAGCTGGGACAAGAAATAGACATATTGATGAGTTACCTCCCTCAGCAATTGACCGATGATGAAGTGGAAGAAATAGTGCGTCAGAGCATATTTGAAGTCGGAGCAAACAGCGCAAAGGATATGGGCAAGGTCATGAGCACCATCATGCCAAAGGTAAAAGGAAGGGCCGACGGCAGAGTTGTGAATGCTATTGTAAGAAAGCTGCTTCAATAAAAAGGAGTCAGAAGCTTAAACCGAAGGCCGGATGCAAGAAGGATTTGCCGCCAGGCAAATCCTTCTTTGGGTCCACCGCATCCCCGGCGGTGAATATATAATAAATTAAGTCCGCATAAGCGGGCTTTTTTTGTAATTAATCTTGCATTTGAAGAATAAATTTTTAAAGAATCCATATTGAGTTTTAAGAAGGGATTTAAATGGCCGACGGAATCAAAAAACGAATTTCCGATGCTCTGGACCTGCCCGGGGATATTGTCCTGAATCTTCCGAGGATTACCATAACCGGCAGCGTTGCGGTATTTATCGAAAACCACAGAGGCATAGTGGAATACACCTCAGACAGAGTCCGTTTGAATACGGGTGAAAGAGCTTTGATTGTAAAAGGCGAAGGCCTTCTCATAAAATCCCTGGTGGCTGACGAGGTAACCATAGAGGGCCGCCTCAAATCCATAGAATTTGAGGATTGAGTCCGAGGGGGGTCGGAAGTGCTGCTCATCAGGCTGTGGAATTATTTTCGGGGATATGTTATTATAAAAATAACCGGCGAGTATACTGAAAGGCTCCTGAATCAGGCCGCACTGAAGGGGATATATCTGTGGGATATTAAACGCCTTGACGGTAAAACTTTGACAGCCGGGGCGAATGCACGCGACTTTTTCAGGTTGAGCCGTTTAACAAGGAAAACGCACTGCCGGATTTTTATCCTCCGCAGGATGGGCATTTTCTTCATGTTGAACAGGTTGCGAAGGAGAAAAGTGCTTTTGGCGGGAGCCGTGCTGTTTATAGCCTCAATATATTTTCTATCTTCATTCATCTGGAGCATAGATGTCATCGCCCAGGACCCCGAAATAAAAAAGGCGGTTGAAAGCGATTTGAGGCGGTGGGGGCTCAAAGAGGGCATATTCAAGTACAATCTGGATAAAAAGTATTATATGAATAAAATCTTACAACAGCATAAAGAGATTGCCTGGGGAGAAATTCGGATAAAAGGCTCCAGATTGGTGGTTGAACTGGTTAAAAAGAAAATGCCTCCGGAACTTGAAGAAAATTCACCTTGTGATATAATAGCTTCGAAGGATGGTATTATTGAAGAAATCATACCTCTCAAAGGAGAAGCGCTGGTAAAACCTGGCGATACCGTAAGCGCAGGGGATATATTGATAACCGGCAGGGTTTTGATAAAATCGGACCGAAAGGAAGACGCAGAGCGGCAGAATCAATCCGACATGCTGCTTGTTCATGCCAGGGGCATTGTAAAAGCGAGAACATGGTATCAGAAAGCTGTCGGCGTGCCTCTGGTAATAGTGGAAAGGGTTCCTACGGGACGGGTTAAAAAGGCGTACAGATTGCAGCTGGGGAAAAGCGCATTGAGTTTTCAATTGGGAAGTATCCCGTTTGCGCTTTATGAAACGGAAACCGTCGGTCAAACCAGGCTGCTGCCCGAAATCCTGGGAGATATTAGATTCAGCGTAATATATTACCGGGAAGTACAGTCGAAAAAAAAGTTCATCGGAGTGGATAAAGCCGCTCAGGAAGCTGAAAAACAGCTTATGGAACATCTGAAAAGCCTTCCGGAAGATATTAAAATAACCAGGAAAAAGATGGATTTTTCACTGGACTCCGACGGAAAAAACGTGATCGGAACCATGACTTTAGAAGTTATTGAAGATATAGGCAAGGAGGAGAAAATTTGGGGAAGAACCTTGCAGAATCGAGGGTGACGGTAGATAATATCGCCAGTCTTGCATTCCTGTTCGGAAACAGGGACGAAAACATAAAATTCATAGAAGAAATATTTAAGGTTAAGGTCCTGACCCGGGACGGCAATGTAACCATTTTGGGCGACACCGAGAATGTGGAATCGGTACGGAAACTTTTCACACGTTTGATGGAAGTCATAAGAGGAGGTAACCAGTTGACTTCGGCTGATGTAAAATATTTCGCGGGCCTTGTCAAAGATGGCGAAGAAGAGAAAATCACCGATTTATATGATGATGTTGTATGTTTTACGCACCGGGGAAAGCCCATAAAGCCCAAGACTTTAGGTCAGAAGCTGTATGTTCAGGCTATAAAAAACAACGATATAGTCTTCGGAATAGGCCCTGCCGGCACCGGCAAAACATACCTGGCCATGGCCATGGCGGTGACTGCCTTCAAGGAAAAGGAGGTAAACAGAATAATCCTTACAAGGCCCGCGGTGGAAGCAGGAGAAAAACTCGGCTTTTTGCCGGGCGATTTGCAGGATAAAGTGGACCCGTACCTTCGGCCGCTTTATGACGCCCTGTATGACATCCTGGGAGTTGAGTCCTTCCGGCGCCTCATGGAAAGGGGATTGATTGAAGTGGCTCCCCTGGCGTATATGAGGGGAAGGACCCTGGACGATTCCTTCATCATCCTGGACGAAGCTCAGAATACCACTTCCGAGCAGATGAAAATGTTTCTTACCAGACTGGGGTTCGGTTCCAGGGCGGTGGTTACCGGAGACATCACCCAGATAGATTTGCCGAAGGGTGTATTTTCCGGTCTTGAGGAAGTAAAACAGGTACTGAAAGGTATCAGGGGCATCGAATTTATATATCTTGACGACAGGGATGTAGTGCGCCATGAAGTGGTGCAGCGAATTATAAAGGCCTACGAGAGATTTGAGGAAAAGCGCCAGCAAAGCGGGGAGTGATTTTGTGGCTGTAGGCAGTAACTTGAGCCCAAAAAGGGTCCACGTGGCGTTGTTCTACAATAAAGTCGCAAGGAAAACGATGATGGGCCTGTTTTTCTTTCTGGCATTGACGGCTCTGGTGTATGCCAGTATATTGCCCCAGAAATATGATATAAAAGTGGGGGATGTGGCGCAGGAGGATATCAGAGCGCGCAAAGATGCCATAAACACCGTCGCCACACGGAAACTCCGTCAGGCTGCGGCGGATTCGGTGTCTAAAAAATATATACTCGACCACAGTATCACCCTGGAGGCTAAGGATGAAATAACAGAGATTTTTTCCAGTATAAAACAGATAAGATCCAGGGATTACCTGGATGAGCAGGGAAAGATAGATGCTCTAAAGCGCATGATAAATAAAAACCTGGCCGAGGAGACTTATGTACAGGCGATAAAAATGGATAATTCCAGCCTGATGGAACTGGAAACTATTACAAAAGCCGTCCTGGAAAAGGTCATGGAAGGCGGTGTAAAGGAGGATTCCATAGACAGGGCCAAAACCTATATTATTGAGGAATTTCGAAATATCAAGCTTCCCCAGGAATTAAAAAACATGGGGGAAGACATAGCCTTTTCCGCAATTAAATACAATATGGTTTATGACAGGGAAGCCACTGAGAAAGAACAGCAGGAAGCCATGGATTCCGTGGAACCGGTAAAAATAGCCCGAAATCAGATATTGATCGAAAAAGGGGCGACCGTGACCGCCGAACAGAGAGAACTTTTAAAAGAACTCGGTCTGTTGGCCCAGGACAAACGCGCGAATTTGAGCCTTCTTGCAGGAACTATGCTGATGGCGGCAATACTGGAAGGAATCCTCATATTCGCCATATATTTCTTTCACAGAAAAATGTTTGAAAATGAGCTTTACTTAAGCCTGCTGGCGCTCATCATTCTATCGACGCTTATTATTTCTATCGCTGTAAAGACCATTTCAAATTATCTTATTCCCCTGGCCGCCGGCAGCATGCTAATATCAATTTTGATTAACCCTTCCATCGCCCTTATTTCCAGCTTTATTATGAGCATAGCGGTAGGTGTGGTGCTGGGCAATGACTTCATTATTTCTACGGTGGCTTTTCTAGGCGCCGTAGTGGGAGTTTTTTGTACGGTCAGAGTGTCGCAGAGGGTCGACCTCACTAAGTCCGGAGGGATCATAGGTCTTGTTGATTTTGTTCTCATCATGGGCATGGAACTTTTGAACAACGATCCCTTCTGGATTGCAATAAAACAGAGTTCGTGGGGTATTGTAAGCGGCCTTTTTTCGTCGGTGCTTACAATAGGCACCCTTCCGTTTCTGGAAAGCGCCTTTGATATAACAACTTCCATAAAACTGCTGGAGCTGTCGAATCCAAACCAGCCGCTGCTGAAAAAACTGATGATCGACGCTCCGGGGACCTATCACCACTCCATCATAGTGGGAAATCTTGCAGAGGCCGCAGCGGAAGCCGTTGGGGCGGACCCGCTTCTAGCCAGGGTAGGGGCCAATTACCATGATATCGGAAAGCTCAAGAGGCCGTACTTTTTCATCGAAAACCAGCTGACATCCGATAATCCCCACGACAAGTTGAACCCAACGCTGAGCGCCCTTATAATTACATCTCATGTAAAAGACGGCATAGAGACGGCAGGGGAATATCGGCTTCCGGCTGTGATAAAGGATTTTATTTCTCAGCACCACGGTACCACGTTGCTTTCGTACTTTTACAATAAAGCTGCCTCCGGGGATAAAATACCAGATGAGGCCGGCTTCCGGTATGAAGGCCCCAAGCCCCAGACAAGGGAAGTAGCCATCGTGATGCTTGCGGATTCTGTGGAAGCGGCAGTAAGGTCCATGTCGAGCCCTACGCCGGGCAAAATCGACGGCCTTATCCGGCAGATTATAAAGGAAAAACTTTCTGACGGGCAGTTGGATGAAAGCGACCTGACATTGAAAGAACTGGACAGAATAGCTGGAGCGTTTTCCAGGGTACTTACCGGCATATTTCATACCCGCATAGAATATCCCGATAGATTGAAAGAATTGGAGGGAAAACAAGCCAGAAATGCCTGAAATAATCATTGGAAACCGGCAGGAAAAAATTGACATTGATACCGAACTTGAACGATTACTTGCGGATATTTTAAAGTTCGCCCTAACGGAAGAAAAGGTTCCGCAGGATGCTGAAGTAAGCGTCGTGCTGGTGGATGACGCATATATCAGGGAGCTGAACCGACAATATAGGACGAAAGACACGCCCACCGATGTGCTTTCTTTTGCCATGAGAGAAAGCGTCCCCGAAGAAGAGGCTATCGAAGGAGAACTCGAAGCCGAAAAACTCCTGGGGGACATAGTGATTTCGGTAGAAAGGGCCAGGGAGCAGTCGGAAGAGTACGGCCATTCCTTTGAAAGAGAGATGGGGTATCTGGCGGTTCACGGGCTGCTGCACCTCCTGGGATATGATCATGAAGACGAACACGATAGAAAAATCATGCGCGAGAAGGAAGAAGAAATTTTAAAAGCTTTTGACCTGAAAAGAGAGGCAATCTGACAATATGAAAAAATCAAGGACCCTGTTTGAAAGCTTCAATTACGCTATTGCGGGTATAATGTATTCTTTTAATACCCAGCGAAATGTCAGAATTCATTTTTTCATGGCGTTCCTGGTGCTTGCCGTAAGCCCTTTTTTCAATTTGAGCGCCTTTGAACTACTGATAATTATCTTTACCATAGCTATGGTGATAATAACCGAAATGATAAATACGGCCATCGAAAACACTATAGATATGGTAACTGAGAAATACCATCCGCTGGCGGAGATCGCCAAAAATGTGGCTGCCGGTGCGGTGCTTATAGCAACTTTAAACGCACTGGCGGTAGGCTATCTTATCTTTTGCAGGAGATTGTTAAAGATTTTCCTTTAATGTGGATGTTAACTCTGACCACGACGGAATTCCGGAATATATGAATGACAGAGGCAGGAGGAAAAGAATGTTAAAAAATCGATGGATTTTCTTCGCTATTATTGTTTTAATATTATTTTTACAGACAGGTTGCGGCAAAAAAAATACGGATTTAGCGGCTCAAAATCCTACAGATGCAGGGAATTCCGGGCAAACGGTTGAAAATCCTTCCACTGCGCTGCCGGAATCTCCAAAAACCGTAAATCCCCTAACCGGTTTGGCAGACTTAGATGTAAGATACATAAATCAAAGGTCTTTGGCGGTCATGATAGAAAACGAATACCACGCCAGGCCCCAGTCGGGATTGGACAAAGCGGGCGTTGTTTACGAAGTGCTGGCGGAAGGCGGGATAACAAGGTTTCTGGCAATTTTCCTTGGGGCGGATGTGGAGGAAGTGGGACCCATAAGGAGTGCCCGGCCATATTTTATCGATTACGCCATGGAATATGACGGCGTATATGTACATTACGGTGCAAGCCCCCAGGGTTATTCGGATCTGAAGAAATTAAAAATCGATGATATCGACGGCATATATGACAAAGTTACATTCTGGAGGGACAGCTCCCGCAGAGAGCCTCACAACGCATACAGCAGCATCGAAAAAATGCTTAAAACCTCTGAAAAGCGGGGATATTTGAAACCGGTAAATTTGAAAGTATGGAACTTTAACGAAAAAGATACGGCTCCTGATGGCGAAGCCCTGGAACAGTTTAAACTAACATATTTTAACAATTACAGCGTAAGCTATACATACGATTCCGATAAAAAGGCTTATGAACGCTTTATAAACGGCAAGCCCCATACCGATAGAAAAACCGGGCAGCCCATCTTTGTAAAAAACATCATTATCCAGTTCAACGACACAAAAGTGATGGATAAAGAGGGACGCCTCGAGATAAAGACAACAGGTTCTGGCAAAGCGTATTACATAAGTGACGGCTTCTGTAAGGAAATCAAATGGGAAAAGAGTTCCAGAAGCGCAAGGACAATATATGCCCTGATGGATGGCACCGAACTTAAAATAAATCCCGGCAACACCTGGATTCAGGTAATGCCCCAGTGGGGAAAGTTTGATAAAGGCAAGTAAAAATTTATCGCGAGATGGAGAGAAAAATCAATGGGTCTTTACAGGACCGATGCCATAGTTTTGGGACACCGGAATATCGGTGAAGCGGATAGGGTACTGACGCTTTTTTCCCCCGCAAAAGGGAAAATACATGCAGTAGCCAGGGGTGTGCGCCGGCCGCATAATCGCCTGCTCGGAGGCACCCAGATTTTTACTTTCAGTAATTTCCTCATTATGGAAAGCAGGACACTTGACAGCATAAGCCAGTGCGAGATAAAAGAATCTTTCCACAAAATCAGGGCAAATCTGGAGCGCATGGCTTACGGGTTGTATTTTGCGGAAATGCTCAGGGCGTCTACCCCTGAAGAGGATAAAAACCGCGATCTCTTCAACTTCTTTCTAAAAACATTATATTTCCTGCAGGAATGGAACGACCTGGAGCTTTTAAGCCGTATATATGAGATCAAACTCATGGCTATCCAGGGTTTTGCTCCCGAGGTTTTCCGCTGCGTGAGCTGCGGAGAAAAATTGTCAGAGAGAATGCGGTTCAGCAGCAACCTGGGAGGTGTACTCTGCTTTCGATGCCTTAAAGATGATGTCAAAGCCGTGGACATAAGCTACGAAGCTGTGAAGGCTCTACGGTATTTCATAAAGAAACCTTACAGAGAATTAATCAGCCTTGATTTGCGAGAGGATGTAAAGAAACAATTGAAAAATGCCTCTCATCCATTTATACTTCATCATCTTGATCGCAAGTTAAAAACTCTAGAATTTATCAATGACATTAACAGACTTAAAGCGCCAACCGGACCGACAGGAGGGAATTGAATGGAAGCAATATGGGATTCGTTTAAAGGAAAGAATAAGTATATCGCTTTTATGGTATTTCTATTTATTTTCGGTGCAATTCTGGGGTATCTTGCATTTCAATACAATCCGGAACTGGTTACCAGGAATATGGATAGGCTTCTTGGAAACATCCTGAAAATAAGCAGGGCCATCGGCAGGCAGAATAAGCTATATATCACAGGTTTGATTTTTCAGAACAATATAAAAGCGTTGCTTCTTATGATGTTCGGCGGGGCGTTGCTGGGCCTTGCGCCTTTTTTCGGCATCCTGTTCAACGGTTTTGCGATTGGGATAGTTTACGCCCTGAATTTTCATCAGGGAAGATCCCTTGCTTTTTTCCTGGCGGCGATGCTTCCTCACGGCATACTGGAACTGCCGGTGATAATACTGGCGGCCGCTTTTGGCCTCAAAACGGGGATTGAATTGGCCTTCCCCGGGAAATGCAGCCGCATGGAGCTCTTTAAGAAAAACCTGCAGGATAGCGTGCTGGCCCTTGGCATCCTTGTTCCCATGCTTTTCATGGCAGCCGTTGTTGAGGCGGCCGTAACCCCTTATTTTGCTAAAAAATTTATATAAAAAAGAGGAACTTCTTGTTAAATGTAGTATATATATAATTGATTTTTTGTGTACACTAACTATGGCAGCAGGGGAAAGGAGTGAGGTTCAATAGAATTAACGCCCAGACAGGCTAAAATAGTGGAGATAGTAAAAAGAAACGAGCCCATAACCAGCGAACAGATAGCAGAGAAACTGAATTTGACTAGAGCCGCTTTAAGACCGGACCTTTCTATTTTGACCATGTCGGGCATTCTAGATGCACGACCAAGAGTGGGATATTTTTTTTCAGGCAAGGCCGCAAGGAATATAATCTCAGAGAAAATAAACAAAATAAAAGTGGACGATATAAAAGCTGTTCCTGTGGTCGTTAAAGAAGAATCTTCAGTTTATGACGCCATTGTGACTCTTTTTCTGGAAGATGTGGGCACTCTATTTGTGGTACAGGAAGATGGAAGCCTGACCGGCCTTGTTTCCCGCAAGGATCTGCTCAAAATTGCCATCGGCAATGCAGATATTCACAAGATACCGGTAGGCGTCGTCATGACAAGGATGCCGAACCTTGTGACTGTCACGCAGGAAGAAAGCGCCTATGATGCAGCCCGAAAGATAGTGGACCATCAGGTGGATGCCCTTCCGGTGGTTAAAATAGAAAAGGAAGGGGATAAAGTAAAATACAAATTGGTGGGAAAGGTTACAAAAACCACTATAACAAAACTGTTCGCGGAACTGGGCAAGGCTTAGGAAAGGGAGGGATCAACGATAATAGAAAAAAATAACACTCCAGTAGTGTTTGCGGTTTCCGATTCCATCGGTGAGACTGCCGAGCTTGTTACCCGGGCTGCCATGATTCAATTCAATTCCGGCCATGTGGAAATCAGGAGAATCCCCTATGTGACCGATGAGGAATATGCCAGGGAAGTCATTGAAGAAGCCCGGGAAGTGCCCAACTGCGCCATAGTGTGCACAATAATTCTGCCTGAAGTCAGGCGGCGCATCATCGAACTTGCCAGGCAAAATAATATACACATAGTGGATTTAATGGGGCCTATGATGGATGTCCTTTCAAAGATAACTGACCTTAAGCCCCGGCTGGAACCCGGCCTGGTACATAAAATAGATGAAGATTATTTTAGAAAGATGGAAGCCATTGAATTTGCCGTGCAATATGATGACGGAAAAGACCCCAGAGGCCTGTCGAGGGCTGATGTGGTGTTAATAGGCGTGTCCAGAACATCAAAGACCCCCCTGGCTCTTTATCTCGCCCACAAGAGGCTGAAGGTGGCCAATCTGCCCCTGGTGCCGGAAGTTGCACCTCCCGATGAACTGTTCGAACTGCCGCCCCGGTCAGTTATCGGCCTCACCATAACCCCAGAAAAGCTCAACGAAATCCGCCGTGAAAGGCTCAAAGCCCTGGGGTTGAGCTCGGATGCCAGCTATGCGAACCCCGAGCGCATACATAAAGAGCTGGAGTATGCCGAAACCATAATGAAAAAAATCGGCTGCCCAAGAATTGATGTTTCAAATAAAGCAGTGGAAGAAATTGCCACGAGAATCCTGGAAATTATAAGGAAAGGGGAATTTTAAAATGACCAAAAAATATGTTTACAATTTTAGAGAAGGCAAAGCAGATATGAGGAGTCTGCTTGGCGGCAAAGGGGCAAACCTGGCCGAGATGGTACATATCGGCCTTCCGGTGCCCATGGGCTTCACAGTGACGACCGAAGCCTGCCTCAATTACTACGAAGAGGGTGAAAAGATTTCGGATGAAATCTTGACACAAATTTTTGCCGCGCTGGATGAACTTGAAAAAGAAAACGGGAAGAAGCTAGGCGACCCGCAGAATCCCCTTCTGGTGTCGGTCAGATCAGGCGCTGCAATTTCCATGCCTGGCATGATGGATACGATTTTAAACCTTGGATTGAATGACGAAAGTGTCAAAGGGCTAGCTGCTGTCACTGCCAACGAGCGCTTTGCCTATGACAGTTATAGAAGGTTTATCCAGATGTTTGGAAATGTGGTTCTGGGCATCGAACACGAAAAATTCGAGTCAAAAATCGATTCGGTCAAAGCAAAGAAAAACGTTACCCAGGATACCGAACTTTGTGCCGAAGACTGGCAGGAAGTTATTAAGCTCTATAAAGAGCTGGTAAAAGAGGAAACCGGCAAGGACTTTCCGCAGGATCCCAAAGAACAGCTTTTGATGGCCGTGGAAGCTGTGTTCAAATCCTGGAACAACCAGAGGGCGAAGGTATACCGGAAGATAAACAAGATTCCCGACACTCTTGGCACCGCAGTAAATGTCCAGACCATGGTCTTCGGCAACAAAGGAGACGACTCCGGCACAGGTGTAGCCTTTACGAGAAATCCCTCCACCGGGGAAAAGAAGGTTTATGGAGAATTTCTTATGAACGCCCAGGGCGAAGATGTGGTGGCCGGCATCAGGACTCCAAAGAACATTTCCGAACTTGAAAGCGTTATGCCCGAAGTTTTCGAGCAGTTTACGGGAGTATGCAAGCTTCTGGAAAACCATTACAGGGACATGCAGGACATAGAGTTCACCATAGAAAACGGAAAACTCTACATGCTTCAAACCAGAAGCGGCAAGAGGACCGCTCAGGCCGCCGTCAAGGTTGCGGTGGACATGGTGAAGGAAGGACTCATTACAAAAGAGGAAGCGCTGCTTCGCGTGTCTCCCGAGCAGGTAGTGTCACTGCTGCACCGCAGGATCGATCCATCCGCCAAAGTGGAGGTCATAGCCAAGGGGCTTCCGGCTTCTCCAGGAGCAGGTTCCGGACATGTGGTATTTGACCCCGACGAGGCCGAGGAGCTGGGAAATCAGGGCCAGAAGGTAATTCTTGTGAGGACCGAAACTACCCCCGATGACATCCATGGTATAGTAGTGGCCCAGGGCGTTCTCACAAGCCGTGGAGGCATGACCAGCCATGCGGCAGTGGTGGCCCGGGGTATGGGCAAGCCCGCCGTATGCGGATGTGACGCTATAAAGATAGACACTGAAAAAGAAGAATTTCAAGTCGGGAAACTCATAGTTAAAAAAGGCGATATAATCTCCATAGATGGCGCAACGGGCCAGGTAATACTGGGCGACGTCCCAATGATCGACCCCATTTTGTCGGATGAATTCAAGGAACTTCTCGGATGGGCCGATGAAGTAAGAAAAATTTCCGTAAGAGCCAATGCCGATACGCCCAACGATGCCAGGGTGGCCCGGGAGTTTGGGGCCGAGGGTATAGGGCTGTGCAGGACCGAGCACATGTTCATGGCTGTGGACAGGCTCCCGGTAGTCCAGGAGATGATAATGTCTGACACAAAGGAAGAAAGAGAAAAGGCTTTGGAAAAATTGCTGCCATTCCAGCAGGAAGACTTTGAAGGCATCCTTGAGGCCATGGAAGGCCTGCCTGTCACCATTCGACTGCTGGATCCGCCGCTCCATGAATTCCTGCCCAACGCGGAGGAACTCATTACCGAGATAGCGGAACTCAAAGCGGCCGGAAATACGAAAGAACTTGAGAAAAAACAGAACATGCTCAAAAAAGTTCGCTCGCTGCACGAATTTAATCCCATGCTGGGACTTCGCGGCTGCCGCCTTGGAATCCTTTATCCCGAAATCTACGCCATGCAGGTAAAGGCTATCTTTAAAGCCGCATGCAAGCTCACAAAGCGCGGCTTGAAAGTGGAACCCGAAGTGGAGATCCCTCTGGTAGGCCACGAAAACGAACTCAAAGTTATGCGTGATTTGGTGGAAAAGACGGCCGCCTCAGTGCTCGAACAGGAAGGGGTAAAGCTCGATTACAAGATCGGAACCATGATAGAAATTCCGAGGGCCTGCGTCACCGCCGGAGAAATCGCAAAACATGCGGATTTCTTCTCCTTCGGCACCAATGATTTGACCCAGACTACCTTCGGCTTCAGCCGTGACGATGCCGAGGCTAAATTCATGCCTCACTATATAAATGAAAAAATTTTAATCGACGACCCATTTATCGTTCTCGACAGAAATGGCGTCGGCTCCCTCATGAAAATGGCGGTAAAATCCGGCCGGGAAGTCAAAGAGGACCTGATGGTCGGTATCTGCGGCGAACACGGTGGAGAACCAAGTTCCGTAGAGTTCTGCCATATGATTGGTCTTGACTATGTGAGCTGCTCACCCTTCAGGGTTCCTGTGGCAAGGCTTGCGGCGGCTCAGGCACAGCTAAAGAATAAGTAAATTAAAAGATAAATAAAATGATAAGTAAACAAAAAGGGGCGAAAACCGCCCCTTTTGTTTGAAGACATGGGGACGGTTCTTTTGTCTGCGTTTGAGACACAAGAACCGTCTCCGTATCTTCGTCTCCGTGTCTTCGGAGATTTTTTTGAGCAAATAAAAAAGTGTTTAGCACATTTATAATTAAAAGAGGAAAAATGAAAATTGTATAGAATAATAAAAAAGGTACTTTTGTCGGAGGGGCGGGTATGAATTTCAGAGAGCGCACCGAAAAACTTGAAGAAGAAATCCTTTCCCCCTATGCCGCTCTGAGCAGCCGGAGCAGGGGGAGAATGGTCCCTGAAGAAAAGTGCAGCGTACGCACGGAGTTTCAAAGGGACCGGGACAGGATACTTCATTCCAAGGCTTTCAGGCGTCTGAAGCATAAAACACAGGTATTCATTTCTCCTGAAGGCGATCATTACCGGACCCGTCTCACCCATACCCTGGAGGTTGCCCAGATAGCAAGGACTATCGCAAGAGCGCTGCGCCTGAATGAAGACCTTACAGAAGCTATCGCTCTGGGGCATGACCTGGGGCATACGCCTTTCGGCCATACGGGGGAAGAAGTCCTCAACCGGCTTATGAAAGCCGGTTTCCGTCATGAGGAACAGAGCCTCCGGGTGGTGGATATCCTGGAGAGTCGCAAAGGTCTGAATCTGACGTGGGAAGTAAGAGACGGTATAATCAATCATACCAGCAGGGGAGCTCCCCACACGCTGGAAGGCCAGATTGTAAAGATTTCCGACTGGATAGCATATATAAATCACGATATAGATGACGCCCTGAGAGCCGGAGTGCTGAAACCCGAAGACCTGCCGGAAGATTTGATAAGAATCCTGGGGGAAAAGCACAACCGGCGCATAGATACCATGATAAAAGATGTGATCGAGGAAAGCATGGATAAACCTATCATAACAATGAGTGAAAAAATAAAAGAGGCCACAACGGCTTTAAGGCAGTTTATGTTCGACAAAGTTTATGTAGGGTCCAGCGCAAAAGCACAGGAAAATAAAGCCAAGGTCATGTTAAAACTTCTTTTTGAATTCTTCCTGGAAAATCCGGACAAAATGCCCGAAGAATTCAACGCAATATCCGAAAAGGAAGGGGCGGAAAGGGGCGTTTGTGACTATATAGCGGGCATGACCGACAGTTTCGCTCTTGCCAAATTCAACGAATTTTTCATGCCTTCACCATGGCCTTTAAATTAGATAAAAAAATTAATGCAAAAAAAGAAGGAATAATAGACATTGACGTAGAATATTGTGTATGTAAAAAGAAGATGGGAGGAGATTTTATCCGACAATCCGTTTTTTGCACGGTAAATGTCTTAAAGCAGATGGAAATTCATACTCCTCATCTTTGACATGGGGGATTTTTTTTTAAAAGCCGGTGGTTGTGAATGGGGTTTTATTCTGAAGACATTATAAGTGAAATACGTTCAAGAGCGGATATAGTGGAGGTCATATCGCAATATGTTTCTCTGCAAAAGCGCGGTGAAAATTACGTTGGGCTGTGCCCCTTCCATTCTGAAAAAACCCCATCATTTCATGTAAGCGCTGAAAAGCAGTTGTTTTACTGCTTTGGATGCGGCGCCGGTGGGAATGTGTTTACATTTCTCATGAAAAAAGAAAATCTCAATTTCCCCGAGGCTGTCAGACTGCTTGCGGACAGGTTTCAGATAAGCCTTCCTTCGGGTGAATATGACAGGGGATTGACCCGAGATTTCCAACAAAAACGAGAACAGCTGCGTTTAAATAAATTGGCGGCAGAGTTTTACCACAATGTTTTGCTCAACACAAAAGAAGGTAGAAGAGGCCTAGAATATCTTAAAAAAAGGGGAATAACACCCGAGACTGTTGAACGGTTTCGATTGGGATATGCTCTGCCCGTATGGGACAGCCTGATCAGGTATTTTCAGTCTCAGGGCGTTGACATAAATACTTTGCAAAAAGTGGGACTCGTTATAGCCAGAAAGGATGGAAAGGGTTTTTATGACAGGTTCAGGGACAGAATCATGTTTCCCATCGAAGACGCTACAAAAAATGTGATTGGTTTTGGCGGCCGGATAATTGGGGCCGGGGAGCCAAAATATTTGAATTCTCCGGAAACCCCCGTTTTTTCCAAGGGAGAAAATCTGTATGCCATTTCGATGATAAAAAAAGATCCAGAATTGGATGTAATTGTAGTGGAGGGTTATATGGACTGCATATCCCTGCAGCAGAGCGGTTTTACTCAGACTGTTGCGTCTTTAGGTACCGCTCTCACCCAGATGCAGGCAAAACTGTTGAAAAAGTACACCGGCAGCGTAGTGCTGGCCTACGATACAGACTCTGCGGGCCAGGCGGCAACCCTGAGAGGCATGGAAATCCTGGCGAAAGAAGGCCTGAACGTAAAAGTCTTGAGGCTACCGGAAGGAAAAGATCCAGATGAGTTCATACGAAAAAATGGCAGTGAAGCCTTCAAAGAGCAACTGTCTGGAGCGCTGGAACATGTCGACTATAAACTGTATCTGGCAAAAAAAGATGCAGACATCACAAACTCCGCCGGTAAACTTAAATATATAAGAAAAGCCGTCAGAGTTTTATCAGAAATTGAAAATGAAGTGGAAAAGGAAGTATATATTCAAAAGACAGCATCGGAATTGAATATCCCGGTGCAGGTGTTGAAAGACGAAATAAAAAAGAATCGTTTTCCAGACAATGGATTTAAGTATAAAAAAAGCCCAACAAGGGATAATAATAAGGAATTTAGCAAAATATCACACATAACGGGAGCTTACAAGGCCGAAAGGATGATAATAAAACTTTTTATAGAGAACGAAGCAGTCAGGGAAAAGATTGTTAAAAACCTGATTCCCTCAAATTTTCTAAATGAGAGGACGCGCAAAATAGCCGACGTATTATTTGAAATGATGCGAGATGGAAGACACATAGAAAGAGATGAGGTGTTTAACCATCTGGACCAGGACGCCTCATCGGAACTGTCGGGCATAATCATGTCGAATTCGGAATTTCAGGAAGATGAAATGATAGATTCCCTTGTGAAGAAAATTAAGGAAAATTATCTGAAACATGCCATAAAACAGGTAAGGGAACAAATAAAAAAGGCTGAGGCCGTTGGAGAAAGAGAGGAGACCATAATTCTTTTGAATGCGTATCAAAAACTAAAATCCCAAATGGATGAATTGAAGGCTAATCTTACTGCGGAGAAGGGGGGAGTATAATGGCAAAAGCAGGTAAAGAAAATGTAAAAAAATCTCGAGATGATAAAATGAAAATCGTAAAAGACCTGATTGAAAAGGGCAAGAAAAACGGCATGCTGTCATACAAGGAAATCCTTGATGCTCTTGAAGATATGGAAGATCTTGATGCCGAACAGATCGACAAAATATACGAATCGCTGGAGGAAATGGGTATCGAGATCATCAACGATACCGAAGATGTGCCTGCAGAAGTGGTTCTGGAGGAGATTCCCGAAGAGGAAATTGATTTATCGGTGCCTGAGGGTGTTGCTATCGACGACCCCGTAAGGATGTACCTGAAGGAAATCGGCAAAGTGCCATTGCTCTCCGCCGAAGAGGAAATCGACCTTTCCAGACGCATAGAAAAGGGAGACAAAGAAGCCAAAAGGCGTCTGGCAGAAGCCAATCTCAGGCTGGTGGTAAGCATCGCCAAAAAATATGTAGGCAGGGGGATGCTGTTTCTTGACCTCATTCAAGAAGGAAACCTTGGCCTTATGAAAGCTGTAGAAAAATTCGATTACCGCAAGGGATACAAATTCAGCACTTACGCCACATGGTGGATAAGGCAGGCCATAACCAGGGCCATCGCCGACCAGGCCAGGACCATACGGATACCTGTGCACATGGTGGAGACCATCAACAAGCTCATCAGGATCCAGAGGCAGCTTCTTCAGGAACTGGGGCGCGACCCGCTTCCGGAGGAGATAGCCGAGGAAATGGAAATGCCTGTAGAAAAGGTCAGGGAGATAATGAAAATTTCCCAGGAACCCGTTTCCCTGGAAACACCCATCGGCGAGGAAGAGGACAGCCACCTAGGGGACTTTATCCCAGACGAGGATGCCCAGGCTCCCGCCGACGCCGCAGCTTACCTGCTATTGAAAGAACAGCTGGAGGATGTGCTGGAAACCCTTACACCGAGGGAGGAAAAAGTTTTGAGGCTCAGATTCGGGCTGGATGACGGCAAGCCCAGGACTCTTGAAGAAGTGGGCCAGGTATTCGGTGTAACCAGGGAAAGGATCCGCCAGATAGAAGCCAAAGCCTTGAGGAAGCTCCGCCATCCCAGCAGGAGCAAAAAACTGAAGGATTTTCTTGAGTGATTTAAAATAGTGGGGCAGTGTCTCCACTTTTTTTGCAAAAAGAATGAGGTAAAGATGAAAATAGATCTGAACAACAGGTTGTTATCGATTGCGAACATGATTCCCAGAGGGCATGTGGTGGCCGATATCGGCACTGATCATGCGTATCTTCCCATATATTTAATTCAAGAGAGCATTTCCCCCAGGGTTATCGCCACAGAGATAAGGCAGGGCCCATACAAAAGAGCCCTTATAAACGTCAGGAAAGCCGGGCTTCAAGATTTTATCGAGGTGCGGTGCGGGCCCGGACTGAAAGTTTTATATCCGGGGGAAGCAGGGACCGCCGTTATAGCCGGCATGGGCGGTGAAACCATAGCGGGTATCATACGGGAATCAAGGCCGGTGGCTGACTCCCTGAATCTTATGGTGCTTCAACCCATGAGAAACCTGGCCAATCTCAGAAAAAATCTTTTCGCCATGGGGTTTAAAATAATTGACGAGGACGTGGCTATCGAAGATTCAAGATACTATGTGATAATGGCGGTATGCCGTCAGCCTCCGGGTCCTTTTGACGACGTCGACATCGCCGTGGGGCCCGTGATTCGCCAAAAAAAGACCTCCGGAGCCCTGGCATATGTCGAGCATAAAATAGCGGTCCTTGAAGGGCTGATAGAGCCTCTGAAAACAATAGAAACCGCCCCGGGGCAAAAAGCTCTGGCGCAGTATGAAAGAGAGCTTAAGATGTGGAAGGAGGTATTGAAATGATTTCCTGTCAAACCGTAGTAAACATGATAGAAAAACTGGCGCCCAAAAAAATGGCCCTGGAATGGGACAACCCGGGCCTTGCGGTGGGAGACTTTGCGGCAAAAATAAATAAAATCCTTATAACGCTGACCGTCACTTTCGAAGTGATAAGCTATGCAGCAAAAAACGGATTTAATATGATTATTTCCCATCATCCCATGATTTTCAAACCCATCAAGTCTCTAAGAAGGGACCTGCCGCTCGGAAAAATGTTGTATGAAGCCGTAAAGCATGACATAAACATATATTCCGCCCATACCAATCTGGATATAGCACAAGACGGAGTCAACGATGTGCTGGCCGGGGTCCTGGAACTGGAGGATGTCACCCCGCTGAAAAAAACATCCGAGGAAGCGCTGAAAAAAATAACGGTTTTTGTGCCCAAGGGTTACGAAGACGCCGTAAGAAATGCCATGGGAGACGCGGGGGCAGGATTCATAGGCAATTACAGCCACTGCAGTTTCAATGTGGCAGGAACAGGAACTTTTAAACCCGGCGAAGGGACAAAGCCGTTTATCGGCGAAAAAGGGAAGATTGAAACTGTGGAAGAGGTCAGGATAGAGACCATAGTCCCCGAAGCCCTTGTCAGAAAAGTAATAAATGCCATGATAAAGGTGCACCCGTACGAAGAGGTAGCATATGACATATATCCCCTGGAAAATACGGGAAAAGACTTCGGCCTGGGCAGAGTTGGAAAAATGAAAAATCCCGTTTCTCTGAAAAGTTTATGCGAAATCGTAAAACAAAAACTTTCCATACCTTATGTGAAAGTAAGCGGGGAGCCGGCTAGAGAGATTTCAAAAGTGGCGGTCTGCGGAGGCGCCGGAGGGGATCTGATTTCTGCCGCCGCCTTCGCCGGGGCGGATGTACTCATCACCGGCGATGTCAAATATCACGATGCCCTGGAAGCAAAAGCATCAGGGCTTGCCGTTATAGATGCGGGTCATTTTTCAACCGAAAACCTGGTGCTGCCGGTGCTGGTCCGCCATCTGCAGACAGAGTTGAGTCTTGCTGGAGAAAATATTGAGATTCAAATTTACGAAGATAAGGATCCTTTTAGCATTGTTTAGAGAATAGGAAATAAAGCCTATTCTCTTTTATTTTTTAAATTAAAACTATAAGGAGGGACTTGAATGATAGGCGAACAGCTTCAAAAGCTCTACAACCTCCAGGAACTGGAGAAACAATCCCAACAAATGGAGGCCGATTTAAAAAAACATTCCGGCAAAAAAGAACTTAGGGATTTAAGAAAAGCAATAGAACAGGCAGAAATATCCTGCAATGATATGGGCGAGAAAATCGCTGCCTTAAAAAAAGAACTGGCAAGAACAAATCTTAAATCCAAGGAATTGGATAGTGAAATTAAGACGCTGGAAAAAAAGATTTACAGCGGGGAAGTAAAAACCATGAAAGAACTGAGCAAACTCCAGGGAAAGCAGGAAACCGTACGAAAAGCCGCCGATGAAAATGACGAAAAAGCGTTGAAACTTATGGAAGAACTGGAAGAGCTGGAAAAAATATTTTATAGGGAAAAACAGGAAGTGATAAATATGAAAAGGGAATACAATCAAAAAAGATTGAAAACCTTAGAAGAAATTGATAAAATAAAAGTTGAACTGGAGAGAGTAAATAAAGAGAGGGATAAGCTTTTGACCAATATCTCTTCAGAGCTTTTAGACAAATACGAAAAGGTAAAAAAACAAAAAAAAGAACCTGTTGCCTTTGTTCTAAGCGGCAAATGCAGCGGATGTAGAATGGAAGTGTCGGTTATGGTAGCTCGGGAGGTGAACCGTCACGAGAGCATAGTTTATTGCGAAAGTTGCGGAAGAATTCTCATTTAGAATATTGCGGGAGGTAATATGAGAAAGATCACAGTTTATACTGATGGAGCTTCCCGGGGCAATCCCGGAGATGCGGGAATTGGCATTGTTTTTATCGACGAAAGCGGTACTGTAGTTAAAGAAATAAGCGATTACATCGGTCAAACCACCAACAACATAGCAGAATATACCGCTCTGATCAGGGCACTAAATGAAGCCATTGAGATGAATTGTGACGAGATAGACATCATTTCCGACAGTGAGCTGATGGTAAAACAATTAAATGGTGAATACCAGGTTAAAAATGAAGGTATTAAAGGCTTATATAAACAAGTTCAGGATCTTCTGAAAGAATTCAAATCATATTCCGTTACCCACGTCCGGCGCGAACAGAACAAGAGAGCCGACGAACTGGCCAACCGTGGAATAGACGAAGCCCTGGACGAGGAAGAAATAGAACTGTAATTTAACAGTCGCATCACAGTCAACCTTGTTAAAATTACCAGTATACTAAAATAAAAGACTGTGATTAGACGACTGCAGCTCCAAGGGAGCTGCACAAAGTCGCATCACAGTCAACCTTGTTAAAATTACCAGTATACTAAAATAAAAGACTGTGATATAATATAATTCCTCCAAAGCAAATCATAATGATGAGCAGGTTAGATGGTCGCGAGCTTCGGCTCGAGGAAAGTCCGAGCTCCACAGGGCAGGGTGCTGGGTAATACCCAGTGAGGGTGACCTCAAGGACAGTGCAACAGAGATATACCGCCATTCAGATGCCAGAAGTCGGATGTGGGAAGTCAGAATTAATGCGAGCATAAGATAATTGTTGCTCTAGTCTGACTTCTGACCTCCGATTTCTGACATCTGTTGTGGTAAGGGTGGAAAGGCGAGGTAAGAGCTCACCAGCGGAATGGCGACTTTCCGGCTATGTAAACCCCACCTGGAGCAAGACCAAATAGAGGAGCAATTGCGGTGGCCCGCCGCGCTCCCGGGTAAGGTCGCTAGAGGTGTCAGGCAACTGGCATCCGAGATAGATGACCATCCACGACAGAACTCGGCTTACAGACCTGCTCGCTTCAAAGATAAAAACGCCTTTCAAAGGGCGTTTTTTTGTATAAAGAAGTTATATTTATTTAATTGTTGGGCAAGAAAATTGCAAAAAAAAGGATTTAAATTTGGGATAGAGAATATAATAAAACATCTATACCACTTTGTTGTATTTCCATAGTAATTTTGGTAGTCGGTACCCACATCTCCTGATTCCTGGGGTGGCCGATGCCTGTTCCACTCTCAAAACTACTATTAAAATAATATGTCCTTTGTTTTTTTATAGTCAAAAATGGAGAAGATTTTGGTCAAAGGGATTTACAAATCTTCTTCAATGTTATATAATGGAAACAGAACATATGTTTTCGCGGGATAGGGGGATAACAAATGAAGGCTACAGGGGGTTTTTTTAAGAAAAAAAGAAAATGGTCTTTTATTAAAGATAGTATACTTGAATGGTACCTAACTCCCTATTTTGCAAAAATATTATCTACACGTAAACCTGTTGTCATAGTGGATTGCATTGCCGGTATGGGGAAGTTTGAGGATGGGAATGACGGCTCTCCTTTGATTATTGCAAAAAAGATTCAATCTATACTTAATGAAGGTAAACGTACCGATATTTATGGGTTTTTTATTGAGAAGAAATATGCCAAAGAACTAAAGGAGAATCTTAACGGTTTTGTAAATTGTAAAGTGATTGAAGGAACTTTTGAGGAAAATTTTGACATCATACTTAAACCCAATAGAAATATATTTTTATATATAGATCCTTACGGAATTAAAAGTCTTGATTTTAAAAGATTTACCAAATTAAAGGATAGTGGTTTTTATTCCTATGAAATGCTGATGAACTTCAACTCCTTCGGATTTCTACGGGAAGGTTGCCGCTTAATGAAGTACCAGTATAGTATCGATTGCATTGATTGTGCCAATGACGATGATGTATTTTATGAGGTAGAACAAATTGATACTCCAAGTGGTATTAAATTACTAAACAGTATTGCGAATGGTGAGTACTGGCAAGACATCCTTGCGAAGTATCATTTAGGCGAATATAATATGTTCAAGGCTGAAGAGCTTTTTGTAAGCGAGTATATAAAAAGATTAAAGAACGAGAAAGTTTTTAAATACACTGTTAATATCCCTGTAAAGCTTAATACGACGAACATACCTAAATACCGATTGATTTTCGGCACAAATCACTATGAGGGATTATTCCTTATGTGTAATAATATGAACAGAAAATGGAAACAAATATTGGATAACCAGCGGAACGGTCAAATGGTGCTGTTTGAGTATGATTACCCTGATAGAAGTATTATTGGAGATTTTGACTTGAGGAAAGGAGTAATTTCAATATTAAAAAAACAAGAGTGTCCTTTGAAACTGATTGATCTATATTGCAAGCTTATTGAAAAGTTCGGCATTGCATACTCATTATCAGACTTTAGGGCAGCCTTGAAAGATATGGAAGATGAAAAGATTATTAAAGTAGATCGAACCCCCTCGAAAACAATAACTGGTAGGCCTGCAGTCGGATTTGATTATAAAAAATATAAAATTGAGGTGAAACTAACCGATGAAGCAAGTTACAAAATACATATCGAGGAAAACTCTACTGTATAAGACGGGTGTAGAATATGGTGATTATACTATAAACCATGTGCAGGGATGTTCGCATGGATGTCGGTACCCATGTTATGCTTTTTTAATGGCAAAAAGGTTTGGCAAAATATGCACATATGAAGAGTGGCTTGAGCCGCAAGTGGTTCAAAATGCGTTAACTTTGCTTGAAAAAGAGATTCCAAAATTAAGGGCAAAAATCAAATCGGTACATCTTTGTTTTACTACTGATCCTTTTATGTTTGATTATCCTGAAATCAACAAGTTAAGTGTAGATATAATTAATATGCTCAATAGTGCGGGAATTAAATGTACTGCATTGACAAAAGGCATGTTACCCAAAGAACTTGCGGATTTAAGCAAGGAAAACGAGTATGGTATAACGCTTATTTCGTTGAATGAAGATTACAGGAAAAAATATGAGCCTTATTCGGCTACATATCAACAGCGAATAGAAAGCCTTTATTACCTACATGAAAAGGGATATAAAACCTGGGTAAGCATTGAGCCATATCCTACACCAAATATAATAGATCAGGATTTTTCCGAAATACTAAAATCAGTTGCTTTTGTCGATAAGATTATTTTCGGAAGGTTAAATTATAATCCAAAGGTTACAGAGTATAAAGGCTATAAAACATTTTATGATTTATTAAGCGAACAGGTAATAGAATTCTGTAAGTCAAAAAATATGGAATATCATATCAAAGATGGTACGATGTCAGATAAAGAATGTAGGGATACGGCCGTAATATAATTTACTCAACTTTCGCAGGAACAAAGTGCCAACTTTTTCTTAAGGAAAGTGGGCAGACAAGACATAAAATAATCTAAAAACTCACTGATTGCTTCCTTTGAAAGCACGAGCTTTTCACGCAAAGCAGTCTTAAGAGCATCAATCAATAGCTACAAAGCTTCCATGAACTTTATATCCTGAAGCTCATCACAGAAGTAATAGAACAAGCCTCCTATAGTCCGCAAATCCTTGTTATTGCGGTTTTCAACAGCCAGCATGATGTACCTTGCAAAAACAATAGTAGTATGGGCAACAATGGAATCATAAGAACGCCCCTGAAACTCTTTTGCAAGACTAAGGTAAGACTTGCATATCCTGAAAAATATCTCAATATCCCAGCGCTTGCCATATATCCTTATGATTTCTTCATCAGAAAGCGTTGTATCTGTAGAAATAATGGCAAGCCAGTTGCAAGATCGCCTTGAAAACTGTAATAAATTTTCTCCATGCCCTTAACCATGGCTATGACGTTAAGGTTTAATCCGAGGATCTTCAACAATATGCTTGGGTAAGTAAACCAGCTATCAAACAGCACATATTTTGCAGGGATGTTATTCTCCACTGCCTGTTTTAGCAGGTCTATCATGGCATCGGTTTCTTTCGCGAGTGAAGAGATTCGGCGCTTGTAGCCTATGCTCCTTTTATCAATTTCACTGTTCATAGGTTGCAACCTGTTTTCAGAAGTTTGTGCACTCAAGAGGTTGAAGCCGAGCGGGATGAAGGTATTTCCATCAGACCATCCAAGGGTGAGAAGTCTGAACCCCTTAACGTATTTTTGTGCCACATGGTCTCTTACTCTGGCTAAAAGTTCGACAACCTTGCTTCTATTCCTACTGTATATAGAATCGTCTATTATTCAAATTGGAATTTTGCGACTCCAGAATCCTGTAAAGATTCTTACCGGAGAATACAAGAATGAACAGGAACTTGAAAACAGCATAGCATGAAATTCCCTTTTTCTTATAGAAATTGCTCTGTTTTAGTAGGAACCATATGCGATTTTCTTTTAAAAAATTGTCAACAGTTGAGGAAAAGCGGTTTTCATTTTCGTTATAATGAGATATAATGGACATTGCAAGGATCTTCCTTTCTTGTATATTTTGTCCAATTCCATTATATCACAAAAAGGAAGCTCCTTGCATTTTTGTTTGCTTATTTTTATTGATTTATCAAGGTTTGTACCTATAGTTTGATCTGCGAAAGTTGAGTTGAGTAATATAATAATATAATGTCAACATGACTAAATATAATTGCTTTTATCTTTATTTACAATGCCGTTGAAAATTTATGTCAATAAATAACATTGTACCGGAACAGTGTTTACGTCAGTTAGTAAAACAAGGTAAAAAATACGGCGGTTTAATGTGAAAAAGCATTGAACGGATGTGATGATTATAGCGATATATTTATAACGGCGCCTACGGGTTCGGGCAAGTCTCTGTTATTTCAATTACCGGCCATACAAAGTGCTGAAAAATGGAAAGCCGTCACTATAGTTATAACACCATTAATAGCATTAATGAGGGACCAGGTAACTAAATTGACGGAAGAAAATGAAGTAGAATTTGCTACATTAATTGATAGGGAGGGGATACTGTGAAAAAGTTTTTATGCTATTTAACTGCACTGGCTATTTTCGCCGTCATATTTTCTGCTCAAGTCATGACATTTGCCTCGGAAGCATCGGAATATGGTCAGAAAATACCGTTTATAACTAGTGATATGGAAGATGTGGATTTTGAGTTTGAAAATTTATATGCTGTGATAAAAGGAGAAAACATTGAGTTCATAATAAAATTTTCCGGTAAAATTCATTTTTATTCTTTTTTTAATCCGCCAGACGGTAATAAAATTATGATAGCAGGTGAAACAACCGATAAGCAAAACCAGAACGGCATCATAAGAATAAGTATCCCACTTGAGGAATTCAAAAAATACGGTGAAATTACCATACAACTTAGAGACGAATATTCAAATGCGGGCTGGATATTTTTGCGCCCGAAAGTGTTAGATTATGATTCGATACCTAAAGTTTTCAGCTTTAAAGACCCAAAATTTGAAAGTTTGGTAAAAGAAGCGATTGGTAAGAATTCAGACGATATTTTTGTCAATGAATTATCTAATATCCGCAAACTGGATATCAGTCAAAAACAAATCACTGACATAAGCGGCATAAAATATTTATCCAATCTTGAAGAATTGAATATGGCTAACAACGGAGTCGCTGATATCAGTGAGCTAAATGTATTAAAGAATCTCAAAGTCTTAAATGCAAGTTCAAATGTCATTAGCAATATAGATGCCTTAAAAGGACTAGAAGCGTTGACCATATTGGATTTGTCACATAACCAGATAGAGGACATTTCAGTGCTGTCCTGTTTACCCGACCTGGTTTCTCTAAAGATCAATGATAATAACATCAGGCACATAGAAGCTTTAAGGGATCTAAGCAAATTAACTTCACTATTTATTGGGAACAACCCGGTTTTAGACTATGAGCCGGTATCATCGATATATAAGAATATAAAAGAATGTGATTTTGGAGCAAAAATTATTGAATACAAGATCAAGAATGGAGAAATAAATGATCTAAATATGGCAAAGGAATATGAAAATGAGATAATTACATACGTGACATCAAGGTTTAAAGATATTAAGCGGAATGATTGGTTTATAAAGAACGTGTCCTATCTTGTCGGTTTGAATATAATTGATGGTTATCCGGATGAGACATTTAAACCGGAAGGAAATGTTACAGTCGATGCTTTTTTGAAGATGGTTGTGACCTCATTGGGCTACAAACTGGCCAATGGAAGCGAGTATTGGGCAACTCCTTATATAGAAAAGGCAAAGGAACTGGGACTTATTATTGAAGGGGAATACACGAGTTATACATTACAGATTACCAGGCAGGAAATGGCTAGAATTATAATAAGAGCTCTTAATGAAGATTATAATGAGGATTTAATACAGCATGCCAAATATCTTAAAGATTATGATAAATTCAGTGATGAGTATAGAAAATATATTATAAAAGCTTACGAGATGGGCATCATTACCGGTTATCCGGATGGTTCTTTCAAACCGAATGAACTTGCTTCCAGAGCCACAGCAGCTGTGATGATCAGCCGCATGCTGGACAGAAGCTTAAGAGTTCTCCCCGGTGAGTAAACACAAAGCAACACCGACGGTTCTTTCACGAACCGGGGGCTAGTTCCCCGGTTCGAATTTGGTATGAGTTGCCAGGAGGGTATAATGATCCCAGAAAACAAGACAGATAAAAAGGTCAAATATGGATACCGCAGGATGACAACCATTCTGAACAGAGATTATGGCATTCTTATCAACCGAAAAAGGACCCGCCGCTATATGAGAGAATGGGTATACATGGTTTTTGCTCCAGCCCCAACCTCAGTAAGCGCCTACGTGGTAAATACGTGTATCCTTATCTGCAAAATGGTCTGAACATTGACCGGCCGAATCAGGTATGGTCTGTAGATATAATATAATGCCGGATGAAGCGTGGCTTTCGTATATGGGCTGCCATCATAGAATGGTATTCCCCATATATCGGTTAGCTTTGCGTTGTTATGGAATATAATTGAAGACTATTTTTTAGGAAGAGATGAAAGAATATCAGCGTTTTTAGGTATTAGCTGAATTCCAAGTATTTTGTGTAGTATAAATTACCCTTTTTGGCTTATTTACCCAAAAAATCATTAAAATAGGGCAGTATTCTATCGATATGAAAATTGATAAATTTATAAAACCGTGATATACTAAAACATAATAAACAAATTTTTTATATCTATAATCCTTATTCAATCAAATCAATAGACTATGTCCACTAGGGGAGCGGATAGCTGAGAAAGCAAGGGTAAGCCCTTGCTGACCCTTTAAACCTGATCTAGGTAATGCTAGCGCAGGGAAGTGGCTTGAGAAAAAGCCGTGACTTTGCGTTACGGCTTTTTTATCTACTCTCCGGACATAGCCAATTCGCTATGGGATGGAGAGGAGGTGATTTATGTGAACTATCTTGTCAGTGTATTTCAGGACCTGACCGAGCTTACCCCCCTTACCCTTTCATTGCTGGCAGCAATTGTGTTGACGGCGGTGCTGCTTATGATATTAGGGCCAAGGGCAAATTTCAATTCCAGGGCCATCGTATATGGAGGACTGTGCACGGCCATAGCCTTTGTGCTGTCCTATGTAAGATTGTATCACTGGCCTCAGGGCGGGTCGATAACCCCTGCCAGCATGCTGCCCATGTTTGTCTATGCCAGTATATTCGGGCCCGCCGCTGGAATAGCTGCAGGGGCTGTTTACGGCATCCTGCAACTTATACAGGATCCTTTTATTGTTCACCCGGTCCAGGTGCTTCTGGATTATATTATAGCCTTTGCCGCTCTAGGCCTTGCGGGCTTCTGCAGAAAGAATATAAGTGCAGGCGTATTGCTGGGAGGATTTGGCCGCTTTTTCTCCAGCTTTCTTTCCGGCGTCATATTTTTTGCTTCCTATGCGCCGGAGAATATGAGCCCCGTAGTCTACTCCATACTGGTGAACGGCATGATTATCGGGACCGATACCCTTATTTGCTTTGTTGTATCGCTCCTGCCGCAGGTCCGGACTCTGGTGGAAAGATTAAAAAAGAACGTCGCAACCCAGGCGGGTCAACAGGTTTACAATTAATCTGAAAAATGCTGCTCAAAACGGTGTAGAAGCTGGAAAATAGGAAGATAGGAGCTTAAAAGTGCAAGTATAAAAAGGCAAGAAATGTAAGGGAAGGGGTCTTAATGCCTCTTCTCTTTTTAATTGCGCTGCGTGCCTTTCAAATCCGTATTTTGCCGGATTGTAAAAGTCCGGTGCCGGTAGCTTGACATTGATTTGTTAACCCATTGAGTAAAGTGCCGTTTTTATGGTAAATTATTGATATCGAACACCACAAAATGGGGGTCTTCAAAAATGTCCTTCAAAAAAATTTTACCGATAATAGCTATTTTGACAGTTTTCTTCAGCTTTTCAATAGGTTTTCATGGCCAGGCGGCTTCCCAGGAAAATATTAAAATCTACATAGGCGGCGAGGAAAAATTGTTTGATGTGCCGCCTCAAGTTTTCAACGGTTACACCTTCTTACCCATGCGCGGCATCTTTGAAAGCCTTGGTGCACAGGTTTTCTGGGATAACGCCCAAAGACGAGTCACCGCCGTCCGCAAAGCTGTTAAAATATCGCTGAAGGTGGGCGAAACCTCTGCTACTGTCAATGGCAAATCCGTTAGATTGGACAAAGCTCCTTTGGTCTATAAAGGTACCACTATGGTGCCGGTGAGATTTGTCAGCGAAGCCCTGGGAGAAACGGTGGAGTGGGACAAAAACGCCCGCTCGGTGTACATCGGCGGCAGGCCCTACATATCATCCGAGACAAAGCAGGTTAAAGTGAATGGAAAAACCTTTAACCTCAATATAGTAAGGGTAGATCTGAACAATAAGAAAATCGGCATGAAAATTGTGCTGGCAAAGGATGCCCTGGGCTTTACAGAATCGTTAAAAGATATAGCAAAAAGAAATCATGCTCTGGCAGCCATTAACGGTACATATTTTAATGCCTACGAAGATTTAAAGGAACCTACGGGCAATATTATGGTAGACCATCGGGTGGTGCACCTGGGAAACTACGGAACTACTTTCGGTTTTACCGATGACAATCAGGTCAAATTTGATGTGGTTAAATTTGAGATAGACGGCATTACGAACAAAGATGGCCGGGACATAGAATGGGCACCCTATGCAATAAACCGAACTCCTCCTGCAAATTTAAGCACCATAGTGTTATATACTCCAGATCGTGGAAGTGAAACTCGGTTTAATAGCGGAATCTCGGTCGTGGTGGAAAACGGCGTTATCACCAAACATTTAAAAGGAAATGTTGTTATTCCCAAGAACGGGTTTGTGGTGAATCTTTCGGGCACCGAAACCAGGTACCTCGATAGATTCCCGATAGGAGGCAAAGCTTCGTTTTCACCGGCATTTGAACCATCCGGCACCGATGTATCCTTCTGGCAAAAAGCCGCCGGAGCTCTGGGAGTCGGCCCCAGGCTCATTACCGATGGAAAAATTACTGTAGATCCCATAAGTGAAGGGTTTTCCAGCGAAAAAATATTGAGTTATTCTATGGCAAGAAGCGCCATCGGGGTTACGGCAAACAATATGCTTCTTATGGTGACAGTAAACAGGGCAACCATACGAGAACTGGCATCCATTATGCATTCTCTGGGAGCCTACAATGCCATGAACCTGGATGGCGGAGCTTCCAGTGGACTTTATTATGGCGGCAGATACCTTACCGCTCCGGGTAGGGACCTGAGCAATGCATTGATAATATATAAAAAGAATGATTGATTATAAAAATACTCAAAGGTGTGGCGCACCTATAAGTCATAGAGAAAAGAAAATCCAAGAAAGAAAAACAAAAATAATTTTCGTGCCTCAGCTCTGAGGGGTATCCCACTTCTTTATTTTTTCCGTAGTTACAAGATACAAAATCTTCTAGGGCTTCATCCGTAGGATATTCGGTCTTAGTTTTAGTGACTTTTTCGTAATTGTCTATGGTAGCCTTTTTATTTCAAGACATTAATTCAATGCATCATATTGCAATTAAGCACACGTAAAATTAGAAGAAAAACTGAACGAGCTTAGCTTTAATATGCGTTTGAATTAAACTTTGACGAATCCCTCTTTTCTTTATCCATTATTCTTGACTTATTTATCCATTATGTTAATATATTATTATAAAATTCATAGGAAGTATAACTAATGGGTAGTTATTTTGAAGAGGTTATAAAATACTTTTTCACTATTTGTGGGGATGGTAAGATTTAAATGGTTATTCGCAAGCTTTTGATTATTTTATTAATGGTTCTGCTTTTAACCGGCTGCAGTCAAAATTCCTCTAATCTTATTTACAATAAAGAAAAAATTGATATGATAGATATCCAGGGAGTCAATGAATCAAACTCTACAGTTCATTACCCACCAATAGAAGATTTACCCACAATAAAAAAGATATTAAGTTTGATAGATAATATCGAAGTTAGAAAATTATCACCAGATGAAGAAAATAAGATTTTAGTTAACGGTAAAAAAATGCAGCAAAAAGGCAACTACTTTATTTCATTTGATAATACAAAAGAAACCAGTCCTGCAAAATCTCTCTGCGGGCTTCTTATTATTTTAAAAGAAGGTAAATTAATTTTCTCGGATATAAAGACAATGACAGGCAAACAGAGAACCGTTTCATACATTCCGGTTGATGATGTTTCGGACATAGTCCAGGAGTTGTTAAAAATAATAGAAAATCGCTAAAATGAAAAGTTCAATATGGTTATATTAGTTATATTCAGGGCCTGTTTTTGATTAATAATCAATAAAGTAGTTATTCAAGTTATTTTGTATTGCTATTTTTATTCCCAAAGATGCTGTGAAGTGTATCAATAATTGCAAAAGTACAAGAAATTATTATACCTCCAAGAATATATAATGCAGTTTTAATAGTCGATAATGAATTTATAACAATATGTGGATTTCTAAGAAAAAAGGACATCAGCTATCCCATATGATAAGAGAAACATTAAATAGATTGTTAGAAGACCTATTAAGATATACTTTATATATTTTCTCTGATCCATTTGAAAGCCTCCTATGATTTTTTACAATGCTATTTTATTAAAATATTCTACGGAAGTAAATATTTTTTTTAACTTCCGTAGAATATTTTGTCACTCTGCGACAAGGGACGGTTCTAGTTTTGTCGCATTTGAGAATCTAAATACAATATTTTTACTGATACCAAAGATCCTTACCAATTCTTTGATGGCCATTCACGACTTCTTCTTGATATTCAGTAAAACTATATACTCTTTCTTCTCTGTCTTTTTCTCATTCAGGCTATATCCAAGGCTTTTCAGTAATTTTTCTATCATATGATCTGCGTACGATCCGCATTTAACCGGTTTTCTGGCTTTTCAGCTTTATTAACTATATCTATGAATTCGTCTTTTAAAATAATTTAAAACAAGGGAGGATGTGACAAAAGATAGAATCATCCCCTGTCGTACATTGACAGCGGGAGTGCGACAAATGACGAACCGTCCCCTGTAGCACCCGGAAGTACCAAGAAAATTGAAACACTTCGCAAGACAGAGATCGCGCTGGGCGCGGGGAATGTTTGAAGGGCTGAAAACGGCAGGTCCGTGGAAACAGCAGAGACTGTTTTCCATATTTTTAATCAGCATAGATATTTTGATTCCATTAATAGATATTGCTTTTACTTTTATTTGGATACCTGGCCTAATATTAGCATTTTTTGGTAAATATTACATTGTAGGACCTTACACCCTTTTTGTGCTTCCTTTAAATTTTCTGGTAACCCTGCTTATGTACATATATCAAAAAAATGTTTTTGATTTTTTAAATTTGAGAGTCCGAAAAAACAGAGCAGGATATTTGGTTTATTTGTTATTTTATCAAATAATACACTCTCCTATTGCAGTCTGGGGTTATATCCAGGAACTTTTGAAAATGCGTAGAATATGGAAATGATATATTTTATTCCATGAAGTGAATTACCGGAGGTATTAATTGATGAATGCATCTATACCTAAGAAAATCCTGATCGTGGAAGACAGCAGGCTAAATGCACAAATAACGTCAGATATTTTAAGTAAATACGGATACAAAACAGAAATGGTACGTACAGGAGAAGAAGCTGTAGAAAAAGCCCGCAGCAGCCAAGGCACTGATCTCATCCTGATGGATATAGAACTTGGGAGGAAAATCGACGGGATAGATACGGCACGCATAATACAGCGGTTTAAAGACATTCCCATCGTATTCCTAACTGCCCATACCGGCAAAGAAATAATGGAAAAAATCCGGTCGGTTAAAGGTTACGGATATATTCTGAAAGGTGTCGACGAATATGTGCTGGTATCTACAGTGGAAATGGCACTTAAACTTCACGAAGCAAATATCCGGGTAAAGCAAAGTGAAGAGCTGTTCCGCAATATGTTTGAAACCAATGAAGCGGTGATGCTGCTTATTGAACCGGAGTCGGGCCACATTATTGATGCCAACAGGGCTGCCTGCCGTTTCTATGGTTATCCGAAGGAAACTCTGCTGCAGATGGATATGGGAGCAATTAATCTCTCTTCCGACATAAATGGTGAGCAAGAATATATGGAAACTTTTAAAAACAACTGCAATCCCTGTATTTGTGTCCATCGCCTGGCCAGTGGACAAGAGCGGATGGTTGAAATATATTCATCCCCTGTCAATTATCCGGGGAAGGTGCTGCTTTATTTAATCATCTTTGACATTACCGCGCGCTGGCAGGCTGAAAAAGAATTAAAATTTTACCGGTACCTGTTCGAAAATTCATTGAACGAAATCTATATATTTCACCCCGAAACATTAAAATTTATTGCAGTAAACCGCGGTGCCAGAGAAAACCTGGGATATACCCAGGAAGAACTGAATGAGATGACCCCCCTTGACCTGAAGCCGGATTTCGACCTGCAGAGCTACAGAGAACTCCTTGCTCCTCTATCTGAAGGGAAACAGGAGCGCATTATTTTTAACACACTACACCGCAGGAAAGATGGTTCTCTATATCCTGCAGACGCACGCGGCGGAATGGGAAGCCGTTTTCAATAATTATGCTCGACTTAGACCACTTCAAGAACGTAAACGACCGTTTCGGCCACGCTGCAGGGGATATGGTTCTCAAGAGTGTTGCTGATATGATAAAAGGGAGGATACGTAAAACAGACTATTTTGCGCGCTGGGGTGGAGAGGAATTTATAATTCTTTTGCCAGAAACTTCTGTGGAATATGCAGCAGGTTTAGCAGAAGAGCTTCGAGAAAGGCTGAGCAGCATGACCTTACCGGAAGTAGGGCGTGTGACGGCGAGCTTCGGTGTAGCCGGTTACAGAACATCGGATACAATTGATACCATCCTCATGCGGGCAGACAGCATGCTGTATGAAGCAAAGGCTGCGGGGAGGAATTGCGTAAAAAGCCAGTAGAGAAGGGGTGACGAGCTAGGGGCAGCAAAGATTTATTAATCACCACTCTGGTTTCCACCGTAGACAGCATTTCTGTCTTTAAACGTACCTTGTAAAAAAGGCCAGAAAAAGTATATCTAGAAAGGAGGACAATGAAAAGGCTGCTTTCTTTTTAAAGTTAAACAGTTCAAAGTGGCCTTCATAAAAGTGCATGGAAGAAAAAAATGATAAAAAATGCATTCTTATAGTGGATGATTCCGCAATAATACGATTTATGGTCAAAGAGATATTGGAAGCAGAGGGTTATGATATTGAAACGGCCAGTACCGCAGAAGAAGCGATGTTAAAAATAAAAAAGAAGAATAAAGAATTATTTGACCTGGTAATAGTAGATATCAATCTACCTCGCCAAGACGGTTTTGCACTTATGGAGAAAATAAAATCATGTTCAGAATATAAAGATGTTCCTGTGATGATACTAAGCGGAGATGCCACAGCTTCCTCAGTTATGCGTGCGATAGAAATGGGTGCAGTAGAATATCTAAGCCCATAATTCGCAGGTCACCGAATTCGTATCATGGCAAGTAAAAACACACAAAATTTTATCAAGAAAAGCTAATAGGCAGAATATTCTGAGAAGGTACAAGCCCACTCAATGTCGAATATATACAATAACTTCTGATATTGAGGTGGGAACAGCATGGCTAACAAATATTACCATAGGCGGCAAGACCGTCCGCCATTACGGACTTTTAATCCCCGGCCATCTAAAATATTCAAATTCAAACAAGAAAAGATCCTGGGCTCCTTGTACCTGATAAAACCCTTGTTGGAGAGAATGAACATCAAATCAACTATCGATTCTATCATCCCCGAACGTAAAGAAAACGGACAGATACTTACCACTGGAGAAGTAGCAGAAATACTTGTAGCCAATCGCCTGCATCATCCCCTGCCGATGAAAGATATACAAACCTGGGCAGAGGTATGCGGCATCAAAGAATTATTCGATGTTGAGCCGAACAATCTTAATGACGACAGAATCGCAAGATGCCTGGAAGATCTTTCACAGTATTTTGAAGAGATCCAGACAAAGCTGGTCATGAAAATCATTCAGGAATTCAATCTGCACCCCGAAGAAATTCTATGGGACACAACTTCCATCTACTTCGAAGGAGACTATGATGAAGCCGAGATTGTGCAATTCGGTTACGGAGACAAACCGGACTTAAAACAGATAAAACTTGCCCTGAATGTAGAAAAAGACTCCGGTGTACCCTTGCGGGGCAGCGTTATTAAAGGCAATCTGAACGATCCATCCATTGTAGTGGAGAACATGAAAAAACTACGCAATCATCTTAATAAAGAAGACATTCTTTTTACCGGAGATAACGCTGTAGGCACTATCCCAAACTGCCTTCTGCTGAATAAAAACAACATCAGATTCATCGCACCCAGCCCTGCATCAAGCCTTTTTGAAGAAGCCATCCGTTCTGTTACTGTGGAAGAATTAGACGGTTGTATTTTTCCGGATAAAGATGGGACACCAAAATTTAAAGTAACAGAACGGGGAGTTTACATTCACCTTCAAGACAAAAAGAAACAACAAGAACTCAAAGACGCCCCCGAATTCTGGGCTCGTTGCTTAATAATCTGGAGCAAGAGCCGTGCCAAGCTGGATCGAGAAAAAAGAGAAAAATATATGTCTGATATAAAAGAACGTCTAGAAGAAATAGCTACAACAAAGTTAAACATGCGGCGCTACAAAAACAAAGAGTATGCCCAAAAGCAGGTTGACAACTGCTTTCAAGGGCCAAAATCCTACCTTCGCATAATCTTTGGCAATCCTACAGTAGAAGAAAAAGACGGTCAGCTCCAGCTTGTTTACAGCATAGATAAACAACTGCTGGCTGAGATAGAAAAACAAGATGGTCTTTATCCTGTCGTTACTAATGTCTATGACTACGAAAAATACTCTACAAGGGAACTGTTTCTGAGAACCCGAAAAAAATACAGTGTTGAACAACCCATGAGATACCTTAAATCGAAGATTAAAGTAAGGCCGATATTTTTACATAGAGAAGAACGGATTAAAGGGTTAACCCTGATCACGTTCATAGCTCTTATGGCTTACTGCATCTTGGAGCACCTTATCAAACAAAACATTGATCCAAAGGGAACCACCCACCAGCTTATGAAAGAATTTGCGGCCATAGTCTTTTCGGAAGGGGAGATGCTGGACGGTACTTATTTTTATACTGTCGGCAATGTAAAAGAGCGGCATATCCAGCTGATATATAAGCTTGGGCTTGCTGTAGGAAGTTATGCTGTGCTTTCCGAGGTGCAGCAGGAGTAGATTCGTTTATTTGCTATCTGCTTGGAAGAATACGATGTGCCTAACCTGCGAATTATGGGCTAAGTAAACCATTTAAAACAGAGGAACTTGTAAAACGTGTAGAAAAACTAATAGGTCTCCCTGCAGAAAAAAATCTTTATTCAGAACTTCAAAGGCTGTTAAGAAGCGAAATAAACCGTGCCAAAAGAGGTAATCTAAATCTTTCTCTGGTTCTGACACAGTGAGAAAAAAAGTTTAAGAATGAGATTTCAGGGATTGTAGAACAAGTAAAGCAGAAAATTCGTGATATAGATACGGTATTTGAGATTAACAGTAATACTTTAGCTTTAATCCTCCCAATTACAGGAGCTAATGGTGCAATGGTTGTGATAAAAAAAATTAAGGATAGATTGCCAGGCAAGTGGCATTTTGGTGTGGCTACATACCCTGATAATGGCAAAGATGAAAAAGAACTGATTAATTTTGCAAAAGAGAGCCTGATGAAGGAAATATTAAATTTAAAACCGGAGACGGCTGAAATAAAACAAAATCAAAATGGTAAAACTTCTTTAGAGTAATTTCGGAAACAGACAATAATTCCCTGTAAAAAAGTAACAAACCCAATAAAAAATCAATACCATACCTTTTACCAAAACGAGTAAGTGAAGAATAAAAAAAGAAACAAATAGAAAAACATACCAAACAAAAATCCAAAAAGAGAATAACAATCAAACCCTTTAAATTTTTAAAAGATAAAACATCGAGAAAATATTTAACTTCGGGATTCAATACCATCCGCTTCAATTATGGGGGCGATCAAAAAAAGTTAAGTATGATTACAAGCGGATATTCGCAACAATCACAAGTATACTCAATCATATCTCATGATATCTATAAATATCAGCTATTTTTGCAACAGAGAGGAGTGAAGGTAAAAAAAATAGCCATCTTTAGAGGGCTTGAGAATAAAGGAAACTGAGTTTCCGAAAATCTACATTAATAAATAGGGGGTAAGTAGATGGCAAATTGGGAAGACTTAAGGATAATCGACATGGTCGAAAAGATTCAAAAAGAAGAGATTGTTTTGCCTGTGATTCAAAGAGAATTAGTATGGGATGAAGAAAAAATAGAATTACTTTTTGATACAGTATTAAGAGGGGATTCCTTTGGAGCAATTATGACTCTTAAAGATTGGAGGGGAAAAGAGCCTTTATTTGAATATAGGCCTTTCATTAAAGACTATACTAAAGGTACTTTTATTTTTTCAACTAAAACCGATAAACTATCAAAAGATATATCTTATGTTATAGATGGTCAACAAAGATTAACTGGATTCTACATTGGACTAACAGGAAGTTATAATGGCAAAGATTTATATTTTGACTTATTAAGCGAATGGGATAAGGAAGAGTTTTATTTAGAGTTTGCATCAAACCCTAATGAGTTGAAGAATAAGTTGGATATGTCTGATGGGGATGGGAAAAGGAGGACTCTTTGGTATAAAGTTAAAGACCTATTTTCACAATTAAAGAAAGCTGGTGGGCAATATAAGTTTGTAGTGAATCAGATTGTAGAACAATATAAAAATATGAATCTCACAGAGGAAGAGAAAGGAAGAATAAAAGATAATATTGAAATTTTTAATACTCAATTTTTGAACTCTAAAAACCTTGGTATTTGTGAAGTTATGATAAATTTCGAAAAGGATGTTTCTTGGAACCGCAGAAAAGCGGTTGAATTGTTTAGAAGATTAAATCAAGGCGGGACAAGATTGAGTGCATTGGACTTAATGGCATCAACCTTAAAAAGTTTCAGTGCAGAAAATGAAAAATTTTTATATGACGAGACTAAGGAATTTTTAGACATTGGTTTAGGTCAAGATGAAATAATTAAATATATATTTATCCTGCAAGATAATCATAGAAAAGAGCTGACCGACATAGAAGAATCTGATTCAGATTTTATTCAGAAAAACAAAGATAGAATTTTGAATTCTTTGAGAGGGGTAAAACAATTTTTAAAGGCATCAAAATTATATGACTTTTTTGCAGAATATAAGCCATCAGTCATCCCTTTATATTTTATTGGATACCATCTTTTTCATAAAACTAGCGTAAAAACACAGGATTTGGAGAATTATTTTAGTGACGTGGAAAGAAATAAGGATTATAAATCAATATACAGATGGATTTATCTATCACTTCTTCAAAAGGTTTTTAGAAGAAGAGGTGCCGGTTGGATCGCTTATGAAACAGGAATAAGAAAGATACTTGAAGTAATGAAAAACTACAAAGATGGTGATTTTCCAGTAGATGAACTTTTTGATGTTTATATAAATCATCCACTTTATTTTTTGCATATTATAGATGAAAATAGGTTAGATGATTATGACTTTGATTTTCTTATGTATGTGATATATGGTAAAAAATTTAGAAAGGAAGATATAGATCATATTCATCCATATTCTATTTTGATAAGAAAAGGGTTTCAACCTGATGAACTAAATACTGTGTTAAACTATCAACTATTAGATTATAGTATTAACCGTGGGGATAAAAACAAAAAAGAACTTAAAGATTGGATAAATACGTTGAGTAACAAACAAGATTATTTAAAAAGACATTTAATTCCGGACGATCCCGATTTATGGGTAAGCGATAAGTATAAACAGTTTTTAGAAGAGCGTAAAAAGCTTATCAAAGCAAAGTTAGTGTTATTGTCAATGAAAAACCCGCAAAAAAGGGAAAGAAAATCCATCACCCTAAGGGCAATAAATTTATTGTTTGTTTAGCTGTTCCTTCTGCTCCTTCATTCTATAACTTTCTCCCTTGATCAAAACCAGGTGACAATGATGAACGATTCTATCAAGTATAGCAGATGCAAGTATAGAATCCCAAAATATATTACCCCATTCGTCAAAAGTCTTATTTGAAGTGATTATCAAAGATCCTTTTTCATATCTTTGAGAGATGATCTCATAAAACTGGTCTACAATATGCTCATTTAGTTTTCTAAATCCCAGTTCATCAAGGATTAAAAGGTCAGGAGATAAATAATATTTAAGCTTCTGGCTATAAGAATTATCCGCTTTTGAAGCAAATAGGGTGGCCATCATATCCGAAACAGTTGTAAATATTACTTTATACCCTTGATGCAGGGCCTTTATCCCAAGACTTATGCTAAGATGAGTTTTGCCGGTCCCGGGTGGGCCGATAAACACTATATTTTCCTTCTTGCATATATATTCGCATGTGGCCAAGTTATATATTTCCTGCCGGTTTAATGTGGGCTGAAAGTTGAATTCATATTCCTCAAGGGTTTTGGTAAATGGAAAATGAGCTTTTTGAAATCTTTTTTTGTAACCGTTGTCTTTTCGATTAGCAAGTTCATCGTCAATCAGGAGCTCAAGAAATTCCATATAAGATAATTTTTCTTTTATCGCCTGTTCATTTCTGACTTCAATACTCTTTGCAGCACCGGATAATTTTAAATCTCTAAGGTTTTTTATCAATGTACTGTTCATGTTCTATTTCACCTCCTTCAGATACAGTAATTGCTGATACTCTGAAAGAGGCCGGGCACATTCATTTAAAGAATTGGTGGTGATTAAGCTTTCTGTATTTTCCAAGGGGATATTAAAGAGCCCTTTTTCGCATATATTCTTTACTGTCTGGTATTTTACGGAATTGAAGGCAATAGCCCTCATACAAGCTTTTTCGATCTTTTCATTGCCGTATTTTTCTTTTAGCTTAAGTATGCCATATATGGGTTTTCCCCAATAATTTTCCTGCTCAGCTATGATTCTGTCAAAGAACTCAAGTGCATTAGGACCAATACTTGCCATTTTATTTCTGTAGGTGTATTGAAGTTCGGTTTTTGTTATCACCTTATACCCCGGGTAATGGGAGGGGTTGGTAGAAAATTCGCCCCTGCCCTTTAGCTTTAAGTGTGTTGCTATTAATTCATTGTTGCCGTATATCCTTATCACTTTTTCAGATACCTGAACCGTTACTTCTTTATTGATAAATTGATACGGTACTGAATAAAAGTTGCAGTCGTAATTTATATGGCAGTTGCTGTTGACTTTTCTTGTGACCCACATGGAAAAATCATATTCCTTAAACGGGAGGATACCAAGAACATTTCTTTCTTCTTTTTCAAATACTTCTTTAGGGATCTTTTTTGTTGTTCCGTGGACTCTGATGTTGCAAATATCCTTAAGCCATGTATTTAAGGCATCCTGGCATTCTTCAAAGGTGTTAAAATTTCTGCCTTTGAAAAAGTTGTTTTTTACGTATTTTACTCCGGATTCTATCTTGGCTTTATCGGTAGGGGTCTTTACCCTGCATGGTATTGATGAAAAATTGTAGTATTTGCTAAACTCCTGATATTGTTTCTGGTATACTGGCTCATAAAAGTTTGCTTCAAGTATGGCTGCTTTTAGGTTATCTATCTTTACTGTTTTTGGTACGCCGCCGAAGTATTTAAAAGCATGCTCATGGCATTTGATGAAGGTTTTTACTTCCTGATCAAAAACTATTTCACAATACATGAACCTTGAATAGCAAAGGATCATGCAAAATACCCATGCTTTCTTAAGTTTTTCTGTAAGATCAGGTATTTTGCCCACGTATCCAAAATCCACCTGGGCTTCCTCTGCTGGAAGGGTATTGTTGACCATATACACTTTAACGTTAGATTGCTTGAATTCTCTTACGTATTTTTTGATAGTATCGTAGGAGCCTGTATAACCATATTCACTGCAAAGATCCTGATATATCCGCTGGGCAGAAAGTTCTTGATTTACCTTTGTATCAATTATTTCTTTAAATGGGTCTATGATAGTGGGAACTTTCTTCCTTTTAATTTCTTCTTCGTTTTCTATTCTTTTTAAGATTTCTCTAACGGTTCCCCTATCTATTTCCAGCATTCTTGCTATTTGTGATTTATTGTAGCCTTTGTCAAAAAGTGTCTTTATTGTAGTATACATATTTTCCCTCAGCACCTTTCTAACCTCCTTTGGTAAAAATATCCTTATCAATATTCTTACCAAATGGGCAATATTTAACGTTTTTACTGAGGGATTTTCCTTCCCATTTTTGATGGATTTATTTTACCATTAACAAGTTAGAGAAAAAATTAGAAGTATAAAACAACATTGAAGGAAAAGTGTATAAATACTGCTAGTTGAGGGGTTTAAGTCGTTTAATTCCCAATAATCGGGGGCCAGTACAAAAGGAAGGTGGTCTAATTGGCTTTTCCAATCAAAGTGGCGGATGAGGCGTGGATTGGCTGCGCTCTGCTTCACTATGAAAATCCGCACCGCAAAGATTTTACAACGAAAGAAATTGTGAGTAGAGTAGCTCAGGAAGATATTTTTGGGGTTATTCGTCCTGGGGTAAGGGTGCATGTTAATCAGCACTGTGTAGCCAACAGGCCGGCAAATCCTGGTAATTACCGAATGCTTTACGAAACCAGAGCAGGTTACAGAAGACTGTGGGGGCCTGGAGACGATTTTCATCCTTCTAGGGCATCAGGCAAAACTTGTCCGGATGCTTCGGATATCCCTACTAAGTACCATTTCTTGCTTGAGTGGTACCGAAATTGGGTTACCGGGAATAACTCAAGTTCTATATCTACGAATGTTTGCCTGGAAGAAAATGAAAAGGATTGGGCTCAAAGCTCAGAATCTTCAACAAATAGAGAAGCTCATGAGTTTGAAGCTGAGGCACGCAAACGGATGAGCGAATTTTTCGGTGTGGAATTAAGTCTGGGAACGTATCCAAACGTACCAAAGAAGTTCGATATGGTATCACCAGATAGAAATATTGTCGGAGATGCGAAATATTATACGCTTGTACGCGGTTCGCAAATACCACCAGCTAAATTTTCTGCTATATCCGAGCATGTGTGGCTGCTCGAAAAAACAAATGCCACAACTAAGTTTCTTGTTTTTGGTAATGACAAGCGGGTGCCCGAAGAGTGGTTGGCAAGGTACGGACACCTGACAGCTGACGTGGAATTTTTCTTTTTAGACCCGCAGGCTGGGGTGATAAGGCTTAAGTAGTAGAGAAACTAAGAGATTGGAGTGGAAGTATTTCCTTAATAATAGAGTGAACTGAAAAACCAGATTGTAATCGAAAAACGATCTTAGAGAGCAGGCATTATCAAATTGCTCCCTACAATGATTGTTTTTATTGTTAGCATTCTAAAAGGCAAAAGGTGGCATAATTGGTTCAAACAATGGTGATTAAAATACCTAATTCTTAACCAGAATGTGTTTAACAAAAACAATGCAAAAAGAAGGGATTTTAGGATTTTTATTGAATATAGTGAATGAGAACTGGAAGCTATCTCTCAACCTAGATGGTAGTTCACTTTCGTCTATAAACCGCGACTCATTGCATAATTGCAGTCGAAGAAGCATTAAGCGAAAGGAAAAAAGTGGGGATATATCGAATAATGTAGATGATAATACTTATTCCCTAGCGCAAATCACCAAGTATATTATATGGTGGCTAAAGTTGTCAAGACATTTTTTTGACCTTATATAAGGTGATAAAATTCTCATCCTCCTTTGTTAAAGTTTGGTAATATAATACACAAATGTAATATATTAACTGGAAATTTTCTTTTAAGCTTTTGGCAAAAATTAGTAGTCGGAGCTGTGTGATACTGTGGATAAGTCGAGCATGTCTTTTGCGAGACTTATCCAAGGCACTGTGGAGCTTGTGTGCAAGTCTTGTTTTTCCGACTTGCACACAAATCCATCAGGGCCGGCAGTATCAACAGCTGGTAGTTATTCAGCTGAAGGTATTTATTCAAAATCTTTCAATGTATAGTTCCCGTAGTATACTTCTGCTGGCGTTAAATACTTTAATGATTGATGGGGCCTGTAGTTGTTGTATTTGTCAAAGAACCTTGTGAGGCTTATGCGAGCTTCTCTTGGGCTTGCATAATCGTTTATGTATACTTCCTGGTGTTTAACGGTACGCCAGAGCCTCTCTGTGAATATATTGTCCATAGCCCGGCCACGGCCATCCATGCTTATTTTTATATTGTTTTCGAGCAATATATTTGTGTATTTAAGGCTTGTGAACTGGCTTCCCTGATCGCTGTTTGCAATCTCTGGTTTGTTGATTTTTAATGCCTTGTTGAGGGCTTCTAATACGAAGTCTACTTCAAGGGTATAATCCAGTTCCCATGCCACTACGTACCTTGAAAACCAGTCCATGAAGGCTACAAGATACAGCCAGCCATTTTTCATGGGGATATATGTTATATCGGTGCCCCATATGTGGTTTGGGTATTCTGCCGTGATGTCACGGAGCAGGTAAGGGTATATCTTGTGCTCATGGTTGCGGCGGTAAAGGTTCGGCCCGGGTCTGATTGCGGATATCCCCATTTCCCGCATATATTTTTGTACCGTTGGCCTGCTGATTTTAAAGCCATTACGGTTCAGTATGGCTGTAATTGGTCTTGAGCCCATATATGGGTCATCTGTGTATATACGGTCAATTTCGTGCTTTATAGCGATTTCCTCAGGTGAAGGTGGTACAGGCTTGTAGTAAAGGCTTGAACGGTTTAATGAAAGAAGTTCTGCCTGGACCGTAAGTGGCAATTTCCGGTTTTCAAAGTCCACAAGTTCAATTCTTTCAGCTCTAGTCGAGCTTGATGCCAGATTTTTTTTTGAGCCAGTTGAGCTTAGTGGAAAGCTCACCGATTTGTGTGTAAAGTTCTTGAATATGGTTTTTTAATGCCTCTTTTTCTTTATCCCCCTTTCTGCGGCCATCTTCAAGAAGTTGAGGAAGAGCTTCTAATGCCTCCTTTTTCCATTTTATCAACTGGTTTGGATGAACTTCATACTCGGATGCGATTTGGGAAATGGTTTTTTCTTCCTTAAGAATTTCCAGTACGACTTTGGTTTTGAATTCTCCTGTGTATGTTTTTCTCATATGACTATTATACAATCTATCACCTTAAAGCAATCCGTTTTTTTGTCTGAATTTCTTTATCCATTATATTATTTTGAGGAAGACGATGGAAAAAGAAATTGTCAGGGACCTTTGATTATATTGATGGGACCCATTCATGCGGAACATCATAGCCAACATTTACTTGCTGATAGAAGTAAAAATAATGGATACCTACGCTTATCATTACCGTCATAATTTTGTTAATAAACTCAAGCGGTTATTTCCCCGGGAAAGTAGTTAAAAAATTGATAAGATGGGCTCTTTGCCTGTATATAGCAGTCTCATTAATTCACGCTTTCTGGATAATAAAAGCTATAATTTTGTTGCCGCAAGCGGTTAATATATGTTCTGCCAAGTTTTGCTTAGATACGAGCACTCAATAGGTCACTTTTGGTGCCGGAAGGCTTACGGCGACGATCGACGACCTTAGGATTTACAGGATATAGGGGAAACCCAGCTTCCAGCAAGAACTGAATAGGTAATTTAAACCCTCTCTGATATGAGGTATAGTGAAAGCTGTTTCCTCCCACTCTTTTTGTCTCCTTCCTGCTCAAATTTCCTGACCGTTTTAAGAAGGAATTTAACACCTATTGAAGAAATAAAAGAGAAAGAAGCAAGTCATGGGAGGGAGAAAAAAGAGAAAGCCTTCAAGTAAGGTGATAGTTTCCGACCTACCCTTACTGAAGGCCTTCTCCATAATATCAAGTCACTATGATTGTAACATTTTTAGGCTCAACAGTAAAGGAGTATCGTAATATTTTTTTGCATAAATTAGCTCAAATGAAACTACACTGCCCCATATGCTGTAGCGCCCTTGTAGGTTATGGGATGTACCTTAGGAAAATAAAGACAACGGCCGGGAAAGAAGAATTCCCAATAGCCAGATACTACTGCCCGGGATGCAAGAAAACCCATGCGATAATACCGGATTTCATCTTGCCCTATAAGCATTACCCGGCAAAAGTGATTGAAGAAGCGGTGGAAGATGTGGTGGAAAAACGGATTTCACCGGAATATGCAGAGGGAGAGCAGGACATATCCACCACAAAACGCTGGGTAAAAACATTCAAACTCCTCTCAAGCGAAATTGTAGGCACTCTGGAGAGCATAGCATTTAGACTGTATGGCAAGACGTCATCCATAGTCGGGGAAATAGAAAGCTGCTTTAGCCGTTTAAAAACCGTTTTAAAACTATTACCCGATATTCTTTCCTGCTGCCTGTTCGGAAAGGTAAACATCTGGCTTTTCGTAGAAAACACAAACCTGTGGCTTTTAGGAGAAAAATCAACATAGTTTGCTCTTTTGACCGTCTCCCCCTGGTGGTAGTCTTTAGATAAACAAAAAACAGGGGAGATGACCAAAATGAACAAAGAAAGCATGGAAAAAGCCCTGGAGCGCTTCGCACTAATCTCACCCCTTTTGGAAGAAGACCTTGAAGCAGCGGAAAGAAGGAAAAGAAGATGCCAAATACTTTCAAAAGGCCAAATCTCAGAGAGGACCCTGCGCCGCTACTTACAGGCCTACAGGCAAAAAGGCCTTAATGGATTAATGCCAAAAGAGCGCTCCGATAAGGGACAAACAAGAGCCATACCGGAAGATATCCTAAAAGAAGCCATAAGTCTAAAACAAGAACTGCCCCAAAGAAGTGTTACAAGGATACTTCAGATCCTGGAGGGGGAAAAGCTCATATCCCCCGGGGATGTAGCAAGATCTACCCTTACACGGCATCTTGCAAACTTAGGTTTAACCCAAAAAGAATTAAAACAAAAAGAGCCCAAAGCCCTCAGGAGATTTCAAAAAGAACACAGAAACAAATTATGGCAAGCTGATGTCAAATACGGCCCCTACCTTCCGGACCCAGAGAATCCAAAGAAAAAGATACGCACATACCTCATATGCTTCATCGATGATGCCACAAGATTAATATGCCATGGCGAATTTTATCTAAATCAAAAGCTTCCCATACTGGAAGATTGTTTTAGGAAAGCTATACTTAAACGAGGCATCCCCGATGCGGTATATGTAGACAATAGCAAGATATTCGTATCCATATGTTTTAAAATGGCCTGTGCAAGGCTAAACATAAGACATATCCATACTATGCCGTATAGCGCTGAAAGCAAGGGTTATGTTAAGATTTACATAAGAAGGGCAAAATTGAAAGATTTTTCAATACAGTCAGAATGCGATTTTTAAGCGGGCTTGACATTAACTCTTTAAAAAGCATCGACGATCTTAATTTAAGGTTTAAAATATGGCTTGAGGAGGACTATCAGAGAAAAAAACACAGCGCACTTAACATGAGCCCCCTGGACTTTTTTATGGCTCAGGTCTCTCGAGTAAAACTCGTAACTGACATAGAACGGCTAAATGAGAATTTCCTTTTAAGAGTAAGCCGCAAGGTAGCAAATGATGCAACGCTTCAGATTGAAAAGATCCTTTACGAGACAGAGCAGAGATTTGCCGGCATGAGGCTTGAGGTAAGATACGACCCTGAGTGGCTCAAAAACTTTTCAATGCCAATTCTTCTATACCATGAAGGGAATAAGGTAGGCGAGGCTTACAGGGTAAACTTTCATGACAACGCTCATGTAAAAAGAAAATATGGCGGCAACAGAAAAAAAGATGAAAAGATAGCAGATGATACGGCATTTAATGAAAAAACTCCAGATGCATCCATATCCTTTACCGATATGATGGATTAACGGAGGGAGATAGAAAATATGTTTACACAATATTTCGGGCTAAAATACAACCCATTTGGCAAGGAGATTGCCGCACAAGATTTATTTAATAGCCAGGACATGACTGAACTTGCTGCAAGGCTTAAATATCTTCAAAGCACAAGAGGAATAGGCCTTGTTGTCGGAGAACCGGGAGTTGGGAAATCAACAGCCCTTAGAAAATATGTAAATGAACTTAACAAATCTCTTTACAAACCCTGCTATTTTGCCCTGTCAACCCTGACGGTAAAAGAATTTTACCAGGCTCTTGCAATGATTCTTGGGGAAACTTGCTGTTACAGGAAAGTGGATTTATTTAGAAAGATACAGGGAGCAATTACATCGTTCTACTATGAGCAGAAGATGACACCGGTTATCATACTTGATGAGATTCAGATGGCATCCAATGATGTGCTTGAGGATTTGCGGATGATATTTAATTTTAACATGGACTCTCAAAACCCGTATATATTGATACTTGCGGGCCAACCCCATATAAAAAACAAGCTGGCGCTCAACATAAACAGCGCTTTAAGGCAGAGGATTACGGTAAAGTATGTATTACAGGGCTTAAAAAAGGAAGAGATGGAAAGCTACATAAAAAGCAGGTTAAAAATTGCGGGTGTTACGGAAGAGATTTTTAATCCTACAGCTTATGAAGCCATATTCGCCATAACAAAGGGTCTGCCCAGGATGGTAAACAATATTGCAACAGCCTGTCTCATATGCGCATGTGCCAGAAAGCAGCGTGAGGTTGATGAAGAAATTGTATATCAGGCACAGGCTGAGGTAAATCTTTGATGGGAGGAACACAAAATGCGGTTTAGATGTTTTATGAAAAAGGGAAAGCAAAACAAAACATGGGATGGCATAATTACAAAGTTAAAAAGCTATGGCAGCCACTATGAAATGAGGATAGAGAGCCGTTCTGGAATAATGGTCCTTTTTGGCAGAACATCCTGCGTCTACTTTGCATGCATGCCTGATTTTAATGCAGGATGCCACCTGTCTGACCCCAGGGATAGGTTCTGGAATGCTGAGCGGTTAATAAATTCAATTGGGGAGGTGGATGGAATAACTATCGCGTATGCTTTGGAAGCTATAGTGGATAAAATATCCTGTTAGCATTCCATATTGAACAGAGCGGTGCATAATACTGCTCTGTTCTATTTTAGATAATCATAGACTTTTTAATTCTGCTGTTAATTCTAAGGCAATTTGAGAATTTTTCTATGGACCTTCCAATTTAATGCGATAAATTATCCTAAATAATGGTAAAAATGTGCCGTTTTAATTTGAGAATATGGGATGAATTAATTTGAGAAATGACAATCTTTGATAATCACTTCAAATAAGACTTTTGACGAATGGGGTAATATATTTTGGAATTCTATACTTGCATCTGCTATACTTGATAGAATCGTTCATCATTGTCACCTGGTTTTGATCAAGGGAGAAAGTTATAGGATGAAGGAGCAGAAGGAACAGCTAAACAAACAATAAATTTCTTGCCTTTAGGGTGATGGATTTTCTTTCCCTTTTTTGCGGGTTTTTCATTGACAATAACAGGGTGAAACCCCGGCTGCTCGATTCCAAAAGGATACCCGACGCCTGCGCTTTGCCAATATTGACGAGCTAAGGGATGCTTTCCTTCGAGAAGAAAGCCGAAAAGTTGATAAAACCGGCTGTGTAAAACTTTATGGTAAAACCTATGAAGTGGGCCTTGAATGGGTAAGAAAAACTGTGGATTTACGTTATGACCCCTTTGACCTTGAAGAAATAGAAGTATGGCATAAAGGTCAAAAACGGGGTTCAGCAAGGCCGCTTATCATAGGAGAATACAATGAAGTGTCCTATAGCAAAAAAGATGCCCCAACTCCTCAAAAATCATCCGGTTCAAGACTTTTGAGCATACTGGAAAAACAAGCTCAAAACCGCATGAAAGACAAATTGGGTGCCATCCCCTTCCGCCGTATGGAAGGAGGGGAACACAATGTTTGAACCTTTCTTTGGATTTGAAAAGACTCCTTTTCAAAAAGATGTGCCTGTAGGAAAACTGTTTGTCACCCCAGCCTATGAAGAACTGGTATCAAGGCTGAAATACACCGCAGAAAAACGCCTCTTTGCCATCATAACAGGCGAAGTAGGCTCGGGGAAATCCACTGCTTTAAGAAAACTTCTTGAGCTTTTAAATCCAAATAAATACAAAGTTATCTACATCAGTGACTCAGCCCTTACCCCCAGGCATTTTTACTGGGAATCTTTAAGGCAGCTTGGATGTGAACCAAAGTTTAACCGTGGCCAGGCTAAAAGACAGCTTCATCAGGTAATACTGGACTCCTACAACCCTTTGAGTCTCATACTGGTAGGTCAGCCGGAACTTAAAAGGGTATTGCAGCGAAAAGTTATGAAGCCATAGCTCAAAGGGTAAATCTCCGGTATCACCTGCCACCCATGGACAGGCAGGAATCCAAAGAATATGTTTGCCACCATCTGAAGATTGCCGGAGCAACTTCCTCAATCTTCACCGATGATGCTCTGGATGTAATCTATGAATATTCCGGAGGCATTGCAAGAAAGATAAACAATGTCTGCCTTGCCTGTCTGCTTTCGGCCTCAGCCAGTCAAAAGCGTTTGATAGATGACCATATGGTCAGGGTTGTAATTGAAAATGAGTTTGCGGTATGATGCATTTTCCCTCTATGAGTGGGCAAGGGTCAAACCTTACCTACTCGGAGGATGTTTTCAAGGTTCAGGTTTCTATGGTCAAATAAAGTGAGTCAAATTTTCGGACGTTCACTTTGAGCAAAATGCGGTCAGAAAGTGTGAACGGCTACACTAGGTAATTAACTTAAATGTTTTTCTTTATACAATTTATTGCTAGTAAAGTTATAATTAAAACGCAAAATACAACAGTATATCTATATAAAGTTTTACCTATTCCATAGATATATGCAATAGCTGCAATACTTGTTATACCAATAAATATGGTTAAAAATAGTTTTGTTCCCCAATTTATATTATTATTTCTAAGCCAATACGGTACCAAAAGAAAACTTAAAATATATACAAACAAATAAATAAAAAAATTAATCCTTAAATCAAAATCAGAAAACATAGACACTAAAAGACTTATAATGAAGGATATTAATAGTAATTTAATTGATTCTTTTACTGTATTTTCCATATAAATGTCGAGTAGACGCTCGACTTCCACCTCACTTTTCAATGATGTGTTGAATGTGAAAAGGCCATTCTGTCTTGACGTCAGCGCTGTATTGCTTTGTAAATCTGCCGAACCGGATTATTTTGCTCACTGCTTCTTTGCCACTTTGTCAAACCACATATCCAACACATAGTGTAGATATACGTTTATACACGCCGGCGAAATCAGCCTTCCTTATGCGACGTGCACTTATCGTCTCATAGTAGATACCGGCTTTTAGAAACCGCTTGATGTACCACAGAAAGTTCTTTCAAGATAATATGCAAAGCCTTCCAGGTACGCTGTGAATGGCAAGCTCGTGCTCGCTGTGTGTTCAGACCTCAATGTAACTTGTTTGTTCTCGTCTTTATCGACCAAATGTTATTGCCTAAAGCCAGGGTGAAGGCATCAGCTTCCACTTTGTATAATCTAACGAGGCTATATCACTTCACGCTTTAGCATTCCATCTCGCACAGTTTCCTGCTTACACTTAAACCTCGCCTTACGGCTTTGGCTGCAAGGTTAGATAACGGCGCTGGTTGGGCCTTACCGTGCCGGCTTCCCGCTGGCTATATTCACAGCGCCGAACTGGCGCACCCCCCTGGATAATTATGCCATGAGTAAGGAAATTATTCAAGCCTGACCCCTTTAATTCTGACTGTCATTCTTGAGTTATTTATCCATTATGTTAATATATTATTATAAAATACATCGTAAGTATAAACTAATGATAGTGATTTTGAAGAGATTGTAAAATAATTATAATCATTTTTGCAGGAGGGAGGATAAGATTTAAATTGGTTATTCGCAAGCTTTTGATTGTCCTATTAATGGTTCTGTTTTTAACCGGATGCAGTCAAAATTCCTCTAATCTTATTTACAATAAAGAAAAAATTGATATGATAGATATCCACGGAGTCAATGAATCAAACTCTACAGTTCATTACCCACCACATAGAAGATTTACCCACAATAAAAAAGATATTAAGTTTGATAGATAATATTGAAGTTAGAAAATTATCACCAGATGAAGAAAACAATATTTTAGCTAACGGTAAAAAATGCAACAAAAAGGCAATTATTTTATTTTACTTAATAATACAAAAGAAACCAGTCCTGCAAAATCTCTCTGCGGGCTTCTTATTATTTTAAAAGAAGGTAAATTAATTTTCTCGGATATAAAGACAATGACAGGCAAACAGAGAACCGTTTCATACATTCCGGTTGATAATGTTTCGGACATAGTCCAGGAGTTGTTAAAAATAATAGAAAATCGTTAAATCCAAAGATGTTGTCAACAACTCCGTCCCTTTGATATCACCCTTGAAAAGTATTTTTTCATCCTGACCATCTTCACGTTTTTTATGGCAGTGTCAAAGTTTTAATTCTGCGACACTGTAAGCCAATGTGAAACTGTCTCCTAGTTTCTCGCAGCCCTTATTACTACGGCTGATTTATTGTCACCATCTATATAGTATGAAACTTTGAGCAGCTTCAATTCTATCTCTTGAGGCAATTTTAGATTCAAGGGTACCATGTATTTTATATTGCCTGTCGTTAAATTTGATTTTGAAGAATAATTCCTCGTTCCCGATACTTCTCTTATTTCTTCACCATCGCTGGTGTAAAGGGAAAACATTACATCATAATGCTTATTCAAAATAGGTTTTACATGATAAATCAGATTCATTTCACCGCCGGTCAATTCGATTTTTTCTATTATCAAATCGCCAATACCAGGTAGTTGGAATTTGCTTTCCGTCTCTAATGGAATAGTGATTTTTATCATATCTTCGTAGGGAGCTTCCAGCTCTGCACCTGAAAAAGTTAATAGTAGCTGATTACCCGGGGAAAAAGAAGGTTTGCTCTTGCTGAAAATTAGATCAACATAACCTTCCTGCCCCGTATATATTCGGTCCGGATTAAAAAACATCTCTTTTATAGGATATATGTTTTGTTCGAGGATTCCGCTTTTTAAATTTTCTTCTGAATTGTTGATATTTCGTATGTAAAATTTCGGCTTTAAAATATAGGGCAAATAATAACTCTTTTTTTTAAGATCTTCTGACAATTCGTATTGTATTTGGAGTTTATTTTCCTTAAACCCCAAATATAAATTAACCGGTTTAAAAATTAAGTCTTTACCGGGCGTTGTAAATTCTTCGGAATCAATCTTTATTTCATAAGGCTTGATAGCTTTTGTTAAATCATAACCTGTAAATGTAAAGTAAATAAAACAAACAAGCAGAATGATAATTATTAACAAAATGTATTTTTTCAATTGGCTTATCACCTCATCAAGTTTAACAGAATTTTTTTCTCTTTATTATTATACTAAAAAAATAAAGAAAAGCCATACCATTCAAAATGGATGGCTTTTCTTTATTTTTTATTTGCCACTATAATATGAAGGTGAGGTATTTAATGTAAGTGTATCACGATAATACAAAGTGCTGCTTCCATCGTCCCAATCTGCATAAATAGGGCAGATCCACCTTGCATCCAAGTCTTGGGTATTGCGGCTGCCTCCTACCCAAGCAACCTGTAAAATGGCTTGGAAATTCTGCCCTTTATTTGGCAAATAGCGATTCTTGTAAGTAAACTCAGCCTTTTTTGCATATTCTCCAGTATCAAGATCATCACCAAATATATAATAGTTGCTAGTTTCGGTACAAGACTTGGTAAAGCTAATTGTTTTACTCCAACTCACTTGAATTAACGAGGCTGAGACTCCAATTCCGATTGTTATTGAACCAGGTGAAGAAGCCTTTGTATAGCTTCCCGCAAAAGTACCCTTTAAAAAGGCATCGCCACTTGTACTTGAATCCCCATCGGCAAGAGCTTGAAAAACAATTGGATCGCTATATTTTCCTACAACAAAAGGGGATGTATCAGATTCATAATAAGGAGCAGTTGAAGATGTCCATTTATCATAATTTGTTAATTGATGATTAAAGTCACCAGAACCATTTGCTATGTCTGAAGGGCCATTTACATATGCTTTTAATTTTATATGATATGTTAGTGTATCTCCTTCCGGATTGGCAGTATATGTTTCTGAATACTCATCTTCGTCAGAGTCTGAAGTAGCCATAATCCCAACATCAGCTTTACTTGTACTAATGGGTAAAAATACTTTTGATTGCCAATAATCATCCGAAAACCCTGCAGACTCAATTTTCTTCTGATTGATTTTTCTTAAGTCACTATCTATATCTAAAACAGGCAAAGGAAGTTCGAAAATGCTGAACTCACGTGTGTTCTTTCTTAAAATATATATGCAAAAAACATTTTGCCCTTCTAAAGAATAATCCTTTGTGTTTATAGCAGCTTTATTAAAGTCGTTATGCAAACCCATGTGAATAATTTCAAAGTTATCAGTTTCATCTCTGAATTGTCCAACTTTATCCGATTTGCCAAATTTACTTTGTTTTAGATTGCCCGTTAAATCAAGAGGATAACTCTGATTATTATACGAAACTGACCCAGCTAAGTCCAATTTGCTACCATTAATTTTTATATTTTCCAGTTTTAGAGTAGCCGGAACAATAGGGCCTCCAAAAACAGTCTCAGGTAAGTTTAAATAAGTAACGCCTTCAAATTCCGCTATTTTTTCTAGAGAAGCAAAATCATCAGCTGTCACTATGTTTATAGAACTCAAAAGAAACACGAACAATACAAACACAACCATTAATTTTTTTGTCATTTTGGTAACCTCCAAAATTTGATTTTTTAGATTACCGCTAACATAGAGGTTCACCGATAGAACCCAATGAAACCACCCTCTTTTCAATAAATTTTTCCTCTCCCATAAAAGACATTTGATTTCTCTGCAATTCAGTTCTAAAATTTTTACACTATGGCCATTCCGCATCATTTAAAGTTATTACTTCAATAATTTTTTCTCCGGATTGATTAGGCCAGGTTTTATTGTTTACATTTACACTTAATACGTTGAAGAACACAGCACACGAAAGTATCAAAAGTAATATCCTCTTCATTTATATCACCTCTTTTTGCTTAATATGGAATCTTGTGACTCAATTATTGTTAATTTTATATTAATTGTCAATAGACCGTCTTAAAAAATATTCTGTCATGTCATTATAAATTTACTACTATGCAGTTAAAATAGGTTATCATTCGTTCGCAAGCGCCATAAATTGGCATATCTGTCTAATCCAATCTTGATTTATCAGGTTATTTGCTGTTTTTCTTGACTTATTTATTCGTCATGTTAATATATTGTTATAAATATTTGCGGAGGTAATCTTGATGGGCAGTTTTTTGGGTGAAAAAATTAAGAAGCGCAGAAAAGAGTTGTTCCTCAAGCAAAAGGATCTGGCCGGGGAGGATTTTACCACCAGCTTTATAAGCCAGATCGAGAAAGGAAAGCTGAATCCGTCTTTAAAAACCCTTGAGATACTCGCAAGAAAGCTGGAAGTTCCGGTGGCTTATCTGCTGGAAGAGGAAAGGGAGTCGGTGGTGACGGTGGATAGCGACACGGTCAATCATCTCATAGACCTTTTTGCCAAATTTGAGCTGGATGTCAGTTCTTCCGACTACGCTGGGGCTCTTGAAGTTATAGGCAAGTTAAAATCCAAAATGCAGGAATTGGGAATTGATACTTATTGCTTCTTGTGTGACTATTATGCGGCCAGAGTGTATTTTGGTTTCAATAAGTATGATGAATGTATAAAAGTTTGCAATGATATCCTGCAGAAGTTAATCAATTATGAAATGCATGACAAGATGGCCGTTTGCCTTTACATGATGGGCATGTGCTTCGAAAAGCTGTCGGAGTATGAAAAGGCCGGGGAGCATTTTGCAAGGTGCCTTGAGGTTATGGAAGACAATAATTTGAGTTTGTATGAAATCATGGCTGAATCTCTGATAAAGCTTGGTTCCATATACGGCAGGCAAGGGTCATATGTGAAAGCCATGGAGTATTACCGCCGGGCTTTCGAGATATCAAAAAGGGAGAACTACCATCGATATATTGGAGACTGCTATACCGGCATGGGGCTATGCTGCTATTATCTCAAGGATTACCCGGAAAGTTTGAATCATCTTGGCAAGGCTCTTTCGCTTTACAGGCTAATTGGATACGATTATGGCGTTGCTATGGCCGAAAACAACATGGGCATGGTCTATATCAAGCAGGATAAGGCGGATGAAGCGCTTGAGTGTTTTAAGGACAGCGTAAGGCTTTACCGGAAAATAAACAGACCCCTGAGCGAGGCCAGGAGTCTGAACGAGATAGCAAATATCTATATTCAAAGGAAGGAATATAAGGAGTGCCTGAAATACTGCAGGAGGGTTCGTGATATTTTGCATATGAACCATGATGAGATAATAATGGCACATAATCTTGAGATCCTGGGAAAGTTTTTGTATGGAATAGGCAAGAAGAAATGGGCTTTGAAGGCCCTGAAAAAGGCCGCAGGCATATTTGAAAAACATGACGTCTTGGATTCGAACCTGGCTGATACCTACTCGGTCATGGCAAATGTATATATGGAAATAGGCGAAAATGAGGCTGCCAAGGCCATGTTCAACAGATCAATCAAGATTCTATCGAAAAGCAGTGAAAAGCCGTTGGAAACTGAAGGAGACGGTATCCTTGAGCATAAAATATGATATATACATTACCTTTCCTTTCCTTCCATTCATGATGTGCTTGCCATGGAAAAGGCACGAATACCGCAGGAAAATAACAGAAGTAATAGAGAACATAATCAAAGAATTAAAAGACGCTCTTAAAACAGACGACCTTATCATAGAAGAATGCAACAAAATACTTCTGGAACTTAGCACCCTGGCCGGGGAACTATTCAGAGAAGAGTTAAAAGACATAGAGCAGGAGGTGAATGAAATGGCAAAAATGATAATCGACCCTGAAATATACAGAAGAGGGTTCGAAGAAGGTTTGGAAAAAGGACTGGTGTTACCGCATAAAAAGCAGGATTTTGGCGATTTCTGGAGAATTCTTATTAAATCAAAGGATTTTTGATTATTGGCATAGTTTCAAAGCAATAAAAATTGATTAAGAATGGCCGGGTGGGGAAATGTTGAAAGAGCTTGACATACAAAATGCCATAAAAATATTGCCGCATAAATATTACAAGCTCATTCTGATTGTAGGGCCGAAAGATCGGCAAATCTCCGGCATATTGAAGAAGCTATCTTTGGAATCCGGATATGACTACATCAATTTAAATCTAAAACTTTCCGAAAAACTCATTCGCCTTCCCTTTGATGAGCGCTGTTTTTATGTGGAGGAATATGTAAACGAGATAATCGAATCGTATCACGGCAGTCTGTTGATATTGGATAACATCGAAATTCTTTTTGAAAAGCATCTTAAGATAGACCCTTTGCTCTTGCTGAAGAACTTGAGCCGCTATAAAGCCATTATAGCCCACTGGAACGGCAAAGTGGAGGACGGGTACCTTATATATGCGGTCCCACAGCATCCGGATTTTGCAAAATACAGAATGGATGAACATGACTATATTGTAATCGATGTAACGCAAGAAAAGTAAACCTACATAATTAAGGAATTCTGAAAGAAGTTTTTTAAGAGCAATAATCGAGCGTATGCCGGCCTGCAGCAGGGCATGTGCTTAAAATGCTGAAAGAGCAGGCGCCGGCATTCTCCAGCGGAAAGCTGCTTTTTTACCTGGAATCATCTTTAATAATACCAGCCGAAGAAAAGGGGGATAACTGTGAAGTACAAAGACCTGGTGAGTTTTGATCCGGTGGAAAGCATCATAAAGCTTACCGATACCAACAAAAAGCAGGATGCGGAAAGGTTTGTCAGAACTTACGTCATGTCCGACAGTATGGCGGATGCCCTCATAAGCATTATCTTGCCTCAGCTCCAATTTGAAAATATCGTGGACAACAAGGGCATTTTCATAGTCGGAAACTACGGCACCGGCAAATCCCATCTGATGTCAGTCATTTCCGCCATAGCTGAAAATAAAGACATGCTGGATTTGATGAAAAATGAGCGGTTTAAAAAGGAAGCGAAGTGTATTGCCGGAAAATTTGAGGTGTTGAGGTTCGAGATAGGCGCTTCCAAGATGGATCTTAGAGATATAGTGACCAGGGAAATAGAAAAGGACCTTTACCAAAGAGGAATAGAATATAAATTTCCATCCATGGAGGAAGTATCGAATACCACCGATTCTCTGGTGGAGATGATGAATTTATTTCAGGAAAAGTATCCCGACAAAGGATATCTTATCGTGGTCGATGAGCTTCTGGATTATTTGAGGCATTTGACGGAACAGAAGATGGTCCTGGCTCTCACTTTTCTGAGAGAAATGGGCGAGGTCAGCAAGGTCACCCGCATACGTTTTATGGCGGGTCTGCAGGAATCCCTGTTTGAAAGCGGGCAATTTTCTTTCGTGGCGGACTCTTTAAACAGGGTGAAAGCCCGATTTGAACAGATCATGATAAAAAAGCAGGACATATCCTACGTGGTCTCCGAAAGGATCCTCAAGAAAAACGAAAGGCAGAAGGCATGGATAAGGGAACATCTGGCCAAGTTCGGCCCCCTCTATAAAAATCTTGCCGACCGGCTGGAGGAATATGTTAACCTCTTTCCCATTCATCCTTCGTACATAGAAACTTTTGAGAAGGTTTACATAGCCGAAAAAAGGGAAGTGTTAAAGACCATATCCATTACCATAAAAAATTTGCTGGAAAAAGAGGTGCCCGAAGACGATACCGGCATCATTTCCTACGATTCATACTGGGATTTTATAAAAGATAATCCCGGCATGAAATCCGATGCGGATATAAGGGAAGTCATAGAAAAGAGCGGCGTGCTGGAAAGCCTTATAGAACATTCGTTTACCAGACCTCAGTATAAACCCATGGCCAGAAGAATAATCTACGCCCTGAGCGTAAAAAGGCTTACCACGGGAGACATCCATTCTCCTCTGGGGCTTACGGTGGACAATATGAAGGACGACCTTTTTCTCTATACCCCGATGCCCGAGATGGAAGAAAGCTTTTTAAAGACCACCATTGAAACGGTGATGAAAGAAATATTGAAGACCGTCAGCGGCCAGTTTATAACATATAACCGGGACAATGAGCAGTATTATCTGGACCTGAAAAAAGATATAGACTATGATGCAAAGATTCAGGCCAGGGCCGACTTTATTGAAGATGAGGACATAAATAAATATTATTACAGTATCATATTAAAGGCCATGGAGTGGGAGAGGCCCGAGTATGTGGGAGGTCGCAGAATATACCAGTATGAGCTGACATGGGAAGAAAGAAACGTGGAGAGGCGGGGATATCTTTTCATGGGGCTGCCCAATGAAAGGACCACCGCCCAGCCGCCCAGGGATTTTTATATATATTTCCTGCCGCCTTACGGGAATAGCAGGCATGACGGCGTGACACGGCCGGATGAGGTTTACTTTGAATTTGCTAACCGGGATGAAAAAGTTGATGAATATATCAGGATGTACGCCGCCGCCATGTCCATGTACGACATATCTTCGGGCAGCAGTAAATCCGTATACTACGATAAAGCTGGGGCGTATCAGAAAAAAGCCGTAGAATGGATACGGGAGCACATAAAAGAGTGCTTTGAGGTGCGGTATGACGGCGAATGCAGGACCATCCTCTACTGGCTGAAAAGCAGGGCGGCCGTGGAGGTCACCATCAAGGATTATATAGACATGACCGCATCCACATGCCTTTCCCCGTATTTTGCAGGAAAATACCCCGACTACCCCAGATTCTCCGTCCTGGTGACCCAGAAAAATACGCGGGAGTTGTTCAAATCCGCCATAAATTATATAGCAGGCAAAAAGACCGATGTGGGGGCCAAAGTCCTGGATTCGCTGGGGCTTTTGGATGAAGAAAAAAACATTTCCCCCGAGCACTCTATATACGCTAGGCATTTTATTAACCTCATAAATAAATTGCCGGAACAACAGGTGCTGAACCGGGAAGACATCTTTGAGCGGATAAATGCCGATGAAGAACTCGACAAAAGGTTTAAGCTGGAGCCCTGGTGGGTTCTGGTGATAATGGCTTCCCTGGTCTACAGCGGAGATATAACTTTGACCACCTCCGCAAAAAAATACGACGCCACCATGCTGGAAGAGATGGCGGCTGATAATACCGCAGATATTCTACAATTTAAACACTGCCAGCGCCCGATGGATATCCCCATCGAGGCATTAAAGTGCCTTTTTAAATATCTGGAGATACCTCCGGGACAGATTACAAATCCCAACACCAGGGCAGCTGCCGTGGAAATGATGCTGAAAAGAATAGATGATATGCTGGGAAAGATCATCGATGCCCAGAAATTCATGTATGGGGAGATAAATATATGGGGTAAACCCGTTATAAATGAGAGCAAAAAACAGAATTACAAAGAAGCTCTATTAAGATTCAGGGAATTTCTCGATTCTTTGAAAAAATACAACACCCCGGCAAAACTTAAAAACTTCAAACCCACTTCTAGAGAAATAGAAGATTACTTTAAAGCCCTGGAAATCATAAAAGAATTGAACGTTCTAAAATCCTTCAAGCAGGAGATTGACCCGTATGCCTCTTATATTGCCAGTGCCGAACTGGTGCTCAAAGATGAAGCCTGGAGTAAAAAGGTCGCAGATATAAAACAGGAAATCGAAAGTATCATAAAAGAACCCGGCAGCATAGATGATGATATTTCCCGAAGGCTTACCAGCAGGTTGAGACAGATAAAGGATGAGTATATACAAAAATACATGGAGCTCCACAAAAAGCATAGACTGGACCTTTCAGGCGATGAGCGCAGGAAAAAGATATTAAACGGCAGTATAAAGCAAAACCTTGAGAAGCTAACAGGCATAAAAGATATAATCCCGCAGGGAAAGTTAAAGGAACAGATAGATAGATTATCATCGCTGAAAGTCTGCTTTAGCCTCATCGAAGACAATATGAAAAATACGGCGCTATGCCCTCATTGTAACTTTAATCCTGCGGACGGCGAAAGATCTGTGTTCGGGGAGTTGGAATCCATCGAAGATGCCCTGGATAAACTCTATGAGGAATGGAAAAATATCCTGGTAAATTTCATGGATGATTCAAGAGTCAGCGAGAACATAAGCTTTTTAAGGGAAGAACAGCAAAGGGCGTTAAAACCGTTAATCGAAGGCAGGACTCTTCCCGAAAAAGTCGATGCCGTGTTTGTTTCGGCCATAAACGACCTTTCCAGAGGTTTGGAAAAAATTGAAGTGTCAGCCAGGGATATAGAAAGCAAGGTATTCGGAAGCGGTCCCTCTACCATAGAGGATTTAAAAAAGAGGTTTATGGATTTTTTAGATGAAATATCAAGAGGCAAAGATGCCGGCAGGATAAGAATAATACTGAAATGATGGAGGCAGCACGATGAAGCTCACGAAAGAAATGCTGGACAGCGTAAGACATATGGAGGGATTTCCAAAAGGCGCGGATGAGGATATAATAGCCCTCTCCGACCCTCCTTATTATACGGCGTGCCCCAATCCTTTTATAAATGATTTTATAGAAAAATACGGGACTCCTTATGATGAGGAAAAAGACGATTACCACTGCGAACCCTATACCGCCGATGTGTCGGAAGGTAAAAACGACCCCATATACAACGCCCATTCCTATCATACAAAGGTGCCCCATAAGGCGATAATGAGGTATATCCTCCACTACACTAAACCCGGAGACATAGTGTTCGACGGCTTTTGCGGCACCGGCATGACCGGAGTGGCGGCTTCAATGTGCGAAAACCCCGATAAGGATTTCAAATTGAAAATTGAAGAAGAAGCAAGGCACGAAGGTAAAAAGGTGGAGTGGGGAGCCAGAAGGGCCATCCTGTGCGACCTTTCCCCTGCCGCCACCTTCATAGCGTACAACTACAACACACCGGTGGATGTGGAACAATTTGAAAAAGAGGCAAGGCGCATCCTGGAGGAAGTGGAAAAAGAATGCGGCTGGATGTATGAAACCATCCACACCATAGACGGCGTGCCCCAAGTCGATATCCATGGAAAGCCCGTAAAGGGCAGGATAAATTATACCGTCTGGTCCGATGTTTTCATCTGCCCCAACTGCAGCGGAGAAATCATCTTCTGGGATGCGGCAGTGGACAAAGAATCCGGCAAAGTACTGGATGAATTTAACTGTCCTCACTGCAATGCAAAGGTGAACAAAAAAAACCTGGAAAAAGCCTGGGTGACCAAATACGATAAAGCCATAGGTGAGACCATAAGGCAGGTAAAACAGGCGCCCGTCCTCATAAACTATTCTGTGGGCAGGGCAAGATACGAAAAAACCCCCGATGAATTTGACATAAAGTTGATTGAAAAGATTGAGGAAATGGACATTCCGTACTGGTATCCGACGGACAGGATGCCGGAGGGAGATGAGTCAAGAAGAAATGATAGATTTGGAATAACACATGTGCATCATTTTTATACGAAGAGGAATTTGTGGATATTGAGTGCAATTTATAACAAGTTTAAAAACATTAATCAAGAGTTTTTAGCAAAATTATTATTTACAAGTCAATTAATCAATATTAGTAAATTAAACAGGTTTCGATTTAATGTATCATTTCCGTATAATCCATTAAGTGGGACGTTGTATATTTCATCCATGATTAGTGAATCAAATGTAATAGCGGCTTATTTAAATAAAATTGATAGACTTACAAAAATAAAAACCCCAGGCAGTTATACGATAATCACGTCGCAGTCCTCGGTAGCTCTTAGTAATATTCGCAGCAACTCCATAGACTATATTTTTACCGATCCGCCTTTCGGCGACAACCTGATGTACTCCGAGCTCAATTTCCTCTGGGAAGCATGGCTCGGGGTTTTCACAGACAACAAGTCCGAAGCCATTGTAAACAATGCACAGCATAAAGGCTTATCCGAGTATAAGGAATTGATGGAGAAGTGTTTTTGTGAGATGTACCGCATACTAAAACCCGGCAGATGGATGACGGTGGAATTTCACAATTCTAAAAACACTGTATGGAATTCCATTCAGGAGGCCATTTTGAAAGCAGGGTTTGTAATTGCCGGCGTAAAGACCCTCGATAAACAGCAGGGAAGCTTCAAGCAGGTCACAACCACCAAGGCGACGAAGCAGGATCTTGTCATTTCCGCCTACAAGCCCAGGGATTCATTTGTAAGGGGTTTCCTCAAGAAAGCCGGCACGGAAGAAGGCGCCTGGGATTATATACGCCAGCATCTGGAAAAACTGCCTGTAACGGTGGAACACAAAGGACGGCTGGAGGTCATCCCCGAGAGGCAGGCGTACCTTCTGTATGACAGCATGATTGCCTTCCACATCCAGAAGGGCGCATCCATACCCATGGGGGCGGCGGACTTTTATGCGGGATTGAAGCAGAGGTTCCCGGAGCGGGACGGCATGTACTTTTTGCCGGATCAGGTAATTATATATGATAAAAAAAGGATGGAAATGGAGCTGAATGACCAGCTTTCCTTTTTAATCCTGGACGAAAAGACCGCCATCCAGTGGCTCCGAAAGGAGCTGGAAAAAATGCCCCGGACCTATCAGGAACTCCAACCAAAGTTTCTTCAGGAACTTCACCAGATGAAACATGAAAAACTCCCCGAGCTCTTGGATCTTCTGGAGGAAAATTTCCTGCAGGATGAAAAGGGAAGATGGTATGTGCCGGATCCAAGCAAGCAGTCGGATCTGGAAAAGCTCAGAGAAAAGAACCTGCTTAAAGAATTTGAGGAGTATAAAAACAGCACCGGAAGGCTGAAGGTCTTCCGGACCGAGGCCATAAGGGCAGGGTTTAAAAAGTGCTGGAGGGATAAGGATTACGCCACCATAGTGAAAATAGGCGACAGGCTTCCGGAAAGCATCCTTCAGGAAGACAGCAGCATATTGATGTATTATGACAACGCCCTGACCAGGATGGGTGAGGGGCATGTTTGAGCTGAAAGCCACATATCAAATATGACAGATAATGGATAGCCTGCGATGGACCCATAAAAAATGCAAAACCTTTAACGCTTTTAACTGGCTGCAGTATACGTGTGACCCGGCGGCCGGTCATAAGTATGACCATGCAGCGTTTGGAGTGAAAATATGATTGAAGATGTAATTTGCCAAAAGCTTCCTTTAAACCAGAACAATTTCATACTGCTCTATGACCCTGACGATATGGTGGCCGGGGAAAAGATTGTATCCCGGATAAGTAGCTGCGGTTACACCCTCATTAATTATGAAGACCCGGATATGTTCAGGTTTTATTTCGAACAAATTTTAAATAAAGGTACAGACATTGATGAAGCAGGCGGGGATAAGATTATACTGAGGCTTACACGAAATACGTATGTACCTTACGATATTCAGTCCATATTTCAGGAAATAAGGATAACCATAAAAGACATCTTTCCCGGGCTGAGCTACACTGTTTTAAAGGAAATGGGCAGCGGCATTTTAAATGATGTATACGATGCTTATAAAAATTACACGGGTCTGAATCTGGGCGACGGCGAAACCATAAATTTCATTCTTGAAAACGTCTACGGCATATTTCCGGATACCATACACACATACGAAGATTTGATAAAAACATTGATAAAAATATATTACTGCGGGAAAGAGTTGCCTGAAATCATCCTGAATTACCTTTCAAAGAGATTTGAGACACATCCGGATTTTATAAGCTTCCCCGTTAAAAAAATTTTATCCGGAAAAGAATCCTTCTTTTATTATCTACAGCAGCAATGGGAACTTTATATAAAATCTTTTTTTGAAAATAATATCAAATCCGATGTGAATTTTGGCCATGCAGATATCAGAGTGTATATGGACAACCTTTTTTCCGAAGGGTATTTGACCCCCGTCCATTGCCATGAAATCCAGAGGATTCCAGTTTGGGCCCGGGATGGGGTAATCTATCAAGAGTTTCTCGATAAAAAGAAGAACTATGAAGAATTGATGGAAAAGGTCAGGACGTCCTTGGAAAAGGTGGAATCTTTTAAAGATTGGTGGGGCATAGCTTCCCGGTGGGCTGAATTACTGGTGATAGTAAGTGACAGCAATATAAAAAAGGAGTTGGATATTAAGGAGTTTGAAAAAACTTCTTTACATCTGGAAAGGTGTTTTAAGGAGTGGCTTCTGGAAAATTACGGTTTGCTTTCGTCTTTATCGTATACGGCTTTTCCAGTGATGGTACATCATATTCCCTGGCACATCCATTACAGGATGCAAAAAGAAAACTTTAAAAAAGCGGCCCTCATAGTATTTGACGGCATGTCTCTGGACAACTGGATAATAATAAAAAGGCATCTGAATCAGAGTAAGATATGGATACTGGAAGAGAACCTATCTTTTGCATGGATCCCAACCATGACCTATATATCGCGCCAGGCCATCTTTTCGGGGCAGGTGCCGGCGTACTTTGCCGATACGTTTTTTTCTACGGATAACGATGAAAATCACTGGAAGAGGTTTTGGATGGATAAGGGCTTTCGGGCAGATAGCATATATTACATGAGAAATATTAAGCATTTTGACGAAAACGGCCTTGAAGAACTGGTCAAAAACCCGAAAGCCAGGATACTGGGCCTTGTGGTAAACATGATAGATGACATGGTGCACGGCGGGCAATTGCTTCTTTCGGGGATGCATCAGGACATAAAATTCTGGCTCAAAGAAGGAGGGCTTGAGCGCTTTTTGCTGAAGCTTTCCGCCTGCGGATATGAAATATATATAACCTCGGATCATGGAAACATCAGCGCCGTAGGCCAGGGCAGGCTTCAGGAAGGCCTCGGTGTGGACCAGGCGGAAAGCAGGGTCAGAATATACGAAAAATCCAAAAGCCATGATAGCGCCCTTCAAACATTCAGGGCCTTTAAATGGAAAGCTTATGGCTTACCCCAGGATTATAATTATATCATCTGCGATGATAACTTCGCTTACGGCAAATATAACGAAAAAATGATATGTCATGGCGGAACATCCATTGAGGAAGTCATTGTTCCATTCGTCCATGTAAGAAAAGGAGCATAACATGATGCAGACAGTGGGATTTAATCGATTCATAAAAAGAGAATGGCTGGATTTTACGGCTTTTCTCGCGTGCCGGGAAAAGGATGAAAAAATCATAAGAAAAAATCTGAATGAATATCTTGAAAAGGAAGCAAAAGCCGAAATCACCCGCCAAAAAACCCTGGCGGAGCTTTTAAGGATCTGGGTAAGCGTGCCCGCATCTCATGAAAATCTGAAGCAAAAGGCTCTAGATTTGTTTAAGAAAGTGCCGGAAGATGAGAAAATGTTACTTCACTGGTCCATGATAATTCTGGCCTTCCCCATATTTATCGATGTGGCATCATCATTAGGAAAGATTTTCAGCCTTCAGGACCGGGTGTCTTTAAAAATCTTGGAAAAGCGCATATTTGAAAAGTGGGGAGAAAGGAGCACCGTAAAATACGCGCTTCAAAAAATAGTCGGTTCCATGACTGAATGGGATGTCATCGCCAGGACAAAGGTGGGAGAATACGCCAAAGCCCGGGCTATAGAGATTGAAAAACAGGATTGTAAACTCTTTTTCATAAACTGCTATATGCAAGCTTTGGAGAAAGATTATCTAAGATTCATTGAAGCAAACAACCTCTCCGCCGCCTTCCCCTTTAAACTGAACCTGGGGCTCGATGACTTTAATAATTCAAATACCCTGTCATTGAGTAGGATGGGGAGTGATGTGGTGATTATTGCAAGATAATTACAAGAGGACGAGGGAGTTTTCTAAAAATATTTTAATGATTTTATTAAATCAGGCAAAAGTTCTAATTTGAAGCCACTCTAAAAATATTAGAAAAGGAAGATTTTATATGAACGAAAATAGAAAAGGTTATTTAATACATGAAAGTTCTAAAGACCATCAAAGAAAAATCAATAATTAACGGAGGGTTTCATATGGACAAATATAGGAAAGGTTATCTGATACATGAAGGTGATGGCAATTACTGCCTTTGTAAAATTTTAAATGAATACAATAGCGAAGAAGAAGCAGAAAAAGATTTGATTGATCTTCTTACACATCATAAAACAGAAAAACAAATATTGAAAGAATATAGTAAAAAAGAAGTGTATTAATATTTGAATACCCTAATGGAGTGTGTGGCCCCTCTCGCAGATATTGATGTCGGAATAGTTTTAGACCCTTGCAAAAGCAGCTGACTTTAAATATGTCCTCGATAAGTATTATGAAGAGCGTTTAGAGGAGTGATTATATGTTCTTTACCCCTACCCAGAAAAACTTTAGAAAAGAGATGCAAGAACTTAAGAAAAGTAACAAATACAATGATATAAATGAAATATATTCAAGCCATAAAAGAACTGTTAAGTTTGAACCCGCTGAAGGGACGAATAGAAGTCCTTTTTCGGTGTTTTTAAGTATTATAATAACTCTGATACTGTTTATCGGGCCTACTGTTTTATATAAATATATGAATCAAGATAATAGAATTATAAATACTATTTCTCAAACATCTACGAGCGATTTAAAAATAATTTCGAAAGAACAGGAAATATATTTAAAAAATCTTCAAATATGCAGAGATTCTATCAATCAGAGCCTGTTAAAATTAAGCGATTTTCATAAAGTGCCATATCAGAGTCGAGATATGAAATTATATAAAGAGGTTTTAATTGAAGGAGTTGCCAATTGCGAAAAATGGGAAAACATGCTCGCTGGACAGAAAACAGTAAAACCTTTTGAACCATTATTAGTAACCACCCAGGAATATGCCAACATATCAAAACTGGCTTTTAAACATTATCTTGATTATATCAATAATAAAAGTAAAAGTGATATAGAAATAGCAAATAAGTACATAGAAATGGTCAACCAAAATAATAGCGGTTATTTTTCTGAACTTAAGAAAATTATGGATGAGAACGGTTATAAATATGAAACATTGGAAAACGGTGGAATAAGATACTGGGTGAATTCTTATTAGGAGGTGATGCTATGCTGGATGGCGAAGCCCTTGTTAAAATGTCGGAATAGCTTCATCATAAGACATCAATGACATTGATGGCAGATATATATTGTATAGCGACATTTATAATGACCTTGTAGAAATATTTCCGAGATTGGATTTGGTTTTTGTGCAGGAAAATCATTCGGTATTTCAGACAGAGGCTATTTTAGGCATGTATATACGCTGAATCTGGATATGGGAATTGGCATTTAATAAATAAAATATTATTCTGGAGGAGATTAAAAATGATATTGACGACAACCCCTGGTGTTGAAGGAAAGAAAATCGTGGAGTACAAGGGTATAGTTTTTGGAGAGGTTATCTCTGGTGTGAACTTTATTAAGGATTTTGCAGCAGGGCTTTCGAACATTTTCGGCGGCCGGTCCAGGTCATATGAAGGGGAGTTGCTCGAAGCAAGAGAAGCTGCATTGAGGGAGATGGAGAAAAGAGCGGCGTCTCTGGGAGCCAATGCTGTCATCGGCGTGGATGTGGACTACGAAGTGCTGGGGCAAAACGGCAACATGCTCATGGTGACTGCATCCGGCACGGCGGTAGTAATTGAGTAAATTGATGTAGTATGAGGGGAAATGAAATTATAGATAATAATTCAGGAAGTGATTTAATGCAATTATATGATGACAAGAAAAATAAATTTGAGATAATTAACAGCATATGTAAAAAATATAATATCATCCTTATGTATCTATTTGGTTCCCAGAAGGAAAATGCATTTAAAATCTTAAACGGCGAGGATGTCAATATAGAAGACCCACTGGCAGATATTGATGTCGGTATAGTTTTCTCATATGACATCAATGACGTTGATGGCAGATATAGATTGTATAGCGACATTTATAATGACCTTGTAGAAATATTTCCGAGATTGGATTTGGTTTTTTTGCAGGAAAATCATTCGGTTTTTCAAACAGAGGCCATTTTGGGTATATGTATATACGCTGAATCTGAGGAAATAAAAGATGATTATGAACTCAAGACCCTTGCAAAAGCAGCTGACTTTAAATATGTCCTCGATAAGTATTATGAAGAGCGTTTGGAGGAATTATGATGATAAATAAATCCGCCATACTGGAACGGTTGGACTTAATCCAGGCATATTTAAAAGAACTGGAAAATCTCAAAATCGTTCCCGAAAAGGAATTTTTAGAAAATGGTTTATATTCTGCTGCCGCCGAAAGTTATCTTAGGAGGTCATTGGAGGCAATCTTTGATATTGGAAGGCATATTTTGGCAAAGACTGGTCATATAGACTTTTCCACCGAATATAAATCTATAGCAATATAAATCTATAGTAAAAGGCCTGCAAAAAGAAGGAATCGTTGATGAAAAACTGGGTAAAAGCTTTTTCAAATGGCCGGCTATAGGAATCGCATGGAAGCTATGTTGAAGATATGTAAAATTATTGAAATATATATAGTGATTATATATACTAGAGGTGGGAAAATCCCACAAAAGGAGGCAGAAGCATGTCTCAGATAAAACAAGCAGTAGCAAAGATTGACAGCAAGGGCAGGTTAACATTACCAAAAAATATAAGGAAGGCCTTGGGAATAGATAGCGGTGATATCGTATTTATTAAATATACACCCAAGGATAACCAGTTGCACGTTATTCCTGCAATAAACCCCTTTGATGTTCTTGCTGAAGATGCGATAAATGAGTATAAAAACAGTGGACAAAGAAGATAGAGTAATATTTTGAGGAACAGGAAGAAGGGTAATTATTTTAAAGTGTATTAAAAATAATGCGGAAAAGGATCCTGATGAATTACCACTAAAAGCAAACGGAGGGTTAATAAGATGGAACGCAGGTTTAAAGTAATTTTGGAGTGGAATGAGGAAGATGGCGGCTATACTGTTACTGTCCCAGCTCTGCCCGGGTGTATAACCGAAGGGGATACTCTTGAAGAAGCCTTAAAAAATGTCCGTGAAGCCATAATAGGTTATTTGGAAGTATTAAAAATGAAGGGTGAACCTTTACCTATAAAGGAACCGCCGATCTTTTTTGGGGAAGTTGAGGTGTCTGTATGAGCCTAAGACTTCCCAGAATGACGGGCAAAGAAGTAATCAAAGCTTTGAGCAAAAAAGGATTTAGGTTAGTTCATATCCATGGCAGCCATCATTACCTAGAAGGCCCCAAAGGTAATCTGGTAACGGTCCCGGTTCATGCAGGTGATATCCTGAAGCCCAAAACTTTGAAAAGTATACTCAAACAGGCTGGAATAACAGCAGATGATTTAATTGAACTACATTAAACCGGAGGATTTTATGAAGTCATTTTATAGATTGAATGAAGAAAACAAAACATAGTTTGGCCAATACTACCGATTTAGAAGTTATTTAAAGAAGATTTTCCGCAGAAAAACGCTTTCACCGTCACTGAACAGTTGAGAAACTGCTGGAGATAAAAGAAACTTAACAGATTTAGGGAGGGGAGTAAGTGAATACAGAGGAAAATGCGAAGTCCTTGATTGATGAACATTTAAGGACACTGAACTGGAATTTAGCTGATTTTACTCAAATAACCAAAGAATATCCTAGACCGGGCGGAGAAAAGACGGACTATGCGATATTAGTAAATGGGTCACCTGCTGCAATTATCGAGGCCAAAAAACATGGGATGGATTTGAATGCGGCTTTAGTGCAGGCGAAAAATTATGAGTGCATTTCAATTGGGAAGAGACAGAACCTATTTGAGATGGCCACCGGCACGGGGAAAACGATAACAGCAGCAGGAATTATCGGTAAGCTTTATAAAGTCGGGCTAGTTAGGCGGGTCTTATTTCTTGTAGACAGGGATTCTCTTGCCGAACAGACAGTTTGCTAATTTAATAAGGTATTTGGTGATACCTTTAAAATAAACCGCTTGACCGGCATAATTCTTGATGAATGCCATAGGTCTTATTTCGGAGATTGGCATACGGTAATCGAACATTTCAGGTCTGGAAATGCCAAGGTATTGGGACCGCAACTCCTTCTGACAAGGAAACACAAAATACAGATGCTTATTTCGGCGAACCGGTATTTAGATACAGCTACTATCAGGGGGTTAAAGACGGCATATTAGCAGTTACAGAAAGGTACAAGTTTTTAACCAATATAGATTTAACTGGCATTCACGATGAGGATAAAGATAAAGAACCAAAAGAAACCGAGAAAATTGAGATGGTAATCGCCGATGTGCCTGTCTACGGGGCGTTTCGCCGTTTGTAAATATATGCCGGCACGTATAATTAAGCAAAATCGTGAAATAAAGGAACATTTCCGGGCGATAATCCAGAAAGAAGTAGAAGAAAAAAGAAAAAATGAGAGAAAAAATAAATGAGGAAGTACCTTCTCTGATAAGATGGGTTATTAAACCTATTGCTGAGTTAGGCTTTAGTGAAGGACATCCCGACAGTCAAATATGGATAGTTGGCTTGAACCCAAAAGGGCCTGAAAATTATAATGATCCCAGAGAAAAAGATAATTTGAAAAATTATTTTTCAGGAGATATTCATCCTTATTTCAAGGATTTTTTAACCGTATCGAAGCATCTGTACAGTTTGTTGGGCAAGCCAAAAGGGGCTGGCCATACCGACATTGTAAAATGCTGCTCAAACAATTTTCCGCCTGAAAATATCAACATAAAGGAAGCAGAAAAAATAAAGGAGAACTGTTCAGTTTATTTAAGGAATCAAATATTGAGTTTTAAGCCCAAAATTATTGTTTGTAATGGGACACCAGTGTGCGATTTTTTCATTAAAGCCTTTCCTCCACTTAGAAATTTAAATGGTATATATGATAATGATACAGCTTTAGGGCCTTGGTCGTTATAGCAAGGGAACCTCGATGCACATATTTTGGTTATAGGTCAAGATTGGGGAGATGAAAATTATTATATAACAAACAAAGGTAGAGATGATGATAAAAATCCCACAAATATTAATTTGATGAAACTTTTTCAAACATTAAATATTGATATTGGCAAGCCATCACAACCAAATACCAATGCCCCAACATTTTTTACAAATGCAATTTTAAGGATAAAGCAAAATGGGATGTCCAGCAAAGTTAAGTCTATATGGGAAAAAGAAAGTTACGGAAGAATTTTTGAAGCCATTAATTGAGATTATACAGCCTAAAATAATTATTATTTTAGGTAAAGTGGCTTACGATGCAGTTGCCAGAATATATGGCCTAAGCCTTAAATAAATCGCTTAATAAACTGATAAAAAATAATCCTATAAAAGTACAGAATGTAAATATTTTTGCTATGTATCATTGTGGCAGAATTGGTTTGGCTAATAGAAAGCTAGACCAACAAATTCTTGATTGGAGAAAAATAAAAAAGCATTTGGTTTAAAAATTATATTCTATCACTAACGGAAACCAATAATAACCATAACAACGATTTTAAATGAAAATTGCTGATATTACCACTATAGATGGAAAAAACAAAAATGTTATGGAGGGTATTCAATGGAAAATAGAAAAGAGGCTGTAAAGCATTTATCTATGATATTTACTGAATATCAGATTTATCCACTATCCTGTTACAAAGAAAACAGTCCTGTGAGGGTTTTTCAAAAACTTTATCCTGATAACTATTACGCTGGCGACATTGAAGATTTCCTGTCATTACATGATTATAAACGAATAAGAAGGGGGGCGGATCTCCCTTGGTGGGGAGAAAAATACTTTGAAAATGATAAAAAGAACAGAGTAATGATAATAAGTCAGGATTCACTTGCTAAAGATGCGGGAAGTATAGTGTTTTGGGCAAATCTTTTTAGGATAATCCGTAGCAAATACGATTACGACAGGTTTACAGAACTCCTTGATGACCCCAAAGTGTTTGAATATAACAAATGGGAAAGGGCTTACAGCCAAATAATGAAGTGGAAAATAGATTTGGAACATTGCTATATAACGGATGCATCGAAGGTATATTGGTCGGATTTACAAAATAGAAAAGGCTTTAATAAAGAAGCGAGTAAGAGGCTCCTCGAAAGAGAAATAGATTTTTGTAAACCTGATCTTATAATACTTCTTGGTGCAGAATCCCTTAACCTGCTTTTTGGTCTAGAGTACAAAGATGTTGTTGAAAAAGGGGAATATATTTTTATTAAGGGAATACCATGTGTGGTTTCACCTTTTATAACTGGACAGGGGCATACTCAAAAAAATTATCATAAAAGACTTGAAATTGCATCCAAGCTTATTATTGAAAAAGTAACAAATTAAGGCTATGAAACTTAAGATAAATCCAGGATTATGGAGATAAAAACAGCCGCTTTTTCAATGAAAGTAATTTCCATGACAGCCCCTGTTCATCGTGCTCGTGGTATTATATGGTACACAGAGCAGACAAAGGAGAGATATTAAAATGGGCTTGTTTTTAGAAGAAAGTGAGATTTTTAAGTTTGCATATTCTTATTATTCTACTATATTAACTTTTAGATTAAATGAGTATGAATTAGCTAGACTAAAAAAATGTATGAAGAACATCAAAACTTTCGATAAAAATTTGAGAAGGGAAGTAAAAATTAAAGTTTACATTGCAGATGAAATAACAGAAATTTATGCGATTCCGCATTTTATGGCATTTATCAATTTTGCATCTATCGAAAATGAGGATAAACAGGCACTGTTTGAGTTTTGGAAAGAATGCGAAGAGCCTTTGCCACCTGAGTCAGCTGAGTATGAATATGACTTAAAAGACTTAAAAAATCCAATAACGTATATTTTAAACTATCATGAAAAACCGGAGTACAATATATCGGACATCTATTTTAACGACAATATTCTTAATGATAGCGAAAAGTTGAGATTAACTATTTTGTCAGTAGTTAAAGATAACGAGGGCATTGGACGAAGAGCATGCGAAAGTTCCATCAGATTGCGGCGGGTGTTACTAATGTATAAATGTTTATTGCGGGGAAAGATTTTAACAAAGCAAAAAGTCGATGAAATATGTTATCCGGATATAGTATCAAAGAGGATGTTTTATAGAGACATCAGCATTATTAATGAAATAGAGGATGGCAAGGTTGTTTTTGACAGGAACTTAAAGGGTTATATTTTGAGGGAGTAAAATAATATTGGTAAACTTTTTATTTAATAATGGGAGGATTAGCGGATGTTTTACGTTATTAAGTTTTGTGGTGATGCCCGGAAAAAAATTGCAGACAGCGCAAGCGACCGCTATGAAGGGTTGCTTCACCAGGTTGCTATGGAGTATATACCGGGGTTTGACGCCACATTGGTATATTGCTTCGGTATGGACAAAAAAAGCATCAAAGAACTTTTTTGCATAGGAGACTGGTTTTGGAATAATGCGGAAATACCGAGCTGGGCTGAAGAGCCTTTATATGATGCGACGAAAAAAACTTATTATTACACCAAACCTTATTCAAAATTTTATGGAAGTTATTATTTGTCGCCGAATATAAACAAAGACGGTGTAGAGATTTTCGAAAATATCAACTCCTTATTGGATTTTAGAGATATTAGAATAACCTGGAGTATGCAAGGAGATTTCGGGCTACAGGAGCATCAGGAGAGAAAAGTAAAGAAATTCAGTATAAGGCTAGATGAAGGGATGTTTTCATGTCCTGAGGATTTTGACTCAATAGACGAGTTAAAGGAAAAATTAAAGACCGAATATAATGCAAAGAGGCTTGTTCCTATTTCGTACACTCCATGGGACAGTAAAGAAAGCCACGAAGAAGAGAGCATGATGGTGGACGAACTAACTCTGCTTTATCTATACGAATATCATACGTTTGAAATTAGAAGGTGGTAGGAGGTATATCGTGAGAGGCATTTCTGATAAATTTATTGAGGATTTAAAAACAGGAACATTAGTAGAGGTGTTAAATACTGTCAAGGTTGACCATACTCTCTGCCTGGAAATAAGAGAAAATTACATTAATATCTACTATCGCGGTGGAAATGCACTAAAAATAACAGAAAAAAGTGAAGGTATTTACGAGTTCTGGTTTGATGTTAAGTATGTTGCAGATGATACTGTAAAACAACGCATTGATAGCCTTCTTTCTGGGTCGGTTTCTACCAATAACATGTCTATTGCAAAGAAATGGATTGAGCAGCTACCTTACATTAAAAATCAAATGGATATTTGGTTTGGGCAGCATCCTAAAGAAGAGCGGGAATATCAGCAATTAGTTGCATATGAGAATAATTACGGAAGCGGAGCAAATAGCACTGATTATTATATTTGTGACATAGAATATGCAAATGAAGACCGTAGGTTTGATATGATTGCGGTAAAATGGCCGTCTACTACTTCAGATAGAAAAAATAATCGAAATTTAAGGCTATCATTTATTGAAATGAAGTATTTGGACGGAGCTATTACCGGTGATGCCGGCCTAAAGAAACATATTATGGATTTTAATAAATTCTTGAGCGATACAAACAATCTAAAAAATATAAAAGACGAGATGGTGAATATTTTTAATACTAAAGTTGAATTGGGATTATTAAATGAAATTAAAAAAATCGCATCTTTCAGCGATGAAAATCCTGAGTATATTCTAATCCTTGCCAATCACGATCCAGCCAAGTCTGCATTATTTAGAGAGTTGAGAGATGTTATTAAGTCAAATGATTACGTAGATTTTTGCAGTAAAGCTGAATTGAAAATTGCGACAGCATGCTTTATGGGGTATGGCCTATATAACGAATGTATTTATTCTTTGGATAAATTTCTAATCAAGTATGAAGATATATTTAAAAAAATGGAGCTTTAAGATGAATAGGGCTTCTGGGTGAGGTTTGCAAAAATATACCGATATTTATGGGTGAAAAGGCAGCAAGGATTTTTAATACAACTGCACTATTTATAAATTCTAAGATTTTTGTTAACCCAGCTGAATACCTGGTTAACGGACAGGAAATTGTAGTTGGCGACTTCTCTATTACACCTTATCTAATTGACCACTCTGCATTTGACGCTTATGCTTTTGTTATTCGGGGAGAAGGAAAATGCGTTGTATATACCGGAGATTTAAGAGCACATGGCAATAAACAAAACATAAAAAGTGCAAGGATGCAAAGGTTGATGAATTTTGTTGGCTCTAAAAATATGGAAGTAATATATTTGCATACAAGCGGACACGCGGATGTTGAAACAGTTAAACGTATTTCAAGGGCATGCAGGCCGCAATTAATAATCCCTGTTCATACTGAGTACCCGGAACGGTTTAGAGAGATTTTTAACAATATCAATGAATAGTATTGCGTCAGTGGTGTGTGAACCTGGTCATTGTTTAGGCCAACCAAATCATTCAGTGAAACGCCGAATAGCTGACTCAGTTTAACAAGAATTTCCAGGCCGGGCTGTTTTGCGCCGCGCTCCCAACCCTGAGTGCGCCTGCATGGTGTCCGGTCAGGCTGAGTAGCGGGCCGTGCATAAGAATGTGGGAGGAGGTGATGGATGGGGGAAGAGCTAGAAAATAGGCAGGAAATATCAAAAAACATTAAGCAAGGGGGTAATGAACAATGCCGCCGTGGTAGTGGAAGTCTTGGGCGACGAAAAGGCCGCAAACGCGGGAATGCCTCTGCTCAGCAAAGTGGTGGATATTGTCCTCAAGAACGGCACCCTGACCGGCAAGGTCACCATAACTCTCCACTTCGACAGCAGCAAGCTGGGCAAGGATCAGCAGGCGGCTGCCTTCTACTACAACGAGAAGCAAGGAAAGTGGGTGGGCCTTGAGGGCACCGTAGACGTGGAAAAAGGTACGGTGGCGGTTACCGTAGATCACCTAACCATGTTCGCCGCCTTTGCTACACCCAAAGTCGTAGACTTCAAGGACTTGCAGAGCCACTGGGCTGCTGAAGCAGTAGAAAAACTGGCTGGGAAGAAGAGCACAGTTAAGACTGCAGAGCTAAAATTTGTAGACAATGTCAGTATTCCTGAGTGGGCAAAAACAAGTATTGAAATGGCAGTAGGAGAAGGAATTATACAGGGATATCCAGATAATACTTTCAGGGCAGAGAGAGAGATAACGCGCGCAGAAGTTGCTGCAATGCTCCTCCGTATGCTTGATACACTTGAAAATTAAGAATAATATATTGTATCGCGGGGATTCAAAGTAACCCCGCGATTTTTTAATATTTCGAGATATTACAGGAATTTCGCCTGAAACCCCACGACTGAAAAATATATAACCTGGCCACATGCGAATATATACGTAAGAAGGAAAACGTAGCTTGCTTCTGCTATACTTGATAGAATCGTTCATCATTGTCACCTAGTTTTGATCAAGGGAGAAAGTTATAAAATGAAGGAGCAGAAGTGAATATATCACTGTAGGGACAAAAGATGACCCAATATAATATTACGGCAATGTAAGCGTCATTAAAATGTGTTATAATATATTAGAGGTGGTAATAATGAAAAAATATAACTTCACTATTCTTATAGAGAAAGACGAAGATAGGATGTATTTGGCATCAGTTCCGGCTTTAAAAGGCTGCCATACACAGGCAAAGACAGTGGAGGAGCTGCTTCCTAGGATAAAAGAAGCTATTGAACTATGCGTGGAATGCGAAAAAGAAGATATTTTACAAAATGAATTTATTGGTGTTCAGCAAATTGAGGTAGTAGTATGAGCATATTAACTGTTGTTTCCTCAAAAGATGTGGTAAAAATATTAGAAAGATTAAGCTTTATTGAAATTAGGCAGAAAGGTAGCCATAAATATTTTAAACATGAAGATGGAAGGTCTACTGTCATTCCGTTTCATGGAGAGGATTTAGACGGTTGACTCAGTACAATGCAGGATATTATTGTTTTTTGGAGAAGTATATCGTAATAATAATAATGAATTAATGAAGAGAAAATATAAAAAGCCAACTTTTAATCGGAGGGATTAAAATGATATTGACGACAACGCCTGGTGTAGAAGGAAAGAAAATTGTTGAGTATAAGGGGATAGTTTTCGGTGAGGTAATATCAGGAGTGAACTTTATTAAAGATTTTGCCGCAGGTCTTTCAAACATTTTCGGCGGCCGGTCCAGGTCATATGAAGGGGAGCTGCTCGAAGCAAGAGAAGCTGCGTTGAGGGAGATGGAGACCAGAGCGGCATCTCTGGGAGCCAATGCTGTAGTCGGCGTGGATGTGGACTACGAGGTGCTGGGGCAAAACGGCAACATGCTCATGGTGACTGCATCCGGCACGGCGGTGGTAATTGAGTAAATTGATGTAGTATGGAGGGAAATGAAAATATAAATATAAAGTTTGGCTGTTGAAAACCGCAATAACAAGGATTTGCGAACTATAGGAGGCTTGTTCTATTACTTCTGTGATGAGCTTCAGGATATAAAGTTCATGGAAGCTTTGCAGCTATTGATTGATGCTCTTAAGACTGCTTTGCGTGAAAAGCTCGTGCTTTCAAAGGAAGCAATCAATGAGTTTTTAGATTATTTTATGTCTTGTCTGCCCACTTTCCTCAAGAAAAAGTTGGCACTTTGTTCCTGCGAAAGTTGAGTTAATTATATATAATCAACTAAATGAAAGCAGGGCGAACTGATTATCGAGAATTGATAATCAGTTTTTTAATGTGCAATGATCCAAATACTAGAGCATTTGGCAGACGGTGGAGTTGTAGTGATCCGAGGAGTGAAGGAGAAGCGATACTGAAAGTAGGAGGACGAGTTATGAACTCTAAGATTGATATTAATGTTTGTTACCGCATTGTTTTTGAAGCATTGGCGTCAGGCAAGGGTATGCAGGCCATGATTGATGCTCTTTTTGATTATACCAGGTTGCCAATTCATGTGGTGGATATCTCTTTTAAGGTACTGGCAGCAACATATGGCGAAACCACTGGAAGTAAACATATAGACCAAAATATAAGAGCGGGATTTGTACCTGCTGATGTGGTGATAGAAGAATATTATCGTCAAGGATATATTGATATTATATCGAATAGTGAAAAATCGGTGATCATTGATTGGGGAGTTGTAGAAAAGGCACAGGCCACAGGAGCAATCCGTATCAACGGAAACATTGAAGGGTTTTGTGCTACCACCTATGGCGACCCCACACTGGCTCCCACAGCTTTGCAGGTAAATGATATACTTTGCAAGGCCCTTGCCATAGAGATGGAGCGGGAGCATCTGGAACTGGCATGGGCAACGGATCCGATTCACCAGGTCATTGCCAGAGAGCTCTTTTGGGACATTATTCCGGAGGGTGATAAAAAAGGAAACAGGGGTTTTGTGGATACAGGCAGATTAAAGCCCCCTTATGTGATTGCTATTTTTTCACCGAGTGTACGCAACAATGCAAGGATACAACATATCAGGAATGCTGTTTTAAGTATGTTCTCCAATGTTTTTCACGTGGTTACCGGAGGATATTTATACACACTATTTGCCAACCTGCCGCACTGCAGCGGAGTTGAATTTATTGCAGAACCCCTTGAGAAATTATTAAAACAATATCAATGCTATTGTGGCATGAGCGATATTTTTATGGATCTGGCTGCTCGGTCAGACTTTCGGCTTGGAGCACAAAAGGCGCTGGAGGTGGGGCAAGTACTGCATCCGGATAAAAACTTGTTCCTGTTTAATGACTATTATCTTGAAATTGTGGCTTTATATGCCGTGAGCGGCCTCGGAGAACTTGGCTACCGCCTGTCCGAACTGGAGCGCCTAAGAGCCGTAGACAAGGAAAAGAAGACGGATTACTATAACACTTTAAAAACCTACCTGCTATTAAATAATAACATCAAACTGACGGCACGAAAACTCCATATTCATCGAAATACGCTATTATACAGGCTATCCAAGATTAGAGAGATTATAGGGCAGGATATAAACGACGCTGCGGTGATCAGGCGTTTACTGACGGCCATGACTCTGCGAGAAGTAGATCAGGTCATTCGTCATCATTTGCATTGTGATTGTATGCGATGCACAAATAAGGGAGATTTTTTTAGATAATATGTACCATGAAATTTATATTAATTTTGTTAAAATTATAATAGAATCACAAGAGGCACATACTAAATTGCAAAGCCTAAACTATCCCACCGCTCATAGAGTTAACTGCCCGAACACTCCGTAATTTGTGATGAAGTTTTTTGCGATAGCTATTGAATCAGGGGTGGTCGGCAAAATAATTTAAAATAGAAATGGGGAGTGAAAGACGTGTTTGATTTAACAGGAAGAGTAGCAGTTGTAACAGGTGCATCTGCCGGCCTTGGCAGACAGTTTGCTTTGGCCCTGGCTAGACAGGGCGCCAGCTTAGCCATTATGGCAAGAAGAAAGGATAAGCTGGAGGAAGTAGCGAAAGAGATACGTGCGACAGGAGCCCGGTGTCTGGTTTTGCCATGCGATGTGACAAAGCTGGAACAGGTTAAAAATTGTGTGGCTGCTGTGGTAAAGGAATATGGCAAGGTTGATATTTTGGTAAACAATGCAGGCGGCGGTAGCTCTGCACCATTGGAAGAGATGACTAACGAGATGTGGCAGCACAACATAGACCTGGATTTGACTGCCGTATTCCAATGTACGCGAGAATTTGGCAAGGAGATGCTGAAAAATGGCTATGGCCGGATCATCAATGTCGCATCTATCTTTGGTTTGGTCGGAAACAAGGATATTCCAGTGGCAGGCTATCATGCATCAAAAGGCGGCGTCATAAACTTTACCCGAGCTGCGGCTGCCGAATGGGCTTCCAGGGGCGTTACCGTCAATGCGATTTGCCCGGGTTTTTTCCCATCAGAAGCAAATAACCCTGAGGCTATGGCAGCCATGGACGAGTTCATTAGAAGATGTACTCCTATGAAACGTCCCGGTAGAGAAGGCGAGCTGGATTCAACTATTGTATTCCTTGCAGCTGATGAATCTTCATATGTGACCGGCGCCATCGTAACCTGCGACGGTGGTTGGACCTGTGTTTAGCCTTAAAATAAGTAAGCAGAAAATGATCTGCGGCCGCTTCTGCCTAATAAAGTATCTTTTGAAAGGGTGAATATCGTGGACAATAAATATGCAAAGCTGTTTGAGCCCATGAAGATCGGAAAAATGAATCTAAAAAATCGCCTAATCATGTCCCCCATGGGTACTTTTACCCCCATGCAGGACGGGACGGAGAGCGAAGAAGGTATTATGTATTATGAAGAACGTGCTCGAGGCGGATTTGGCATGATTATCATCGGAGCACAGTTCATAAACGAAAAAACCGCTCAGGGCGGGCCCACTATAGCATTTGACAACGATCGTGCCATCCCTAAGACCACCATTTTGTGTGAGAGAGTCCATCGTTGGGGGGCAAAGATCTGTGCACAGTTAAGTCCCGGAACTGGCCGCAATGGTATGCCCAATATCGGTGAGCGTGTGCCGATATCCTCCTCCGCAATACCTTCCTTTTATAATCCGGATATAATTTGTAGAGCTCTGACTACCGAGGAAATCAAGGAAATCATCAGAGATTTCGCCTCAGCAGCAACCTTTGCTAAAAAAGCGGGATTTGACGCAATTGAGATTCATGGTCATGCCGGTTATTTAATTGACCAATTTCTGTCTCCTATTTGGAACAAACGTACTGACGAATATGGAGGGAGCTTAGAAAACCGGGCGCGTTTTGCCGTAGAGATAGTAAAGGCAGTTCGTGAAGCAGTAGGCCCTGATATGCCAATTCTGTTTAGAATAGCATTGGATCACCGTTTCCCTGGTGGCCGTACCATAGAGGACAGCATGCCATTAATTGAGTTGCTTGAAAAAGCGGGAGTTGACGCTTTAGATATCGATGCTGGTGCTTATGAGACCATGGATTATATATTCCCTACGGCTTATCTTGGTGAAGCTTGTATGGCGTATGTTTGCAAAGAAGCAAGAAAGCATGTAAAGATTCCGCTGATTAACGCAGGCAATCACTCGCCTGAAACTGCATTGGAACTTGTGAATTCGGGTAATTGCGATTTCGTGATGTTTGGCCGTCAAGCTATTGCAGATCCTGAATTTCCTAAAAAATTAATGGAGAACCGTCGTGAGGATGTACGGCCATGTTTGATTTGTAATGAGGAATGCATTGGTCGTATTTTTGGCAGGCTGACACAGATAAGCTGCACCGTAAATATTCAGGTTTGCATGGAAAAATATTTTCAAATCACAAAGACCGCATCACCCAAGAATATCGTAGTTATCGGCGCCGGTCCGGGCGGTTTGGAAGCTGCTCGCGTGGCGGCTATGAAAGGTCATCATGTCACCCTTTATGAAAAGAGGGGCGAAATAGGCGGAATCTTTAAGATCATTGCTACAGGTCCTTTTAAAAAGCGTATCCGGGACTTGATCGCCTGGTATGAAGTCCAGTTGAAAAAACTTGGTGTGGAAGTAAAGTTAAACACAGAAGTGAAGGTGGATGACCCTATTTTGGAGGCTGCTGATAAAATCTTTGTCGCCACAGGGTCTGTACCTTTTGTTCCCAACATACCCGGTGTGAACAACAGCAATGTAATCGGTGTGATTGAAGCTCATCAAAAAGGCGTAAAAGGAAACAAGATTGCCATTTGTGGTGGAGGCCTTAGCGGGTGTGATACTGCACTGGAGTTGGCCATGGAAGGTAAGCAGGTGACTGTAATTGAGATGATGAGTGAATGTGTACGGGATGTGATGCCTATAAACAAGATTAGTCTAATGCGTATGTTGGAGGAAAACCATGTGACTTTGCTGACAGATAGTAAGGTAGTTGCCATTGATAACACAGGTGTGATTATTGAGAAGAAGGACGGCACAAGAGAAGTCGTAACGGCTGATACTGTGATTACTGCATTTGGTCAGAAGCCCGATACTGCCTTTCCGGATGCAGTAAGAGCAAAGTATAACATGAAGACCACTGTAATAGGTGATGCCGAGAAAGTATCCAAAGTGGGAGGCGCTATCCGTACAGGCTTCTATGCTGCCATGTCAGTAGAATAATTATTTAACTACCTGCTATTAACAGCGAGCTATAAGCCGCTGTTTTTTCTTGTTTTTTGGAACAAAACCATGCTTGAGATCTGTTTTTCGTTACTTCATTTGCCTCTTAAGTTTTCACCCATTCAGGTTCCTCAACATCAGGACAGGTCTTATACAATACGATAGGATCTAAATCCAGGCATTTAGTTTCATCATAATTACCTTCTACATCCCATGCCAGTGTGCCATTTAAAACCGTACAGGCATTCATAAAAAGGTCTATATCCTGCAGTTTCCTGAATATACCTTTTTTTATTATTTCCCTGGCATCAAATAATTTTATACTGCCATCGTCAAAATATAGATATACTTTAAAATCTCTGGTAGGTATAACCTGATCTATCTCAGGGAAATATCTATTATCCATAGTCATACCTCCAAGCCCTTTATCGCATTGAGTTCCTTTCCCTCTCTAGCAAGTTCCCAGTTTTGCATCAGTTCATCCTTATGTAATTCTGCCCAGGCTAATACTAATCTTAATTGACGTTTAGGCAAAAATCCTTTAATTACCTTTGTTTTAATAATATCCACGATCGCCTTATTTTCATTATATTCAACATGAAAATGCGGCGGCATATGGTCATTCCAGTTCATTAATATTTTTATACCAAAAAACATACATATTATAGGCATCTTATCATCACTCACTTACTTAATCTTCTTTTGTCTATATTGATTATAGCATGTAGAATCTTTGATATCAATCTTACTCTTATGGTTGTCTTACTTTCATGGTAAGTTTTAACCTGACAACTTTAGATAATAATTTGTCGGTTAATATTAAAAAGAAGGCCTGAAGGCCTTCTTTTTAATATTCCCGGCTATTCATATGTACCTTTAACTACAACATCCATGATTTTACCTTTCGCAAATACATATTCTATGTTCAAATCCTTATCCATAACCACGATATTCGCGTTCGCTGCCGATCTGTATAGCACCTTTTTTCGGATAAAACTTCAGTGACTTTGTATGGTGGCTAAAGTTTTTAAGACATTTTTTGCCGTTGTATAAGATGACTTTTCCCTGAGGCTTGGCTGCATGTGGTGGTGAAACTAATTGATATATATAATATCCACAGTGTGAATCGGCAGCTTTATCGGAGGCATCCTACGATACATTATCTCCGGTTGGGCTGCGGAATTTTTCGGAGCCTTTTTTCCATACGGCACTTTAATCGTAAATATCATAGGATGCTTTATTATGAGTTTTGTGATGATTTTCGCAGCCGAGATGGGTAACATAGATGTAAATATAAGACTATTTTTACGACTGGTATCATGGGAGCCTTGACCACGTTTTCCACATTCTCTTTTGAAACCTTTCAACTTTTATAAGAAGGAAATTTTTTCCTGGCGGGGATTAAAATGTATATTTAAATCTTTTCCTCGGACTTCTTTCTGTATGGCTTGGATTTATCGTTGCCAGAGCGATAGTATAAGAAGGAATTTTTGTGAAAACCCATTATCTTTTCAACCAAAATTCCACCAGCAAGTTAATAAGACTGTTTTGGCCCGGGCTTTTCGAATATTTTATTCGAAATGGTTAAATTATAGCCTTCTTATCGGGTTATGGCAGGAAGGCTTTTTTGATGGTTAAAGCAAATGAAGGGAGGTATATTGTATGGAATTTAAACCCAGTTGCGGTTACGCTCTGTCCGCCACCTGGAGGTGCCCCGTCTGGAGGTGTACCATCCGGAGGTGGCCCATTGGGTGGTGTCTGACCCGGTGCTGCGCCGGAGCCAACTTATCCACTAAAAAAGCTTTTTAAACCCTTTCATTTTCATATCCCTCCATATTTTATAACAACTGCGGCAGAACCTCGCCCTTTATGGGAGACGTCCGCCGCCTCCATCTCGCTTGTTTTAAACTTAAGAGCGGCGACAGCACAGCTTTCCGGTGTTCTTGGCCATATCCGACAGCGGACTTAGTTTATATATCGAAAATGCATTTTTCATTCATCTAATAGTGCCACGAAGTGTCCAGGTGATTACACCGGAATCATAATTTTATTTTAAAAAAAACCATGTCACATTTTTGTTAAGTAATATGATTTTACTTTGAAAAGTATAAATTTGCTAAAAGCCTGCATTGAAATAAAAAACTTACAAAAAGAGGAATTGTTTTATTTTCGTAGAATATAAAATCTAATTTATGTCCATTTTCATGTATAATAATTCAATATGTCCAATATACAATAATAAATTAAATAAATGTATGATTTGTCCTTCAGAAAGGAGGCGGAAAGATTTTTTAGTGGGATCAAGTCATTGAATTTATAAATAAAATACAAGGAGGCAAACATTGTGAAAAAAGTAAAATCATTATTGGTTCTTTCAGTCATATTGCTCATGTGCATTGTATTAGTCGGCGGTTGCGCTCAATCGGCCAATAAAGTTTCAGAGAGCGGGCAAACTGCAAATCAAGGCCAGCAAACCCAGCAGGAATCCAAAAAGACAGAGGTTAAAAACCCAGATACCATGGTAATAGCGTATGATGACCAGCCTACGACACTGGACCCGCACATCGCTTATGACCCCGAGTCGCTTACGGCTATTTCGCAAGTATATGAAGGCCTTGTTACATATAAAGGCAGCAGCAGTGAAGTCATTCCGCAGCTAGCGGAAAGATGGGAAGTCACTGACAACGGCAAGGTATGGACCTTTTACTTAAGAAAGGGTGTAAAGTTCACGGACGGCACTCCTTTTAATGCAGAGGCGGTAAAGATTTCATTTGAAAGATTGTTAAAAATCAATCAAGGTCCTGCATGGATGTTTGATATGATTAAAAACATAGATGTAGTAGATGAATATACTGTTAAATTTACATTGTCCTATGCATTTGTTCCTTTTTTACACGCTCTTGCAAATCCATCTGGTCCATTGATCATAAGTCCTAAAGCTATCAAGGACCATGAGAAAAACGGCGATCTCGCACAGGATTGGCTCAGACAAAACATGGTTGGGACTGGGCCTTATAAGCTTGAGAGTTGGAATATGGGCCAGGATTTCACTCTTGTAAAAAATCCTGACTACTGGGGTGGATGGGAAGGCAAGCATGTATCTAAAATAATACAAAAAGTTGTTCAGGAATCCTCTTCGCAAAGGCTTATGTTGGAAAGCGGAGATGTAGATTTTGCCAATGCTATACCCAGGGATGTTATAGATCAGCTTTCTAAGAATCCTGATATAACTGTACAAAAGAACAAGACTGTTAATTTGCTTAATATATTTTTTAATAACCAGCGGGGTGCTCTAAAGGATAAAAGGGTGCGCCAGGCTATGGCTTATGGTTTTTCTTATGATGATTGTATCAATGGTGTTTTCAATGGCATGGGGACAAAGATGCAAGGTCCTCTGCCGGTCGGTATGTGGTCTCATGATGACAGCATAAAGCCATATGAAAAAGACGTAGAGAAGGCTAAAAAACTCCTGGAAGAGGCAGGTTACCCAGGTGGCGGTGGCCTGAAATTTACCATGATGGTAGAAACGGGTGCGGAAGACTATAAAAAGGTAGCGGAGCTTTTTCAGAGCGACATGAAAAATCTTGGTATCGATATAGATATACAGGTGCTGGCATGGGCTACGATGAAAGATTTATTGAGTTCTCCTAAGTCAGCGCCGGATATGTTTATAAGCGGATTTTACCCCGATTATATGGATCCAGACGATGTGCTGTACGCTATGTATAATTCAAAAACTATAGGCAGCATCAATCAGTCTTTTTATATTAATAAAGAAGTGGATAAGTTATTGGATGAAGCCCGCCAGTCCACTGATGCGTCTCACAGGGAGGAACTGTACAAAAAGGCGCAACAGATTATAAACGAGGACTGTCCGAATATTTTTATACTGACGAGAGACAACATAACCACCATGAGGTCATGGGTGAAAGGATTCGAATATCATCCCCTGCTTGTGAACAGATACTATTTCATGTATAAGGAATAACTTTTGGAGGGGTAAAAGTGGGGACATATATTGCAAGAAGAATGGTAATGCTGGTAGTAGTACTCTTCGGCATGTCGTTGCTCACATTCATTATTTCCCATGCCATCCCAGGGGACCCGGTTCGGCTGGCGGCCGGTCCCCACGCAGGCCCCGAACAGATCGAGTCTTTGAGGAAACAGTTGGGCTTTGATAAACCATTGCCCGTACAATATATCAAATACATGACAGGCCTGCTGCACGCAGACTTTGGTATCTCCATCGAGACTCGAAGGCCTGTGCGGGAAGAATTGATGAAATACCTTCCGGCAACAGTAGAACTTTCGATTTTTGCCCTCTTGATAAGCGTCTGCTTGGGACTGCCTCTGGGCGTCATATCCGCTGTAAAACGGAACTCACCCCTTGATCACAGCGGCAGGGTGGTATGCCTTTTAGGAGCTTCAACCCCGATATTCTGGCTGGGGCTTTTACTTCAACTTTTATTCTATAAAAATCTTGGTTTATTGCCCATTGGCGGGCGCATTGGAGTGGAACTCAACCCTCCTACACAGATAACTGGCCTTTACATCCTCGACAGCATATTGTCTTTAGATTGGCTGGCATTAAAGAGCAGCATACTGCATATAATTTTGCCTGCTTTTACCCTGGGCTACGGCTCCATGGCGGTGTTTACCCGGATGACCCGTTCCAGCGTCTTGGAGATTTTAAATGAAGACTATATCAGGACTGCCAGGGCCAAAGGACTTTCTGAAAGAATTGTAATCTACAAACATGCCCTGCGCAATGCCATATTGCCGGTGCTCACTCTTATAGGCCTTCAGTTTGCCTCGCTCCTGGGGGGCGCTGTACTTACCGAGACAGTTTTTTCCTGGCCCGGCATAGGCAATTACGGAGTCCACGCCATAATGACGCTGAATTTCCCTGCCATTATGGGAGTCACATTGATTATCACAACAATCTTTGTAGTCGTAAACCTGGTGATTGACATAAGCTATGCTTTTGTCGACCCGAGGATCGTATACAAATGATCGGGGTGAATTGCCATGAACAAAAAGTCATTAATTAAATTTTTCAAAAATCCTCTCAATGTTATAGGTGTCTTAATAGTCTTTGCCATGATATTCACCGCAGTGATGGCACCATGGATAGCCAAGGCTGATCCTGTGGCTATATTCATGTCCAATAAACTTCTTTCACCAGGCCCCGGCCATATCCTGGGGACCGATGAGATGGGAAGAGACATCTTCAGCAGAATCGTTTACGGTGCCAGGATATCTTTACAGGTCGGTATAGAAGTCGTGGCATCTGCCGTATTGATCGGTGTGACGCTGGGAGGTATCAGCGGATATTTTGGAGGGTGGATAGATGAGATGATAATGAGGATAACCGACATGTTCCTGTCGTTCCCATCCCTGATCCTTGCTATGGCTGTTGCAGCTGCTTTGGGGCCGACACTCACCAATGCGGTACTGGCGGTAAGCCTCACATGGTGGCCGTGGTACACCAGGCTGGTAAGGGGCCAAGTACTGGCGCTCAGACAGTTTGAATACGTAGAAGCTGCCAGGGCTTTAGGCAACAGGGATATGAAGATAATCTTTAAGCACATACTTCCCAACTGCATCTCACCTATCATAGTTCAGGCCACGATGGACATAGGATTTGCTATACAGCTCACAGCAGGGCTTAGCTTTATAGGTCTTGGGGCTCAGCCCCCAACTCCCGAGTGGGGTGCCATGATTTCTACCGGCCGGCAGTATCTCCTGAGCCACTGGTGGTATCCCACTTTTCCAGGCATCGCGATATTGATCACTGTCCTTGGTTTCAATCTACTGGGGGATGGCTTGAGAGACTTTTTAGATCCTAAAATGCGAAGGGCAGAATAATTACTATGTCAGGCACTCTTTAGTTATTTCTATATTAAAGGGTTGTTGGCGGTTGAAATGGTAATTTAATAAAAAAAGCTGACATAATTTTGACATTTATTAAAGCATGATGTTATTATTATTAACAGCTAATATGAAAATGTTAGCTTTTACAGTTTAATTTAACACAAATCAACCAAATTTCAAACATGTAAGGCATAAGATTTAAAACAATAATAATAAAAATAATAAAGAAAGAGAGGGAAATTTATGTTTAAAAAATGTTTAACTCTGGTGGTGCTTCTTTTTGTAGCTTTGATGCTGTTTGGCTGTGGGAGTCAGCAGACATCGCAGCAGGGTTCGAGCGCTAACAGTCAGGGTGAAAGTAAATCCGGAACAAAGACCTTTAACGGCGAAATCAAAGTGGGCTTGATAATGCCACTCACCGGTTCGGAAGCCACTTACGGCAAAGACATGGAAAATGCTATGATTATGGCGGCGGACGAAATCAATAACTCCGGTGGAGTTTTAGGCAAAAAAATTGTTACCATTTCGGCTGATGACGCCGCTGATCCGCAGCAGGCGTCGGCTGCAGCTAATAAGCTTGTTTCTTCGGGTGTGATGGCCGTTGTGGGTTCTTATGCTTCTGGAGCCACCTTGCCTACACTGGCTATATTCGGAGATGCTAACATCCCTCATATCATTACCGTTGCTAATTCTACAAAACTGATAAAGGAAAAACGCGGCAATGCTATTATGATCAATGGCACAGGGCTTCACCAGGGGGATAAAGCTGTTGAATTGTTCCGAGATATCTGGAAAATTGATACTATAGTAATAGTTCACGAAGGCGACGGTTATTCCGAAGATTTGGCAAACATAACTAAACAGAAATGGGAAGAAGCCGGGCATAAGGTTCTGGGTATAGAAGTGGTAAATAAAGGCGAACAGGATTATTCTTCCATTGTAACAAGTATAAAATCCAAGAATCCAGACGCTGTTTATTGGACTGCTTATTATGCAGATGGTGCTCTTTTAATAAAACAGCTGCGTCAGGGCGGTTATAAGGGCAAAATCGCCGTGGGCGATGGTTCCAATTCGCCAAAGCTGATGGAAATTGCAGGAAGCGCTGCCAATGGCGTGGTATGCACTTCTAATCCCATGGCCGAGTACCTGCCTGCCGCCAAAGACTTTATACAAAAGTACAAATCCCGTTACAACCAGGATCCTGGCCCCTATTCCTCACTATCTTATGACGGAGTTTATCTGTTGAAGGATGCTATTGAAAGAGCGGGGTCTACCGACAAAGACGCAGTTATAAAAGCATTAAAAGAGACCAAAGGATTTAAAGGCATTTCGGGTGAAGTGACAATGACCGATGACGGCACTCTTGCGAAGAGCAATTTTGTTCTCCTGGAGGCGAAAGACGGCAAATGGAATCTTATACAATAGTGCAAAAACTTCAATTTTAAAGGAGTTTTTTGAGGAGTTATACTTCGGTCAAACGAATATTATATTTGACCGGGGTATAATTCCTCTATTTTAATCAGGATTAGACTTTTCGAAAGGATGATGAATTTTCGATGCTAAATATTGTCATTCAGCAAATGATCAATGGACTTATGCTGGGTTCAGTATACAGCCTGGTAGCTCTTGGATATTCAATGGTTTATGGAATAATTAAATTATTAAATTTTGCTCATGGGGATATTTATATGACAGGGGCGTTTGTGGGGCTGGCTGTGCTATCTGCTGTATCAGGTACAGTTGGCGCTGGTTGGGCAGGTATCATGCTGGCCATGATTATAAGCATGCTTATAGTGGGCCTGCTGGGGGTTCTGATTCAACGCATTGCTTACCAGCCGATGCTGAGTGCTCCGCGCCTTTCTATACTAATCACGGCGTTGGGTGTTTCCCTTATACTGTATAATACCGTAATGGTGGTTACTAACGGCGAATTCAAAGCATTTACCACAGATCTAGGCTTCGAAGGAGTGAAGTTGGGCAGCATTCACATAAGTTATACACAAATAGTAATTGTTCTTGCCACAGCTGTACTGATGATAGGACTGCACATTTTTATTTCAAGGACCATGTATGGGAAAGCTATGAGGGCTATTGCGCTTGACCAGGATGCCTGCCGGTTAATGGGAATCAATGTAAAGAAAATAATAGCACTCACATTTTTTATCGGTTCGGCTCTGGCAGCTGCGGCAGGAATCATGGCTGGAGTTTATTACGGCAGCATCCACTTTTTTATGGGTTTTATAATCGGATTAAAAGCTTTTACGGCTGCAGTTATAGGCGGGATAGGAAGCATACCTGGGGCAATGGTTGGAGGGCTGATTCTGGGATTGCTGGAAGCGGCCGGGACTCAGTTACCTTTTGTTGGTTCTGAATGGAAAGATGTTTTCGCTTTTGCAATTTTGATATTATTACTGGTGTTTAGACCTACGGGTATTTTAGGCAAAACTGAAATTGAGAGGATGTAGAGCAATTATGGTCATAAAAAATCTGAACACAATGGCCGAGAAAACATCGATGGATAACAAGACGGTTTGTTGGTTTGATAGAGCATATAAAGCGTTTGAAGACATAAGGGTCAGGACGGGCTTATATGTTTTTTTGATAATAATATCCTTGTTGTTGCCATTTGTTGCCAGTAATTATATTTTGGAGATTTTAACCAATGCCTTTTTTTACATGATATTATGTCTTGGACTGAATATTGTCGTTGGCTTTGCAGGCCTGCTGGACCTTGGGTATGCCGCATTTTTCGCGGTAGGCGCATATACCACGGGAATCCTAACAACGCATCTTGGCATTAATTTTTGGCTGACCATTCCTTTTAGCGTATTGTTTTCAGCTTTAGCCGGCATTATTATAGGAGGACCTACTCTGAGGTTGAGAAGCGACTATTTAGCTATTGTGACACTGGGTTTTGGCGAAATTATAAGGATTGCGGCCAGAAACTTAAAGATAACGGGTGGTGCCAGCGGGCTTGTTGGAATAGAGAGACCGATTTTTTTTGGCATGAAGCTTTATCAGAATAACCATTTTTACTATATATTTTTAACCCTGGTATTCCTTGCGGTGTTTGTATCCTATAGATTACACAATTCCAGACTGGGGCGTGCCTGGGAATATATTCGCGAAGATGAAGATGCTGCAGAAGCGATGGGAATCGATCGTGTGAAATTTAAACTTTATGCATATATAACCGGAGCTATATTTGCCGGAATAGCGGGTTCTTTTTATGCCGTAAAAATGACTTCTATTTCGCCTGAAACATTTCAATTTACACAATCAGTCAATATACTGGCGGCCGTGGTACTTGGTGGAATGGGAAAAATTTCCGGAGTTATTGTGGGAGCATTTCTTCTTGTTATGTTTCCTGAAATATTCAGGAGTATCGGAAATATGAGAATGCTGGTTTTTGGTATAGTGTTACTAATAATCATGATTTTCCGACCTCAAGGGATATGGCCTGAAAAAAGCAACTAAAAATTTTATAAGGAGCGAATATAAGCATGGCGATTTTGGAGGTAAATAATCTTGATTCTGGTGTAAAAACCCCCGATTTTCCCATCCAAAATTAACCAAATACAACTTTAAAAATAAAAATTAGCGAAAACACAATAAAAACTACCAAATTATCATGATTTATGGTATAATATATAGGGACAAAGCCAAATACGAACAATGGTAACCTAAAATCATGATAAATGAGGTGTAAAAATGTTCAGGGAAAATACCAACCACCTACAAGACTCTTTGTTCGAGAGCACAAACTGGATGAATCCCAGAATTAAAGCTAAGTTGGATAAATCATGGGCTCCCATATTCTATAAATACGTATTCTGCAAAATAGATGAAAAACCCTTCGCAGTGCTATACAGCGATACCGGAAGACCAAACTTCCCCGTGAACATAGCCTTATCCCTGGAATACATAAAACACCTAAAAAACTACTCCGATGATGAACTAATCGACAACTTCTACTTCAACTACCTGGTAAACTATGCAGTAGGAATCCGGGTCCTGGGAGAAATAAATCTGGCAGAAAAAACCCTATATGATTTCAGAGCAAGAGTATATCGCTATCTGGTACAACACCCTGAACAGGAAGATTTAATCTTTGCCTCCTTTCTAAACCTTACAAAAAACTTTATCAAAGAAGCCGGCATATCCACCGAAGAACAGCGCATGGACTCCACCATGTTCATGTCAAACATCAAGAAAGCCGGAAGAATAGCATTAGCCTTTGACGTTTTGGAAAGGGCAGTAAAATCAGTACCTGAAGACATTCTTACACCAAACCTCAAAGAAGTCTTAAAACCCGAATTTAAAACAGACATAATCTACAGAGCAAAACCATCGGAAAATGAAAGCAAACTGGATATGCTCTTAAATCTATGCTTTGATATAAAGAACATCATAGAAAAAGCTCCTGAAATAAAAGATCCCGATACCTTGAGGATACTCACAAGATTCATATCAGAGCAATCCGTATTTGATGAACAAAAAAACAAACTCAAAGCCAAAGACAATAAAGAAATTCCTACCAACTCCCTGCAGTCGGCCTATGATGAAGATGCCACATACAGGAAAAAGGGAGACAAAGCCCAAAGCGGATACACACTAACCATTACAGAAACCTGTTCAAAGAACAATCCATTTCAGATGATCACAGACTACAAGACAGATCAAAACATCAAAAGCGATGCAGAAATAGGTCAGGAAAGAATACCCGTTATCAAAGAAAACACCGACTGCAAACACCTTTATTTTGATGGAGGATACTACTGTCCTGAAGTAATCGAAAAAGGTAAAGAAAACGAAATTGAACTTCACTTCACCAACCTCAACGGCAAAAAACCTCAAAAGACATTATCCATAACACAGTTTGAAATAGATGAATCCACCAACATAATAACAAAATGTCCTGAAGGCATGGCCCCTATCCACACTGGCATCACCAAAGGTCAGACAGTAGCTCATTTTGCCTTGAATATATGCGATGCATGTAAACATAGACAAGACTGTTACTGCAAAAAGCAGAAGAAAGATTATGTAGTCCGTATAAATCTAAAAGCCATAGAAACAGCAAGACAGCGTCAAAAAATCGAAGAATGCCGCAAAGAAAACACCAGCATGAGAGCAGCCATAGAAGGGACCAACTCGGCATTAAAGCGTGGACACCAGCTTGGCAAACTCAGAGTAAGAGGCTTTGTAAAATGTAACATGGTTGTAGGATTTAAGATATTAGCCCACAACTTCAAGAGGTTTGCAAATTACATGATAGAGCAGACCAAAAAACTCATGCCTCAAGATATAGGGATAAGTCTGCCTATTTTAAGCCAATAAATGGTAAAAGGTCCCGGAAAGGGTAGTAAAATACCGGATATTAGATGTGAATATAGATGTGAATATAGCAAAAATTATTCTCGAAGCTAAAATATTTTCCAGTTTATACCTTATGAAGTTTTCAAGGTTCGGATAAAGGGGTATAAAAACAGGATTTTTACACTGGAATCAATCTTACTTTAAGATTTGGAGGATTAACGGCTGTCAACAATCTGAGCTTTGAAATAGAGGAACATTCTATTACCAGCCTGATAGGACCGAATGGGGCCGGCAAGACATCGATTTTTAACTGCTTGACGGGTTTTTACAGGGCAAACGAGGGAGATATTGTGTTTTTGGGAAAAAGCATCAAAAAAATGAAGCCTTTTAAAATAACTGAATTAGGTATGGCAAGAACATTTCAGAATTTAAGACTTTTTAAATACATGACGGTTTTGGAAAATGTAATGGCCGGCATGCACTGTCGAAGCAGTTCAGGGATTGTCAGTTCAATCCTACGGTTGCCGAGCCAGAAACAAGAAGAACAAAGAATTAAAGATGTTAGTGAAAAATGCCTCGACTTTGTAGGAATTCTGGATAAAAAGGATCGAATCGCAAAAAATCTAGCCTATGGAGACCAGAGGCGGGTGGAACTGGCCAGAGCTCTTGCAACACAGCCCAAACTGCTTTTACTGGATGAACCAGGAGCCGGCTTAAATCATGATGAAAAGATGCAGTTGATAGCTCTTATGCAGAAAATCCGTGAAAAATTAGGTATTACGATTATATTGATTGAACATGATATGGGGCTGGTTATGAAAGTTTCCGAAAAAATCATCGTGCTGAATTATGGCCAAAAAATAGCCGAAGGGACCGCAGAAGAAGTTCAGAATAATCAAAGAGTTATAGAAGCATATCTCGGCAAAGAGGAGGAAGCAGTATGAATGATATCTTGCTCAGGCTCAAGAATGTTGAAACGTATTATGGCAAGATTCATGCTCTACGCGGTATCAACCTTGAAGTGCGCCGGGGGCAGATTGTTACGCTGCTAGGTTCCAATGGGGCTGGCAAGAGCACGACTTTAAAGACCATTTCCGGTTTAGTACAGGCTTTTGCCGGAACCATCGAATTTATGGGGCAAGATATAACACGAGAAATGCCCCACATAATTGTTGAAATGGGATTAATACATGTACCAGAAGGAAGACGGATTTTCAGAGACCTGACAGTAGAAGAAAACCTTGAACTTGGCTCGTTTACTTTAAAGGATAATAAAAAACGCAAAGAAAGATTAGAGCATGTTTATGAACTTTTTCCGATTTTGAAACAGCGAAAAAGGCAATACGGGGGAACTCTGTCAGGCGGAGAGCAGCAAATGCTGGCCATCGGCAGGGCGATGATGGTTACACCTAAACTTTTATTGCTGGATGAGCCTTCTATGGGTCTTGCACCGATTATTGTACAGGAAATAATGAAAATCATAAAGAGACTTAACCAGGAGGGTATAACTATACTTCTTGTGGAACAGAATGCCAAAATGGCGTTAAAGCTCGCCGATTATGGATATGTTCTGGAAACCGGCAAAATAGTAATGGAAAATTATGGTTATGAATTAAAAAAAGATGAAAGCATTGTCAAGGCCTACCTGGGGAGCTGATATAAAAGGTATGAGGACTTTTAAGGAGATGACAGGCATGAAAACCATTGAAATTAAAACTACAGAAAGGACCGAAATGGTGAATATAACCCGGGAAATAGAAAGGGCGGTAAGAGAAGCAGGGGTTCGGGACGGGCTTTGCCATGTCTTTGTGCCCCATACAACGGCGGGAATCACCATCAATGAAAATGCAGATGAAGACGTAAAGTCGGATATTATTATGGGGCTTAGCAAAATTGTACCGTATAGTGATGGGTACAAGCACATAGAAGGAAATTCCGATGCTCATATTAAGGCTACGCTTACGGGAAGCTCGGTTACGGTGGCCGTCGAGGATGGGCGCCTGGTGCTGGGCACCTGGCAGGCCATATATTTTTGTGAATTCGACGGGCCGAGAAGGAGAAAAGCTCATGTAAAAATTATAAACTGCGGGTGATAATGTGCTGGAAAGATGCATCGAAGTTTTGAAAAAGGGAAAGAGAATTATATACATAGTTCCTTCCCGGGAACTGGCGGACCACATCCGGCAGGAGTTTATGGCAGGCTTAGGCGGGCTCATAAACGCCGATGTCATAGTGATCGATGAGCTGGAAGTATCTTGCGCCAGGGAGTTTCTGGGGGGAAGGAGGATCTTGTCTGAAGATGTCGCTGTCGTGGTATTAAAAGAAGTGATGGAGGAACTGGCGCAGAAGGGGAAGCTTCATTTTTACGATAAGGTTTACGGCAGATACGGGTTTCTGAGAGGATTGATACAAGCTATAAAAAAGATAAAAAGGCAGAACCTTTCCTACGAGGAACTTTTAAGAAAAGCGCAGGATACATGTGAAGAGATGCTGATAAAGAAAGCGGAAAACCTGGTGGCCATATATGAAGCTTATAACAGTAAACTCAGACGGCTTGGATTTGCGGACCAGGAGGATGTGGCCCGCATAGCCGTAGAAAATTCCGGAAGATGTACATATCTGGACGATGTGGAATTAATAGCGGTGGATGGTTATATAAATCTTGACAGGATAGATGCCGAGCTTTTAAAAAGCATTGTGGAAAGCCGGCATATAAAGGTAATAGGCCATGTTCCCATGAATACGCCTTTTATCGATAGGTTCATTGAAAGCGAGGTATACAAGGATTTTGAGGAAATCGGAGCGGAAATTGTAATGTATGATTTTGCACGGGATTGCAAATTTAAACGGGCGGCGGCATGCCTTTTTACCGGCGATAGGCTGCCGGCTCCGGCAAAGGGAATCAAGGTTCTGAACGCCCCCTGCCTGGAAGATGAAGTGAGGCAGGCGGCAAAACTCATCAAATCTCTGCTTTATGAGAAGAAAACGATTCCTGAAAATATTGCGGTAATCACCGGCGATTCCGGAGACTACCGGGAATATATAGCACGAATTTTCGAAGAAATGAATCTTGACACAAATCTGGGAAGGTACATGAAACTTTCGTCCGTACCTTTGATAAGAGACCTTTTCATCCTGTTTTCCGCAGGGGAAGAAGCGACTGAAAGCGGGTTAAATATGGCTTCGCCTTATTTGTCAGGCAATGCCGGCGCAGATTTTAAAAAAATCAATGAAAAATTGTGCGATATTCATTCTGTTGATAAGATCCGGTACTATGCTGTGGAGCTTATAAATATAATCGATGAACTGAAGATCAAGCAAAAACTGAATGATATGTATAAAAACGGGGATATTTCCTCCGACATATTCGTGAGGGACCTGAAAGCATATATTTCGCTGCTGGAAATATTGATGAGAATGGAGCGGGAGTATGCAGACTTTGATATTCAAATTGAATTTGGAGATTTTCTGGAATTTTTAAAGCGGCACATACAGGAGGCGACGATTTCACAAAAAGGCGGCAATCCGGCAGGAATAAAGATATTAAACCCAGACCTTTTAAAAGGGACAGCGTACGACTACGTGTTTTTTCTGGGCCTCAACGAAGGGGTTTTTCCGGCTGCGCCCCCAAAGGGCGGGTTCTTCACATCCCATGAAAAAGAACTTCTGGCAGGGCGGAGGGTAAATCTTGAAAGCCCGGGATGGGAGCTTGCAAGGGAAAAGATAAGGTTTATTTTGAGCGTAGCATCGGCCAGAGAAGGCCTTTTTTTAAGTTACAGGACCGCCGGTGAGGATGGAAGTTACCTCATAAAGTCGCCTTTTCTGGAAGAACTCATTTTCGCGGCAAGACTGGATGAGTCTCCTTACGCCATCACAGATTCAAGGAGCATGAGGCAAAGGTTTTCCACGGATTATGATGATATCTGGAGCCTGAGGGAAGCTGTCGAAAAGGCGATAATCTGCATGCCTGCAGAAATCGCTGGCGAAGAGGATTTGGGAACCTTTCAAGAAAACGCTGATGGAGCAATAAAAGCGAATTCGTCAGAAGGTGAAATCCTTTATGATAATCTAAAGAACAGGGTTGAATGGCTTTGCGCTATAGATACGGCGCATTTTGCCCAAGAAAAGATAGGAAGAGTAGGGCCGGAATGGGTCCGCAAATTCGGCGAGGATTATTTTTTCAGTCCATCCCAGCTAAATAGTTTTGTTTATTGCCCTTTCAGGTTTTTTGTTGAAAGGGTGCTGCAAGTTGCGGTAGAGGACGATGAAGATGTAATACGCGCCAGGGATAAAGGCAAGCTTTATCATGATATTTTGAAAAGATATTATGAAGGTTATAAAGAAGTTATGGTTTTTAATGAGGAGAGGCTGGATGAAAAAGCCAGTGAAGCCTTCGACGCTGCGGGATTGAAGGATGAAAATATAGCGGCTTCTGTGTTTAAAGATGAAATAATAAAGGTATTGAGAGGTTTTTTAATCAAGGACTCCGCTTTTCTTTCGGGTTATTTCAATGCTACAGGGAAATTGCTCAAACCGTATTATTTTGAAAAATCCTTTTACGACGAGGAGTTATTTGAAGATATTAAGTTTTATGCCCGGGTGGACAGGGTGGACCTGGAGTTTGAAAATAGCCGCCCCACCGGTAGGTTTTTAATAATGGACTATAAAACGAAAAGCGGCAGGAACCTAAGAGACTGCCTTGAGGACAGAGACTTTCAGTTGGTCATGTACTATCATCTCGTAAAAAGGGCTCTCAGGGAGGATTTAAATCTGCCGGATCCAGAATGTATATCGCTTCTCTATTGCGATTTAGAAAACTGCAGGTATGAAGGTATTATAGTGGAGGAAGAAAGAAAATCCCTAGGTAAAAACAGGGGAAGCATAGATACGATTTCCCGAGACAATTTTGAATTCGTGATGGACTATTTTAAGGACCTTGCGGCGCATTTGATTCATGACATTAAAAACGGGAATTTTGCGCCGCCCGAAAGGTGTCCTTTTGTAAATACTTATTCCGGCCACCGGTGCAAATACCGGAGCATATGCAGGTACGACGTCGCAAAATTATCGGGTAAAAAGAGGTGATAATCGTGGATGTCTGTAAAATCATGGAGGAGTACGATGTAAATGAGGAACAGGCCAGAGCTCTGGATATAGATAAAAATATTGCCCTTCATGCGGGGGCGGGTTCAGGGAAGACCAGGGTGCTTTCCCGCAGGTTTTTGAGATTGGCGCTCGAGAAAGATGCGGACATTCAAAGCATAGTGGCCATCACTTTTACAAATAAGGCAGCCCTGGAGATGAGAGAAAGGATCAGAAGCTTAATAAACGAGAAGATTCTAAAGGCGAAGGACCCGCAACAATTGCAGAAATTAAAAAGATTAAGGGAAGAGATACAGAGGGCGAACATCGGCACATTTCACAGCTTCTGCGACAGAATCCTGAGGGAAAACTGCCATGTGGTGGGCCTGGACCCAATGTACAGGATAATCGAAGATGTGGATAGGGAGACTTTGCTTTCCAAAATCATAAGGAAAGAAATCAACAAAATTATTACTGAACGCATCTTGGATGAAGAATTCAAAAAGCTCTTCGAATTGTACGGAACGGATTATTACTATAAGGAAGGGCTGATGAAGGATGTAAAACATCTTTACGATAAGATGCGGGAAAAGGCCCTGAGCATAGATGAACTGAGGCAGCATACTATGGGCAATATTGCGCGGTTTTATAAAGAAAACAATATGGAATGTTTCGAAGAAGCCTGCATGCTGGAAGAAGTCCAGTTGTTCATAGTGACCATACTGGAAAAAATCGACGAAAGTTTTAAAAAATATAAACTGGAAAAAGGTCTGGTGGATTTCAACGACCTGGAGATTTTCACTGTAAAGTTACTGGAAAACGGGCATCTGCGGGAGCATTACCGGCGGCGCTTCAAGTACTTTCTGGTGGACGAATTCCAGGATACCAATCGGGTCCAGAAGAAAATCCTTTATTATCTGCTCGAGGAAAATGACGGAAGGATATTCCCGGGCCGCTTGTTCATTGTCGGGGATGTGAAGCAGGCCATCTACGGCTTCAGGGGAGCGGATTATGAGGTTTTTAATTCTGTCACGGAAAAGATAATTGAAAACGGGGAAAAGAGGGAACTTTCTACGTGTTACAGGAGCCATCCGGATATTGTGAATATGGTGAACAGGATATTTTCTAACCTGTTTTCAAATTTCGAGCCCTTAAAGAATGTCGAGGGTTATGAAGGCAGTGCCGGAGTGGAGTTTTCACTTCTGGAAAGAAAAAAGGAGGGCGATGGCCTGTGGAAAAGCGGCAAAGGCGTCCTGAAGAATGGAAACAGGCAGGAGGTGAAAAAATTTCTGGACGAGCTTCTGGGGAAAGGCAAGGATGAAAGGCAAGAGGATGTTGCCGGGACGATGGAGGCGGAAAAGCTCGCTTTAAAGGTAAAAGAACTTGTAGATGAAGGTTATGAATATAAGGATATGGCTGTTTTGCTGAGGAACAGGACAAATCTTTCGCAATTTGAAGAGGCTTTGAGAAAGCATGGTATCCCCTACTGCGTCATTGGCGGCATCGGCTTTTTTGAAAAGCGGGAAATAGTAGATATTATGAACATATTGAAATGCGTATATAACCCCGATGATAAAGCGGCGATGCTTGGAGCTTTGAGGTCGCCTTATATAGGCGTTTCCGACGACTTGCTTTTTGAAGTGTTCGACCATTTTTTTGATGAGGATGTATCAAAAGAATCTTCAAAGAGATTTGATAAACCGGCCGCGCTGGGGCTTTTAAAAGAGATGAGGCAAAGGGCCAGATACTATAATATATCGGATTTTGTCAATCTCATAACCGACAGGTTTCATATAAAGGAAATCATGCTGTCATTTGAAAATGGAGCCGCCATGTACCGGAATATGGAAAAGTTTATCGGCATCGCGCGTGAGTTTGATGAAAAGGATATTTATTCTCCTTCGGATTTTTTTGACTATATTCAAAGTATGAAAGAGGTATCCGCAAAGGAAGCGGAAGCGGTCCTTGACACCGAAGACAGTAATGCGGTTAAGATCATGACCATACATGCGGCGAAAGGCCTGGAATTTGAAGCGGTTTTGATTCCTGAAATAGGCAGGGATGTTATATACAATACCAGAAAAAGCAAACCATGTTTCCTGTTCCATGACGGGTTTGGAGTCATAGCGCGATTCGATGAAAAAATTGCCGATATAAAGGGCGCCGAAAACAGATTATATGATTTTGTGCGCGAAAAGTTCATGGAAAAAGAGCTGGAGGAAGCTGTGAGAATGCTGTATGTGGCAGCCACCAGGGCCAGAAGATACCTGTGCTTTTCAGGGGAAAATGTAGAACTTAAGGATGATGATAAACTCGACTGTTTCGTAAAAATGTTGAAAATGGCATTAAATGAAGAAGTAATTGTGTCGGAAGGCGTTGGTAACGAGGAAAGGTTGGAAAATGAAGATATAATTTATAAAGAATACATATGCGGGAATGATGATGTGACCGGAATTTCTGAGGGAGATTTCAGCGGCAAAGCCCATGAAAATAACGGTAGAAATCATTTGAATGCTTCAGCTCGCGGAATGATTGAAAGTATTTTTAAGAAAATAGAATTTGTTCCGGAATATAAAATCAAATCTTCCTTCAGCATAAGCAGGTATTTTACTTTTACAGGCTGCCCAAGAAAATTCTTTTACATATATAAAGCAGGGCTCAAAGGCACTCATTTTGAAAGCGATATTGAATTGAAGGCCGGAACAGATGATTTGATTTTCGCTTCTTCACAGGGCGTTTACCGGGGTGCGACGAAAGGCAAATTGATTCACGAAATTCTTGAAAAAGTAAAGGAAAATAAAAGCGATATGGAAGATGCAATAAGAGGATATATAGGGAAATGCTTTGCTGATAATGATATCCGGGAGATAAAGCGATTGATACAAAATTACGTTGTTGCCGAATCGGAATACGAAAAAACAGTTGTCGGGAGGAAAATCAAAACCGATCGGGAGAAGGCGTTTGCGGTGCCGCTTTTGGCTGGCGGAGGCAAGGTGGTTTATGGAATAATTGACAGGATAGACATTTATGATAGCGGAGGCACTCCGGAAGCATATCTAATAGATTACAAGACCAACAGGATTAAAAGTAGCGATGACATGGAAATATTGCTGGCTCACTACAAACCGCAGTTTATTCTCTACAGGCTGGGATTTGAAAAGCTCTACACAAAGATATACGAAAATATTAAGTTAAAAGGCATGTTCCTGTTTTTTCTGGATGTTGCAAAAGCAGTACCGGTTTGGTTTGATTGGGGCGAAAGCGCCGAATTTATAAGCCGTTTGAGCTCAATCATTGATTATATTGAAAGCCACAATGACATGGAAGATTACCAGTGCTGTCAACCTTGCGAGTATATGTGCGAATTCGCATCTCTATGCAAATAGAGTGTCTTGTTTAAAATTAATAACAAAACATAAAGTTCGATACTTTATAAAGTTTTCTAAATTAATAAGCAGGAGTTTTACAAAATTTGTCTAATTTTATACAGAAAGGAGGGAAATATTTTGATAAAAACTCTATTAAAATTAAGGATTTATTCTTTACTTATATTTATAATTTCTTTTGTAGCGCTTGTTGCAGTCAAAATTTTTAAATTGCCGGAATACGTTTTTGAAATTATTTCATGTCTTGGCCTTTTGGCGTCAATGATTTTGCTGTATTTACTGACGGAATCAATTATTCGGTTTGACGCCTATGTAAGAAAATCAATAGAGTCTGCTGCAGAGGATGATGCAGACAAAAAGGGCTTGTTCGTACTTGCCGGACTGGCGGGGACCATGAAAGGTTTTATTGACATGGTCAAAGGAATAAAACGTGAATTGAAGATAGTGTCCGAACAGGCTGTGTACTTATCCGATCGGCTCTCCCGGAGTGTGCAAGATGTAGACAGTTCTTACAACCAGATAGTGGAATCGATACAGAGTGTGGCGGGAGGGGCTGAGCACCAGGCTGCCCTGTCGGTGGAGTCGAAAGAACAGCTGTCGGATTTGCTGGAAAAATCCAAAAGCACCCTTGTCAGAGCACGCAAGACCGGAGAGGGATTCAAAGCTTTCCTGGATGTTTTGAATAATTCTTCCGAAACTTTAAAACTTCTTATGGAAAATATCATCGAAAGCGGCAGACATAGCGAAGCTCTGGCCGAAGATATCGGCGAGCTTACTGAAAAAAGCAAAAAGATTGGCGATATAACAATTTCCGTGGAGAACGTGGCGGAACAGACCAATTTGCTGGCTTTGAACGCCGCCATTGAAGCTGCTCGAGCGGGGGAATACGGTCGGGGGTTTGCTGTGGTGGCCCAGGAGATCAGGAAACTGGCTGAGGAATCAAAAGTGCTGGCAAAAAACATTGGAGAAATTCTCGGGGAAATGGTGGAAGGTATCAATAGAAATCTTGAGAATACCAGGAAGAATTTACAGCGATCCAGAAACGACGTTTCCCATGCTCGACAAACCCAGACTTTTCTTGAAAATGTTTTTAAAACCGCCCATGAAGTGGAAAAGGAATTGGCCGAAATAGAGCAAAATGCATCCGGCCAGGCTCAAGAAGTTACAAAGATAGTGGATTCTTTCAACGATATAGTTAAGGTAACGGAGGAAACCTCGGCAGCTTCCCAGGAAGTGGCGGCGGCCAGCGAACAACAAAAAGCGGCCCTAGAAGAACTTTCGCGCATGGCGGTATATCTCAAAAATACGCAGACCCGTTTGAACGAAATAATCAGGAGTTTCGGAAACGATGTCATGCTTGCTGATGATAAGAAAAGAGCGATTGAAACCCTTCTCGATGTTTTGCGGAAAAAAGCTCTATCAAAAGAGATTACATCAATGGATAAGAATGAACACAGGAAAGTGTTTGAAAAGCTTCAGGCAAATCATCCGGAGTTTCAAATCCTTTATTCCGCCGCCAACGGCAAGCTGTTCTATATAACCCGGCAGGTGGATATCGAGGACATTTCATTCCGGCCCTGGTACAGTGAAGCAATTAAAGGAAATTGTTATGTTTCGGATCCTTACATACCGGTTGGAACCGATGATACCTGTGTTACCGTATCGGTCCCCATTAAAAATGAAAAAGGAGATATAGTGGGAGTCCTTGCAACGGATATAAAAATAAAAGATATCTAACTGTAACAGGAAAGGCGCATTATGCGCCTTTCCTTATCCTGCTTTCTTTTCGGTTTTTAAGTCGACTGAAGCATCTTTGCTTTCGGTTTTATTACCCGCTTTTTCGCCGATGCTTTCCACTTTTGAATGGGCTTTTTCATCTTTATGGACATAATCTGTGATATGAAAACCGGAACCTTTAAAGACCAGGCCTACATTGGGGCTTATAAGTCTGTGTACGGGGCCTCCGCAGGTGGGGCATACGTGCAGGGGGCTGTCTTTTATGGACTGCTCTTTTTCAAAATCGCCGCATTTTTTGCATCTGTATTCATAGGTCGGCACGATTATCCCTCCGTTTTCATAAATCTTTAATATGAACAAAATCGTATACAACTTTTTATATACAACTTTTCCCGCATTTTGTCAAGGTCCGCCGGAGTCTATTGTGTTTTGTTAGAAAACAATATTTATAAAAAGTATTGTTTGTGGTAAAATGAGATTTGTTGCATGTATATCAAGATTATATTCGAGATAGGAGAGGATGTGCTTGACCGGCCAGATACATAAATTCAGGATATTTGACAAAAACATAGTTCTTGATGTCAACAGCGGTTCGATATTTGAGATAGATGATATTGTTTACGATGTGCTGGATTATTATGATAAGTTTGACGAAGATTATATAATAAAACAACTTGATGGCAAATATTCAAGAACCGCCATTCTGGAAGCCCTGACGGAAATAGAAAAACTGAAGACAGACCACCTTATATACACCGAGGCGGATTTTTCTTCTGCCATAGACCAGATTAGGAGCAGGCGGCATGTAAAGGCACTGTGCCTGAATGTAGCCCATAACTGCAACCTGCGGTGCAAGTATTGTTTTGCGGCCAAGGGGGATTATCACGGCAGGAGAGAGTTGATGTCAAAAGAAGTGGGCAGGAATGCCGTGGATTTTCTGGTGGAGCATTCGGGAAACCTCAAGAACCTGGAGATAGATTTTTTCGGCGGAGAACCGCTGATGGCGCTGGATACGGTAAAAGAAGTGGTTTCATATGCGAAAAATATTGAGGGAAAAACCGGCAAAAAGTTTCATTTTACCATTACCACCAATGCAATGCTTTTAAACGATGGAACAATTGATTACCTGCATCAAAATATGGACAATATCGTTCTTAGTCTGGACGGGCGAAAAGAGGTAAACGATCGTATAAGGGTCAGGGCTGATGGCACGGGGTCATATGATATGATTGTTCCCAACATTAAAAAAATGGTGGCATTGAGAGAAAAAGAGCATAAAGAATACTATGTGAGGGGTACCTTTACCAACAAAAACCTGGATTTTTCCGAAGATGTTTTTCATATGGCGGATATGGGATTTAAGCAAATTTCGATAGAACCGGTAGTGGGAAAAGAGGGAGATTTTCTGCTGAAAGAAGCCGATGTACAGGTTGTATATGACCAGTATGAAAAAATAGCTCAGGAGTATTTGCGAAGGAAAAGTTCTGGGGAAAATCCTTTCAGATTTTATCATTTCAATGTGAACATATATCATGGCCCGTGTGTGTACAAAAGGCTCTCGGCCTGCGGCGCCGGCAGGGAATACCTGGCGGTGACTCCGAGCGGAGACATATATCCGTGCCATCAGTTCGCAGGCATGGAAGATTTTATTATGGGCAATGTTTTTGAGAAAAAATTGAATGAAAGCATTGTGGAAAGGTTTAAAAATACCCATGTGTTCGCAAAACCAGAATGTTCCGGTTGCTGGGCCAGGTTTTTCTGCAGCGGAGGATGCGATGCCAACAATTACCAGATAAACGGAGATATGAATGTGCCCTATGACGTGACATGCAAACTGCAAAAAAAGAGAATCGAAATTGCAATATATCTTGAGATCGTGAGTCAGTGAGTGAGGGGAGGTTTGTGAGTCAGGGGACGGTTCCTTGACTCACTAGTGAGTCAAGGAACCGTCCCCTGACTCACAACACTCATCCCCTGATTCACCAAATATGGAGGATGAATGTATGCAAAATTTTTTTGTGCCACTTATATTGATTTCCATGGGACATTTTTTTATCGATTTTTACGGCAATATTTTACCCGGTTTGATGCCTGCCATAGCAAAAAACCTGGGTTTATCCATGACTTTATCGGGGCTGCTCTTTACTATGTTATCCATTACTTCATCATGGCTGCAGCCGGTTTTTGGATACCTGGGAGGGAGATTTAACGGATCGACAGTTCCGGCGATATCGGTGATGATTTCGGCCGTCTTTATGGCTATGGTCGGGATGGCAAACAGCTACATATTTCTGCTGATAGTGGTTACCATCGCAGGGGTCGGATCTTCGCTGTATCATCCCTTGAGCTCGGTTTTAATCACTAATCTGACGCCGAAAAATCAGGGTTTTATTATGGCTCTGTACATTACGGCCGGCACCGTGGGCATGACCCTGGCCCCCATCTCGGCTACTCTATTGAAGAATGCCTTTGGATTAAAAGGTGTCCTGCTCCTGGGATTGCCTGGTATAACTGCGGGTATAATAATGTTGATTAATAAAAATCGGTTGCAGGGCTCGGACAGCTTTAAAACCGCACGCAGTTCAAATACGGGGTTTTATCAAAACCATATTAAATACCTGATTCTATTGGTGATTGTGGTGGGATTCAGGACATGGACATTGAGCACTTTTACAATGTATACCAGTATGTTATTTGTATCAAGGGGACTTTCGGAGACCACGAGTTCAGGTATCCTTTCGCTTTTTCTATTTTTTCAAAGCATTGGAGGCATAACCGGCGGTTTTGTGTCCGATCGTATTGGAATTAAAAGGACTCTCATATATTCCTCAATTTTATCCATTATTTGCCTTATCGGATTCTTCAGTTTCAACGGTCCGGTATCCGTTGTATGTTTGCTGCTTGGCGGGGCTTTGATTCACTCAGCTTTTCCTGGCTCGGTGGTTTTGGCTCAGAGGTTGTATCCTCAAAATCCGAGCATGGCCACGGGTCTTATGCAGGGTTTTACTTTTGGCATGGGAGGGCTGGGAGGCCTTTTTACGGGAATTCTTTCCGATGCGCTGGGCGGAAATCTTTACATGGCGATGATGAATACCATTGCTTTTCTTGGGGTATCTCTGGCCGCCAGCCTGATGGTTCCAAATCCTGGAGAAAAGAAGATAAGGGGCGCAAAAGAAATTGGTGTTATTTGATTTTATAAAGGGGTGTTGACATGAGAGGTTCAAAGTATTTGAATTTATTGAAAGAAGCCTGGATGGCTTTAAAATACGTGCTGGATCCCGCTGTGCCCGTCAGTGAAAAGATGTGGGTCATTGTTTCGCTGCTGTATCTCATTTCTCCGGTGGATTTTATACCCGATCCTATTTTTGGAATAGGAATTTTGGATGATTTAGTCGTCATTTTATTGATGCTTTCTTTTATGGCGGACAAACTGAAAAAATACGCTGAAACCAAAAATGTATCTAACCGTGCTCAAAGGCAAACAGACGAGCGGGATATCATCGATGTGGAATATGAAGTGCTCGATAATGAAAAAGATAAATAATGCGGAAGTCGATAAAGCCTCCCATTTTGCCGGAAAAAATCGCGTCTTCAAGAGGTAAAATTTGTTGATTTTAATTGCAATAGCGGCTATAATTAAATATAGTCGAAAAAAAGGGGGATGTAAAGATTGAACATCAAGATAAAGTTAATAACCAGAACGGCATTATTGCTGGCATTGACCATAGCCTTCCAGAGCTTGAAGTTCGGCCAGTTTTTTACAGGGCCGCTTGTAAATGCGGTTCTTCTAATCTCGGCATGCGCCGTCGGATGGCCTGCGGGGATAATCATTGGTGCCGCCACACCATGGATTGCGCTGCTTGTCGGTATTTTAAAACCTGTACTTGCGCCCGCAGTCCCGTTTATAATGATTGGGAATGCCCTGCTGGTAGTAGTATTTTATTTTTTGAAGCCTTTTAATTCGTACATCGCAGTTCTGGCGTCAGCCTTTATAAAATTCGCAGCTTTATATATTGCTACAAGATACCTTCTCCATTTGAATCCGGCGGTTTCTTCCGCACTCCAGTTTCCGCAGCTGATTACTGCAATTGTCGGCGGCCTTTTGGCCTTAATAGTAATTTCAGCCTTAAATTCTTTTGGAGTTGCTCCAAAACTGGGCAAAATACAAAAGAAAATACAAAAATTATAAGCTGACAAGCTCTTACAGTTTATGACAAATATTTCAAAATATGGCGGGAAATAGTTATAATATAGGAAATTTTAACGGAAAAAACAGGATAATAGAATTTTATGGCTATAATGGGATAAACTCGTCATCAGTTAATTTGAATTTACTTTTTTGCTGTGGTAAAATCTCCTACGTTGATTCGTTAATAATTAGGAGAGTTGTTCTAAATGTTAAGAAGTTTATCCCATGAGATTTATAATCTGAAGATAGAGCTTTATAAAACTCTGGACCTGGAGGAGAATCTCAACAGCCAGAAAGCATATCTTCTGAGCCTTAAACTTGACAAGCTTATATATGAGTATTATTGTTTTATTAAAAAGGCGCAAAAAAAAGTAAAAGCCCATATGAATTATTAATTTGTTGCCGCTATTTCACCTGAAGAATAAAAGTCCTTGTAAAAACAGGGACTTTTTTTAAAAAAGCTTTTATCTATAAGCATTTAAACAGCGGTAGCTTTTTTGAAATGCGTTACTGAAAGCCCTACGTTAAGGTATATTTTTGCTTTCCTACGCATTTTAAAACATTTTTGACATACCCAATCGACTAATATATAATTCATATTAGAATAAGAAAAGGGGTGTGCTATATGCTTTATCAAATTGATGATGTGGAAAAACTTTCCCGTAGCGAGATAAGAAAATTGTATTCCGAATATGTTAACCCGGGGCTTGCTTCCATGCTAAGCCTTTTAAATTTTGATAAGAATTTTGTAAAGGCTGAAGGCTGTTATGTATGGGACAGTGAGGGCAAAAAGTATATAGACTTTCTGGGGGCATACGGCGCATTGAATCTGGGCCATAATCCTCCGGAGGTACTTAATGCACTTTCCAGAGTCAGTTCAAGGCCGAATTTACTTCAAGCATCATTGAGTACATATGCAGCGGTTCTGGGTCACAACCTTTCTCAGGTGGCTCCTTCGGGTCTAAAGCACAGCTTTTTTTGCAACAGTGGAGCCGAGGCCGTGGAGGGTGCCTTGAAAACGGCCCGGGCAGCAACTGGAAAGCACAATATCATATCGTGCGAGGGTTCTTTTCATGGAAAGACCATGGGGGCCCTTTCAGCTACCGGTCGGAAAAAATATCAGACACCGTTTTCGCCCCTTATTCCGGGATTTGAGACGGTGGAGTATGGCCGCATCGACGCTTTGGAAGATAAATTAAAAGCAAAAAATGTGGCGGCATTCATAGTGGAACCCATCCAGGGGGAAGGCGGGATAATAGTGCCGCCGAAAGGTTATTTGAGAAGCGCCCGGGAACTATGCAGCCGGTATGAAACTCTACTGATAGTGGATGAGATACAGACCGGTTTTGGCCGCACCGGCAGGATGTTTGCATGTGAGGAAGAAGGAGTGACTCCGGATATAATGTGCGTAGCAAAATCTATCGGAGGCGGAGTCATGCCGATGGGGGCTTTTATAACCACCCCGGTTGTATGGGAGAAGGCTTTCGGCGGCATGGAAAAATGTCTTTTGCACACATCAACCTTTGGCGGCAATACAATGGCATGTGCAGCGGGTATAGCCGCCATTTCCGCCATTGTTGAAAAAAAGCTGCCGGAACGAGCACAAAAAATGGGAGAGTATATGATTCAAGGCTTAAAGACCTTGAAAGACCGATACAGCATCATTAAAGAAGTGCGAGGCCGGGGGCTCATGGTAGGCATAGAATTCCAAACACTGGAAAAAGGGCTGCTAAACAGGATTACGGGCGGGGCAGTTAGCAAATTTTACCAGGAGTTTGCGGGAGCCATGGTGGCCGGCGAACTTTTAAACAGCCACCGGATCATTACGGCTTACACCCTCAACAATCCCAATGTGATAAGGATGGAACCGCCTCTTATTGTCACAGAACAGGATATAGATTATATGTTGAATGCGCTGGAGGACATACTATCTAAAAACCGCGACCTGCTTAAACTTACCTTCAGCACTGTAAAAACTGCGGCAGGTTCACTTTTCTCAAGATAGGTGAAGATCATGTCGTTTTACACGCGTTACAGGAATATCCGGCGAGTTCGGGAGATTGCCAATGTTTTTATAAAACATGGATTTGGTTTAGTGATGGACCGCATCGGAATTTTCGAATATCTTCCTCTTAAAAAAAGGGAGACTTCGACGAATTCCAGTAAAATCCCCGTCGCGGTAAGAGTAAGGCAGGTTCTGGAAGAACTCGGGCCCACATTTATAAAACTCGGGCAGATGCTCAGCACTCGCAAGGATATTATCCCTGGCGATATTTTGAGGGAATTGGAAAAGTTGCAGGACGAGGTAAAACCTTTCAGCACCGAGGAAGCCAGGAAAATTGTGTCGGAAGAACTGGCAAGCCCTCTGGAAGAGGTCTTTGATGCTTTCTCCGAAGAACCGATAGCTTCGGCTTCCATCGGTCAGGTGTATAAGGCAAGGCTCGTCACTGGAGAAGATGTAATAGTAAAGGTTAAAAGACCGCATATAGAGGAAATCGTGACCGAAGACCTGGAGATAATATTTGATCTGGCGGATTTTCTGGAACACAGATTTGAGTGGGCAAGGATGTACGGCCTCGTGGAACTGGTAGAAGAATTTTCCGATTCTCTGATAAAGGAAATGGATTTTGCCAGAGAAGGAAGGAATGCCGAACGCTTCAGGAAATACTTTGAGGGTTCAAGAGAGGTATACATTCCCGAGGTATTCTGGAAGTTTACCACTTCTCGGGTGCTGACTCAGGAGTATATTTCTGGAATAAAGATATCGGATATAGAGACTCTGAAGCAGGCGCAAATAAGCGCCGAAAAAGTTGCCGGAAACCTTGCGAGCTGCTATCTAAAGCAGATAGTAAAGTTCGGATTTTTTCACGCGGATCCGCATCCGGGCAACATAATTGTATTAAATGACGGGAAAATCGGCTTGCTGGATTTCGGCATGGTGGGCACGCTCAGGGAAGAATTGAAACAGATGGGTATGCGTTTGATGGTCGCAGTGACCGGAAAAGATGCGGATAAAATATGTGAAGTCCTGCTGGATATGGGAATTGCCCGGAAAATGGTCAACCGGGAAGACTTGAGAAGCGATATTGAATATCTCATGTCAAAATATTATGATGTGCCTTTTGAGGAAATAAGCATTGGTGAAATAATGACTCAAATGCTGGAAATGGCCCGTAAATATCAGATTAAAGTGCCGTCGGAACTGGCATTGCTGGCAAAGACTCTTATAACATTGGAAGGGATTTTGGCGACACTTGCACCAGACCTGAGCATTGTTGAAATGGCCGAACCCTACGTCAAAGAAGTCATAAGGCAGAACTATTCAATCAAAGGAATAACGGCGGGACTTTATAATTCTCTCAATAAAATCAGAGACTATGGATGGGGTTTGCCGCGGCATTCTTTGAAGATTCTGGAGATGATTGAACGGGGAGAAATACAATTGATATTAAAGCATGAAAAACTGGACCGGTTGATAAGCCGCCTGGATATAATCAGCAACCGCCTGGCTTTCAGCATAATCGTTGCAAGCCTTATCATGGGGTCGTCATTAATGGCTGACCAGAGCCGCCGTCTATTTTTGAAAATACCTGTAGCAGAATTGGGGTTCGTCATAGCGGGTTTCATGGGATTCTGGCTGCTTATTTCCATTATGAGATCGGGCAGGTTTTAGATAAACAGTCTTCATGCAGGTATATTATGTTTTGCCTGTTGCTGAAAAACTTCAGGATTTTGACAGGGCTTTTAGTCCTGATTTTTTTGCCGCATTTTAAGCAATAATAACCCGGGATGTCCATAAGACCGTCAAATGTCTCCACCGGTAGATCACCGTACTTTCTCCAGCTTTTCCATCCGGTTTTACATAATTTCTTTCTTGCGTCATAATCAGCATAGACCCACCGCAGCAGCTTGTGGAAATGGAAGGGATATTTTGTGTATAATACATAGTTTTTGGGAAGGCCGAGAGATACGGCATAATCGGCAAAGGCTTTTTCAACTTTATCCTGAAGGACTCCCTGTATTTTGACATTTTTCCAAATGAAGTTATTTTGTTTGAAGTAATCTCTCAGGGCATCAAAGATGTAACCCTGACAGACTTCTACGGGTTCATCTCCGGGAATAGAATATTTTTGAAGAAAGTTTAATACTATATTGATTACTTGTTGCTGGTAGAGTTTTTTTTTAAAATTTTCCAGAGTATAGAATTCTAAAGGAATATAATCGAAATTAATTATGTTTTTTTTATCATAATAAAGACCTATGCAGGTGCCGCCGATAAGACTGCCGCTGCCGGCGTCATCTATCTGAATCAATCGGACCATCTCGCTTTTTTGACAACCTGTAAGTTATTATAGCTAAAAAAACAAAAAAGCATTATAAAAAAAACCATATCCATACCGGTGGTTTTTTTGTAAAAAATATTTTAAAATGGTCGGGGCGGCGGGATTTGAACCCACGACCTTTCGGACCCGAACCGAACGCGCTACCAAACTGCGCTACGCCCCGACGAATGTTATTATACTACAAACATCTATTTTTTTCAAATGCTTTTTTTACTTTTTGTGGCGATTATTATAAAAAATCTTTGATTCTAAACCCTCGGGCACAAGGCGAAAGATTTAAATCGGTAGATTTTTTGAGATGCGTTACAGAAAGCCATATATTAAGGAATATTTATACTTTCCTACGCATTATAATGTTACGTTGAAAATCACGGCATGGCTTTTAATCCGGACTTTGCGGCTCGGATTGTATACCGGCTATCATGAGGGGAATTATAAAACAAAGGGATTAATGAAGCAGGAATTTCAAAGAAAAAGTGGAAATTATAATAAATGCAAGACACCATCAAGGAGGTTAAAAATTTGAAGGATATTTTTGCTCACAGGACATTGAAAAACGGCATCAATCTTTTTATTCATTCCACCGACAAATTTAAGACAAATACTTTTTGCATTTTTATCCATCAAAATTTAAAAAGAGAAACCGCCACAATGACCGCTCTTTTACCTTTTGTATTAAAGAGAGGCACCCGCAGTTTCCCCACCTCCAGGCATTTAAGCCTCTATCTGGAAAACCTTTACGGAGCGGATATGGGCGGGGATATATTAAAAAGGGGTGAGAGGCAGATATTGCAATTCTTCCTGGAGACGGTAAACCGTAAATATATTTGCGGAAAAGATATAATGGAAGACAGCCTCAACGTCTTTAAAGAACTTGTGTTAAATCCGGTTTTGGAAGACGGGGGTTTTAAGGGCGCATATGTGGAGCAGGAAAAAGATGTGCTTAGAAGGACCATAGAATCTCTCTACAATGACAAGTTCAATTATGCCGTTGAACGCTGTTTTCAAGAAATGTGCAAAGACGAGGCCTTCAGCATTTACAAGTACGGCAATGTTGAAGACCTCGAAAAAATAGATAAAAACAATTTGTACGGATATTATCTTGACTGCATTCATCATTGTCCCATGGACTTTTTTGTGCTGGGGGATGTTGATGAAGACGAGGTCGCATACAGGGTCGAGAAACTTTTTGATTTTGATCGCGGGGAGGAAAAAAGTGTTAATACATCTTTTTTTAAAAAAGAAATCTTAAGCGAAAAAATCGTCGAAGAAAAGCAAGATGTGAATCAGGGCAAACTGTCAATGGGATTCCGCACCAATACCCGCTATGGTGATGACGACTATTACGCCCTTATGGTGTATAACGGCATCCTGGGAGGAGGGCCTCATTCCAAACTGTTCCAGAATGTCAGAGAAAAAGCCGGCCTTGCTTATTATGCTTTTTCAAAGCTCGAAAAGAATAAAGGACTTATGCTGATCGGCTGCGGTATAGATTTTTCAAATTTTGACAGAGCGGTGGGAATTATAAAAGAGCAGCTTGAAGACATTAAAGCCGGAAAGATCTCTAACTATGAATTCGACAGTACAGTGAAAAGCCTTATAAGTTCCCTAAAAGAGACTGCCGACAGCCCGTCCATGATTATTAGCCTATATCTTGACGGCATAATCAACGGCGTCAGAGAATCGACAGAAGACATGATCAGGAAAATACAAAGTGTGTCAAAAGATGATGTCCGGAAGGTGGCACAAAAAATTAATCTTGATACCATATTTTTCCTCAATAAAAAGTGAAATGATGAACATAAAAAAGCCAGTTGAAAGGTGGAAGATAAATGGATACTTTTTTAGGAGAACGCTTGTATTCTCACAGGTCCAATAACGGCCTAATGACCTTTGTCCTTCCTAAGAAGAATTTTAACAAGGTTTTTGCGATGTACTCCACCCGTTACGGTTCCATAGACAGCGAATTTATTGTGCCCGGCACCGGGGAGCATCTTAAAGTCCCCGAAGGCATAGCACATTTTCTAGAACATAAGATGTTCGAAATGGAATACGGCAATGTCTTTGATAAATTTGCGGAATTGGGCGCTTCATCCAATGCTTTTACAAATTATACCAATACCACCTACCTTTTTTCGGCCACTTCATTCTTTGAACAGAATCTCAATTTGCTGCTGGAGTTCGTGGAAACGCCATATTTCACCAGGGAAAGTGTTGAAAAAGAAAAAGGGATTATCACGCAGGAACTCAGGATGTATGAAGACGAACCCGAATGGCAGGTGCTTTTAAATCTTTTGAGGTGCCTCTACCATAACCATCCCGTCAGGATTGACATCGGCGGGACTGTGGAATCCATACAAAAGATCGATGTGGATACCCTGTATAAATGCTATAACACCTTTTACCATCCCAGCAACATGATATTGTTCGTTACAGGATGCATAGAACCGGAAGAGGTTTTCAGTCTGGTTGAAAAACATGAGAACAAAAAACATATGGGTGCTCAACCTCCCATTGAGAGGATTTATCCCGAAGAACCGGGCTTTATCAACACCGCGGCTTCCACGGTAAGGCTCGATGTGTCGGAACCGATGTTTTTAATGGGATTTAAAGATACGGATGTGGGCTACGACGGATATGAATTGCTGAAAAAAGAATTGAGCATTGGAATATTAATGGAAGTGCTTTTTGGAAAAAGTTCCGAGATGTATGAAAGATTGTATGAAGAAGGGTTGATAGACGACAGGTTCAGTTTTAGTTATGAAGGCCAGAAAGACTATGGTTTTTGCACCATCGGCGGTGAGACCAGGGATCCGGAAAGACTTCACAAAGAAATCCTGGAAAGCATTTCAAAAAATAAGGATAGAGGGATTTCAAAAGAAGATTTTACTAGGGTAAAGAAGAAATTTCTCGGGGATTTTATTCAGGGATTTAATTCAGTGGAATTTATCGCCACTTCATTTGTGTCGTATTATCATAAGAACATCGATATTTTCGATTATATGAAAGCCCTTGAAGATATCAAATTCGAAGACGTTGTGGGGAGGCTTTATTCTTTTTTTGACTTTTCAAGGCATGCCGCATCTACCGTGATGCCGAAATAAAAAAAGCTATATTTTAAAAGATGGATTTTGAAAATCCATCTTTTTTTTTTAAAATTTTTTTCTATAACAGGAAGGATTTTTAAAATATTCCTAGAATAGATAAAGTGGAATAAAGTGGAGGAAAGTGGATTATAAAGATATATAAGTGGAGTGAAACGACATGTTTATGGGGCAGTTCCAGCACTCACTGGACCCTAAGGGAAGATTGATTATACCAGCCCGGTTCAGAGAACTACTGGGAGATACATTTATTCTTACAAAGGGTTTAGACCGCTGTCTGTTTGTATATCCTAAAGATGAATGGGCGGTGCTGGAACAGAAGCTCAAATCCCTTCCTTTCACCCAGAAGGATGCCAGGGCGTTCATTCGGTTTTTCTTTTCAGGAGCAGTGGAGATTGAAATGGATAAACAGGGCAGGATACTGGTCCCGCCGCAGCTGAGAGAATATGCCGGAATTGACAGGGACATCATAATCATCGGCGTTTCAAACAGGGCTGAAATCTGGAGCCTGGAGGAATGGGAGGCTTACAGTAAACAGGCTTCGGCGTCTTATGAGGAAATAGCAGAAAAACTGGATTTAGGTTTGTAGCATGGGTGGTAAGATATGGACTACAGATATCACAGGCCGGTGCTTTTGAATGAAACAATAGACATGCTCTCGGTAAAACCAGGGGGCATTTATGTCGATGCTACTCTGGGGGGCGGCGGGCATTTCATGGAAATCCTGAAAAGGGCCCGGGGAGAAGGCAGGTTTATCGGCGTAGACTGGGATGAAGACGCAATATCGAACGCCAGAAGCACATTTTCAAAATATGGTGGGAAAATAGAGTTAGTGCATGACAATTTTAAAAATATAAAACGAATAATCGAAACACTCAATATTGACGGCATCGACGGCATAGTTTTTGATTTGGGAGTTTCGTCTTTTCAGTTGGACGAAGAATCGCGCGGTTTTTCCTATATGAAGGATGCGCCCCTCGACATGCGGATGGATAAAAGAGCGGGGCTTACTGCGGAACAAGTAGTAAATGAGATGGACCGGGAAACTCTTAAAAAAATTTTTAAAGAATACGGCGAAGAAGTCTGGGCTGGCAGAATAGCTGATTTTATATGCGAAAGGAGAAAAAAGGACAAAATTACAACCACAGGCCGGCTGGTAGAAATTATTAAGGATGCCATTCCGGCCCGTGCCCGCAGACAGGGGCCTCATCCAGCCAAAAGGGTATTTCAGGCTTTGCGGATTTATGTCAACGGAGAGCTGGAAATATTGGAGTCCAGTTTAAAGGACGCCGTGGATGTATTAGTGCCCGGGGGAAGGATATGTGTCATAACCTTTCATTCTCTGGAAGACAGAATCGTAAAAAATACGTTCAAGCATCTGGCGGTTGGCTGTATATGCCCCAAGGATGCTCCCATCTGCACCTGCGGCCATAAAAAGACAATAAAAGTTTTGACACACAAGCCTGTGCTTCCCTCACCCGGAGAAATCGAAGAAAATCCCCGCTCCAGGAGCGCAAAGCTCAGGGTGGCTGAAAAGCTCAGGTTCTAAAATGTCGAAGGAGTGAATAAAGTGGTAGTAGCAGAAAAAGTTGAAAGACGGCAATGGTACAGACAAAGATACGAACAAAATTACAATGTTCCTGAAGGCCGTAGCAAAACACATCCCTATAAAAAAGGGCGGTTGATGCTTGCCCTCGGCATTATAGCAATTATCTCGATAATAATACTTTCGCGATATTCAATGATAACCGAAAACCAGTACAGAATCAGCAAATTGAAGGCGGAACTCGCCGATTTGAACGCTCAAAATGAAAGGCTCCGGGTTGAAGCCGCTAACTTGAGTTCCGTAGCCAGAATTGAAGATATAGCGAGGAACAAATTAAATATGAAAGCGCCTGAAAGCCGTCAAATAATTTATTTAAATACGAACTAGCTCAAAAATTGATTTTTGCGGGTGATTTGAAATGGTTCCTTTATCACAGATTAAAAGGAGATTGGTTGTGCTCCTTTTATTTTCATTAATTGCCGGTTTTACCATGATGGGGAGGGTTTTCTGGATACAGCTTGTTCGAAGTGATGAACTTAAGGCTCGAGCTCAGGATCAATGGACAAGTGATGTTCCCGTGGAACCGCAGAGAGGAACCATTCTGGACAGAAACAACAATCCGCTTGCTATAAGCGCCACGGTAGATACCGTGATGGCAAGCCCGCCGGATATCACGGATGTTGAAAAGACCGCCGCACTTCTTTCTTCAGCGCTTGACATGGACAAAGAGGAAATTGTTCGAATCATATCCGAATCAAAAGCAAAAAAGAGGGCTGCGATTTACATAAAACGCAAGATAACGGATGAAGAGTCGGAAAAAGTGCGCAAGCTGGATCTGAAAGGGATTTATTTTACAAAAGAAAATAAGCGTTTCTATCCTGAGAGAAATCTGGCATCTCATATACTGGGATTCACCGGCATAGACAGCCAGGGGCTTGATGGGGTTGAACTGATATACGACAAATATTTAAAAGGAGTCCCGGGTAGAATAGTAACCGAAACTGACGCATTGAGCCGCAAGTTGCCTTTTGGCAATGAACAGTATGTCCCGCCGGAGGATGGGTACAATTTGCAGCTTACAATTGACAAGGTCATACAGCATATAGCGGAAAGGGAACTGGAGAAAGCAATTGCGGAGCACAATGCGAAAAAGGGCACTATCATTGTGATGGACCCCGGGACCGGAGAGATACTGGCCCTTGCCAACAAACCCGACTATGACCCGAACGATTACAAAAAATATACCCCAAAGTTATGGCGCAATCCGGCAGTCTCCGATGTGTATGAACCCGGGTCCACATTCAAGATAGTTACTGCATCAGCAGGTCTTGAAGAGGATGTGGTCCATCCGGAGGATAAGTTTTATTGCCCGGGATATGCCATCGTCTCCGGCGTCCGGATAGGATGTTGGCTGCACGGAGGCCATGGAAGCCAGACCTTTATTCAGGTGGTTGAAAATTCCTGCAATCCTGGCTTTATAGAGGTTGCTCAAAAACTTGGCAAGGAAAGGTTTATAAAATATATAAAAGGATTCGGCTTCGGCCAGACCACCGGTATCGATCTGCCGGGGGAATCTTCCGGCCTGTTTAATCCTTCCAAAATGGGCCCTGTGGAACTGGCCACTATTTCTTTCGGGCAGGGCATTTCGGTGACGCCGATTCAGCTAATAACAGCACTATCAGCCATTGCAAATGACGGTAAAATGGTGCAGCCCCATGTGGCCAAAGCCATAATAGATAAAAATGGAAAGGTAATCCAAGAGTTTGGCACAACACCGGTGAGACAGGTCATATCCTATGAGACTGCACAGGAAATGAAAAAGATACTAGAAAGCGTGGTGACCAACGGCACCGGAGGAAGGGGAAAAATAGAGGGGTTTAGAGTGGCGGGGAAAACGGGGACAGCCGAAAAATACGCAGCAGGCAAGTATGTGGCTTCTTTTGAGGGGTTTGTTCCTGCCGATAATCCGAAGCTGGCCGTACTGGTGATAATAGATGAGCCGTCCGGCGGAATCATCTACGGCGGCCAGATTGCGGGGCCGGTTTTTCAGAAAGTATGTAGCGATGTTCTGAATTATCTTGGAATAAAACCGGAAATTTCCCAGAAACAGGAAAATCTATCAGTCAAAGTGCCGGACTTGAGAAACCTTTTCGTGGAAGATGCCAAAAAGATATTGCAGAAGGAAGGCCTTGCCGTGCGTGTAGAAGGGGAGGGGTATGTGGTTTCAAGCCAGGTGCCTGTACCCGGGACTGAGGTAGATAAAAATACCACTGTGATTTTAAAAGTCACAGATTCAAGGACCAATAAAGACCCGGTGGTGATCCCCGACCTCAGGGGGAGAACGGTAAAAGAATCTACTGATATATTAAATGCGGTAGGTCTTAATATAGATATAGTAGGAAGCGGTTTTGCAGAAAAACAGAATCCTCCCCCCGGCACAGAAGTAGGTATTGGTTCCACTGTAAAAGTGGAGTTCGACAGAAAGCCGTAATCGAATAAATACAATGCTTTTGGAGGATAATATCATAATAAAGAAAGGGATTAAATGTGAAAATAAAAGATCTCATTGAAACAATATCGAATATTGTATATGTAAAAGGTCCGGTAGATGCGGACATTTCCTGTGTGGCTTATGATTCCAGGAAGGTTTCCGAAGGGTGTATTTTCGTGGCCATCAAGGGATTCAATGTAGATGGTCACGATTTTATTCCTCACGCGGTTTCCAAAGGCGCGGTAGCAGTCATCGGCGAACGGGACCTGGAAATACCAGAAATCACATATATAAGGGTAACCGATAGCAGGAAGGCTCTGGCGCAAAGCTGCGCATGGTATTACGGTTATCCCTCCCGAAAACTCGGGATAATTGGGGTGACCGGCACCAATGGTAAAACCACTACTACCTATCTGATAAAGGCTTTGCTGGAACGGGCGGGGTATAAAACGGGCGTGATAGGCACTATCGGAAACCTGATAGGAAATAAATTTCTACATACGGAACGGACAACTCCGGAGTCTCTTGAACTCAACAGCCTTTTTCTGGACATGGTACGAGAGGACGTCAAATATGTGGCTATGGAAGTATCATCCCATTCATTGAAACTTTCCAGGGTTGAAGGTATCGATTTCGAAGTGGGAATATTTACTAATCTTACTCAGGACCATATGGATTTTCACAAAACCTTTGAAGATTATTATGAATCCAAGAGAAAGCTTTTCGACTTTTCAAAAAAGGCAGTGATAAATGTTGATGATAAGAGTGGGAAAAAAATTCTGGGGAGTATAAAAATTCCTGCCCTTTCTTACGGTATCGAAAATGTCGCCGATCTGAGAGCCAGAAATGTCAAAGTGTCTGCCGGAGGGGTTTTTTACGAGGTGGATATCGGGGGTAGAAAATTTTATGTATCATACCGCGTTCCAGGGAGATTCAGCGTTTACAACTCTCTGGCGGCCCTTGGGACGGGCCTTATGCTGGGAATTTCCCCGGAACTTTTGATAAGCGCTCTGGAAAGTGTGAAAGGTGTTCCCGGAAGATTTGAAACAGTGAATATGGGTCAGGATTTTACAGTCATAGTTGATTATTCCCATACGCCCGACAGCCTGGAAAACGCGCTGAAAACCATAAAGAGTTTTGCCACCGGCAGAATAATAACGGTTTTTGGATGCGGCGGAGACCGGGACCGTGAAAAGAGACCGATGATGGGAGGTATTGCCTCGCAACTTTCCGATTATTGCATAATAACCTCCGACAACCCGAGAAGCGAGGAGCCTGAAGCAATTATAGAAGAAATTGAAAAAGGTATTTTCAATAACAATTATGAAAAGATTATAAACAGGAGAGAAGCTATAGCAAAGGCTATAGACATGGCAAAAAAAGGCGATGTGGTATTGATAGCCGGAAAAGGCCATGAAGACTATCAGATTTTAAAAGACAGGATAGTACATTTTGACGACAGGGAAGTGGCTGCTGAATTTTTGGCCAGAAAGGGGAAATCGGGATGATTCCATTGAAAATAGTAGAAGTGATAAAAGAATATACAAAAAAATGTCGAAGATTGTGATATAATCTTGATTAAAGCATCCCGGGCAATGAAGCTTGAGGAAATAACACAGGTTGGTTCTAATGGGGGTTTTAAATTGAAAACCGAGTTTTATGCGGCTGTTGTTAGTTTTTTAATTGTGGCCGTTGCAGGCATATATGCCATTCCAATGTTGACAAGATTTAAATTCGGGCAGACCGTAAGGGTTGACGGTCCGAAAAGGCATCTTAAAAAAATGGGTACACCGACCATGGGGGGAATAATGTTCATTCCCGCTATAACCGCTTCAACGCTACTGTTTTCAGACAGGTCTTATGCTGTATTAATGGCCATTTTCTCGATGGTTGCATTTTCGCTGATAGGTTTTACGGATGACTTTATAAAAATATCAAAGAGAAGATCCCTGGGGCTCCGGGCAAATCATAAAATACTCCTGCAGCTTGTCATATCCGTCATTCTCGCATATTTTGCCGCAGGTTTTTACCCTAAGACTACCGTAATACAGATGCCGGGTTTTTCAAAAGGCATAGATACGGGTATGATGTTCCTGCCTTTTACAATATTTGTCATTCTTGGGACTGTCAACAGTGTCAACCTGACTGACGGTCTCGACGGGCTTGTGTCAGGGATAACAACCGTTATAAGCTTTTTTTATACGTTAATTTCATTTTTTCAGGCAAATTATAATCTAGCAGTATTTGGGGCAGCCATAAGCGGCGGCTGTCTGGGTTTTCTGGTGTATAACCGCCATCCTGCCAGAGTGTTCATGGGGGATACAGGTTCGCTGGGGCTGGGAGGAGCTCTGGCGGCGCTGGCGGTACTTACGGGGACGCAGATTTATTTAGTAATATTCGGCATGATTTTTATAATAGAAACTCTTTCCGTAATCCTTCAGGTGGTGTTTTTCAAGTTGACTGGTAGAAGGATTTTTAAAATGAGCCCGATTCATCATCACTTCGAACTTTTGGGATGGAGTGAGAATAAAGTGGTTTTGACATTTTGGGCTTTTACCCTTGTTACCGGAATCTTCGGTATGGCGCTTTTTAACGCGTTCGGTTCAAGATAAAAGACAAGTCATTGAAGGGGAGTGTAAATATGGATGTAAGGGGCAGGAATATTCTCATTATCGGTCTTGCCCGCAGCGGCATAGCTGCGGCTGTGGAACTTAAAAAAATGGGTGCAAAAGTTACCGGCAGCGACGTTAAACCACGGGAGGCGCTGAAAGATATAGGGCGTTTGGAAACACTAGGAATCACTCTGGTATGCGGTGGTCATCCTCTGAGTTTGCTGGAAGGCTGTGATCTGGTGGTAGTAAGTCCGGGAGTTCCCAGTGACCTTGCCATCCTTGAAGAAGCCCGGAAGAGGGATATCCTGGTCATCAGCGAGCTGGAACTTGGCTACCTTTTTGCAAAAGCACCAATAATTGCTGTGACGGGGACTAACGGAAAAACCACAACCACCACTCTTATCGGGGAAATCCTGAAAAACGATGGGAGAAACATTACCGTAGCAGGGAATATCGGCATCCCGTTGATACGGGAAATTGAAGAAAACATCCGGAAGGATTATCTGGTAGTGGAAGTCAGCAGTTTTCAACTGGAAAATATTTTGCATTTTAAACCTAAAATAAGCGTAATATTAAATATCACCGAGGATCATCTAAATCGTCATAAAACTTTCGAAAACTACATTGAAGCGAAGGCAAGAATATTGGAAAACCAGGATGAGGGAGATTATGCTGTATTAAATTATGATGACCCGATTGTTTTTTCCCTGGCAAAGAGGGCAAAGAGCAAGGTGGTATTTTTCAGCAGGCGGAAGGAACTGGAGAGGGGAATATTTGTCAAAAACAGCGTTATAGTCATAAAGGAAAACGGAAATATGTATCCGATTCTTAAAACCGGAGAATTGGGGATAAAGGGTTCTCACAACCTTGAAAATGCTCTTGCGGCCATAAGTGTCGCATGGATTGCCAGGGTCAATTTGAATAATATGGCCGAGACTTTAAAGGACTTCCGAGGTGTGGAACACAGGCTTGAATATGTGGCTACTGTCGATGGGGTAAAATACATAAACGACTCAAAAGGAACAAATCCCGACGCGGCTCAAAAAGCCGTTGAAGCCATGGAAGAACCAATAGTTCTCATAGCGGGCGGTTACGATAAGAAAAGCGATTTTACGGGTTTTGTAAAATCATTTGATGGGAAAGTAAGAAAACTGATTCTGATTGGAGCCACTGCGGAGACAATAGAAAGAACCGCCAGGGAAAACGGCTTTTTCAACACTCAGCGGGCGGGATCTATGCAGGAGGCTGTTGAACTTGCAAGCAAATCGGCCCGTCCCGGCGATGTGGTGCTTTTGTCGCCCGCCTGCGCCAGTTGGGATATGTTTGAAAATTTTGAGGAACGGGGTCGGATATTCAAAGAAGCTGTTCACTCTTTGAAGCTCAAAAAGGGGTGATCCGAAAATGAAAAATCAAAAGCCGCCGGATTTTGCCATCCTATTTTCCGCAATGGCGCTTTTATGCTTAGGCATAATTATGGTCTTCAGTTCCAGCAGCGTATGGGCTTACTATCTGCATAAGGATAGCCTGTATTTTTTGAAGCGTCAGATGGCCTGGGCGGCTCTTGGCTTTTTGGCCATGATATTTTTCATGAATTACGATTACTGGAATATTAAGAAGTATGAAAAAGCAATTATTATTTTTATGTTTTTACTGCTGCTGGCGGTGCTTGTACCCGGAGTCGGCATGGAACTAAACGGAGCCAGAAGGTGGATAGGAGTGGGCTCCCTTACCGTTCAACCTTCGGAGCTGGCAAAACTCGGCATGGTGATATATCTTGCAGAGGGGCTTGAAAGGAAACAGGATAAAATTAAATATTTTTTTAATGGAATATTGCCATTCCTGATCGTCACGGGAATTGTATGCGGCCTGATAGTTTTGGAACGCCATTTGAGCGCAACGGTGCTGGTAGGTATGAACACCTTTGTTATGCTCTTTGCGGCCGGTGCAAGCCTTTTTCAGCTTCTATTTCTCGGAGCGGCGGGTTTTCTGGCGGTACTTTATCTAATTTTTACGGAAGGTTACCGAATGAGCAGGTTTGTCTCTTTTTTAAATCCGTGGCAGGATGTTCAACATACAGGTTATCATATAGTGCAGTCTCTTTATGCTCTGGGCTCGGGGGGATTAATCGGGGTAGGACTTGGTCACAGCCGACAGAAATTTTTTTATCTGCCCGAACCTCAAACAGACTTTATTTTTGCTATAATAGGAGAAGAACTGGGATTTTTGGGCTCAAGTTTCGTAATTTTGCTCTTCATGTTTTTTATCTGGCGCGGATACAGGACGGCTTTGGCGGCTCCGGACCTTTTTGGAAAGTTTCTCGCTGTGGGGCTTACGACACTTATAACTTTACAGTTTTTGATTAATATCGCCGTCGTTACGGCGTCAATGCCGGTTACAGGGATGCCGCTGCCGTTTATAAGTTATGGCGGGTCGTCGCTGGTTATTACCATGTCGCAGGTGGGTATTTTGTTGAATATATCAAGATTCACGGAGGCAAAATAAAATGCAAAAAAAAAGTTTTGTTTTAGCCGGTGGAGGGACAGGGGGGCATATATATCCTGCCATTGCCATAGCTTCGGGCCTTAAGCGGGATTTTCCTGATGCGGAAATTGTTTTTGTGGGAACAGACAGAGGCCTTGAAAAAGATCTGATACCGAAAGCGGGATTTAATTTAAAAAAAATCAGGGTTAAAGGTTTTAACCGGAAACTATCAATTGACACCCTTTCTTCGATAAAGGAATTGTTTCTGGGCGGCCTTGATTCTATTAAAATATTAAGGCAAATCAAACCGGACCTTGTTATCGGGACTGGGGGGTATGTGGCTGGTCCCGTTATATTTTTTGCGTCGGTAATGGGAATACCAACGATTATACATGAACAAAATGTTAAACCGGGATTTACAAATCGATTTCTTTCCAAATTTGCGGATAAGATTATCATAAGCTTCAATGATTCAATAAAATATTTTCCTAGAAAAAAGGTCGTACTGGCGGGAAATCCGGTCAGGACCGAGATAACCAGGGGAAATCGTGAAGAAGCGTTGAAGGAATATTGTTTGAGGTCCGACATGCCGGTAGTACTGTGTTTTGGAGGAAGTCAGGGAGCCGCCCGCTTGAACGATGCAATGATTTACGTAATAGAAGAGGCAGTGCGCAAAAAAATGTTTCAGGTGATTCTTGTTACTGGCCAGAAACATTATGATAAATACAGCCAATTATTGGAAAATAAAGGAATAGATACGGGCGTTTCCGGGAATATTAAATTAAAACCGTATGTCTATGATATGAAGAACGCATATGCGGCATCTGATCTGGTGATTGCCCGAGCCGGAGCCATAAGCATCTCAGAAATAACTCTGTGCGGTAAACCTTCTATTTTGATACCGTATCCGAAGGCTGCCGGCCGTCATCAAGATTTTAATGCTCGTTTTTTAGAAAAAAATGGAGCCGCAACGGTCATTGCCGATAAAGACTTGACTGGCGAACGGCTGCTAAAGGCTATAGAGAGCATTATTCTGGACAAAAGAAAACTTTTCAATATGGCCGAGGCCAGCAGGAAACTTTCGAAACCCGATGCCCTTGAAATAATACTTGGTGAAATAAAAAAACTGATATTATAAACAGTTTACTTGAACTTTTACATATGTTAAGATGATTGTGTACAAGCGCAGAAGAGAGTAACAATCATTTTTTCATTTGCATATCATAATATATACCTCATTTATCGGTTTTATGGAAGGAGAGAAACAATTTGCTTGGCAATTATAATCGAATTCACTTCATCGGAATAGGCGGAACCGGTATGAGCGGTATAGCGAAAATCCTTATGAATATGGGATATGAGGTTTCCGGATCGGATCTAAAAGAATCGGAGGCTCTACACCGCCTGAGAGATACGGGAGCGAAAGTCCATATAGGACACCGTGCTGCCAATGTGGCGGGAGCAGATCTGGTTGTGCTTTCATCAGCCATTCCAGGTACCAACCCGGAATATATCGAAGCTATCGAGTCCAAAATTCCTGTGGTTCACAGAGCGGACATACTGAGCCTGCTCATGGCCCCTAAAAAAGGCATAGCCATATCGGGAGCGCATGGAAAAACCACCACCACTTCGATGATATCTTTAATTTTAGAAAAATGCGGATTGGATCCGACGGTAATAATAGGCGGAGAACTGAATGATATCGGAGGCAACGCCACACTGGGTATAGGCGATTTTTTGGTGGCTGAAGCCGATGAGAGTGACGGCTCTTTTTTGAAACTCAACCCGTTTATAGCTGTAGTGACAAACATTGAAAACGACCATCTCGACTATTACAGGAACATGGAAAATATGAAAGAGGCCTTTAAGAGATTTGTAAAAAATATCAAGGATGGAGGATTTGCCGTTCTTGGAATAGATAATGAAAATGTAAGGGATATAATTAAAGATATAGACAGAGAATATTATACTTACGGCATAAATTCGGCGGCGGACTATATGCCGAAGAATATTGTAATAGACGGGCTTAAAACTTTTTTTGATATTTATTTCAGGGAAAAATTATTGGGTAAAGTGGAACTTCACGTGCCCGGCGTGCATAATATATTTAATGCAACGGCGGCAGTGGCAGTGGCTGATAGATTAGGCTTGAATTTTGAAGAAATGGCAGGGGCTTTAAAGACTTTCAGAGGAGTGCAGCGGCGGTTTCAGATCATTGGAGATATTAACAATATAAAAGTTATAGATGATTACGGCCACCACCCCACAGAAATTAAAGCTACTTTAAAGGCGGCCAAATCATGCAATCCAAGAAAGATATACGCTATTTTCCAACCTCATAGATATACAAGGACAAAAATACTGGCCGATGAATTCGGAAAGGCTTTTTTAGATGCGGACGAAGTCATAATTACCAGGATTTACAGTGCGGGGGAAAATCCGATACCGGGTGTGTCGTCCGAGCTTATATACGATGCGGTTAAGAGAAATGGCACGCCGGTCACATATGTCGACGAAAAACAGGATATACCGGGACTAATAATTGATAAACTTCTACCAGGAGACTTCGTCTTGACAATAGGAGCGGGAGACATATTTACCGTAGCCTTCAGTATTGCAGATAAATTAAGAAACATTATCAAGGGAGGGAAACGGTAATTTTCGGAGGTGAAATGTAAGTGGGGGCTTATATCATCACCGGAGGCAGGAGCCTTGCCGGTGAAGTCAGGGTTCAGGGTTCAAAAAACTCCAGTCTTCCCATTCTTGCTTCCACATTGTTGAATGCAGGTAAAAATGTGATAAAAGATGTGCCGGATTTAAGGGATATAAAGGTAATGACCGATATATTGGAAAAACTAGGAGCAAAAGTTTGTAAAAAAGGGAATATATTGGAGGTGGATTCCGCCGGGGTAAATATATGGGAAGTTCCGGAAGACCTGATGAGGGAGATGCGCTCTTCCATTGTGTTAATGGGAGCCCTGCTTGGTAGATTTAAAAAAGTAAGAGTATCCTACCCGGGGGGATGCGAGATAGGGCCGAGGCCTATTGACCTTCATTTGAAAGGTCTTGCTCTCATGGGAGTCACTTTAAGAGAGAAACATGGTTTTATCTATGCCGAAGCGCCGGTTTTGAAGGGAGCGGATATACATCTGGATTTCCCAAGCGTGGGAGCCACCGAAAATTTGATGATGGCTGGAGTGCTTGCCGAGGGCAGGACAGTAATAAGAAACGCAGCTAAAGAACCGGAAATTGTAGATTTGCAGAACTTTTTAAACAGGATGGGCGCACAAATCAAAGGAGCTGGAACCGACACTATCAAAATCGACGGGTGCGCTTTTGACAAATTAAAAACAGTGGATGATTATATGGTGATACCTGACCGCATTGTGGCGGGAACTTATCTGGTGGCTGCCGCCATTACAAGAGGGCAGGTTACATTGAAAAATGTGGTTAAGGAACATATGGAGCCAATTCTGGCAAAATTGCGGGAAACGGGATGCAAGCTGGTATGCGGAGAAGATTATATTAACTTAAAAGCGGATACCACATTGAAATCCCTGGACAGTTTGAGGACCCTTCCCTATCCGGGTTTTCCAACGGATATGCAGGCGCCCATGATGGCCCTTCTTACAACTGTAGAAGGCACTTCCATATTGACTGAAACCGTATTTGAAAACCGCTTTAAACATGCGGAAGAATTGAGAAGGATGGGAGCAAACATAACCATAAACGGGAACACTGCAATTATCAAAGGCGTCAGGAGGCTGACGGGCGCCATAGTGGAAGCTAAAGACCTCAGGGCGGGAGCGGCATTGGTCCTGGCAGCCCTGGCAGCGGAAGGACAGACTACGGTAATAGGTTTAGGACATGTGGAAAGGGGATATGAAAGATTGGAAGACAACCTTATCTCCCTGGGTGCGGAAATTGTCAAAAGAGAATAAAAACAATAAAGTTTATAAACTATTTATTGGATAACATTATTTTTTTAATAATTTAAAGGACAAGTGGTAGAAATGCCGGAAATATATTTGAAAGAAAATATATATAGGTATAGAAAAAAAAGGAAGATTAACATAAAAAGACTATTGTTGTTGATAACGTTTTTATGTATAATAGCAATGATACCGGCAATAACGAGTCCATTATTTGCGGTGAAAGATATCCAGGTAACGGGGAATAAAAACATCTCCTCCAGTGAGATTATCAAAGCCGCCAGTTTTTTTTATGATAAGAATTTGCTGACGGTGAAAGAGAGGGATGTAAAGAAAGCCATATCTGAATCCGTCCCGGTGAAGGAGGTTCATTTGACTTATAAGCTTCCCCATACTCTTATCATAAGCGTCAAAGAAAGAGAGGTAGCAGCGGCATTGCCGTATCTGGGTGGTTTCATTTTGATAGACCCGGACGGCATAGTGGTTAAAATACTACCTAAACTTGATTCCATAACAGTTCCGGTTGTCACCGGGTTAAACGTTACTCATGCGTCCGTGGCAGGGCGACCCGTTATTGAGAATAATGCGAACTCTTATAAAAAGCTTCTGGAGTTAATATCGGCCGTTTCGCCTTTATCTTCGGAACTGTCCGAGATACATGCAGCTGCAGACGACGTTAATGATACCGTATTTTATTTATATACTCTTGACGGTTATCAGATTTTTTTAGGAAGTTTCGAGGAGAGAAAGATTAATGTTATGAAGCAGATATTGGATGATTTGAGAAAGAACAACAGAGGAAAAGGAGAAATCAATATTAGCGGCGAGACGCCGGTTTTTAAACCTTTTTCCGGGGATGGAGGAGAGGATAAACCATGAAAAATACCTTTCAGGCGCATTTTTTAATCGCTATGGTATGCTTTATACTTGGTATGATGCTTGTTGCACAGTTCAGAAGCGTTCAAATAAATGGCGGAGCCATTACTTCCCTGCAAAGGGCTCAGGAACTGACAACAGAGTTGAAAAATGTCATAGACGAGCGGGAACTTTTGAAAAAGGAAGTGGCGGAGTTGCGCGGGCGGCTGACCGAATATGAAAATTCGGCTTCAAAGGTGAGCGGCTTAACGGATGCCATGAAAAAAGAGCTGGAAAAAGCCCGCATGACGGCGGGCCTTTTGGAAGGAACCGGTCCGGGAGTCGTCATCATGCTGGATGACAGCAACATTCCCAAACAACCCGGAGAGGATCCCAATCTGTTTCTTATACATGACGAAGACCTTTTGAAAGTGGTAAATGAACTGTTTGCCGCCGGGGCTGAAGCGGTATCGATAAACGGTCAGAGGATAATCGCCAATAGTGAGATAAGATGTGTGGGACCGACAATAATTGTAAATTCAGTCCGGCTGGCGCCACCTTTCATCGTCCAGGCCATAGGCGACCCCGATACGCTGGAAAGCTCTTTGAAGATGAGGGGTGGAGTGATCGAATCCCTGCAAGTTTTTGGCATACAGGTAAGCATAAAGAAACAGGATAATATCGATATGCCAGCTTATAACGGTCCCGTCCAATTCAAGTATTTTCAACCTGTAAAGGCAGGTGAAAAACAATGATATATCCTTTAATAGGGTTATTTCTGGGTATTCTCGTAGGCATCTACGCTCCGATAAATATTCCCGTGATTTATGCTCCTTACATGTCTATAGCGGTGCTGGCTGCCCTAGATTCGGTTTTCGGGGGTATCCGGGCCATTGAAGAGAATAATTTTAATATGAATATTTTCATAACTGGATTTTTCAGCAATACCCTTCTGGCGGGTTTTCTGGCTTATTTTGGCGACAGGTTGGGTCTCCCCATATACCTGGCCGCTATTTTCGCCTTTGGAGTCCGTATATTCCAAAATCTGGCAATAATCCGACGGGAAATTATTCAACGCATTTTTCAAAAAAAATAATTAGAAAATAAAAGGGAATTTTATTTATTTGTTGAATTAATACATGTAAGAACCTGCCCATAGGGGGGAGGTGCAGTTTTGGGGAAAAACAACATTGTGGCAAGCCTGGATCTTGGAACGTCCAAAGTTTGCTGTATGATTGGCGAAATAACCCGTACAGGCGATCTGGATATAATGGGTTACGGCATTGCCGAATCATCCGGAATAAAAAAAGGTAATGTCATCAATGTAGATTCCGTAGTCCAGAGCATATCCAAAGCGGTGGAACAGGCCGGTCAAATGGCGGGATATAAAATAAGCCGGGCAATAATCGGACTGTCGGGAAGCAATATATCATTGTTAAACAACAGGGGAGTTGTTGCCATACCCAGAAATGCCCGGGAAATAACGCCGCTGGATGTCGAGAGGGTTTTACAGGCGGCAAAAATCGTGGCGATACCTTATGATAAGGAGATGATAGATGTCATCCCGAGAGAATTTATAGTAGACGGCTGTGATGGAATAAAGGACCCGGTGGGAATGGTTGGTACAAGGCTGGAGGTATCGGCGTGTATCATTACGGGTCTCTTGACGGCAATACAGAACATCGCAAGATGTGTGCAAAAAGCCGGGATTGATATTGAAGGCATGGTTTTAAAACCTCTGGCTGCCGCGGAAATGCTCCTGACTGAAGATGAGATGGATATGGGCGCCGTACTGTTAGACGTTGGAGCGCAGGTGACGGAAGTTGCGGTCTTCCAGGAGGGATGCATTACCGCATATGAATTGATTCCCCTCGGAGGAGATCATATTACAAACGATATTGCCATCGGGTTGAGACTGCCATATTCTAGAGCTGAAGATATTAAACGAAGATATGCGTGCGCAAAGCCGGCTCTGGCTTCCGATAAAGCGGAAATTGAAATACAGAGCATAGGTGATACCGTCGGCAGAAAAATTTCCCCAAAAGACCTCACTGCAATAGTGGAACCCAGAATACAGGAAATACTTATTTTTGTATCAAACTGTTTGAAAAACTTAAATTTGAAGTCATTGCTGCCGGCCGGAGTGGTATTAACCGGTGGCGGTCTGGTACATATAAAGGGTTCGGTGGAAATTGCGCAGCAAATTTTAGGCCTTCCGGTCCGGTTGGGTATAATCGACTCTTATGACAGGGAACAAACATTTACCGTAGCTCTGGGGCTATTGTATTACGGCCTCAGGCGAGGATTCATTAATGGCAATACAACAATGAAACAAAATCCAACAGACAGTTTTTTTGAAAAGGCAAAGCGTCTTCTAAAAGAATATTTTTAGCAAACAAGGGGGTTTCCAAATCATATGCTGGATTTTGAGGTGGATCTGGAACAATTCGCCAATATAAAAGTCATTGGAATCGGCGGAGGTGGAAATAATGCCATCAACCGCATGATAGATTCAGGGCTTAAAGGTGTAGAATTTATATCGGTCAATACCGACGCTCAGGCACTGTATCTGTCGAAAGCAGACAAAAAAATACAGATAGGTGAAAAACTAACCAAAGGACTGGGGGCAGGGGCCAATCCGGAAATCGGAAGAAAGGCTGCGGAGGAAAGTAAAAACGAAATTGAAGAGGTTTTAAAAGGTGCTGATATGATTTTTGTCACCGCCGGTATGGGAGGGGGCACAGGAACCGGAGCCGCTCCGGTAATTGCCGAGATTTCAAAAAACCTTGGAATCCTGACCGTTGGAGTCGTCACAAAACCTTTTGCTTTTGAAGGCAAGAAGCGCATGGCCAATGCGGAGATGGGAATCGCCAATATAAAAAACAGCGTGGATACTTTAATCACCATTCCAAATGACAGATTGCTGTCCATAGCTGAAAAAAAGACTTCAATGATCGATGCCTTCAAGATGGCTGACGATGTTTTAAGGCAGGGCGTTCAGGGAATTTCGGATTTAATAGCGGTGCCGGGCCTTATAAACCTTGACTTTGCCGATGTGAGAACCATCATGATGGGCACAGGATTGGCGCATATGGGCATAGGAAAGGGAACAGGCGAGAACAGAGCGGTTGAAGCCGCAAAACAGGCCATTTCAAGTCCCTTGCTGGAAACTTCCATAGAAGGGGCAAAGGGAGTGCTTCTGAATATAACCGGCGGATCAAACCTGGGGCTCTTAGAAGTCAACGAAGCGGCAGAACTTATTTCATCGGCTGCTGATCCGGAAGCTAATATTATTTTCGGAGCGGTCATAGATGAGAAATTACAGGATGAAATCAGGATTACCGTTATAGCGACAGGATTTGAACAGTTTAAAGAAAAATCACTGGAAATAGAAGAATTTGAAGTGGGTCCTTTTACAGACGAAGACCTGGATATTCCAGCATTTCTGCGGAGGAACCGCAAAAGATAAAAGCGCAAATTTAGCGCTTTTTTTTATTGTATAAATCACAATATGACATTTTTTTAAAATTGGTGATGTTAAAATATATCATAAAGGACAAGAAAGACGAATATAGATTTTTTATAGATTGGTAGTTCTTCGGAGGATTATATGGTCATATATTTTGACATAGTGTTATTGATAAACCTGCTGATGAATTTTTTGATTTTATTGTTCGTGGCAATAGTTTTGAAACTAAAAATAAATCTTGTGAAAATTTTCGCAGGAGCGATGATAGGATGCTTATTTCTGTTCTCTATAATTATACCCTATCTTAAGGTTTTTCAGAGCCTGAGTTTTAAACTAATCCTCTCGGTGGCAATGATATTGTTGAGTTTTAGACCACATTGTTTTAAGGATTTCATAAAAATACTGGGCTTTTTTTATCTTATTTCTTTCATGGTGGGCGGAGGGGCCTTTGCGCTTTTCTATTTTTATAATTTAAAAGATACGGTTTCCGGCAGAATGCTTTTAATAAATAATATTTCGGTACCATGGTGGATATTACTTATTTCTTCTTTTATGTTATTTTTATTTTTTAAATATTTCTGGCCTCTTTTATTCCGTATGCTGTCAAAAGACATTCTTCTTGTACCGATGAAAGTCGACTTTGGCACAAGAAGCCTTGAAATCACGGCACTTATCGATACCGGCAACGACCTTCGTGATCCGGTATCGGATTATCCGGTGGTTATAGTGGAATTTAATGCGGTAAAAGATCTTTTCAGCAAGGATTTGCAATCTATATTGATAAAAGGAACTGAGGTAAACCTACAGGATATGAGTGAACTAATATCCGAATCTAAATGGGCTACAAGGTTTCGAGTGATTCCTTTTGAAAGCATTGGAAAAAGCAAAGGCTTGATGATTGGCTTCAAACCCGATATGATAACCGTAAATTTCAACAATAAAATAATGGGAATCCAAGATGCCGTTCTTGGCATTTATCAGAGAGCTCTTTCTCCCGACGGAACGTACAGGGCTCTGTTGAATCGCGATTTATTAAATGAATAAAAAATTTGCTGGAGGGAAAAGTATGTTTAAATTTAAAAAAATAAATTTTAAACTGATTATCGTCAGACTGCTGAGACATCTCAGAATATATAGGAAGTCCCTGGTTTATTACATTGGCGGGACTGAAGCCCTACCGCCTCCCCTCAGCGGCGAAGAAGAGGTTATCCTGCTCAACAGACTAGTCATGGGCGATATGGGAGTAAAAAGCGTCTTAATCGAACGAAACTTACGGCTTGTGGTTTATATAGCAAAAAAATTCGAGAATACCGGAGTTGGTATAGAAGACCTGGTCTCTATTGGAACCATTGGGCTTATAAAAGCCATTAACACCTTTGACCCCAATAAAAAAATCAAACTTGCGACTTATGCTTCCAAATGCATTGAGAATGAGATTTTAATGTACCTGAGGAGGAACAACAAGACAAGAGTTGAGGTGTCTTTTGACGAGCCGCTCAACATTGACTGGGATGGGAATGAACTCCTGCTGTCGGATATCCTGGGCACCGATAATGATATGATATATAAGTGCATAGAGGAAGAAGTGGATAAGGAGCTGTTGGATACGGCTATGAAGCGCCTGTCAAAACGGGAGAGATGTATTATAAAGCTTCGGTTTGGCTTAAGTGACGGTGTAGAAAAAACCCAGAAAGAAGTAGCGGATATGCTGGGTATTTCTCAATCTTACATATCACGGCTTGAAAAGAGGATAATAAAAAGATTGAAAAAAGAAATGGTAAGAATGATGTAATAAAATAGAAACATGTATAAAAACCTCCCCCTATGGCAAGACTTTAAATGATAGCTTAAGGAAGACAGGGGGAGGTTAATGATTTTAAATAAAGTTGAAATATGCGGAGTCAATACTTCAAAACTCCCGGTACTTTCCAACAGCAAAATGAAAGAATTATTTTTGCTTGTGAAGAAGGGCGATAAGGAAGCCAGGGAAAAATTGATAAACGGTAATTTGCGTCTGGTCTTGAGCGTGATACAGAGATTCAACAATCGAGGCGAGTATGTCGACGACCTTTTTCAGGTGGGATGCATAGGTTTAATGAAGGCCATCGATAATTTTGACTTGAATCAAAATGTGAAGTTTTCCACCTATGCGGTTCCAATGATAATAGGGGAAATAAGGCGCTATCTCAGAGACAACAACCCCATAAGAGTGAGCCGTTCCCTGAGGGATGTGGCATACAAGGCCCTGCAGGTAAGAGATGTCCTAGTGAACAAAAATTCGCGGGAACCGTCCATCAATGAAATCGCATCGGAGATGAACGTTCCCCGAGAGGAAATAGTTTTTGCCCTGGATGCCATTCAGGAGCCAATTTCTCTCTTTGAACCCATATATCATGACGGCGGTGATCCTATTTTTGTAATGGATCAGATCAGCGATGAAAAAAATCAGGATGAAAGCTGGCTCCAGGGCATTTCCATCAAAGAGGCTATGCAGAAACTGAATGAGAGAGAGAAACGCATTTTAAATCTCAGATTTTTTGAAGGCAAGACTCAGATGGAAGTGGCGCAGGAGATAGGTATATCTCAGGCACAGGTTTCCAGACTCGAAAAAGCAGCCTTGAAGCACATGAGGAAATACATTTGAAGAGGTGAAACATATGCTCAAAGTTTTCACAAAGTATATAGCGGTTATCATTGCGGCGCTTGCTATATTCAGCTTTTATTTTGCGCCGCGAAGTGTGGTGGCGTATAACACTAAAAATCTGACTGCAGTTAGCCAAAAGGTGCAGAAAGACATATTGAAGATTGCTGAGCAAAAATGAAAAGGCCGGTTCCGGCCTTATTTTTTTTGCACTTTTTTAGGTCAACCCGAATATAATTATGATAGCAACTTGAGGCGCCGGTCCATCTCTGGCAGGAAAATAACTTTTTGCCCTAATAATAAAGATTAAATAATGCGAGGGGGCCTGATAATATGATCAAAACATCGGATTTACGGCAGCGGGAAGTAATCAATGTGACCGACGGTAAGAAGCTAGGATTCGTATACGATCTTGACATAGACCTGGAGGAAGGCAGGGTAAGATCCATAATTATCCCCGCACAGGGCAAGTTTTTCAGCTTGTTCGCCAGATCCGGAGATTACGTTATTCCATGGGAACAGATAAAAAAAATAGGTTCCGACGTGATTTTAGTGGAATTGAAGGACTTTATCAACCCTAAAAAAAATGAATAAGAATTAAAAAAAGCTTTCACTTATAAGCATTTAAACAGCGGTAGCTTTTTTGAAATGCATTACGGAAAGCCTAAATTAAGGAATATTTTTGCTTTCCTATGCATTATGACTTTCAATTTGTCCCAAAAAACATTATAATATATACGGGGTGATATTATGAAATGCCCTTTTTGCGGTTATCTTGACAGCAAAGTTATGGATTCAAGACCCACGGATGAGGGAAGCATTATTAGAAGGCGAAGGGAATGCCCTTCATGCAAAAAGAGATTTACCACATATGAGAGAGTAGACGAACTTCCCATCATGGTAATAAAAAAGAGCGGCAACCGAGAAGTCTTTGATCCCCATAAGATCATTAACGGTCTTATAAAGGCGTGTGAAAAACGACCGGTTGCAATGGATGTTTTGCAGAACATAGCCAATGATGTGGAAAAGGAATTGAAGAACTCTATGGACCAGGAAGTGGAGAGTCAAAAAATAGGAGAAATGGTGATGAAGAGGCTAAAAAATGTAGATGAAGTGGCGTATGTCCGGTTTGCATCTGTATACCGGCAGTTCAAGGATATCAATTCATATATAGAAGAAATTGAGAGACTGCAAAAACAAAAGTGAAAGCATAAACATTCGGAGGTATATGGATAGATGCCCTGGGAAAATATTAAAAACCTGAAAAAGCTTGCCGAAGATGAAATATCGTTTGCGCCAAAAAAGAGCTTTAATTCTGTTCCTACCAATGTAGCGCTAGTATTTCCCAACTCTTACAGCCTGGGAATGTCAAACCTGGGCTTTCATTCGATATTTCATCAGATAAATTCCAGGGATGATTCCCTCTGCCACAGGGCTTTTGTTTCACTGGCGGATAAGGATTCTTCGGAAGCTAGGGCTTTTGAATCGGGCCAGCCTCTGAGCGTTTACGATATAATTGCCTTTTCCATTTCCTTCGAGCTGGATTATATAAATGTCCTTAAAATTCTTGACAGGGCCGGATTACCGTTACTGGCAAAGGACAGAGAAAAGCCTCTTGTGATAGCCGGCGGACCTGCGGTAACTTTCAATCCCGAGCCGCTTGCCATATTTTTTGACGCTTTTGTCATAGGCGAGGGAGAGGAAGCGATCCACGAGGTAATTGAGACTTTTGCAAAATACAGACACAGGTCAAAATGGGAGATACTGGAAGGTATTTCTACTGTTCAGGGTGTTTATGTACCTTCTTTTTATGAAATAAAGTATGACAGATCCGGAAGGGTAATTGAATTTGAAACAAAGAATAGTGCACCTGCCCGTGTCAGGAAAAGATGGATAAAAAAGCTCGACGATGTTAAAACCGAATCGGTAGTGCTTACTCCAAATACCGAATTTCGCGACATGTTCCTTCTGGAAGTTTCCAGAGGGTGCGGAAGAAACTGCAGGTTTTGCATGGCGGGATACTGCTACAGAATTCCGAGAGCAAGGTCTCTTGAGTGCATCCTGGAAAGGGCGAAATTCGGTTCAAAGTACAAAGAAAAGATAGGTCTCGTTGGTGCGGCGGTATCCGATTACCCGTATATAGATGAACTTTCACAAAAGTTTATTGAGAATAAAATTAAATTTTCGGTTTCTTCCCTGAGGGCTGATACTTTGAGAGAACCGTTGATGGAGGGACTCGCCAGAAGCGGACACAGAACGTTAACCATAGCTCCGGAAGCCGGTTCGCAGCGGTTGAGAGATGTAATCAACAAAGGGATTAACGAAGAACATGTGTTGAATTCCATAAGCCTGGCACATAAATTCGGCATTAACAATATCAAGCTTTATTATATAATAGGTCTTCCCACGGAAACCGACAGTGATATAAGCGAAATGATAAGTTTCTTAATACAGATTAAAGATTTCATGAAAAAAACAGGCAACAGGCTGGGCGATTTATCAGTAAGCGTAAATCCTTTTATTCCAAAGCCATGGACTCCGTTTCAATGGTTTGGAATGGAGTCCCCGGATACTCTGAATAAAAAAATAAACAGACTCCAGGGCTACGTAAAAAGCGAAGGCATAAGGTTAAACTTTGAGAGTCCCAGGCTTTCCGAGATTCAGTCAGCCCTTGCCAGAGGCGACAGGCTGACGGGATTTTTGTTGTATGAGGCTTATAAGCTGGGAGGCAAGGTTTCGTCTTACAAAATGGCCGGAACGGATGGCAGGAATGTGGAATACTATGCTCACAGGCATTTTGATTTGGGAGATACGCTCCCGTGGTATCATATAGACATAGGTCTGAAAAAAGAATATTTTATAAACGAATTCAAGCGGGCTCTTAAAGGAGAGCGTACCCGGACATGCACCGATGAAATATGCAAAACTTGCCGGATATGTTGGAAAGATGAGGAGGGCAGTTAATTTTGGATTTTGAAATGAGGCAAAAGGGGGCTTTGAAGTATTTCATCATCCCCTCATTTGAAAAGACAGGTCTTGTAAGACACGGTTTTTCCACACGAATTGGAGGAGTTAGCGATAAGCCGTATGATTATTTAAACCTTGGGCTAAAAAAAGCGGATGAAAAAGAGAGGATAATGAAAAATTACAGGCTGATCTGCGATGCCATCGGCATAAATTTAGATCACCTGGTCATTTCGGATCAGGTCCACGGTGACGAAATATATGAAGCGGGGCTTAAGGATAGAGGGAAGGGTATTCTGAAAGCGAGTGATATAATTAATAAGGATGCATTGATGACAAAGCAAAAAGGGGTGGCTCTGGTGACATTTTATGCAGACTGCGTTCCCTTGTTTTTCCTGGATGTCAGAACACCGGCCATCGCCCTCGCCCATGCGGGATGGAGGGGCACGGTGAAGAAAATCGGTCAGAAGACTGTAGCACGGATGATAGAAAATTATGATTCTGATCCGGGGAATATCCTGGTAGGGATTGGCCCCTGTATAAAAAAATGCTGTTACGAAGTGGATGAGCCAGTGGTAAACGAGTTCAAAAAGGCATTTATCTGTTGGGAAGAATTGATAGAAGATAAAGGCAATGGTCACTTTATGCTGGACCTGGTAAAAGCCAATAAAAAACAACTGAATGAAGTCGGCGTCAAACCTCAGAATATAACGATAAGCCATTACTGCACTTCTTGCAGCAACGACCTGTTTTTCTCCTACAGGGCAGATCGGGGAAGAACCGGAAGTCTGGCAGCTTTTATTGAACTTGCATGATATTCCGCCAACTGGATGTCGGATGCCAGATGTCAGATTAAGTTGGAATTTGCGACTTGCAAATCCCTTCTATTCCGACTTCTGACTTCTGGCTTTTCGAAGAAGCGGCAGAGAGCTGCTGAATTAAGTTTTAAATTGTGACAATGGAGGAGGATTTATGGCGAAGGAAAAAATACTTGTCGTCGACGATGAGCCGCATATACTGGAACTGGTAAGGTTTAATCTGGAAGCCGGCGGGTTCAAGGTCCTGGAAGCTGTTGACGGTCAGAAGGCAATAGAACTTGCCCAGACAGAAAAACCGGATTTGATTTTGCTGGATTTGATGCTTCCCGGAATTGACGGATTGGAAGTTTGCAGAATACTGCGCCAGCAGAAGACAACCCGGGAGATCCCCATTATCATGTTGACCGCAAAGAGCGAGGAGATAGACAAAGTGCTTGGGCTTGAAATGGGAGCCGACGACTATATTACAAAACCCTTCAGCCCAAGAGAATTGACGGCCAGGGTAAAGGCAGTGTTGAGAAGGTCGTCCGGTTCGGAAAAGAATGAAAATAATATAAGAATAGGAAATCTGGTTATGGATATAGAAAAACATGAAGTGCTGGTGGACGGAAAAAAGCAGGAGTTTACGCCGAAGGAGTTTGATTTGCTAAAGTTGCTGGCATCCAATCCCGGCAAGGTTTTCTCAAGGGAGTACCTCCTTGAGAACATCTGGGGATATGATTATCTGGGTGATACGCGGACTGTTGATGTCCATATACGGCATCTGCGGCAGAAAGTTGAAAAAGATTCTGAAAAGCCCGTTTATATAGAAACTGTAAGGGGCATCGGTTACAAGTTCAATAAGCCGGAGTGATGTTTTTGCAAAAAAAGCTTTCAAGAGCACTTATTTTATTAGCACTGATTTCGGTAGGTATAACAGGCATTTTCCTATTTGTAGAACTGGAAGGTTATTGCCTGAAAGGTGTCAATGCCGATATTTCATATGAAGAAATATTTTTTAAAATGATCCGGGTCCTGATGACTGCAGCTTTGCTCAGCGGAGTTATGGCGTTGTTTTTATCAGTCCGGTTTTCGATGAGAATAGTATCTCCAATAAAAGAGATGATACGGGTTACAAAAGAATTCTCAAATGGCAATTTTACGGAATTGATTCAGACCAGATACCCTGACGAATTGGGGGAACTGGGAGAAGCCCTAAATTTTATGGCGGCAAGACTTGAAAAATCAATGCAGGAACTGGATGACAGAACTACAAAGATGGAAGCCATTCTTAGAGGGATGGTTGACGGGGTCCTGGCCGTTGATAGTGTCGGCAGAATAATGCTGGTAAATCCCGTTGCCGAAAAAATGTTTAACATCAGCGCATCTGATGCAACCGGCAGACATTTAATTGAAGTAATAAGAAATTATGAACTGAATGAATTTATAAATGCATCGTTAAGAAAAGGTATTGTTTCTTTTAAAGAATTGATCTTACTTCCTGGAGAACAGATCTTGAGGGTTCACGTAAGCCCTATTAAGACTTTTTCGGGGAAGACATTCGGTATAGTGGCGGTTATAAGAGACATTACCGAGCTTCGCAGACTTGAGAAAGTACGTTCCGATTTCGTGGCGAATGTTTCCCATGAGCTCAGGACGCCGCTTACTTCCATAAAGGGTTTTGTGGAAACTCTGCTGGACGGAGCTTATAAAGATCCCAATCTTGCCAGAAGGTTTCTCAATATCATAGATTTTGAAACGGGAAGACTTTACCGATTGATAAATGACCTTCTGGACCTGTCACAACTGGAGACCAATCAGATAAAACTCAATATTGAAACTGTCAAATTGCCTGCATTAATAGAGGAAATAATGATGATTTTCGATGCTCGTCTGGAAGAAAAGAACTTGAGTTTTTCTACACATCTTCCTGATAACCTCCCCGGAGTAAAAGCAGACCCCGACTGGCTTCGGCAAGTGTTCATAAATCTTGTGGATAATGCTGTTAAATATACTTCGCCCGGCGGCAGGATATGGATTGAAGCAGAAGAAAAAGGCAATTTCATAGAAATACGCGTTTGCGATACTGGCATTGGTATTCCCGGTCAGGATATATCCAGGATTTTTGAAAGATTTTACCGTGTTGACAAGGCAAGATCCCGACAGGTGGGAGGAACGGGCCTGGGGCTTTCAATCGTAAAACATATTGTCAAATCTCTTGGTGGAGAAATAAAAGTGGAAAGTAAAGTGGGCGAAGGAAGCAAATTCATTTTTTTATTAAAAAAAGCTGGTTAACAATAACTTAAAATAATTTTAAATTAAAATTAACATTAATTGTTTAATATTATTTAATATGAGAGGTGAGTAAAATAGAGAACAAGATTTGTACCGAAGGTTTAAACCTTTATTACGGCAAGTTTCAAGCTTTGAAGAATGTTGCCATGGAGATAAAGAAAAATAAAGTTACGGCTCTTATTGGCCCCTCCGGCTGCGGTAAATCCACTTTTTTAAGAACTCTTAACCGCATGAACGACTTGATAGAGGATACGCGCATTGAAGGCAAAATTCTTCTGGATAACAAGAATATTTATGACAAAGATGTGGATGTGGTCGATTTAAGAAAACGTGTCGGGATGGTGTTCCAAAAACCGAATCCTTTCCCAATGACTGTATATGATAACATCGCATATGGTCCCAGAATACACGGAAACAGGGATAAAAAGAAATTGGATGAGATAGTAGAAAAAAGTCTAAAAGGAGCGGCTTTATGGGATGAGGTGAAAGATCGTTTGAGAAATTCCGCACTGGGATTGTCGGGAGGTCAACAGCAGAGGCTGTGTATTGCCCGTGTGCTGGCTGTGGAACCCGAGGTCGTATTGATGGATGAGCCCTGTTCTGCCCTGGACCCTATTTCTACCATGAAAATTGAGGAATTGATAGAACAGCTAAAGCAAAACTACACTATAATAATAGTTACCCATAACATGCAGCAAGCCGGCAGGATATCGGACTACACGGCTTTTTTCCTGAACGGCGAAGTAATAGAATTCGGAATGACCGAAGACCTGTTTTATAATCCTAAAAACAAGAAAACCGAGGATTATATTACGGGACGTTTCGGTTAATACGTTATGGGAGGTAAAATTATATGATTTCGACACGGCCTTCTTTCGACAGGGAACTGCAGGAACTCCAGCAGGATATACTGAGAATGGGAAGCATGGTGGAACAACAAATATACAATGCTGTGGAGTCGCTGGTAAAAAAAGATGAAAAACTGGCCAACAAGGTCATAGAAGATGACGATATTGTGGACGACATGGAACACCAGATTGAGGACAAGTGCGTTAAACTCATTGCAAGGCAACATCCCCTTGCAAAAGATTTGCGGGTGATTTTTACGGGAGTCAAAATAGCGACGGACCTTGAAAGGATGTCCGATAATTCCATAGATATTGCAAGGACCACAATAAGGCTACTGGGACAGCAGTATATAAAACCATTAATTGATATTCCCCGGATGGCTTATTTGACTCGGGAAATGGTAAGGACAGCCCTGGATGCTTATATCAACCAGGATGTGGAAGCAGCCCAGAAAGTGTGCAGGTCCGATGATGAGATTGATCATTTGTATTCGCAGATTTTCAGAGAACTTCTTGTCATAATGATGGAGGACCCCAAAACCATATCCCAGGCAACGCAATTACTATTTGTGGGAAGGTATCTCGAACGCATTGCAGATCACGCCACAAACCTGGGCGAGTGGATCATATATCTCGTCACCGGCGAGAAAAAAGAACTTAACAATTAAGTTTGATTGGCAAAGAAACTGCGGCCGCAATCCGGCTGCTTTTATAACGACTGCGACAGAAAACCTGACCTCTTGTGGGTCAGGTTTTCTGTCGCACAAAATTTCAAAGAATCTACCGATTTAATACGGGCTATAATCAAAGATTCTTTTATTTTTGTACAGGAAACTGTGCGAACGTTGACCCGAGCGCAACCGTTCCGGCCTGCGAGATGACTTTGAGCTATATTCTGGAATAAATTAAAAAAACCCAGGGCAACATAAGGACAGAAATTTTTTACAAAAGCGAGGTGCTTTTCGTGCCCGTTGGAGTAATTTTATTGCTGGTGATAGCGGTAATTATCTATTTCGGCCTTTTACAGCGGGTTCTCGACAGGATGCATATGTCGGACAAATTGGCTCTGGCCTTTGTGGGAGCTATGATATTGGGAACTTTTTTGCCGAACATCCCTTTGGGGCTGGGGTTGTCAATAAACCTCGGCGGAGGCGTGGTGCCAGTAATAATTGCAATTTACCTGATTACCACATCCAATACGGGGCAGGAAAAAATGAGGGCTATCGCCGCTTCAATTATTACCGGGGTAGCGATATACGCCGCGGGCAGGTTGCTTCCCGCGGAACCGGGCACTATGTTCATAGATCCTATGATAGCTTTTTCCGTGCTGGCCGGAATAGTGGCGTACCTTTTCGGGCGCTCCCGCCGGGGGGCATTCACAGCGGGTCTTTTGGGTATTGTAATCAGTGATTTCATTTATGCTCTGGGCGTAACTGCCAGGCCTATCGGCACGGTAATAGGCGGAGCGGGAGTATTTGACGCTGAGATCATGGCAGGGGTAATAGCGGTGGCGCTGTGCGAGATTGTTGGAGAAACCCGGGAAAGACTCCAGGGGGGCACGGCCAAAGCCGACAAGAGACCCAGGGAGAATTCCGAAATGGCAAGCATGCTGGCAAAGAACGAGAGCAACATATCGAAAGAAGGTGGACAGGAAAATGAAGAAAACAATGAATAAAATAATAGTTTTCACTGCGTTTTTTGCAATTGCTTTATTTTGCTTTTGCTCCGAGGCTATCGCGGAAGAGGAAAAGGAAGAAGGCTATTTTACAGTGTATGAGGAGGGCACAGATAAAAAAATTTTTGCCACCAGCATGGTAGTAAATATAGGCGACCAGTATCTGGATGAAGACAATAATTTCTATGAAGTTGTAAAAGTATCGGGGGATAAGGCATATGCCAGATTTTTACGCAAGGAAGACATAGCAAAATCTTTGGATTTTCCCGAGGCAAAAGCTATGGCTGCGGCTGTCCAAGGAGACTACAATACTTTAAAGACTGCGGAATTAAAAAAAGAAAGGGTCATAGCCGTATATCACACCCACAGCGATGAATCATATATACCTACCGATGGCAGATCCAGTATTCCGTATAATGGCGGAATATTCAAAGTCGGCGGCTCGCTGACGGCGGCTCTGGAAAGGAAGGGCATTAAGGTCATTCATTCCATGAAACCGCATGATCCTCATGATTCCATGGCGTATCAAAGGTCGCGCCGTACCGCCATGGATCTTTTAAAGCAGGGTCCCGATGTGCTGCTGGATATTCACAGGGATGCGGTTCCGGCCGAAGAATACCAGGGCGATATAAACGGAAAACCTCTTGCCAAAGTCAGGTTGGTAGTCGGGCGGCAAAACCCGCAAATGAGCACTGTCAATAATTTTGCATGGCAGTTGAAAGCCACTGCGGATAAAAAATATCCCGGTCTTATAAAGGGGATTTTTTACGGAAAAGGGGGCTACAATCAGGATTTATATCCACATGCCATGCTGATTGAAGCTGGTACCTACACCAACTCCCGTTATAGTGCTGAAGATGGTGTGGATTTCATGGCTGATGTAATAGCTGCTACTGTATACGGCTCCGATTATCAGAAAAAAGTCGCGCCTGGGGGCGGGGCTACCACCCAGATTCCGGGGGAAGGCGGTGGAACAGCTAGGGCTATAGGATGGATTGCGGGCATTGCGGTAGTGGGCCTGGGCGCTTACATGTTCATCAGCACCGGCGGCTGGAATGAATTATCAACCAAAGTAAGGCGATTTGCAGGTTCGGAATTTGCCAATTTCCTGGGTAATATAAAAAAAATACACGGCAAAAAGCAGAAAAGTCCCGGAGGAAATGATAAGGACGATGATAAAAATGAATGAGGGATTTTTATGTCAAAGTACCTGGCGGTAGTGACCATGGGAGTGATTATGGGAGTAACAGCCCGGTTGTATATGCTACGGGTAGATTACAGACAATATCCGAGTTACCCCCAGGGTTATTTAATACACATATCGCTGGGATTGATAGCGGCTTTCCTCGGCGCGGTAGCCGTACCCGCCCTTATTGCGAGGGAATATACCGCCGTAACTTTTCTGGCGCTGGCTGCTCAGCAGTTTCGGGATATACGGGATATGGAGCGAAAAAGTCTCGAGAATATAGAGGACACTGAACTAGTGCCCAGGGGGTCCGCTTATATTGAAGATATTGCAAAGGCTTTTGAGTCAAGGAATTATCTTGCCATTTTAACCTCGCTTTTCAGCAGTATGGTTTTACAGTTTTCCGACAGCTTTCCTGCGGCTATTTTGACCGGAACGGCAGCTATTATGGTTTTAAGCCTGATGACAAGGAGAAAGAAAATAAAAGACATAGCCGTCATCAGACCCGCAAAAATTAGATTTCAAAATTCTCTGTTGTGTGTTGAAAACATCATAATAATGAATGTGGGATATCCTGATTCACGAAAAATAATAGAAGAAGAGGGCCTTGCCGTAATGATAGAACCAAAAGATGACAATGCCAGGGCAACTCTTTCCAGTATCGGTCAGAGACAGGCTATAGTTCATGATGCGGCATCACTTCTGGGCGTCAAAAGGGATGTGACCGACGTTGACTTCATGCCGCTGGCAAGGCTGGATGTAGATACCGGCCGTGTGGGTGTTATAATAGTGCCCATGGAAAGGGATATAGAAAGTCTGATAGAAGCGGTGAAAAGAGTACCGGTTCTAGAAAGCTCCAAGCGAAAACCATTGGAGTCTTTTGCAGGGAAACAGGCCTCCGATTAGGTGATGCACATGGATAATATAGGAATTAAAGAAGCCATTCTGGCTGTTATTACACTGAATGAACGCCAACCCGCTTCGGGAGTGCCCGTTTTTTACGCAAAAGATGAAAAGGAGCGGGATAAAATAGCATTGTATCTTTCAAAGATACTTTCGGCCATGGTACATGACCTGGAAAATGGCACTTATATTATTGTCAGGCATTAAGGAAAGGGCCACTTTTCCTCTTCCGGGCATTTAACCGGGTAGGCGGAGAAATGTCCCCAATTAAATGGAGGAATTGTTTTGAAAATCATATATTCCTGCTACTGGGGCAGCTACCTTGCAGTGGTGGCTGCTTCGCTGCATCTGGGACTGATAAACGACCGGGATTTATCCAGGGAAAAGATATTAAACCTGCCTCTGTTTGGAAAACTAAAAAAAGAAGATTTCGGAGAAATGATATTCATGGGCTCCGATAACCGAGCAAGAAAAGTATATGTGCTTGGAGCAAAACGGTCGGGCCGCATTATTGAAAGGGCTCTAAACGGGTTTGCACAAATATATGGCCTGGGGAAAAAAACGGTGGAATTTATTGATTTGATGGCTTACAATAATTTTTATGTCAGCTTCGGGCTATTTCTAATTCATAAATTGGGGTTGAGGGGAATCGGTATGATAATACTTTTCCGGGGCATTAAAAAAAGTTTTGGTAGAATAAAAAAACTGGTGAGCAAAGTCTTGAACGAACCGGATTATTTTCAGGAGAACAGGGAATTATGAAGATATTTTATTATTGCTACGGCAGCGCCCATTCATCGGTAGTAGCCGCATCTATTCATCTGGGTAAGCTTCCGCTCGACAGGCTTCCGTCCGCAGAGGAAATTGAATTTCTTCCGCATTTTGACAAAACCGACTCCTATGAAATAGGAACTCCATTTTTTATGGGTGTCGATGAACATGGAACGGAAATTTTCATAACCGGTATGACCAGTGAGAGACAGCTGGTTAAAAAAGCCATATACAGTTTCTTAAGAAATTCCGGAATAGATGAAAACGATGTGATGATGGTGGACGCCTTGAGATATGTAAATTTGAAAACCAGGATAGGAGGATTTCTTTCCCGACGCCTGGGCCTTGTCGCTGTTGGAAGACCTTTGACAATAAAAGGTATACAGGAAAAATATGCTGATTTTTTAACACTGGTGAAAGAAACAAAGCAAAAAGAGTTGATGCATTTAAATAAAACTTGACTTGACATGGTTTTTCGGCAATAATATTAGTAGCAGGTAATATAACTAACTATAAAGAGGGAAAAGATGGGAAAAAATGCAATTATAAAAACCATCGCAAGAGATAGTATCGCCGCCAGAATAGGGCTTTTGCCCGGGGATGAAATTATAAGCATAAACGGGCAGGAGTTTCACGATTTTCTGGAGTATAAATTTTTGATGACTGATGAAAGAATTAAATTGAATGTTAAAACCAGGGACGGGAAAATTAAGCGGTTAACCATATATAAAAATTTCGATGAAGGCCTTGGAGTGGAGTTTGAAAACCCTTTGATGGATGAAATAAAAAGGTGTAAAAACAAGTGCATTTTTTGCTTTGTAGATCAGATGCCTCCAGGGCTTCGCGAATCTCTTTATGTAAAGGATGACGATTATCGACTTTCAACGGCGTTTGGAACTTTTGTAACACTTACAAACCTGTCGCAGCTAGAATTAAACAGAATAGTTAAGCTCGGGTTAAGCCCCATATATGTTTCGGTGCATGCCACTTCTCCGGAAGTTAGAAATTTCATGATGAGAAATCCGCATTCCGGGGAAATTTTAAACATCCTCAAGTTTTTAACCTCGCACAATATTTTTCTTCACTGTCAGATAGTTTTATGCCCCAGAATAAATGACGGCATTGTGCTGAGACAAACGCTGAAAGACCTGTCGAGCCTGTGGCCTTATGTGTTGTCTATAGCCGTAGTGCCGGTGGGCATTACGAAATTCAGGGAAAAACTTTATCCTTTAAGAACTTTTACAAAAAATGAAGCTGACGGAGTGATCGATTTCATAGAGGATCTTCAGAACCGAAATCTGAAAAAATTCGGGTCGCGCCTTGTATTTGCGGCTGATGAGTTCTATTGCATAGCTCAAAGACAGGTTCCCGATTATGAAACTTACGAGAATTTTTATCAGCTTGAAAATGGAGTGGGCATGATTGCATTGTTAAAAAATCAAATTGAACAACACATGAAAAAACTTCCGCGAAAGCTTGGTAAAAAAAGGAAGGTTACTGTGGCTACAGGCGTTTCTGCATATAAATTTTTACGGCAGATTCTAAATCCTTTGGAAAAAATCTCCGGTCTGGAGCATGAAATACATCCCATTATAAATAATTTTTTTTGGTCCTTCCGTGACAGTGGCTGGATTGATAACCGGAAAAGACCTGATGGAACAGCTGAAAGAAAGGGATTTAGGAGATGTTTTGTTGATACCCGATGTCATGTTAAAGGAAGAGAAATTTTTTCTTGACGATTTAAAAGTGGAGGATGTCGGAAATTTTCTTGGGAAAAAAATCGAAGTGGTCAAGGTGGACGGCAAAAGTTTTTTAAATGCAATACTTGGTAAAAAATGGAGGACATAAAATGAGTTTTACTGTTGCCATAGTAGGGCGCCCCAATGTGGGAAAATCAACTCTCTTTAACAGATTGATGGGAAAAAGGATTTCCATAGTTGACGATAAACCGGGAGTCACCCGGGACAGAATTTACGGTCAAATGGAATGGAACGGTAAAAAATTTACCGTAATTGATACCGGAGGTATTGAACCTGCCGCCAGAGACTTTATTTTCAGCCAGATGAAACGCCAGGTGGAATTTGCGATCGACACCGCGGATATTATAGTTTTTCTTGTGGATGGCAAAGAAGGTCTTACTCATGCGGACGAAGACGTGGCGGATATATTAAGGAAAAGCGGAAAACCGGTTTTACTGGTGGTCAATAAAGTGGATAATTTTAAAAATGCGCCTGAAAATTACGAATTCTATAGGTTGGGCTTTGAGGATCCCATATTTATATCGGCATCCCATGGCCTGGCGGTGGGTGATCTACTAGACAGGCTGACGGAGCATATAAAGGACATGCCCGAAGAATCCGAAGATGAGGATATAATCAAAGTGGCGGTAGTCGGAAAACCCAATGTGGGTAAGTCGTCCCTGGTAAATGCCATACTGGGCGAAGAGAGAGTTATCGTCAGCGATATCCCCGGGACCACCCGCGACGCCATTGACACCTATTTCGAAGTTGGCGGCAAGAAGATGGTTTTTATAGATACGGCGGGGATGAGAAGAAAGAGCAGGGTGAAGGAGGATATTGAATTTTACAGCAATGTAAGAGCTCTGGGGGCTATTGACAGGTCGAATGTGGTACTGATGGTGCTGGATGCCGTTCAGGATATATCAGAACAGGACAAAAGAATTGCGGGAATTGCCCATGAAGCCGGAAAAGCCATAATTATTATTGTGAATAAATGGGACCTTGTAGAAAAAGATGAACATACAATGAATGAATTCAGAGAAAAAATAAAAAATGAGTTTGCTTTCATGCAATATGCGCCCACTCTTTTTGTTTCGGCAAAGACCCGGCAGAGGGTCCACCGTATAATCGAACTAATAAATTTTGTTATGGATCAATATACTTTCAGAGTGAGGACTCCGATGTTGAACGAGCTGGTGCGGGAAGCGACAGCTATCGTGGAGCCTCCCAGCATCAAGGGAAAAAAGTTAAAGATATATTATGCGGTTCAGACGGGCATAAAGCCTCCAACCTTCGTGTTCTTCATAAATGATATGAAACTCTTCCATTTTTCATATATGAGGTATCTTGAAAACAAACTGAGAGAAACATTCGGCCTGGAAGGCACACCCATAATAATAAAAGGCAAGGAGAAAGGGGAAAGAAAACGGTGAAAACATTGGGAATTGTCCTGAGTTATTTTATAGGTTCCGTATCCACCGCATATATTCTTGTAAAACTCATGAAAGGCATTGATATAAGAACCGTTGGGAGCAAGAATGCGGGCGCCACAAATGTCCAGAGGGTTTTGGGAACAGGCCCGGCTCTTCTGGTGTTTGCCCTTGATATGCTGAAGGGGTTACTGGCGGTAATGATAGGCAGGCTTACAGGAGGCTCAACTGCTTCGCTCTGGTGCGGTATTGCGGCGGTGGTGGGGCATAATTGGCCGTTATTTTTCGGATTGCGAGGGGGGAAGGGAACTGCGACAACTCTGGGAGTGCTGTGGGCTGTCATGCCAAATATTGCATTGATCATCACGGCTGTAGGGATTGTCACTATTGCCATTACCCGGTATGTTTCGCTGGGGTCCGTTCTAGGGGCGCCGCTTCTTCTTATTCTGGTCATTGCGACAGGTAAATCCTGGAATTATATTATCTTCGCATTCATATTAATGTCAATGACCCTATACAGGCACAGGGAAAACATTGTGAGATTGCTGGAAGGGAGAGAATCCCGTTTAGGCCAAAAGTTAAAAAGGGTCAAGTAATGGAGGTAATGTAACATGAAAGTAGCGGTGATAGGTGCGGGTGGCTGGGGCACGACTCTTGCAAATGTGCTCGCTCAAAACGGCATTATGGTAGCATTATGGGCGCGAAGGCCTGAACTGGCCGAGGAAATAAATACTTGCCGGGAAAATAAAGATTACCTTCCCGGAGTAAAGGTATCGGATAATGTAAATGTTTCTTCAGATATAGAGCAGGTAGTGCATAATTCTGAATGTGTAGTGATGGTTGTTCCCTCTCATTCTATGTGCGCGATTGCAAGACAGGTGGCAAGATACATAAAAGAGGATGCCATAATCATAAGTGCTTCCAAAGGTCTGGAGACTGATTCTTTCAGAAGGATGTCTCAGGTCCTTGAGGAGGAACTGCCTTCGCGGTTTTGCAAAAATATAGCTGTCCTTTCCGGTCCAAGTCATGCCGAAGAAGTTTCAAAAGAACTCCCCACGGCGGTGGTGGCTGCCTCCGTCAAAAGGCAGGTGGCGGAACGGGTGCAGGACATTTTTATGAACAACTATTTTAGAGTTTATACAAATCCGGATGTGGTAGGAGTAGAAATAGGCGGTGCATTGAAAAATGTAATTGCCATCTGTTCCGGCATTTCCGACGGTCTGGGTTTCGGGGATAATACCCGGGCGGCTCTCATGACCAGAGGCATTGTGGAGATAACAAGGCTGGGGATTCGTTTGGGAGCAAAGCCCGCCACCTTCGGGGGCCTGTCGGGAATAGGCGACCTGATAGTCACCTGCGGCAGTGTATACAGCAGGAACAGAAGAGCAGGAATGGAAATTGGCCGGGGAAAAACTGTAAAACAAGTGCTGGAATCGACAAAAATGGTTATCGAGGGTATAAATACCACAAAAGCGGCCTTTTTACTGGCGAAAAAGCTTAATATAGAAATGCCCATTACAGAACAGGCTTATGCGGTGCTATTCCAAGACAAGAATCCCCTGGATGCGGTTTCTACGCTGATGAGGAGGCAGGGCAAACATGAAATTGAGGATATAATTTTTGAAAGGCCTTCAGGCTGGTAAAAACGTGGTTTTCCACGTTTTTTCATTTTTTAAGTAATATTCATGGGACCATGTCATATATATATACTGTATATAAAAGTGAACTACCCCTCCTCTTGAAAATAAAATTTAAAAATAATTAGGAAAGGGGGGGAGGAAAAAAGAAGGAGGGAAAATGATGGAAAAGTTTGACCTGTTCAAAGATATCGCCGAACGGACCGGAGGGGATATTTATATAGGCGTGGTAGGACCTGTAAGGGCAGGCAAATCGACGTTTGTAAAAAAGTTTATGGAATTGATGGTAATACCCAACATTGCCAACCCTAACGACAGGACCAGAGCCAAAGACGAACTTCCGCAGGCGGGTGCGGGAAGGACCATAACAACGGCAGAACCCAAGTTTATCCCCAGCGAGGCCGTAGAAATAACCTTTAAAGAAAACATAAAATTTCGTGTGAGACTTGTGGATAATGTGGGTTTTACCGTAAGGGGTGCTCTGGGATATGAAGATGAAAACGGGCCGCGGATGGTTTCGACTCCCTGGTTTGATAACGAAATACCTTTCCAGCAGGCTGCGGAAATCGGCACCAGGAAAGTTATAGAAGAACACTCGACCATAGGCCTGGTAATAACCACGGACGGTTCCATAACGGAGATACCCCGAGAAAATTATGTTCAGGCCGAAGAAAGGGTGGTGGAAGAATTAAAAACCATTGGCAAACCATTCGTTATAGTCTTAAACACCGCAAGACCCATGGATGAAAGAACAATGGATCTCAAGGAAATCCTTGAGTCAAAATATGACGTGCCGGTCATGCCGATGGATTGTCAGGATTTAACAAGCGAAGACATCTATGCAATTCTGGAAGAAGTTCTCTATGAGTTCCCGTTGATGGAAATTAACATACGCCTCCCTCGATGGGTCGAAGTAATGGAAAAAGAACACTGGCTGAGGAAACAGTTTGAAGAATCAATTACAACTACGATTAAAGATGTGCGCCGGCTGAGGGACATGGAAAAGACGCTGGCCGTGTTCAATACATTTGATTTTATTGACAATGTCAGACTAAAGGAGATGAATCTGGGCCTTGGAATTGCGGAAATCGAAATGGAGGTCCGTAAAGATCTTTTTTATAAAGTTTTAAGCGAAACGGCAGGCATCTCTATATCGGGAGACCATCAATTGATGAAATTGGTAAAAGAATTGACGACGGCCAAGAAGGCTTATGACAAAGTTTCGAAAGCCCTTGACGATGTTCAAAAAATAGGTTATGGGATAGTGCCTCCGCAGCTTGACGAATTGACTCTCGAGGAGCCAGAGATCATAAGACACGGGTCCCGATTCGGAGTAAAATTAAAGGCTGTAGCTCCTTCAATTCACATGATAAGAGCTGACATCAGGGCTGAAGTTTCTCCTATAATTGGTACGGAGAAACAAAGCGAAGATCTGATAAATTATATTATGAATGAATTTGAAAACAATCCTTCCAAAATATGGGAGACCAACATCTTTGGCAAATCTTTAAACGACCTGGTACGGGAAGGCATTCAAAACAAATTGTTCAGCATGCCCGAAACAGCCCAATCCAAACTGCAGGAAACCCTGCAGCGAATAGTCAACGAAGGAAGCGGAGGGCTGATATGCATAATACTGTAAGAGGCCAGAAGTCAGAAGTCGGATTTGATGCACTTTATAGCAAGACTTTATCGGTAGAATGAGAGTCTTGCTTTTTTTGTTGTCTTATGCTATAATGTCTGCCGTAAAAAAATTAATGTTTACCATTCATGAACATCAGGGAGAGGATAATTTTGACCGAAAAAAGAGGATATTATATCATTAAGGATGAAATTCTTCCCGATATTGTTCGCAAGACGGTGAAGGCTAAAGAGCTTCTTAAAAGCGGTAAAGTCCGCACTGTCAATGAAGCTACGGAAAAAGTGGGCATGAGCAGGAGTGCATTTTATAAATACAAGGACTTCGTTTTTCCTTTTTACGAAGCAAGTCTGGGAAAAATAATCACCATTTCTCTGGTTCTGGAACATCAGCCGGGGGTTTTGTCGAGTATTCTTGACGAGATTGCCCGGGCCCGGGGGAACATTCTAACAATAAACCAGAATATTCCCATACAGGGGCTCGCAAATGTCACTATTTCCTTTGAAACAGGCGACCTGGTTAAAAACATTGAGGAACTGATAGGAGAAATACAAAGTAAAAGCGGTGTACAAAAGGTGGATATAATAGCCGGAGAATAATACAAACTCTTGGGGGAGGATTATTGTGATACAAATCGGACTATTAGGCTTTGGCACGGTGGGCTCCGGGGTCGCGGAATTAATCCAAAAAAACCAGAATACAATAGCAAAAAGACTGGGAAAAAATATCGAAATAAAAAAGATTCTGGTGAGAGATATAAATAAAAAGAGGCAGTTTCCAGCAGAGGGAAAAATCACTGACGATCCGGCGCAGTTGCTGGGTGACAACGATATTTCCATAGTAGTGGAATTGATAGGCGGAGAGGAGCCAGCTCTTACATATATTCGTCAGGCTCTTTTGGCAGGCAAACATGTGGTTACAGCCAACAAGGAAGTAATTTCAAAACATGGAAAGGAACTTCTTGATCTCGCACAGAAGCAGGGCGTAAACCTTTTTTTTGAAGCCAGCGTCGGCGGAGGAATCCCGATCATTCGACCCATGAAACAATGTCTTGCTGCCAATGAAATAATAAAGATAATGGGGATATTGAACGGTACTACCAACTATATACTGACTCAGATGACCGAAAAAAACAAGAGCTTTGAAGAAGCATTGTGTGAAGCTCAGAAAGAAGGTTATGCCGAAAGCGATCCCGTAGCGGATATCAATGGGTCTGATGCGGCCAGGAAATTGGCGATTTTATCTTCCATCGCCTTTAACACACGGATTACTCCTGATCAGGTCTATACAGAAGGTATAGATTCTATAAACCTGATAGACATAAATTATGCAAGAGAACTGGGCTACAAAATAAAACTGGTTGCAATTGGCAAAAGGCACGGAAACGAAGTGGAGGTTTCGGTCACTCCGGTGCTTTTAAAAGAAAGGCATCCTCTGGCAAGCGTAAGCGGTGCCTTTAATGCAATACTTGTTGAAGGAAACGCGGTGGGCAGAGTCATGTTTTACGGCCAGGGGGCCGGTAAAATGCCAACAGCTAGTGCGGTTGTGGCTGACATTATCGATGCGGTCAGGAGCAAGAATGGAAGTAAAATTTACTGTACCTGCTATGATGAATTGAATGTCATGAATCCGGGTCTTTCAACCGCAAGATTTTATTTGAGGCTAAGAGTTACGGATAAGCCCGGAGTGCTTTCTAAAATTTCCGGAGCCATGGGAGAAAATCAGATCAGTATATCTCAGGTTTTTCAGAAAAACACCATGGACAATACGGCGGAAATCGTCATGGTAACATATGAAGTGCCTTTTGAAAATCTTCAAAATGCCCTTGAAGAAATAAAAGCATACAGGCAGGTTGAAGAAATATCCAGTGTCATGAGAGTAGAGGAGGAATCTTAAAATGATACGAACCGGCATTATAGAAAGATATTTTTCATACCTTCCGGTAAAAGACCCGAAGAACATAATCACTCTTTATGAGGGAAATACGCCGCTTTTAAGGGCTAAAAACCTTGAAAATTACCTTGGAACGTCAGCGCAAATTTACCTCAAATACGAAGGAATGAATCCCACCGGTTCTTTCAAGGACAGGGGAATGACAGTGGCCGTTTCAAAAGCGGTAGAAGATGGTTCCGGTGCGGTTATCTGCGCATCCACCGGCAACACTTCGGCTTCTGCCGCAGCATATGCGGCAAAGGCATCTATTAAATGCGTCGTATTGATTCCCGACGGAGCTATCGCCATGGGGAAATTGGCTCAGGCCGTAGCATACGGTGCTGAGGTTGTCGCTGTAAAGGGCAATTTTGATGTGGCTTTAAAAATGGTAAGGGAACTGGCGCAAAAACATCCCATTACCCTGGTGAATTCCATAAATCCTTATCGGATAGAAGGTCAGAAAACTGCGGCATTTGAAATCTGCGACCAGTTGTCGGACGCGCCGGATTATTTGGCCATTCCAGTAGGGAACGCAGGAAACATAACGGCTTATTGGAAGGGTTTTAAGGAGTACCATGCTCTCAAAAAATCAACAAGGCTACCGAAAATGATTGGCTTTCAAGCTGCCGGAGCGGCACCAATAGTGGAAAACCGAGTTATTGAAAATCCTTCCACAATCGCTACGGCCATACGCATCGGAAATCCGGCCAGCTGGAAGTTCGCAGTGGAGGCTGCCGCCGAATCTGGCGGGAAAATAGACAAAGTCACTGATGAAGAGATTCTTGAAGCTTATTCCATACTGGCAAAAAAAGAAGGAATTTTTGCGGAACCGGCTTCTGCGGCTTCAGTAGCGGGAGTTATAAAATACTGCAAACTGAATGGTTTCAAAGAAGGGGATAAAATAGTTTGCGTATTGACAGGCCACGGTCTCAAAGACCCCAATACCGCCATACAAACCGGCGCTTCACCTGTCGTTGTAGAGGCTGAAATAGAATCGCTCGAAAAAGAAATTTACGGTTAAGAGGTGAGCTCATGGTTCGGGTCAGGGTTCCCGCCACCACTGCCAATTTCGGGCCGGGTTTTGATTGTCTTGGTGCGGCCCTTGGACTTTATAATTTTATCGAAATGGAGTTCTGGCATAAGCCTGAAATAGAGGTGACAGGAGAAGGCCGGGATGAAATCAAAAGAGACAAAACAAACCTTGTTTACCGGGCCGCTGAGAAAGTCCTAACAGAAGCCGGGTTAAATAGACCGCTGAGAATAAAGCTTGAAAACAATATTCCGCTGGCCCGAGGCCTGGGAAGCAGCGCAGCCTGCATTGCCGGAGGGATGGTGGCTGCCAATGAACTTATGCACAGACATTTTTCTATTGACAAAATAATCGATATTGCGACAGGCATGGAGGGCCACCCCGACAATGTGGTGCCGGCGCTGGTAGGCGGATTTTCGGTTTGCCTGCTGCATGACGGAAAAGTGATTTACAGGAGTTTTCCAATACCGGGCGACCTGAGATTTATTGCGGCAATACCGCATTTTCAGCTTGAAACCGTGAAAGCCAGAAAAGTCCTGCCACAAGAGGTGCCCTTATCTGACGCCGTATTCAATCTCAGCCGTGCTGCTTTAATGGTAGCAGCATTTTGCAGTGGCGATTTTAAGGATTTTGCGGTTTTTTGCCAGGATAAACTGCATCAACCCTATAGAAACACGCTCATCCCGGGCCTGGAAAAAATAATAAAAACGGTTTCGCAGCAGGGCGCGCTAGGCTGCTTCCTGAGCGGAGCAGGGCCTACCGTTATATGCATTTCCTATGAAGATAAAGCTGATATTTTCGGCGAAATCATGGCTAAAGCCTTTTCTGACGAGGGAATTGAAGCTGAATATAAAATATTGATTCCTGATGACAAAGGAACATGTTTATTATGAAAAATGTATCCACGCATATTATTTACAAATTAATCACAAAAAAAATCTGTTCAGGACTTGAAAATAATTAATTTATCCATTATAATAAAAAAAGAATTGAAACGTGGCTGGGTGTGGCGCAGTTTGGTAGCGCGCTAGAATGGGGTTCTAGAGGCCGGGGGTTCAAGTCCCCCCACTCAGACCAGAAAAAGATAAAAAAAATGCCGTTATTCGGCATTTTTTTATTTTTCATTACAAAGTATTTTAATACAAAGTATTTTAAATAAAAATTATAAAGAAAAAGAGGATTATTCCTTTTTTTGGAGAAAATATAATTAAACTCAAAAAGGTGGGAAACATGCGACCTCCGATAAACAGAAAAGTAGTACCTTTAAAGCCAAGAAAATCCTATTTTTTCAAATTAATTCGGGTCTGTGTGGCAGTGGCGGTTCTAATGTTAATTTTTATGCTTTTTAACCACTATTATATCAAGACTTACACGGTTACCGAGGGAACCATTCATGAAAGAGTTTCCACCGAAGCGCTTGTGATAAAAAAAGAAACGATAGTCAATTCTCCGGCTGACGGCAAGCTTCAAATCCTGGTGAAACCGGGCGAAAGAGTAAGGGTGGGCACACCTTTATTTATGGTTATAACCGATTCTAAACAAAAAGAGAATTACGAGAAACAAATATCGGAGTTGCAGGCAAACATTCGCGACATGCAGAATACGTTGAATTCATCTGTATCATTAAACGCTTTAAACAAATCAATTGATGATGCAACAAAAAAATTGAAAGACGCTATAGCAGAAGGGCAATTTGACAGGGTGAAGGCATTAAAAAACGAACTTGCAAGGTTGGCTGATGAAAGGCAGAAGCAAATTCAAGCCGGCAGAACGAACATAAAAACTCTGGAGAAAAGCGTCGATGAGCTGAAAAAAAAGTTGAGTTCAATAGAATTGCTGGTAAATGCACCTGAATCAGGAATAGTGAGTTTTAATATTGACGGCCTGGAAGAAGTATTGACTCCAGAAGACATGAAGGTCCTATCCGCCGTTCAATTGCAATCGATAGACAATCTGACAGTAACCCGGGAATTGCCGGCAACAGCCGTTATTAACAGGCCCGTTTTAAAAATAATGGATAATTTTGCGTGGTATCTTGCATCGGATATCAAAAATTCCGAGTTAAAAGTAGGCAAAAATTACGATATTGTAATTAAACAATCGGATATGAGCGAGAAGATTAGGGCTAAACTTGTGGATATTCACGACAACAACTCTGTGGGTGTTTTTTTGGTGGAAAAAGACATACCGGAAATGATGAAGTTTAGAAAGGTAAATTTGGAAATAATAACCGAAACTGCCACCGGAAATATGATTCCAGTGTCGGGGATAGTTAATGTTGACGGAAATGAAGGAGTTTATCTGTTGGAAGGAGGAAGCAGGGTTTTCCGAGCAGTAAAAGTAATTTCCAGTGACGGTTCATATGCAATAGTGGATGGTTTGAAATTGGGAGATAGAATATTATTGGGTGAGAAGGGTTCAGTATGGAAACATTAGAACAAAACATAACAGTTGTAAAGTCAAAGATATACGAAGCAGCTTTAAAATCCGGAAGGTCTCCGGATGAAATACATCTTGTGGCGGTAACAAAAACTGTTGCGTCGGAAATCATTCAAAAAGCCGTAAACCTAGGCGTGACTTTGTTGGGTGAAAACAGGGTTCAGGAAGCCAGTAAAAAAGTTTATATGGTGGAAGGAAATGTCCAGTGGCACTTGATAGGTCATCTTCAAAAAAACAAAGTAAAGTCTGCTGTAAAGCTTTTTTCCATGATACAGTCGCTGGATAGTGTGGAACTGGCTGAGGAGATAGAAAAAAGAGCTGGAGAAATACAAAAGGTCATGGATGTTTTAATACAGATAAATATAGGGAGGGAGGAGTCCAAGTTCGGAATAGATGTTGATGACGCTGTTGAATTCACAGACAGGATTTCACAATTGCCTCATATAAAAGTACGCGGTTTAATGGCTATAGCGCCGTTTAAAGAAAACGCCGAAGAAGTAAGGCCTTATTTTAAGAAAATGTATGATGTGTTTACGAAAATAAAGAATCTCAATTTAAAAAATGTGGATATGAGTTTCTTATCAATGGGAATGACTCATGACTTTGAAGTTGCCATCGAAGAGGGTGCCAATATGGTAAGAATAGGCACAGGCATATTTGGCGAAAGAAAGCAATAAAACAAAATTTTACCAGGAAAGAGGATAAGACATGGCTGGGAAAAATATCTTTAATAGAATTCTATATTTCTTGGGCATTGAAGATGAATATCCGGCCCATGCAGAAGATATCGATGATTACCAACCTTATATAACCCGTCCTGATATAAAGCCGAAAGGTAGGGTAATTAACATTCATCAGTCATCAAAAAATAAAATGGTGATTTTTAAACCAACTTCATTTGACGAAGTGAGGGAGATATCCGATGAAGTAAAAAACAGACGGGCCGTTATTGTTAATATGGAAAAGCTTGACAAAGATAACGCCAAGCGTGTGCTGGATTTTTTGAGTGGAAGCATCTATGCGCTCAACGGCACAGTCAAAAAAATAGGTCCAGGCATCTTTATTTTTGCTCCTGACAATGTGGATATTTCCGGAACCGCAGTGGAAGAAAGTCTGGAAAAATCCTTTTCAATGAAATAACGTTTCGGGGTAGGGGTGGTTTTTTTGGTGTTGATTAAGGCTGTGGATTTATTTTTTCAGTTTATATATTTAATGGTGGTGGCGAGGGTTTTTTTATCCTGGATGCCGGCTGCTGCAAATTCCGGCATCGGCAGGTTTATTTTCCAGGTAACCGAACCTATTCTTGAACCTTTCAGAATATTGTTCTCAAAATTCATGCCGAAAGGGCCGAGCTTGTACTTGTATTTTTCTCCAGTCGCCGCACTTTTTGTGCTGGAGGTTGTGCGGCGCTTATTATTAAATTTTCTTATAAGAACGACATTTTAAGGAGATGAGCATCATGGCGCTGGCACCGATTGAAATTCAAAAAAAGGAATTTCGCCGCTCTTTCAGAGGATATAACGAAGAGGAAGTTAAGTCATTTCTTGAAAAGATATCCGCAGATTATGAAAAAATATATAAACAAAACCAGGACTTGAAGGAAGAGATAACTTCCCTGCAGGAAAAAATCCAGGAATATCGGAATATGGAATCCACATTGAAAAATGCTCTGATATTGGCTCAAAAAACGGCGGAAGACACCAGAAATAACGCCCTGAAAGAAAAAGACATAATCTTAAAGGAAGCTCTGGCGAAAGCCGGAAAACTTATCGACAGGGCGGAGCAAAAGTATATGTCTTTAAATAACCAGTATGAAGAGCTTCGGAGACAATTCAGCTTATTTAAGACAAGATTTACTAATTTTTTACAATCACAGATCGAAATTATTAACTCATGCGAACTTAACGAGATGAACGAAAACCCGTACATGCCTGATTCGTTTGTGCAGGCGGCCGCCGCCTGCGATGAAGAAATAAAAAAAGAATTTGATTCTGAAACGGCGAATGCGGACGTTACAGATCATACGGATGGCGAGTGTATTGAAGAAGAAATTTATGAAAACCGGGGTGATGCGCAGACCCGGAATATTGTGAATGAAGACGAAACAAAGGATAACAATCGTGAGTAAAAAGGAGTCGGACAGGATGCCGGTGGAAAAGAGAATATCTGTGATTGGAATTATTGTGACAAATCGGGAGGAGTCGGCGGAGAAAGTAAATGAAATATTATCAAGGTACGGACAATGTATAATAGGCAGAATGGGGATTCCCTACCGTGAAAGGGGCATTTCGGTTATGGCCCTTATTGTTGATGCTTCTACTGACGAACTGGGAGCACTCACAGGACGGTTGGGAAGTATACCAGGTGTAAAAGTGAAATCAGCCGTTACAGCATGACGTGATACGGTTATATAATACGCATATGCTGGGGAGAATAAATAGGGGCATGTTATCTGAAATTATTTTATGGAGGAGAGAATGAACCAAGATAAATTGATGCGAGATTTATACCAGAAAATCGACGACCTGTCGATACAGATAGAAAAATTGAATCTCAGCGAATACATCGAGCTCTTTCGCAACCCCCGGCGGCTGTTATATGTTAATTTTTTAAGCGGTGTAGCCCGTGGTTTTGGCATGGCTGTAGGATTTACCCTTCTGGGAGCGCTGGTTATATATATGCTGCAGCGTCTGGTCATTTTAAGGCTTCCTTATATAGGCGATTTTATTGCGGATATAATAAAGATAGTGCAAAAAGAACTGGCAAAATAATTAAAATAAAAAAGCGGCATAGGAGGCATAACTTTGAAAAATATCCAGCATTTCAAAGCAAAGCTGGAAGGGTTGAAAGTACAGCTTGAAGATGAGATGAAGGTGTTGATTAAACGGGGTTCTGATTCGTTTAAGGAGTCGGTTGGCGAACTTTCCAGTTATGACAACCACACATCCGACCTGGGAGCGGAAACCTTTGAAAGAGAGAAAGACCTTGGCTTAAAGGACAACACGAAGATTCTTCTGATGAAGGTCAATCACGCCCTTGATAAAATCAAAGAAGGATCTTACGGAATTTGTGAAAGATGTGGTAAACCCATAAAAGAGGAACGACTGGAGGCTGTCCCCTATACCACTCTTTGCATAGAATGCAAAAAGGAAGAGGAAAAACCCGATGATCCGCGTTCCAGGCCTCTTGAAGAAAATGTTTTGAAATATCCTTTTGGTAGGAGTTTTCTGGATGACACCGATAGGAACGAGTATGAGGGAGAAGATGCCTGGCAGGATGTGGCGCGTTATGGGACCGCCAATACGCCTCAAGATGAACCGGGCGCGGTAGATTATACTGAAACCTATACGGATGGAAATGAAAAAAGAGGTATTGTGGAAAGAGGGGATATGATTATTGATGAAGAGGACTCAGATGAGGATGACAAAAACGAGCTCGGGAATTGAAAAAATGCCTTAAAAAGGCATTTTTTTTAAAGCTGCATTCTGGTATAATTTTTTTTATGAAATACCGACAAAAGAGGGTGTGTATATTGGATGTAATATTATACGGGTTTCTGGTCCTTGCAGCAGACCAAATATCAAAATATATTGTTCGGACGAACATGAGCCCCTATGAGTCCTTTCCGGTCATCAAAGGCATTTTTCATATAACATACGTACAGAACACCGGAGCCGCATTCAGCATCCTGAGAGGGAAAACACATTTTTTTACCATTGTTTCACTGGCAATAATTTTTGCCATTATAATTTTTTTGAGAAAAGTCCCCTCCGAAAAAAAGATTTTGAGAATGGTAATGGCTCTGGTGCTGGGCGGAGCTGCGGGAAACTTGATAGACCGTTTTCGGTTCGGGTATGTGGTGGATTTTTTTGATTTCAGGATATGGCCGGTTTTCAACATTGCAGACTCTGCCATTGTGGTGGGAGTTATTATTCTTGCATATCTGATAACTTTTGATCCGGGATTATCCGGGCAATTTGGAAAAGGGGGGAGGTAAAAAATTTGACAGAGGAGTTTTGCTTTTCTGTAGATGCTGCCGACGAAAAAAAGAGGATTGATGTTTTCCTCGCTGAAAAAATAAGTAAGTATTCCCGAAGCTATTTAAAAAAAGGCATAGAAGAAGGATGGGTAAGGATAAATGGCAAAAATGTAAAACCCAATTACAAGGTAAAGCCTCTGGACAGTATAACCGTATCAATTCCTTCTCCGGAAAAGCCGTCTCTTGAGCCTGAAGATATACCTTTGAATATTATATATGATGATGAGGATATTATTGTCATTGATAAACCCCGGGGTCTTGTGGTCCACCCTGCGCCGGGCAATTATTCAGGAACCCTTGTAAATTCTCTGCTTTATCATGTTGGAGGTCTTTCGGGCATCGGTGGCGTTATGCGGCCGGGTATAGTTCACCGACTAGACAAAGACACTTCCGGAGTCATGGTCGTTGCTAAAAACGATATGGCTCATGCAGCCCTTACAGCGCAGCTTAAAAATAAACTGATGAAAAAGGTTTACCGGGCTCTGGTCTGGGGGACGATTCAAGAGGACAGAGCTACCATCAATGCCCCCATTGGTCGTCACCCGATCAAACGTAAAGAAATGACGGTTATGACCAGAAATGCCAGGGAAGCGATAACCCATTTTAATGTGCTCGAAAGGTTTTCTGAGTTTACTTTGCTGGAAATAAGAATTGAAACCGGGAGAACACATCAAATAAGGGTTCATATGAAATACATAGGTCATCCCGTGGTGGGCGATCCGGTGTATTCCAAACGGAAAAATCCGTTTGCCATAAAAGGTCAGGCGCTTCATTCATATAAACTTGGTTTGATTCATCCCAGGACCGGGGAATTTATGGAGTTTACTGCGCCAGAGCCTTCGGATTTTGCCTCAATCTTGAAAATTTTAAGGTCAAGGGAGTGATATGAGTGGAGGAAAAAGCACGCATTATGGATGAAACCGCCATAAATAGGGCTCTGATTAGAATAAGCCATGAGATTGTCGAAAAAAACAAGGGAGTGCAGGACGTCGCTCTGGTAGGCATAAGGAGGAGGGGAGTGCCGCTTGCCAGGAGGATGGCTTCTTATATTTCAGGCATAGAGGGGATCTTGATTCCTGTCGGAATTCTGGATATAACACTGTACAGAGATGACCTGTCAAGCCTTTCATCCCAGCCTGTTGTACACAAAACCGAGATACCTTTTAATATCTCGGATAAAAAAATTGTACTGGTAGACGATGTTATATATACAGGTAGAACGGTCAGAGCAGCCCTGGATGCTCTTGCGGATATAGGGAGGGCCAGAATGATACAGCTTGCGGTGCTGATTGATAGAGGGCACCGCGAACTGCCCATCAGGCCCGACTATGTTGGAAAAAATGTACCCACATCCAGAGATGAAGTTGTTAAGGTAAAGCTGGAAGAGGTAGACGGTGAAAACTGTGTGGTTATTTTTAAGAAGTAATTTTTAACCTGTCGACAATTTCTTTTTCAGGAGTAACATAAAGGGTTTTATGATGGTCATAAATGACAAAACCGGGTTTTGCGCCTGAGGGTTTTCTCACAAATTTTTTTTTGGTGTAGTCTACCGGCACATTGCTGCCGCTGCGGGCTTTGCTGTAATATGCCGCCAGCATGCCCGCTTCCATCAGGGTTTTTTCAGAGACGCTCTCCCCATTGCAGTCTATCACCACATGAGAGCCCGGGATATCTTTGGTGTGCAGCCAGATATCATCTGGTTTTGCTTTCTTCATTGTTAATACATCATTCTGGCGGTTGTTTTTACCGACATAAATAATATATCCCTCAGAAGATTTAAATTTTAAAGGTTTGGAACCAGGTCTGCTTTCTTCGGCTTTTAAAGGGTTTTTTATATACCCCTGGTTTTCCAGTTCTTTATAGATATCAATAATGTCATCCAGAGTTTCGCTGTTTTTTATACTCGTAAGAACATTTTCAAGATAATTTATCTCATTTAAAGTTTCCTGCATTCTGGTCTCAGATACAACTCTTGCCGAATGCAGCTTTTTATACTTGTTAAAATAGATTTGAGCATTGTGTGCAGGGGTGTATTTTTTATTCAGTGGAATGACAATTTCTTCTTCGGGATGGTAAAAATTGGGAAGCTTAACCTCACAGGTTCCCGGTTCAATACGGTATATATTGGCGGACAGGATTTCCCCCCAGAGCCTGTATTTTTCCATGTCTTCTCTTTTTTCCAGAGTTTCTTTTAAACGAAGCAAATTTTGATTAGCCTTATTCAGGTGTTTGGAAATTTCCGCCTGAGCTCTTTCTTTAATTTTTTCCAAATTTTCAGCCTTGGTTTTTTGAGCATAATAATAATCTATAGCATTACTTGTCTCTTGCATTTGAGTAGATTTCTGCCTTTTGTGAAACATGGGAAAAACCCAGAAATCCACGGGGATACCGGTGCTGTCGTCTAAATATATCGTCGGTTTAAAACTAGACGAGTTGATGTCGCGGGCGAGCTCCGATATGACTTTTATCAAAGCGGCCCATTCATTCTGCGTGATATTGCATATGATTTTGCTGTCGGTTATACCCGCTCTGTACAATATTTCTCGGGCAGTGGTTCCATTTACCCCGGAAAGATTTTCCACGATCAATTTGCTGACGGTTTGAGACGGATCATTTTTTATCGACGATTCAATAGTTGACATAATATTATTATGGTCATTAATAAGTATATTGATTTTATTACCCAGGGGAGGCAGTACATATTTTTCACCGGGTAAAACCTGGCGGAACCTGTTAACATCGGAAGATATCCTTTTTAAGCAATCTATAATGTTACCGTCAGAATCCACAAGGATTATATTACTATGTTTACCCATTATTTCAATGTATAGCCTTATTTCCACAGGTTGCATGAATTCATTGCTGTTTTCTACTGTTATTTCCAGGAAGCGCTCAAGGCTGAACTGCGATATTTTCTTTATTCGGCCGCCTGTGAGATATTTTCTTAAAAGCATGCAAAACATCGGGGGGGCCGCAGGATTTTCAACAGTGTTTTTTGTAAGGTGTATTCTGCAATTTAACGGATCTATCGAAATTATTATCTTTGATTCATCCTTTTGCCCGCGCAAACAGAACAGGACCTCATGCTTCGAGGGTTGGTATATTTTTGTTATTCTGCTGCCGGATGCCACACGCTTCAGGTCGGAAACGGCAGCGTACATGGCTATTCCATCAAAGGGCATTTCAAATCCTCCCGCTAAATTATAATTTAAGTTGGAATTTGCGACTTGCAAATCCTTCTATATGTTAGTATATCATAAAACAGCTGTGAGTTAGAAGCAACTACAAAAAGATAAATCAGTTGTTTAAAACTCAATTAGGTGGTATAATAATTTTAACGATTTTGGAAGAAAATGCGAGGGTGGTTTTGAAATATGAAGTTTACCTGAACGGATTGTCTGGAATAAAGCTTTTTAGTTAAAATATCAAATCTTTTATTTATCTTAACGGCAAGCTTCGAAGTTATTAAATAAGGTAGATTTGATGAAACTTTGTGCGGCGGGCGTCTCCCGCAAGCGGGCAAGTTTTCTGCCACAGTCGTTATAAAGGAAAGGGTTTTATCATGATAAGAAGCATGACCGGTTACGGTCGCAGTGAGAAAACAGGAAAATTTTCCTGGGTTGTTGAGATAAGGTCTGTAAACCACAGGTTTTTAGAAATTTTTGTAAAGTTGCCGAGAACATGGCTTCTGCTGGAAGAGAAAATTAAAAGTTTTGTTAAAGGGAAAATATCAAGAGGCAGAGTTGATATATTCATAAATTTATCCTGTGAGAACCTTCCCATAGATATAAAAATTGACAAATCCGCCGTCAAGAACTATTATAATAAATTGATGGAAATAAAACAGGAAACGGGATTCGAAGGACCTGTTACGCTTTCGCTTCTTTCGATGATGCCGGATCTTTTTACAATTAAAGAGGAAATGCCGCAAGAACAGGAGTTATGGGAAATGCTGGAACCGGCTCTGGATTCGGCAGTAAAAGATTTAATCAGCATGAGAGAGAGAGAAGGAGAAAACCTGTGGAATGATATCGTAAAACGGCTCGATACAATAAACGACAGGGTGGATTTCATCGGTGAAAGGGCCGATGTGGTGGTGGAAGAATACCGAAGAAGATTATTTCAGAATGTGGAACGGATTTTAAAAGATATGACACTGGAGTGCGATAAGATTGAAGCCGAGGTGGTGCTTTTCGCAGAGAGGTCCAATATAACCGAGGAACTCATAAGATTAAAAAGTCATATTTCCCAGATGAGGCAACTTGGACAGGCGGAAGAATCAATAGGTAAAAAAGCGGATTTTATTGTCCAGGAGATGTACCGTGAAGTCAACACGGTAGCTTCCAAGTCGTCAGACTATGAAATATCCAGGGAAGTAATCGAGATAAAGAGCGAATTGGAAAAAATAAGAGAACAGATACAGAATATAGAGTAAATATCAGGAGGGAATCGCGTGGAAATAAAGCTTGTAAATATAGGATTTGGGAACATTGTTTCGGCAAACCGCATAATCGCCATCGTAAGCCCGGAATCGGCCCCCATAAAACGCATAATACAGGAAGCCAGAGACAGGGGGATGCTTATCGACGCCACGTATGGCAGAAGGACCCGTGCCGTAATCATTACCGACAGCGATCATGTCATCCTGTCGGCAGTGCAGCCTGAAACTGTAGCGCACAGGCTTGATGAGGCAGATCGCGGGGAAATTGAAAGGGACGATGACGGTGAAGAGGAACTAATAGAGGAATAGGAAGGGTATCTCATGAAACATCAGGGTATGCTCATAGTCATCTCCGGGCCATCCGGTGCGGGGAAAGGAACATTGTGCGGTTTATTGCTCAAGAGGGATAAAAACCTTGCGCTGTCGGTATCTGTTACGACAAGGCTCCCCCGGGAGGGGGAAAAAGAGGGAGAAAATTACTTTTTCACCAGTGTTGAAGACTTTCAAAAAAAGATAAAAAATAATGAGTTTCTTGAATGGGCCAGAGTTTACAACAATTATTACGGCACACCCCGAGAGTTTGTAGAAAAACACCTGGAAGACGGCAGAGATGTAATTCTTGAAATAGATATTCAGGGTGCAGCCCAGGTTAAGAAAAATTACCCCAGCGCTGTCTTTATTTTTATTCTTCCTCCGGACCTTGAAGAATTAAAAAATCGTATAATAAAAAGGGGCAGCGAAACTATAGATTCCTTTAATCTTCGTATCAGTTATGCCAGGGAAGAGTTAAAGGCGATTTTTATGTATGATTATGTCGTACTCAACGATAACCTGGAAAATGCGCTCTCAAAAATACAATCCATAGTTTCCGCTGAAAGGTGTAGGGTGTCAAGAAACAAAAGCTTGATTGAGTTTGTCAATGGGAGGGATAAATTTATATGATGTATCCGTCTATAGATTCACTCAGCAGCAAATATGACAGCAGATATACAATTGCCGTAGCGGCGGCAAAAAGAGCCCGCCAACTTGTGGAAGGGGCTCAAAAACTTGTGGACGTAAAAACTACTAAACCTGTTTCTATAGCTTTATTTGAACTGGATGCGGAAAAGATAAAAATTGAAAGACCCAGAGCCGGTATCAAGTAATGAGGTGTTTTCATGTTAAAGGATAAATTTGTGGTTTTAGGGGTCACGGGAAGCATAGCCGCCTATAAATCTGCAGAACTGGTCAGATTGTTGAAGAAGCGGGGAGCACGGGTACAGGTAATAATGACAAAATCTGCGTGTGAATTTGTTAAACCATTGACATTTCAGGTCCTCTCACAAAATCCTGTGATTACCGACATGTTCCGTGAACCTTACCGCTGGGAAGTGGAACACGTGGCGCTGGCCGACAGTGCTGATATGGTTCTGGTGGCGCCTGCCACCGCCAATATTATTGCTAAAATCGCCACAGGACTTGCAGACGATATGCTGACCGCCATAATCCTGGCAACCAGGGCGAAAGTAGCGGTGGTGCCTGCCATGAATGTCCACATGTATGAAAATCCCATCACTCAAAAGAACATTAAGTATTTGAAGGAATCGGGCATTGAAATTGTGGAGCCCGCCGAAGGGCCTCTTGCATGCGGATACGTAGGACGGGGAAGATTTCCGGAACCGGCTGACATTGTAAATATTGTAGACGGATTGATGGGAAAGACACCGGATTTAAAAGGCAGGACTTTCCTTATCACAGCAGGCCCTACGAGGGAACCGCTGGATCCCGTCAGATACATATCGAACCATTCATCCGGTAAAATGGGATATGCTCTGGCACGTAGGGCCACAATTAGAGGAGCCAGGGTCATACTTGTTTCAGGACCGACTAATATAGCCCCTCCTGCCGGCCTTTATAAGTTCGTACCTGTTGAAACTGCCATCCAAATGGAAAAAGCCGTCCTGGAAAATTTCAGTCAGGCTGATGTTGTGATAAAAGCAGCAGCGGTAGCCGATTACAGGCCGAAAAAGTTTAATCCGGGAAAAATTAAGAAGAAAGACGATGAGATGATTGTTGAGCTGGTAAAAAATCCTGATATACTCCAGGAATTAGGGGAAAAAAAACAAAACCAGGTACTGGTGGGGTTTGCCGCCGAGACAGACGAACCGGAAAAAAACGCCTTGGATAAACTAAAAAGAAAAAACCTGGACTTTATTGTGTTGAATGATGTTACTCAAGAGGGAGCAGGTTTTGGTTCGGATACAAATATAGTTAAGATTATATATAAAGATGGGAGGAGGGAGGCTTTGCCCCGGATGTTAAAGGAGGATGTGGCTGATGCCATCCTTGACAGGGTTCTGCCGTTTTTGACTGAAAACGGCTGAGAGAATCCTGTTTTTGAAAGGGGGAGAAGTTTTGAAAGTTTTTGCCCGGGTGGCAGTCGATGTCAGACATCCAGATGCTAGGAAAGAATACAGTTATTTGATACCCCAGGGTTTAACGGTAAATACCGGGGATATGGTGAAGGTTCCTTTCAACAACTCCAAAGTAAGCGGTATAGTTACCGGGCTGTCCGATGGCGGTGAAATGCCCGGAAACGTAAAAATGAAATCAATTTTAAATAAGGAGTCTATTACTCTGTCTCCTGACTTTATAGTTTTTTGCAGAAAGCTGGCCGAATATTACGGTTCAGCATTAATAGATTTTTTAAAATTGATGCTTCCGCCTGAGGCAAACCAAAAACAGGAAACCCTGTACACTGCGGCGGTTGACTGTCAAAGCTTGCCTGAAAGGGCTGTGAATCAAAAAAAAGTTCTTGACCTGATAATGAATACAGGGGGAGTTTCGGCGCGGGAAATATCCCAAAAAACAGGGTTGTCAGCCTCTTCGGTACAATCCGCCCTGGCGTCGCTTTTAAAAAAAAATTTAATAAATAAAAGTTACAGAATCGTGGAACGAAAACCAGAAATAATCGAGGCTCACACGTGTATAACCCCGGTGCATCTAACTGAGCAACAGAAGACGGCCTTAAGAAAAATTTTTATAAATTTGGAAAATCAAAGGAAATCAATACTTTTATATGGCGTGACCGGCAGCGGTAAAACGGAGATATATATAAAAACCATTGAAAAGGTTATTGACAGCGGAAAAAAAGCCATCATGCTGGTCCCTGAAATTTCTCTTACACCTCAGATGCTCAGCATCTTTCAGAAAAGATTTCCGGGAAGGGTTGCCGTAATTCACAGCAGATTATCTGTCGGCGAAAGATTTGACGAATGGCACAAAATATACAACGATCAGGTGGACATAGTCATAGGAGCCCGCTCCGCCATATTTGCCCCTTTAAAAAACCTTGGTCTTATAATAGTGGATGAAGAACATGAACCGTCATATAAACAGGCCGAACATCCTTATTATGACGCCAGGACAGCAGCCGTCTTGAGGGCCCGTATTCAGAATGCGGCCCTTATTTTTGGCAGCGCCACCCCTTCGGTCGAATCCTACTACAAGGCATTTACCGGTGAATATTTGCTTGTGAAAATGACGAAGAGGGCATCCGGCCTGCCTCTTCCCGAACTGGAAGTGGTGGATATGAGGAAGGAACTGAGAGACGGAAACCGCCATATTTTTAGCCGCAAGCTTACGGAAAGTATGGAGCAAACTTTAGCCGCAGGCCGGCAAACCATACTTTTTTTAAACCGCCGAGGTCACTCTACTTTTGTAATATGCCGCGATTGTGGGTTTGCATTAAAATGCCCCCACTGTGACATATCGCTCACATACCATTTTGATGACAAAAGCGTGAAATGCCATTATTGCGGATATGGCGTAAAAGCTCCGGATATATGTCCTGCCTGTGGAAGCGGCAATATACGGTATTTCGGCGCAGGAACGGAAAAGGTGGAACAGGAGGTGTACAGGCTTTTTCCCGGTGTGAAAGCCTTGCGCATAGACGCCGATACTATTTCAAAGAAAGGGTCTTTGGAACGTATATTGTCAAACTTTGGCAAGGGAAATGCCCAGATTTTAATAGGGACTCAAACCGTAGCAAGAGGTTTGGATTTTCCCAAAGTGTCTCTTGTGGGCGTGATTACTGCCGATACGGCTCTCAACATGCCGGACTTCAGGGCATCGGAAAGAACTTTTCAGCTCATAACTCAAGTGGCGGGCAGAGCAGGAAGGGCTGATTTTCCGGGGAAGGTTATCGTTCAAACATACTGTCCTGAATCTTTTGCCATAAAAGCCGCATGTGAAAAGAGTATAACCAGTTTTTATCGTGAAGAATTGAACCACAGATATAAATCCAATTATCCGCCTTTCTGTCATCTGCTGAATATAATATTGACTGGTTCAAAAAAGGATATGTTGGAAAAATATGCAATAGAAGTTAAAAAAATGCTGCCGGAAGCCGGTGTGCACGGTGTGGAAATTTATGGCCCCTCACCGGCGCCAAGAACCAGGATAAAAGACAATTACCGATATCATATGCTTTTAAAAAGTAATAAAGTGGAAACATTAATTAGAGTGGAAAATTTATTAAAATCTATGAAAAAACAAAGGGAGATCAAAATTGCATGGGATATGGACCCACAGGATTTACTATAGAAGGGGAGAAAGATTTAATGGCAATACGAAACATCCGTAAATATGGAGATGAGATTTTAAGAAAGAAAGCCAAGGATGTGACGATTTTCAATGACAACCTGAAAACGCTTCTCGACGATATGGCTGAAACCATGAAAGATGCCAGAGGGCTTGGGCTGGCGGCACCTCAGATCGGCATACTGCGAAAAGTGGCGGTTATCGATGTGGGTGAAGGGCTGATAGAACTTATTAATCCCGAGATAGTTTTCGAAGAGGGCGAGGTTATAGAAGTTGAAGGCTGTTTGAGCATACCGGGAATTAATGGCGAAGTCGCACGGCCTCAAAAAGTTAGGGTGAAAGCTATGGATAGAAACGGGAAGGTATTCGAAATTGAAGGTGAAGATTTGCTGGCAAGGGCTTTGTGCCATGAGATAGACCACCTTAACGGCATACTGTTTGTGGATAAGGTAATAAAATTTGTGAAATCTGATAGCGAGGGATGATAATGAATGTGATTTTTATGGGTACGCCGGAATTTTCAATACCCTCGCTTAAAGTCCTTCTTGACAAGGTCAATATACCGGCGGTCGTCACGCAGCCTGACAGACCTGTAGGGAGAAAGAGAGTTGTAACTTTCCCGCCGGTTAAAAAGTTTGCTCTAGAAAACGGACTTCGGGTATATCAGCCGGAAAAAGTGAGAGACGAGCAGTTTATAAACACTCTCCTGTCATACAAACCGGACTTGATAGTGGTGGCGGCTTTTGGTCAGATACTTCCGAGAAAAATTCTTGAGATTCCATCTATAGGCTGTATAAATGTGCATGCCTCATTGTTGCCAAAATACCGGGGTGCAGCTCCGATACAGTGGGCCATTATAAATGGTGAGCAGGTGACCGGTATTACCACCATGTGGATGAATGAGGGGCTCGACACCGGAGATATTTTTCTTCAAGAGCAGCTGGAGATTAAAAAGGAATGGACTTCGGAAGACCTGTCAAAAGAATTGTCGCTTCTCGGCGGCAAAGTCTTGCAAAAATCCATAGATATGATTAAATCGGGGACCATTATACATGTACCTCAAGATCATACAAAAGCTACCTATGCCCCTATGCTCAAAAAGGATCACGGCAAAATAGACTGGAATAAAAAGGCCATGGATATATGCAATCTCATCAGAGGACTCTATCCATGGCCTGGAGCATTTACATTAAAAAACGGCCAGGAAATCAAGATATGGAAAGCCGAGGCGTTTTCAAAAGAGGGAAAGGTTCATCCGGGCAGGTTTTATGGTATGGTTCGGGGCAAGGGAATACTAATAGGTTGCTCGGATGGTTGCGTGCTTGTAAAAGAGCTGCAGGAATCTGGAAAAAAAAGAATGAGTGCCATGGAATACATGGCAGGACACGCTATGAGCGAGGGAGATAGGTTTGCAGATGTCTAAACCGGAAGAAGGAAATGTAAAAGTTAAAAAACGGATTTTTATAGGGCTGCTTACTGCGAGTATAGCCCTTATTGTTTTAATGCTTGTGGCCGGCATATTTATATATTTTAATAAATTTGGGCATTGGTACAGGTATATTTTGCTGTCGATAGTCGCAATTTTAGGCGTATTTATTTTTATTGTAAGCCTTGGACTTGCAGTCGTGGTCATGACCCTCTGGCATGTAAAGACTTTCTTCGGGCTTCAGAATTTAATGAATACGTCAATAAACATATTGTTTCCAGTGGCGCTGTCTCTTGGTAAAATGCTTCATATACCCAAAGATATAATAAAAAGCTCATATATTGAGGTCAACAACAAACTGATACAGAGCAGGGTTATCGATACTGAACCTTCCGAGATATTGATTCTGGCACCTCACTGCCTTCAAAAATGGGATTGTCCTTACAAGGTGACAGCGGATGTATCAAACTGCCGTCACTGCGGACGTTGCGATATTGACAGGCTGTGGAAGCTCAGTAGACAAAAAGGTGTAAATCTTGCGGTGGTTACGGGCGGAACTCTTGCCCGCAAAATGGTGGTTCAATATAAACCTAAGGCCATTGTAGCTATCGCGTGCGAAAGGGATTTGACCGAGGGAATACTTGATACAAACCCTCTGCCCGTTATCGGTGTTTTAAATAAAAGACCTGAGGGTCCATGCAAAAACACCTGCGTTGATATTAACATGGTTTCCGAAGCCGTGGATTTTTTCTTAAACAAAAAAGCTTGCCGGAGAGAGGAAAGGAGTCTTGACTGATTTGAAGAATGCCAGAGAAGTGGCCCTTAAAATACTTATAGAAACTGAACGAGGTTCTTATAGCAATATTGCCTTAAATAAATATCTGACGTCGGATATTTCTGTTAAAGATAGAGCTTTCATCACTGAACTGGTATACGGCGTGCTAAAATACAGATTGTTGCTGGATTATATAATATCTCAATTTTCAAAAAAGGATTTTTCAAAGATGTCTGAAGTTGTGCTGAATGCTTTGAGGATCGGTATTTACCAGATGATATTAATGGATAAGGTTCCGATTTTTGCAGCAGTCAACGAGTCAGTGGACATTGTGAAGAAACTGGAAAATCCCGGAGCGGTTCGGTTTGTAAATGCTGTCCTTAGAAATATAGACAGAAGAAAGGAAAACATAGTTTATCCGGATCCGGCATGTCAACCTCTGGATTACCTTTCTGTATATTATTCTTTCCCCCGGTGGATGGTGGAAAGATGGATGAAATTGTTCGGCTTCGATTTCACAAAAGATTTGTGCGATGCTTTTAACCGAAAGTCCCGGCTATGTATTCGGATGAATACATTAAAGACAAATAAAGAAGAACTGGAATCAATACTCGAAAACGAGGGGGTTGGAGTAAAGTCCGGTTTATGGCTTGAAGAAGCCTTTTATATTGAGGGTTTTCCTCAACTCAAGCAATTGAAAAGTTTTAGAGATGGGCTTTTTCAACCTCAGGACGAAAGTTCTATGATAGCCTCCAGAGCTCTTGGAGCAACCAGAGGAGACAGAGTTTTGGATGTGGCGGCCGCGCCGGGGGGTAAAACTACGCATATCGCCCAGATTATGGAAAATATAGGTAAAATAACTGCATGGGATATTCATCCGCATCGTGTCAAGCTTATTGAAGAAACTTGCAGCCGCCTTGGGGTTAACATTGTTGATGCAGAGGTATGGGATTCCAGGATACCTGACGGAGAAAAACTCGGGAAGTTTGACAAAGTACTGGTGGATGCTCCGTGCTCCGGTCTTGGCGTAATACGCCGGAAGCCTGATATAAAATGGTCAAAAAAACCGGAAGATATTACGTCATTGAACTTTGAGCAGCAGAAAATATTGCAGGTTTGCTCACAATATGTCAAAAAAGGCGGGATTCTGGTTTACAGCACGTGCAGTATTGAACCTGAGGAGAACCAGCGGGTTGTGGAAAAGTTTCTTGAAAACAATAGCGATTTTGTATATGATGATATAAGGCCGTATATTCCCGGCAAACTTACCGGGGATTTAAAGGCCCCTTACGGCTGGATACAGCTTTATCCCCATATCCATAATGTGGACGGTTTCTTTGTCGCCAGATTAAAGAGGGTGGGCAAGTAAATGGAGAAGAAAAATCTCAAAGGAATGACGGTGCAGGAATTGGAAGAATTTATGGTCGAACTGGGGGAACCGGGATACAGGGCAAAACAGATATTTAAATGGATTTACAAGGGAGCGACTCAATTTGAATCCATGACAGATTTGCCAAAAGAACTCATTCACAAGCTGAATGATAAATCACGCATTGGACAGATAAAAATACACAAAAAGTTTGAGTCTTCTTTAGATAATACCGTCAAATATGTTTTTTTGCTGGAAGATGGAAACATGGTGGAAGGTGTAAAAATGGAATATACATTCGGCTTGAGCGCGTGCGTTTCAAGCCAGGTGGGGTGCCGGATGGGCTGCGCCTTTTGCGCTTCCACCATAGGAGGAATGGTCAGAAACCTCACCGGTGGAGAAATGGCCGATGAAGTTCTGACAATTCAAAAAGACACGGGGAAAAAAGTGTCCAGAGTAGTAGTAATGGGAAGCGGAGAACCTCTTTTGAATTATGATGAATTAATGAGATTTTTATATTTGCTGAATTCCCCTCAGGCATTTAATATCAGTTTCAGAAGAATCACAATATCCACATGCGGCATAGTGCCGGAGATAATCCGTCTTGCCGATGAGGGAATTCCTGTGACGCTGGCGGTTTCCCTCCATGCTCCGGATGACAACCTCAGGAACATGATCATGCCCGTAAATAGAAATTACCCGATTTTACAATTGTTAGATGCGTGCAAATATTATATAATAAAGACAAAACGACGTGTTACTTTTGAGTATGCCCTGATATCGGGAGTAAATGACACCATAGAATGTGCCCAAAAGCTTTCCAGGCTTTTAAAAGGAATGTTATGCCATGTAAACCTAATACCGCTGAATCCCATAAAAGAAAAAGGATTCCAAAAAAGCGAGCCCAGGCGGGTCGCAGCATTTGAAAAAATACTTGCCGACTATGGGATTTCAACAACGGTAAGAAGGAAGATGGGTGCCGATATTGAAGCCGCCTGTGGTCAGCTTAGAAGAAGTATAATGTTAGACGAGGTGAAACAATGATATTTGCTGCAAGAACAAGTGTTGGAAGGGTAAGATCCAACAATGAGGACGCTTTCTATGTCCCTCCAGCAAGCGGAGGTTGCTGTGAACTTTTTATGGTGGCCGATGGCATGGGGGGTCACCGCGGGGGGGAAGTAGCAAGCCGGATGGCGGTAAAAGAGGTGTCTGATTATATTAATGCCCATTTTTCAAAGGACTTGAATGAAGATACGATAAGGAGCCTGATCAATGATTCAATAATAGAGGCAAATAAAAAAATATTGATGTCCGCAATGGAACACGAAGAATGGACGGGTATGGGCACTACGCTTACATTGGTTCTCTTTTTTCGTAAAAAAATATTCATTGGTCATGTGGGTGACAGCAGGGCATATTTAATCAGGGACAACAACATAATCCAATTGACAAGAGACCATTCGCTGGTGTGGCAACTCATGGAAGAGGGAAGACTTACCATGGATGAAACCAGGACTCATCCGATGAAAAATATTATCACAAGAGCCCTGGGAACTGAAAGGGTGCTGAAACCGGACTTTTTAGAATACGACCTTGAAAAGGATGATATAATCATCATTTGCAGTGACGGACTTACGAATATGCTCGAAGACTATGAGATAAAGAACATCGTTTGCGGCCGGGAGCTTGAAACCGCAGCCGATATGTTGATACAAACGGCAAATCTGCATGGTGGGATCGACAATATCACTGTAGAATTAATCAAAGCAGATTAGCATTGGAGTGGTGAAAATGATTGAAAAAATGCTGGGAAATAGATATGCAATCCTGGAAGGAATAGGCGGAGGCGGTATGGCGGTGGTGTTTAAAGCCCGCGATACCCTTCTCAACCGCATAGTGGCGATAAAGGTATTGCGCCCAGAGTTTTCGGGGGATGGCGAATTCGTCAGAAGATTCAGGAGAGAAGCGCAGGCGGCAGCCAGTCTTTCTCATCCAAATATCATAAGCATTTATGATGTTGGACAACAAGATGGGCTTTACTATATTGTAATGGAATATATCGAAGGCAAGACTTTGAAAGAGCTAATAAAATTAAAATCTGCAATGCCGCCAATGGAAGTAATTGAAATAGGAAAGCAGATATGCGATGCTCTGGAATGTGCCCATAAAAACAAAATAGTGCACCGGGATATTAAATCACATAATATAATCATCACACCCGAAGGAAGAGTTAAAGTGGCTGATTTCGGAATTGCCAGAGCCGCTGCGGATACTACAATCACAAATACGGGCAGCGTGTTTGGCTCCGTTCATTATTTTTCTCCTGAACAGGCCAGAAGTGAAATGGTCGATGAGCGATCGGATATATATTCTCTCGGTGTGGTACTTTATGAAGCACTTGCCGGAAGATTGCCTTTTGATGGACAGACTCCCGTGGCGATAGCGCTAAAACAAATACAGGACGATCCTCCGCCCATATCGGATATAGTATCGAATTTTCCCGAAGAACTGGATGCTATAATAAGTAAATGTATGGCCAAATCACCGGATGAAAGATTTCAGAGCGCTGCAGAATTAAAAAAGGAGTTGATTGAAGCTTCGCGAAAGTCCAGTGTAATTAACTTCAAGCCGTTAAACCTGGAACATACGCTTATCCTGGACAACACTCAAAAAAGACAATTTGCAAAAACCTCGGCTAAAAAGAATTCCATTTCCCGAAAAACAAAGAAACCGACCATATTTAGAAGTATAGCAATAATCTTAATGTTACTGGCCTTGTTTGGCGCATTTTCGTATCTTGGCGCTGCATGGGCCCGAAAATATTTTGATGTGCCTGAAGTTACAGTTCCGAATGTCATAGGTTCAACCGAAGAAGAAGCTGCGGCAAAACTTGCCGAAAAAAATCTTAAATATACCGCTGAAAGGGTTTTTGATAAAGCTCCCGTAGGTCAAGTAATTGATCAGGATCCGAAAGGCGATGAGATCATAAAAGTAAATCATCCACCGATAACTCTAGTTATCAGCAAAGGCCCGAAAACTGCCAAAGTACCTAACATTGTTAATTTAAGTGAACAGGATGGCATTGCCGTGCTAAACAATAATAATTTTTCTGTTGGCGATATATCCCGAGAGTATTCCGATACAGTTCCGGAAGGTGTTATAATCGAGCAAAATCCCAGAGCGGACATAATGCTTCCCGAACATACTGCCATCAATTTCACAGTAAGCAAGGGGCCTGAAATAAAGCAATCGAACGCACCAGTCCTGGTTGGCAGAACCCTGGATGATGCTGTAAAATTGCTGCAAGAACAAAACTTGAAGGTTGGAGAAATTACCAAAAAGCCCAGCGATTCGGTGCCTGAAAATACAGTGATGGAACAGAATCCCAGCCCGGGAAGTGCCATTGGCGCAGAAGGGACCGTAGACCTTGTTGTCAGCAGTGGGCCGCTTAAGATAAAAAAAATTACTTTGAATGTACTTTTGCCTTCAACGCCATCAGAGTTTACCATCAAAGTCATCGTATCGGATGATCTGGGTGAAAACAGACTCGTATACAATAAAAAACACACTCCTCAGGATAGCCCCTTAACTATTCCAATCGAAGGAGCGGGGGTTATGAATGTGGAAGTATGGCTTGATAACACGCCATATTACAAATACTCATATTAATTATACAAGATAATCTTAAAATATTGAGATAGGAAGAGGTTGTTATGGTTAAAATTGCCCCCTCTATATTGTCGGCGGATTTTGCCAATTTGTATGAAGAGATTAAGAAAGTAGAGCGTGCCGGTGCCGACCTTTTGCATATTGATGTTATGGACGGTCATTTTGTTCCGAATCTGACTATCGGACCTCCTGTAATATCGTGCCTGAAAGGTAGAACTTCCTTACCTTTTGATGTACATTTAATGATTGAAGACCCGGAAAAATACATTGATGATTATATTAAAGCCGGGGCTAAAATACTGACGGTTCATATGGAAGCCAGTATCCATATTCACAGGCTGCTCGGATATATCAAAAGCAGGGGCGTTATTCCGGGTGTCGCATTGAACCCCGGCACCCCGCTGACCAACCTGGAATATGTCCTGGATCAAGCCGGCATGGTGCTTATTATGAGTGTAAATCCAGGATTTGGAGGCCAATCTTTTATCCCCTGTATGAAAGAAAAAATCAAGGCTCTTAAGACTATGATAGACTCCAGGGGTCTGGAAATTCCGATAGAAGTAGATGGAGGCATAAATGAAAAAAACGCCGGAGAAATTATAAAAGCCGGAGCAGAGATACTGGTAGCGGGATCGGCTATATATAATGCGCCTGATCCATCAAAAGCAATAAAACAAATGAAAGAAATAAACCCCTTGTAAAAGGGGTTTTTTGGTGTGCCCGGCATGGGTAATAGCTCGGCAGTGAAAGTCTGCTATGGGGCTGGCAGCGGCGACCATTAGCCAAACAGCAAGGGTGTCTATCGTGAGATAGAATCTGAAGGAAGCTGTAAGCAAAGCCACGGCCTGAGGAACACGAACCGCATATAAGGCTATACAGTTCGGATGAGTTTGCCAAACAAAACGAAATCCAACACTGCCAAGGGGCTGTGTAGTAAATGCGGCAGGTATACGGGGCGAAGGCTATTGCTCTTACCCGGGGAGGTCTGGCGGAAACGTTAGGGAAACTAACAACCCGGGCCGAGAGACCCGGCTGAACCGTCAGAAGTCAGCAGAGGCCATAATAGTCGGCATAGACGTCATGCCGACGAAGGGCCGAACACGAAGCGAGGGATAAAACTTGGCAAGTTCGAGAAACATACAACGACAGCAGAAAACCCCGCAAGGGGCCTACCCTGGGAAAGAAGCGGTGAAGCCGCAAGGGTCCCAGGGAGGGCCGAGTATGTATCCGGCACAACCCGAGAAGATATCCCCGAAGGACCATGATATCCACCTGATGGAGAAGGTAGTATCAAGAGAGAATATGACAAAAGCACTGCGACGGGTAGAAGAAAACAAAGGAGCGCCAGGCGTAGACAGTATGCCGGTAGAATCCCTCCGGACATACCTACGAGAAAACTGGCCTCACATAAAAGAACAACTGCTTACGGGGACCTACAAGCCTCAACCAGTGCGCAGGGTCGAAATCCCGAAACCCAGTGGAGGAGTGAGACTGTTAGGAATCCCCACCGTCACAGACCGCCTAATCCAGCAGGCTCTGTTGCAAGTACTAACACCCATCTTTGACCCGGAATTCTCAGAATCAAGCTACGGATTCAGGCCCAACCGAAGAGCCCACGACGCAGTAAGGAAAGCACGCCAATACGTAAACCAAGGATATAACTGGGTAGTGGACATGGACCTTGAGAAATTCTTCGACAGAGTAAACCATGACATACTCATGGCCAGAGTAGCTCGCAAGATAAAAGACAAACGCATATTAAAGCTCATACGCAGCTATCTTGCGGCAGGAGTAATGATAAACGGAGTAATCATGATTACCGATGAAGGAACACCTCAAGGCGGGCCCCTAAGTCCACTTCTTGCAAACATAATCCTTGACGACCTAGACAAAGAACTAGAGAAAAGAGGACACAAATTCGTAAGATACGCAGACGATTGCAACATCTACGTCAAAAGCAAAAGAGCCGGGCAACGGGTAATGGAAAGCATAACAGCTTTCCTGAAGAATAAACTAAAACTCAGAGTAAACGAACAAAAGAGCGCAGTGGACAGACCATGGAAGAGGAAATTCCTTGGCTTCAGCATGTATATCGCCAAAGATGGAACAACCAAAATAAGAATCGCACCACAGAGCATAGACAAAGTCAAGAATAAAATCCGAGAAATAACCTCAAGAAGCAACGGACACGGAATAACACAGAGAATAGAAAGACTAAACACATACCTTGGCGGATGGCTGGGGTACTTCGCGCTATCAGAAACACCCAGCAAACTTGAAGAACTCGACGGATGGATAAGAAGAAGACTACGCATGTGCCTGTGGAAACAATGGAAGAAGGTTAAGACAAGATACCGGGAACTGAGGAATCTGAAACTTCCGGAATGGGCGGTCCATAAACTTGCCAACGCCCGAAAGGGATACTGGCGTATGTCGGGGGTATTAAACACAGCCCTCAACAACGCCTATTGGCAGGGTCAAGGACTCATGAGCTTAGCAAAGAGATATCATGAAATTCGCAAAGCTTGGTGAACCGCCGTATACTGAACGGTACGTACGGTGGTGTGAGAGGTCGGGGGCTAATCGCCCTCTCCTACTCGATTGTCAGAAAAACGTCTTTATGAATATAATAATATACAAGAACTTTTTGTAGCCGGGGGTGGTGAAGTGTGGAGAAGATTGGATTTTAAAAAAGTGCTGGGAATTGTTGCAGTAATCTCGGGAGCAGCGATACTTATTTTGAGCATACCTTCATGGATATGGATGATGGCTCTGGGCGGTTTTCTATTATGGTTCGGATGGACTCTGTTTACAACCAATCGGTAAAGGGGGAAGCCATATGCGCATTTATGTTTTGAGATTACCGAAAGGTATTGGCCGGATAGTTAAAAAAATACTGGGATTATTCGGGCAAAAAACCGAATAGAAAAATGAAAGCGTGCCGGGAGCACGCTGATTTTATTGGGCTCTCTGGACTTTTCCGGAGCGGAGGCATCTTGTACAGATGCTTATCCTTTTAATGGTACCATTAAAATTTACTTTTACACGGCGGACATTTGGAGCCCATACTCTTTTGGACTTTATATGGGAATGGCTGAGTTGGATGCCTTTCCTGGGAATTTTGCCGCAGATTTCGCACTTTGCCACGTTTGCACCTCCTTTACATACAAAGCTATTTTACCACATAAATAAAGGCTCTGCAATAAATGAAAAACATGTTATTAAAAAAAACTTAAAAATGTATTATAATAAATTTAAAAGTAAAAGTTTTTCTATATAGAGGTTGATATGAAGGGAGGTTCAGCATTTGAAAAACATAATAAAAAACAGCCTGGGGGAAATAGAAATATCCAAAGATGTTATAGCACTTCTAGCGGGCAATGCAGCCATGGATTGCTACGGTCTTGTCGGTATGGTTTCTCGTAAAATGAGCGATGGCATAACTGAGCTTTTGGGGCGGGAAAACCTGGGCAAGGGAGTCGAAGTCCAGATAACAGATGACATGATCGTAATCGATTTATATATAATAGTTCAATATGGTACAAAAATAAATGAAGTGGCCAGCAATGTCATTGAAAAAGTGCACTTTAATCTTAAAAACATACTGGGTTTTGATATTGACAGAGTGAATGTGGTAGTCCATGGAGTAAGGGTAAAGTAAAAACTGGGAGGTTTCGGTTTTGAATAATAACAGAATTGAGGGTCATCTATTAAAGAAAGCAATTATTCATGGGGCTTATATTTTAAGAGAGAATAAAAAAGTTGTTGATGCGCTTAACGTTTTTCCTGTTCCTGATGGGGATACCGGCACAAATATGTCCCTTACTATGGATCAGGCTGTGTCAGAGCTGGAAAAACTGCAGTCTGATGATTTGAAAAAGGTTGTGGAGGCCGTGGCCTGGGGTTCCTTAATGGGGGCTCGGGGCAACTCCGGAGTCATACTTTCCCAGCTGTTCAGAGGTATTTCCCAAAGTATTTCTTCTTTAAATAAAAAAAGCATATCACCCCTGGAATTTGCACAGGCTTTTAAATGCGGGGTGGATTCTGCATACAGGGCGGTTATGCGTCCGGTAGAAGGGACAATACTGACTGTGGCCAGGGAAATGGCCGATAAAATGCTGGCAGATTCCAGGAGAATGGATGATTTGGAAAAAGTTTTAGCCAGTGCATTGAACCATGGCGAAAAAATACTGGACAAGACTCCGGAAATGTTAAGAGTATTAAAAGAGGCAAAAGTGGTGGATGCGGGTGGAAAAGGACTTATTTTTTTTATGCGGGGATTCATGGAAGCAATTAAAAACCCTGATTCTGCAACTGTTGTTCTGGAACAAAAGACAGACAGTATATATGATTTTAAGTTAAAAGATACTGAAGAAACAATCAAATTTTCTTACTGTACCGAGCTGTTTGTAAGAGGCAGAAACATCGATTTCGATTCATTAAAGCAGGAACTTTCCGAACTCGGCGACTCGATAATTGTTACCGGTATGGACGATGTTGCAAAGATACATATTCATTCCAATCATCCGGGGAAAGTACTGGAAACGGCATTAAAGTGGGGAGAATTGTCCAATATTAAAATAGACAACATGAAAATCCAGCACCGGGAATTGATAAATGGTCAGGATGTCGATGCGGTAAATGATAAAGGGGAAGCGGACAACGTTGGAAAAATCGAAGGGAAAACAGGCGTTGTTGCGGTTTCCCAGGGTGAGGGCTTAAAAGACATATTCCTGAGCCTTGGCGCCGACGATGTGATTGAAGGCGGTCAGACCATGAACCCCAGCACTGAAAACATTCTGTCAGCCATTGAAAAAGAACCCTTTGAAAATATCATTATTCTTCCAAACAATAAAAATATCATAATGACGGCCGAACAGGTAAAACTTATCAGCAGAAAAAATATACATGTGCTTCCCACAAAGTCGGTGCCCCAGGGCATAGCCGCACTGCTGGCATTTAATCCCATGCTTTCCATTGAAGACAATTTGGCGGGTATGAGTAAAAATATTAAAAATGTAGTAACCGGTGAAGTAACCTATGCCGTAAGGGACTCCCAGTGGAACGGAACAGTTATAAGACAGGGTGATGTGATAGGCATTAAAGACGGCAAGATTTTTGTTGTTGATAAGGATAAGGAAAAAGTGTTGATAGCTCTCATAGATGAAATGATCAGGGGCAGGGAGAGCGGAATAATTACTATTTATTATGGTCGGGATATCGATTCCACTTCCATGCAAAACATATATAATAAACTTTCGGCAAAGTACACCGATTTTGACATTGAATATTATTACGGGGGTCAGAGTCTGTACTATTATATAGTCTCCGCTGAGTAAATAGAAGAGGTGGTCCTTTTTGAATTTATTATCCGAAATAAAAACAATAAAGGGAGTAGGTCCTGCAAGGGCTGCAATGTTGGAAAAATTGGGAATAAAAACTATCGAGGATGCTTTGTTTTTTTTCCCCAGAGACTATCTTGACCTGACTCCTTTAAATTTTTCTCAAGGAAGCGAGGAAAAAGCGGGCACTTTTCCCTGCATAGTTACGGATTCAGCCGTAGAGAAAAAGGCAAAGTCTGGAATCCGCATTACTCTGGTTCCGGTATTTGACGGAAAAAATAAGGGTCATGCGGTTTTTTTCAATCAGCCGTACATAAAAAATAGTTTTCGGCGGGGCGACAGGATTATATTAACAGGTAAAGTCAGGAAAAATTATGGTGAATATGAGATAATAAATCCGGAATGGCGAAGATTTGATGAGCTTCCCATTGAATTTGACAGAATCTGTCCCGTGTATTCTCTGACAAAAGGGCTTTCCCAAAAAGTTTTAAGAAAGATTATGAAAAAAATTTTAAGAGAGTGCTCCGAAATACCTGAAATTTTACCCGACGAAATTATTGAAAGGTTTGAGCTTATCTCCAGAAAAGAAGCTTTAAAGAATATTCACTTTCCACGAAGTTTTAAAATGCTGGAAAAATCCCGTGACAGGTTCATTTTTGAAGAAATTCTTTTGTTTCAACTGGCAATGGTACAAACCCGACGAGAATTAGCCGGCGATAGGAGGATAAATATATATGTGGATCTTGATATAAACCCAATTCTTTCCACTCTTCCTTTTACGCTTACGACCGGTCAGCGGAAAGTCATAGAGGAGATAATAAGTGATTTGAAAAGCGGGCAAAACATGAACAGGCTCATTCAGGGCGATGTGGGTTCCGGCAAGACAGTAGTCGCCTGTATAGCACTGTACCTGGCAGTAAAGAACGGCCTGCAGGGGGCATTTATGGTTCCCACGGAAATCCTGGCTGAACAGCATTTTATGACATTGAAAAAGTTATTGAGCCCGCATGGAATAAAAGTGGACATATTGAAGGGTGGAATGACCGGGGATGAACGGACGGGCATTCTGAAAGATTTAAAAACCGGCAGAACCGGGGTGGTTGTGGGAACCCATGCTATAATAGAGCGTGATGTAGAATTTTTCAGACTTGGAATGGTAATAACCGACGAACAGCACAGATTTGGCGTAAAACAAAGGCGAGAACTGGTCAAAAAGGGGCATCACCCCGATATTCTCGTGATGAGTGCCACACCTATTCCCAGGACTCTGGCTCTTGTATTGTACAGCGATCTTGATATTTCTATCATAGATACAATTCCTTCCGGCCGTCAAAAAGTTGATACATATGTGGTTGGAAATGATATGAGAAAAAGAGTTTATGATTTTATGATTCGGGAAATAGAGAAAAATCATCAAGCGTATGTGGTATGTCCTGCCGTGGAAGAGAACGAACTGAACGTTTCAAATGTCGAAGATCTGTGTATAAAACTTAAAAAGGAGTACCCGACTCTAAAAATTCAAATATTGCATGGGAAAATGAAAAATGAAGAAAAAGATAGAATAATAAAGGATTTTCTTTCAAAAAAAATTCAGGTCCTGATATCTACCACTGTAGTTGAAGTGGGTGTAGATGTGCCAGATGCCACATTGATGATAATAGAAAATGCCGAAAGGTTTGGCATGGCTCAGCTGCATCAGTTGAGAGGTCGGGTAGGCCGCAGCAATTTAAAATCTTACTGCATTTTGATATCCGATTCAAAGGAAGAAACCGCCAGGGCCCGATTAAATTATCTGATGAAATGTCATGACGGTTTTGAAATATCCCGGAAAGACCTTGAATTAAGAGGGCCGGGAGAATTTTTTGGGGTAAAACAGCATGGTTTTTTTGAATTAAAACTTGCAAATCATATTATGGATTTCAAACTGCTGGAAAGTATAAAAATGCTTGCTGTGGATATCGTAGAAAAAGAGAAACTGTCGTCGCCGGAATATAAACAACTGGCTGAATTATTAAAAGAGAAAATATTTAAAAAAATTTAAATGCACTGATTGGCTTGAAAGGTATATTGTTCTAGTATATAGACTTTTACTCGGGTTATATTATAAGTACGATAGTAAAGGAGGTGACAAAGATGGCATTAGGACAAAAGAGAAATAAACTGGTCATTCCCGAAGCCAACAAGGCCATGGAGCAATTTAAATCGGAAATTGCAAGAGAAGTTGGAATCACAACTCCTGCCGACGGCTACTGGGGCAACTATTCCTCAAGGGATTGTGGCGCTGTCGGAGGCCACATGGTGAGAAGAATGATTGAGGACTATGAAAGGCGTTTGAGTGGTGGAGGCACAACTCAATAAAATAGAAACAAAAAGAACAGACTCGATTTTTTTTGAGTCTGTTCTTTTTGTTTCTATTTAAAAATAATCATCACCACCCGCTTAGCGGGTGGTTTGCACTAGCCCTATAAGGGCATTTACTGGCTGAGCCTTAAGGCTCGTTGAATGGTCTGCCAACCGCGTATTTTTTCAGGCTGCCCCTAAAGGGGCATTTTTATTTTTTGCCTTTGTTTACCGGCTCACCCGTAAACGGGTCAATGTATTCTTTTAAACTTATTTGGTCATTTGCTATATCTTCCTGTAACTGGTTCTTGATATATTCTTCTATTGCCTTTTTATTGCGACCCACTGTATCTACATAGTATCCTCTGCACCAAAATTGTCGATTCCCATACTTATATTTCAAATTTGCATGTCTATCAAATATCATCAGTGAACTTTTTCCCTTCAAATATCCCATAAACTGTGCTACACTTATTTTAGGTGGAATACTTACCAACATGTGTATGTGATCTTTACAGGCATTTGCTTCTATTATTTCCACACCCTTGTATTCACATAGTTTCCTTAGTATTTTTCCTATATCAGTCTTTATTTTTCCATATATTACTTGTCTTCGATACTTCGGTGCGAATACTATGTGATATTTACAATTCCATTTGGTATGTGATAAACTTTCATTATCCATTTTGGATAACCTCCTTTGTTTTGATGCGGTTGACAGACCTGCATCTATTCTAACAAAGGAGGTTTTTTATTTCTACTTATAGCTATAAGCTTTTTGGAACCACCTGCATAGCAGGTGGTTTTCGTTATACAAAAATAAATGCCGGCAGCAATACTGCCGGCATTGGGAGAGGAGAAACCGGAGGAAGAGCTTATGGGGAAAGTTTATTACGTTAATATTATTTACAAAAATAAAGATATTATACAATGGTGACCAAAAATTTTTTATTCGTTTTAAAGAAGTGTATTATATGTTAAAATATATAAAGAAATGGTAATAGGTGGCGTATTTGATGAGAATCACAGGAGGAATACATCGCGGCAGAAAAATTAAATCACCCCGGGGGACAACAACCAGACCCACGCCGGAAATGGTCAGGGAAGCTCTTTTTAATATTTTGAACCGTAAGGTTGTGGGAAGCAGATTTCTTGATGCCTATGCGGGAACAGGCGCAGTTGGCATTGAAGCTTTGAGCAGGGGGGCCGATTTTGCGGTTTTTATAGAAAAAGACTATACCGCCTGCAAAGTGATAAATGAAAATATTACAAATCTGAATTTGATGGATAAGGCCCTGGTTTTATGTTCTGGTGTTATAGAAAGTATGAAAAAACTGGAGAAAAAAGTTGAATCTTTTGATATAATTTTTTTGGATCCGCCCTATTATAAGAACGAAATAGCTTTATGTCTCGATTTTTTACAGCATTCCAGCATTTTAAAACCTGATTCAACTGTTATTATTCAACATGCATGGGACATCTCATTCGAATATAACGGCTTTAAGAAAATAAAGCAAAAAAAATACGGCAAGACAATTATGTCTTTTCTAATGAAGGAGGAAAAATTGTGAGTGTAGCCATATATCCAGGGAGTTTTGATCCGATTACTTACGGTCATTTAGATATTATAGAAAGGAGTGCAAAATTCTTCGACGTTTTAATTGTGGCCGTTTTATCGAATCCGCAAAAACAGCCTCTATTTACTGCAGAAGAAAGGATAATAATGATCAGGGATTCCGTAAAACATATTCCCAACGTAGAAGTGGAAAGTTTCCAGGGTCTTCTTGTAGATTTCGCCAGAATAAAAAAGGCGAGGATAATAATAAAAGGTCTCAGAGCGGTTTCGGATTTTGAATATGAACTTCAAATGGCCCTTATGAATAAAAAACTCGATGATTATATTGAAACATTTTTCATGATGACCAGTGCAAAATACTCGTATCTTTCTTCCAGTGTAGTAAAAGAGGTGGCGAGATTCGGAGGGTGTGTCCGGGATCTTGTGCCGACCGCAGTGGAAACTCAACTAAAGAAAAAATTTTTACCAAAATAAATAATACTGGGGGTTATTCAATGGAGTATTTCAAAATAATTGAACAAATCCGGGAAATCATAAATTCGGCGTCCAAAATTCCTTTTTCCGGCAAGGTTGTAGTTGACCAGACGCAAATGTTGGATCTAATCGATGAAATTTTAAGAGTATTGCCAGATGATTTAAAAAAAGCTCGGCGGATAATTGAAGAACGTCAGCAGATTTTGGTAGAGGCACAGAAAGAAGGTGAAATGATAATAAAAGAAGCTAAAAACCACATTGAAAAAATGGTGAATCAGGAAGAAATAACAAAATTGGCCAGAGAAAAATCCGAACAGATTCTTTCAAATGCGAAACAGACTGCTAGGGAGATCCGGACAGGAGCCAATGAATATGCCGATGAAGTTCTGGGCCAGCTGGAACAACACCTGGAAAATGTGCTGGAAACCGTAAGAAAAGGAAGGGAAGAATTGAGACAAAAGAGATGATCATTTTTTAATTACTTTAAAACCCACGATGTCGAAACCTTTCAATAGATGAATAAAAACCGATATAAATAAAATCAGGATAAAAAGCAATACGAAAAATTGTGATGAAATCTTAAATATGAAGATCCAGTTTTGCGAAGCGGGCTGGTATGCGGCGGTAAAAACAGGCAAAACAAGTGAACTCGATTCGATTGGTAATACCATTAAAATATAAGTTACTATTCCAGCAAGAACAGCGTGTAATATTCTGGCTATTATATAAGGAGCGATTCGAATGTCCGTATCGCTTACCATGCTTATAACCTGAAAATGAACTGAAAGGCCGCTCCATGCAATTATACTGCCGGCTATAATCACTCTATGCAATAAAGGAGCGCTGGCGCTACTTGCCAGTTTGGCGCCGAGAGTAATTTCAAAGATACCGCTTAAAACGGCGGGGGAAAGATTTGCATTTAATCCCAAGAAGTTTAGAATTATGTTTATTACAGGGCATAACAGATTTATGAATCCCGCCACTGTCACTATTCTGATTATAACGGAAAAAAGTATGATGAATCCAAGAATTAGAAGCATGGAATTAATGGAGTCTTTTATACAATCTCCCAATAATCGGCCAAAAGGCCTGTTGTCTTCTTTTCGAGCTCTTAAAAGTTCCCGGGTGGCTTTTAACAAAATACTCTCCCGCATATTTTTCGATGCAACGGAAGGGGTTATTTCGGCTTTTGGAGCATAAAAACGCATGATGATGCCAAGCAAAACCGCTGAAATATAATGGGACAGAGCAATTATGGAGCCCAGCCTTACATCCTTGAACATCCCTACGGCCACCGCCCCTACCATGAACAGAGGGTCGGCCGTGTTTGTAAAAGACATGAGACGTTCCGCTTCCCGCTCATTGCATAGCTTTCGTTTTACAAGTTTACCTGTGAGCATGGCCCCCACTGGATATCCGCTGGCAAGGCCCATAGCCATAACAAAAGACCCGACTCCCGGGACATTAAAGAGCGGCCTCATAAAGGGCTCGAGGAGAACACCCATAAAATGAACCACGCCGAGGCCCATTAAAAGTTGAGAACCTATGAAAAATGGCAGTAAAGCCGGGAGAACCACGTTGAACCAGACGTCGAGTCCCTGGACCGCAGCATCGAAGGCGTCATCGGGATATCTGACAATGGATATGGTTATGATTACTGCGAGTGCTGGAAGAAATAATTGATATAATTTGGAAAAATTTTTTCTGGATATTTTTGAGCTCATATTTAGGCCTCCCAAGTGTAATTTTCTTTTATTTTTATATATAATATATATTGCTGAGGGGGACTTAATATTCTTATGAGGTGAGCATACTGATGGAAAGGCCAATCATAGGTCTGGCGCTTGGCTCCGGCGCAGCAAAAGGTTATGCCCATATCGGGGTATTGCAGGTGCTTGAGCGAGAAAAAATTCCGATTGATCTTATTGTGGGTTCAAGCATAGGGAGTTTGATAGGAGCTCTATATGCGGCAGGAATAAGTCCAATCATGCTGGAACGTCTGGCTTATCAGATCCGCAGGAGAAATTGGATAGATATTTCAGTTCCCAAAAAGGGTCTTATTGCCGGGAACAAAATTGAAGCAATCCTAAAACTGTTAACAAAAAACTTAAATTTTGACCAACTCAGGATTCCGCTTGGAGTAGTAGCTACTGATCTTTGCACAAGACAGGTCATATTGATAAAAGATGGCAATGTGGCGTCTGCGGTCAGAGCCAGTATAGCGATACCGGGTATATTCTGCCCAGTAGAGGTAAATGGAAAGGTGCTGGTAGATGGAGGGGTGCTGGAAAGAGTTCCCGCTAGCATGGCCAGGGCAATGGGAGCCGATTTTGTAATAGGTGTTGAATTGGGTTTTAGCGACTATTTGCCGGCCAAAAAACATTTATGATGTAATTATACAAACCTTTGATGTGATGGGAAGAGAAATACAGAATTTGAAACAATATGATTGCGATGTTTTGATATGTCCCAATCTTTCGGATGTGGATAGCCTTGCTTTTAATAAAGTGAGAAAATGTATTATTGAGGGTCGTAAGGCTGCTGAGGAAGCTCTGCCACAGATTTTGAATAATATAGGAAGGAAGGTCGGCACCTTTGAGAAGTAATTTTTTTAAGCGGTATTTACGCATAATTATTATAACAGTAATAGTACTTCTGGCAGCAAACTACTATTTGAGCAATAATTACAGCATAATAGCCCCGGGTATAACAGTGGATCTAAAGAATATTGTGACAGTAGAAAATGGTTCTAAAGATGAAAAGGGTTCTTTTTTTTTGACGACGGTATCCAGCAGGTCGTTGAATATACCTCTTTTACTTATAGCAGCCGTTGACCCATATATAAATATTGAAAAAAAAGAACAGATGATACCCCAGGGCTGGGATATGAAACAGTATATGGATTACATGAAAAGGTGGATGGACGAAAGTCAGAAGATAGCGGAAGTTGTGGCACTAAAAAAAGCGGGCTACAATCCCATTATCCGGGGAGACGGGGCTCAGGTGGTGGAAATAATGCCGGAAAGCCCTGCCAGAAATCAAATTTTTCCGGGAGATATAATAAAAAAAATTGATGGGGAAAAGATAAGTCTGGCGGATGAAATGGTAAAAAAGGTAACAGCGCACAAAGTGGGAGAAAAAGTAAATCTCGAGATTGAAAGAAAAGGCAAGCTTTTGGAGATATCGGTACCAACAATAGAGAGCGTCAGTGAAAAAGGCAAAGCTGTTATTGGGGTATATATAACCACTTTGAACTGGAAGCCGATTTTACCAATCAATATTCAAATCAATACGGGAGATATCGGCGGTCCTTCGGCCGGAAGCATGTTTGCTCTTGAGATATTAAATCAGCTTTTGCCTGAAGACCTTACAAAAGGTCACAGGATAGCCGGCACAGGCACCATCAGCCTTGACGGGGAAATAGGAGAGATAGGCGGAGTTCAGCAAAAAGTCGTAGCCGCTCACCGTGACGGAGCCGAGATATTTTTTGCTCCAGAAAAGAATGCGGCGGATGCTGAAAAAGCTGCCAAAAATCTGGGAATAAAAGTGGTATCCGTAAAGAAGCTGGATGATATTTTAAGTTATCTTTCGAAGTTAAATTAAAAGTATTTTCCTGTAAAAATCGGCCCCACCTTTTCTGAAGGTTTGATTTTTAAAAGCCAGGGCATATATGTCCGAGGCGAGTAAATCGATTTCAAACATTTGCAATGCACTGCAATCCAGGTCTTTATAGTCCGAAGCCCTGGTTATAATCGGAAGTGAAGACCTGGCTTTTATTTGCCTGAGAATCTTCGAACCCTTTGAATTAAATCCGAGTATCCTGAAATATAAAGGAGTTCTGGTGGAAACAATATCCTTTCTTATACCAAGCAAAATATGAATGAGCACCCTTTTGATCTTAGTTTGAGTATATCGCCGTGTTTTTGTTTGCTGTACAAGCTGTTCAATGTTTTCACTGTTTTTTGCAGCTTTTTTGAGTCTGTTTTCCAGACCTTCATTTATGTCAAAAAAAGCTGTCAAATCCTGTGCCGCCATACGGCGCAGGAGATATAGCAGGATGGTATCAAAATCCTCGGGGAACACGGGACCGCGGCCTGATTCGATTTCTTTCCGCATGATTTTCAAGCAAAAATCAGGTACGTTTTTTGCCAGAATGTTCCACAATTCCGGTTGATTGTCCTTGAGTGCTTTTCTGATGGCAGTTGCGCTGGAGTAATTTTCTTCCAGATTTTGATCGTTGTAACCTCCGCCTTTCCTTATGACGGGAAAGAAGGAAAACTCCGCGTTTATCTTCGCAGCGGCCTTTATATACTCCAGAGCAAGTATGGAGTTGGGCATTTTCAACATTTTTGATACAATCCTCACATCAGAACATCGGTCGTTTACACTAAAAAATTCTTCAATTGCCTTTTGTCTGGCTATTGGAAAGGACAAGCCGTGTTTGAGATACTTTTTTATCAATTTCTTTAAAAATGCAGGTTCCTGTGCCAAAAGTTTACCCAGTGAAAAAAACTCTTTTTCATTGAATTGTTCCACGCCGAAACTTAGAATATTTATCATACCTGTATTACAAAGGAGCCTGACGGCGCTTTCCGCAAAAATTTCAGCCGTGGATGCCGCAAAACATACGGGAAGTTCTACAACTAGGTCTGCACCGGCATGCAAAGCCATTTCAGCCCTTGCCCATTTATCAAAAATAGCGGGTTCGCCCCTCTGGACAAAATTACCGCTCATTACGCATATTATGCCGTCAGGGTTTAATTGTGACTTTATTTGACTAATATGGTACAGATGCCCATTGTGAAAGGGGTTATACTCAGCGATAATTCCAACTATTTTCATATATTGCCTCCAAACTTGAATTAAATCTATTATATAACAAAAAAAATTTTTTATTAAGAAGGAAATTTAAATTTTATATCGAAATGTTCTCTTTGTGCTATACGCAATTGTTTTTTGGAGGTGTTCTGTATCGAATAAATATATTTGTCGGGCAGAAACTAACATAAGAACTTTAAGAAAACAAGTTTTTTAAGAGAGGAGTTTAAAAATGGATTTAATAGAAAAAATCAGAAAACGTGCTAGAGGCACCAACAAGACTATTGTTCTTGCAGAAGGCATTGAAGAGCGAACACTCAAAGCTGCAGAGGTTATCAAAAAGGAGAATATAGCAAAGACCATACTGCTGGGAGATGAAAAGAAAATAAAGGAATTATCAGAAGGGAAATATGACATTTCTGGCATTGAGATAATAGATCCCCGGACATCTCCAAAAACTGAAGAATATGCAGCGCTTTTATATGAATTGAGAAAACAAAAAGGCATGACCCTTGAAAAAGCAGCCGATTTAGCCAAAGATCCCATATGGTATGGCACTTTGATGGTAAAAAGCGGGGATGTGGATGGTATGGTGGCAGGCGCTATTACAGCCACGGCAGATCTTTTCAGGCCGGCTTTTCAGATTATAAAGACTGCTCCCGGGATAGGAGTTGTATCCAGCGCGTTTATGATGATAGTACCGGACTGCGAATATGGCTCAAACGGAATATTTTTATTTGCCGACTGCGCCATTAATCCCAACCCTGATGCGAAGCAACTCGCTGAAATTGCCATATCTTCGGCAAAGACATGGAAGGCTTTGATGGACGATGAGCCACGCATTGCCATGCTGTCTTTTTCAACAAGAGGCAGTGCCCAGCATGAAATGGTGGATAAAGTGGTTGAGGCCACCAGAATCGTAAAGGAACAGGCGCCGGATCTAATGGTTGACGGCGAACTGCAGGCTGATGCGGCACTGGTTCCAAGAGTGGCTAAGACAAAAGCTCCTGACAGCAAATTGGCAGGTCATGCGAACATTTTGATATTCCCTGAACTGGAGGCCGGCAACATCGGATATAAACTGGTGCAGCGCCTGGCTAAAGCTGAAGCGGTCGGTCCCATCAGCCAGGGATTGGCAATGCCTATAAATGATCTGTCTCGCGGATGCAGCGCCGAGGACATAGTGAATGTGGTCGCAATAACAGCTTTGCAGGCCTGCAATTGAAAATGATGCGGGATGAGGAAGCGGAAATTTAAAAATTTTTTAGGGAGGTTTTCACTTGAAAGTTCTGGTTATAAATTGCGGCAGTTCATCATTGAAATATCAGCTTTTCAATATGGAAAATCAATCTGTGCTGGCAAAAGGTATTGTGGAAAGAATTGGCCTTGAAGGCGGCATGCTCAAGCATCAACCCGCTGACAAACAAAAGGTTGAAATATCTGAAAACATACCCAATCATAAAGTCGCGGTAAAAATGATGCTGGATGCCCTGCTGGACAGAAGCTACGGAGTTATTAATACTGTCTCTGAAATTACTGCAGTAGGGCACAGAGTGGTACACGGCGCGGAGAGATTTTCCGGTTCTGTAAAGATAAACGATGAAGTCATCAATGTTCTAAAAGAATGTATAGCCATCGCACCGCTTCACAATCCGCCAAACATTATAGGAATAGAGGCGGTAAGGGAACTTCTTCCGGATGTCCCAATGGTTGGCGTGTTCGATACGGCTTTTCATCAGACCATGCCGGAATATGCATATATTTATGGCGTCCCATATGATTTGTATAAGAAATATTCCATTAGAAGATACGGTTTCCATGGCACTTCTCACAGATATGTATCCATGAGAGCTGCAAAATTTCTGAACAAACCTATAGAAAATTTAAAGATTGTCACTTTGCACCTCGGCAATGGTTCAAGTATAACTGCAGTCAAAAACGGCAAATCGGTGGACAATAGCATGGGCTTTACACCTCTTGAGGGCATAGTAATGGGTACTCGCTGCGGAAGCATCGATCCTGCAATTGTGCCTTTTATCATAGAAAAGGAAGGAATAGCACCTGAAAAAATAAATGATTATTTGAACAAGAAGTGCGGAGTGCTGGGGATTTCCGGCGTCAGCAGCGATTTTAGAGATATAGAGGAGGCTGCGGCTTCAGGGAATAAAAGAGCGAAATTGGCTTTGGACATATTCGCATATCAGGCCAAAAAATATATAGGTTCTTACGCTGCGGCAATGAACGGATTGGATGTTATAGTGTTTACTGGGGGTATTGGCGAAAATTCCATCAATATGCGAAAGATGATATGTGAAAATATGGACTATTTTGGCATACGTATTGATGATATAAGAAACAATATTAGAGGAAAAGAGGCAGATATCTCTGCCGATGACAGCAAAACCCGCGTCCTGGTTATACCGACCAACGAAGAATTGATGATAGCTCTGGATACAGTTTCCCTTATTTAATACAGATGCATTCTGCAGCAGTCGTTATAAATTTTCTTGACATAAAGAATGCGCGTATATATAATAGTTGTTGATGCTTTTGAGGTGAGTTCAGGTGAGGTTGTCTTTAGCAAGGGTAAAACAATCAGAAGGAAATGTGATAGACTTTAATTTTGAAGAAAATATAAATCATATTAAAATAAAGCGGGAAAATGTACATTTTGTCGAACCCGTGAGAGTCGAAGGCAGAGTAGAAAATTTAGGAAGTCGGATTTTGGAAGTCCGGGGTTTGATAAGAACAGCTGTGGAATATCCTTGCTTTAGATGCCTTACAAAGACAAGGGTGAATTTAAACTTAAGTTTTAGTATTAAGTTCAGCGATATTCCTATCGAATCCCATGAAGATGAAACTATAGCGTTTTCGGGGGATGAGATAGAACTTACGCCATATATATTAGATGAGATATTGCTGAATTGGCCCGGTCAAATACTTTGCAGACCTGACTGCAAGGGAATTTGTCCGCACTGTGGCGCTAATTTGAACAAAACAAGTTGTAGTTGTAGGGAAGAGAATACGGATCCCCGGCTGGCAGTTTTAAAAAATTTGTTGAAAAGGGATTAGATTGAGGAGGTGCAATAATGGCAAATCCTAAGCACAGGACATCAAAGTCAAGAAGGGATATGAGAAGAAGCCATTGGAAATTGACCGTTCCGGCTTTTGCGGAGTGTCCCCAGTGCCATCAACCAAAGCTACCCCATCGGGTATGCCCGAACTGCGGTTATTATAAAAATCGCGAGGTACTGAAAGTTGAAGCTAAATAAGGTCGAAACCCCCGCTTGAAAGAAGCGGGGGTTGATTTTTCTTATATTTCTTTTAAGAAAAACTTATAAACCAATATTGATTTTGAATAAAAAATATTATATACTTTTAGTAGCTGCTCTTAAAAGCAAGTAATGTTTATTGAGGTGATTATATTGATCAAAAAAGGGTTGTCAAAAAAAGAAAGACAGGAGCGTTTAAAGCAAATCCTCGATGATGACCCTTTTTTAAACGATGAAGAACTGGCTGAAAAGCTTCAGGTCAGCATACAGACTATAAGGCTCGACAGAATGGAACTCAAACTTCCGGAACTGAGAGAAAGGATAAGGAGCGTAGCCAGGCAGAACTATTCCAAGGTCCGTTCCATTGATGTGAAAGAATTGATAGGTGAGCTGGTTGATTTGGAGTTGGATAAAAGAGGGATATCCATTCTGGAGACAACCCAGGATATGACCTTTGGGAAAACCAGGGTCGTGCGCGGAGACATCATCTTTGCTCAGGCGAATTCTCTGGCCATAGCGGTAATTGACGCAAATGTAGCGTTGACGGGTGTTGCCAATATAAAATATAAGCTGCCGGTATATGCGGGGCAGAAGCTTGTAGCCAAAGCCGAAGTGACCAGAGTCAGGGGGAACAAAAAATTTGTTTTTGTGAGGATTTCTGTGAAGCAAAAAGAAGTTTTCAGAGGAAAGTTTATACTGGTATCACTTGATGATGAGGTGAAAGAATGAAAATCATAGTTGATGCCATGGGCGGGGACAATGCCCCCCGGGAAACGGTGCTTGGAGCAGTTAAGGCTTCGAAGGAAACGGATTTGCAGATTATTGTGGTTGGGAAACATCAGGAAATTGAGCCTATCCTAAAAGAAGCAAAATGCGGTGACATTGAAGTTGTGGATGCTCAGGAAGTTATTTTAAATGATGAATCACCCGTAACCGCAATTCGAAAGAAAAAAGACTCATCTATAGTAAAGGGACTTGGTCTATTAAAAGACATGCGGGCAGATGCCATGGTATCTGCGGGCAGCACCGGGGCGTTGATGGCTGGTGGACTTTTTATCCTTGGGCGTTTCGACGGCGTCGACCGTCCTGCCATTTCCACTCTGATACCAACAAAAAAGAAGCCGGCGCTGCTTCTCGACATAGGCGCCAACAGTGAGGTAAAGCCGAAGAACCTGGTGCAGTTTGCGTTGATGGGTAGTATTTATGCCGAAGAAGTTTTGCAAAGGAAAAAGCCCCGGATAGGCTTATTAAATATCGGCGCGGAAGAGGAAAAAGGCAATCTGGTTATCAAAACGGCATATTCAATCCTGAAAGGCATAAATGAATTAAATTTCACAGGTAATGTTGAAGCGCGGGATTTTTTCGATGGGGATGTAGATGTGGTCGTATGCGACGGTTTTACAGGAAATATTTTTATAAAGACTGTGGAAGGCTTTGGAATGTATATTTTTGACAGATTAAAACAAGAGGTCAAGAAGAAGATTACATATTCGCTGGGAGCATTATTGCTCATGCCCGCTATGAAAGCTGTGAAATCCAGCCTGGACTACTCAGAATACGGAGGCGCGATGTTTTTAGGGCTCAACGGAGTTCTCATAAAGTGTCATGGCTCTTCGAATAGATTCGCAATTTATAATGGAATAAAAGCGGCAAAAACATTTGTACAGGTGGACGTCAATAACAAAATGAAAAAAAGTCTAGAAATAAACGATGGAGGAGAGATATAGTTTGAAGAAGGCAGGAATTATTGGTATCGGCTCCTATGTTCCGGATAGGGTTGTTACAAATTTTGACCTTGAAAAAATGGTGGATACGACGGACGAGTGGATCAAAACCAGGACCGGTATTTCTTTCAGGAGAATCGGACCGGAAAATGCCTGCACGTCGGATATGGGTGCCGAAGCGGCAAGAAAGGCTCTGGAAAATGCAAGACTTTCTCCGGAAGACATTGACCTGATTATAGTGGCCTCAGCCTCTCCAGACATGATTTTTCCTTCTACCGCCTGCATCATACAGAGCAAAATAGGTGCGTTCAATGCCGCCGCTTTTGACATTCAGGCGGGATGCACCGGATTTGTATATGCTTTGACCTGCGCGGTCCAGTTTATCGTTTCAGGGCTGTACAAAAAAATACTTGTAGTAGGCGCGGAAATGCTTTCCCGAATAACCGATTGGGAAGACAGAAATACATGTGTGCTATTTGGAGATGGAGCTGGAGCTGCAGTTATAAGCGAGGTTGAAGAAGGCGGCATCCTCTCGAGCCATCTGGGAGCGGACGGTACCGGTGCCGACTTATTAATATTGCCGGCCGGGGGCTCAAAGGAGCCCGCCAGCATTGATACGGTAACGAAGCGCAGGCATTTTATTCAAATGAACGGCAATGAGGTTTTCAAATTTGCCGTAAAAATTCTGGAAGAAGCAGCCAGAATAGCAGCAGAAAAAGCGAACCTCAGCATGAATGACGTAGATTATATTGTTCCGCATCAAGCCAACATTCGAATCATCGACGCCGCCGTCAAAAGGCTTAAGTTCCCCAGAGAGCAGGTAGTGATGAATCTTGACAAGTATGGAAACATGTCTTCCGCTTCCATACCCGTTGCCCTGGACGAGGCTTACAGAGATAAAAAAATAAAAAAGGGCGATAAAATTTTACTTGTGGGGTTTGGAGCCGGGCTTACCTGGGGAGCCAATCTCCTGGAATGGAGTCTTGATTAGGAGGGATATTGTGGAACGAATAAGTATCGTCACTGACAGTACTGCGGATCTTCCACGCGAACTGCTGGCGAAATATGATATCACCACAGTGCCATTAAAAATTTATTTTGGAGATGAAGAATTCCGTGAAGGAGTTGACCTTTTTCCAGATGAGTTTTATGAAAAACTCCGTTCGTCTCCCCATCATCCCAGGACTTCGCAGCCATCGCCGGCTGAATTTGCGGCGTGTTACGAAATTTTATCTCAAAAATCGGATCGCATAATTTCGATACACCTTTCGAGCAAACTGAGCGGCACATACCAATCTGCAGTTATGGCAAGGGATATGGTAAAAGTGCCGGTGGATGTAATAGATTCAAAAGGCGCATCCATGATGATCGGTTTTGCGGTTCTGGAAGCTGCAAGAGCCGCAAAAGAAGGCATGGATCGGGAGAGCATACTGAGTAAAATTTATGATGTGATAAAAAAATTAAAAGTATACTTTGTTGTGGACACTCTTGACTGGCTTCAAAGAGGAGGACGTATCGGCAGAGCTTCGGCTTTTCTGGGCGACCTTCTGAATATAAAGCCCATGCTTACAATAAGCGATGGTCTGGTGACACCGGTGGAGAAAATTCGAGGCAAGACCAGAGTACTGGATAGACTTTTGGAAAAAGTGTCAGTAGACGCAAACAGAGCTCCTTTTACAGGAACCATATTGCACGCTGGTTGTAGGGACAAGGCTGAAAAATACAAAGAAATATTTGAAAAACACTTTGATTTCAAGGAACTGACCATTTCAGCTATCGGAGCGGTCATTGGCACATATACCGGTCCGGGAACAACAGGAATTATTTATTATTAGGAGGATTCATATGTTTCATACTGAAATCTGTGACCTTCTCGGGATAAAATATCCCGTAATTCAGGGAGGAATGGCATGGGTCGCCACAGCCGAGCTTGCCGCAGCAGTATCAAACGGTGGGGGCCTCGGCATAATAGGTGCCGGGAACGCCCCAGCCGATATGGTAAGGGACCAGATAAGGAAAGCAAAATCCCTGACAGATAAACCTTTTGGAGTAAATGTTTACTTTATGTCGCCATTTGTAGATGATGTGATGAATATCGTAATTGAAGAAAAGGTTCCCGTTGTGACAACAGGCGCAGGCAATCCCGGAAAGTATATACCTCGCCTGAAAGAAGCCGGAATAAAAGTGATACCGGTAATAGCTTCCGTAGCGCTGGCTCAAAGACTCGAAAAAACAGGGGTGGACGCGCTGATAGCTGAGGGAATGGAGTGCGGCGGTCATATTGGGGAGATTACCACCATGTCTCTGGTTCCTCAGGTGGTGGATGCGGTGCGTATTCCCGTGATAGCTGCAGGAGGCATTGCCGACGGCCGCGGTTTTATTGCTGCACTTTCCCTTGGAGCCAAAGGAGTTCAAATGGGAACCAGGTTTGTATGTGCCAAAGAATGTACAGTGCATGAAAATTACAAAAATGCGATAATAAAAGCCAGAGACAGAAGCACGGTGGTAACGGGAAAACCTACGGGGCATCCTGTCAGGGTATTGAAGAACAAGTTGTCTCATCAGTTTGAAATCCTTGAAAGTCAGGGAGCGGATATTAAGGAGCTCGAAGCACTTGGAACGGGGAGGTTGAGAGCCGCAGTGGTAGAGGGTGATGTGGAGAACGGTTCCGTTATGGCGGGTCAAATTGCGGGTATGATAAACGATATTAAACCTGCGGCTGAAATAATAGAGGATTTGATAAACGAAGCAAAATTAGTTTTGGACAGAATTTCTCTTAATTGGAGGTAATGTCGTTGCCTAAGATAGCTTTTTTGTTTTCAGGGCAGGGTTCCCAGTATGTTGGTATGGGCAAAGACCTGTACGATAATTTTACAGTGGCGAGAAGAGTGTTCGAGCAGGCGGATGATTCATTGAATTTCAGCATTTCCAATGTTTGTTTTGAGGGTCCTGAAGATAAACTTAAGGAAACAATAAATACCCAACCAGCCATATTGACTCATAGTATAGCATGTTTTTCGATATTAAAAAAAGAAGGTATTTTTCCTGATGTGGTAGCAGGACTGAGCCTTGGAGAGTATTCCGCCCTGGTGGCGGCAGAATCCATAGATTTTAACCAGGCGGTTCCGCTGGTACAAAAGAGAGGAAAATATATGCAGGAGGCCGTACCGCTCGGCCGTGGCACAATGGCAGCCATACTGGGGCTTGATAAGGAGACCGTTATCCAGATATGTAAGCAGGCTTCTGAAGAAGGCAAAGTCGAGGCTGCAAACTTTAACTGTCCTGGCCAGATAGTGATAGCCGGCGAAGTTAAAGCAGTAGACAAAGCGGTGGAAATTGCGAAAATTCGGGGGGCCAAAAAGGCGATGATTCTTGCTGTGAGCGCCCCATTCCACTGCAGCCTGCTGAAACCCGCCGGGGAGAAACTGGCGAGAGAACTGGATAATATTGAAATAAAAGATACAAAGATTCCTGTAGTTTCCAATGTTAATGCCGATTTTACTCAAAGAGCTTCGGATATTAAAAAGCTTTTGATAAAACAGGTAAGTTCGCCAGTGCTGTGGGAAGACAGCATCAGAAAAATGATAGAAAGTGGAGTTGACACGTTTGTGGAACTTGGCCCCGGTAAAGCGCTGACGAGCTTTGTTAAAAAAGTGGATAAAAATCTGGTAACATTGAATGTGGAAGACACCGAATCTCTTAAAAATACGTTGAAATATTTTGGGAGGTAGGATTTGATGGAACTTGCCGGCAAAGTATGTGTTGTAACAGGGGGATCCCGGGGGATAGGACGCAGCATTTGCATCGAAATGGCCAGAGCCGGAGCTGCCGTAGTAGTGAACTACTATTCCAATGAAAATGCTGCGATGGATGTTGTATCGGAAATAGAGGGACTTGGTCAAACATCTCTAGCTTACAGAGCCGACATTGCCGACTTTGAACAGGTAAAACAGATGATGGACGAAATTCACAAAAAATTTGGGCGCATAGATATACTTGTCAACAATGCCGGCATTACTAGGGATATGCTTTTGCTTAAAATGAGCGAAAAAGACTGGGGCGATGTTATTACAACAAATTTGACGGGAATTTACAATACCACAAAAAATGCTGTAAGATATATGATCAAACAAAGGCAGGGAAGAATAATCAATATATCCTCTATTGTCGGCATATATGGGAATGTCGGCCAGGCAAATTATGCCGCTGCGAAAGCGGGAATTATAGGTTTTACTAAGGCTCTGGCGAAAGAACTGGGAAGCAGGGGTATTACCGTAAATGCAATTGCGCCAGGATTTATCAAGACTGATATGACTTCTTCTATAATCGAGAAAAGTGTTATGATAGAGGATAAAATTCCACTCAAGAGGCTGGGAACCCCTGAAGATGTGGCATATATGGCGGTGTTCCTGGCATCTGCCAGAGCGGAGTATATTACCGGTCAAATAATAGGTATTGACGGAGGATTTACTTTATAATATCTTTAAAGTGGAATAAAATATATAAAAGTAATCATAATATGCTACTGAGGAAGGGGGGTGAAGAAAGTGGAAGTGCTGGATAAAATAAAGAAAATAATAGCCGAACAGCTGGGCATTGATGAGGATGATGTGGTACCGGAAGCTTCTTTCATCGATGATCTTGGAGCCGATTCTCTTGACATTGTTGAATTGATAATGGCTTTTGAAGAGGAATTTGATCTGGAGATCCCCGATGAAGATGCTGAAAAGATAAAAACGGTTCAAAATGTAATAGATTACATAAAAAATCACACCGCATAGCCTCAAAAAGTCCCGTATATTGCTACGGGACTTTACTTTAGAAAGCCCAGGAGCATTGCTCCTTCAATCATAGATATCATATTTGCCAGGAGGAAGCTTATGGAGAAGAAACGTGTAGTCGTTACAGGAATAGGGGTTATTTCCCCGGTAGGTACAGGAAAGGAGAAATTCTGGAATTCCCTTATTCAAGGAAAGTCCGGTATTGATTTAATAACAAGGTTTGCATGTGATGATTTCCCCACAAAAATTGCCGGAGAAGTAAAGGATTTTAACCCTGAAGATTTCATTGAGAAAAAAGAACTAAAGAGGATGGACCGATTTACACAGTTTGTCATCGCCGCAACCGGCATGGCTCTGAAAGATTCAAAACTGGATCTTTTATCTATTAACAGGGACAGGGCTGGAGTTGTAATGGGCTCGGGAATAGGGGGAAGCGAGACATGGGAAGAGCAGCATTCCACCTTATTAGAAAAGGGACCAAAAAGAGTAAGCCCTTTTTTTATCCCAATGATGATTGCAAATATGGCCTCGGGTCAGGTATCAATGAATTTTAATCTCAAAGGTCCCAACTTTACTGTAGTCACGGCCTGCGCTTCCAGTACCAACGCCATAGGCGAAGCCTTCCGAATTCTTCAGAGAAATGATGCGGATATCATGGTTGCCGGGGGTACTGAAGCGCCCATTACACCGCTTTCTCTGGCCGGATTTTCGTCTATGAAAGCCCTTTCTACCCGTAACGACGAACCTTTCAGGGCAAGCCGCCCCTTTGACAGAGACCGCGATGGTTTTGTAATGGCGGAAGGCGCCGGGGTATTGATACTGGAGACATTAGAGCATGCTTTGCAAAGGAACGCCCGAATTTACGCCGAAGTCATTGGATACGGTTCCACTGCCGACGCATATCATCTGACTCAGCCTGCACCAGAAGGAGAAGGGGCCGCAAGAGCCATGAAAGCAGCTATTGCGGATGCGGGGATAAAACCCGAACAGGTTGATTATATAAATGCTCATGGGACTTCCACACCTCTAAACGATAAGTTCGAAACACTGGCGATCAAAAACACATTCGGTGAACATGCCTATAATCTTGCTATAAGCTCTACAAAATCCATGACTGGGCATCTCCTTGGAGCAGCCGGGGCAGTGGAACTTATAGCAACGGTATTGACCACCGTATATGATCAAATTCCACCTACAATAAATTATGATTGCGCTGATCCCGAATGCGATTTGAATTATGTGCCGAACAAATCCCTTGTAAAAGCTGTAAATATCGCCCTATCAAACTCCATGGGTTTTGGCGGCCACAATGCCTGTGTGGTAGTGAAAAAATATTAAAGAGGAATAGATAAAATGTATCTGGATTCAAAAAGGCTAAAAGAGTTAAATGAGTTACAGGAAAGAATAGGGATTTTTTTTAACGATGTTCAAATTTTAAACAATGCTTTTATACATCCTTCTTATACTAATGAGCAAAATTTTGCGATTCTTGAAAACAACCAGAGACTCGAATTTCTCGGAGATGCAGTACTGGAACTGGTGATCAGTCATTATCTTTATGAGAAATATCCTGGGATGAGCGAAGGTCAAATGACAAAAGTCAGAGCATTTACGGTATGCGAACAAAGTCTTGCCCAGGCCGCAAGAAATATGTCGTTAATGGACTTCATAGTGCTTGGAAAGGGCGAGGAAAATACGGGTGGTCGTGAGAAACCATCCATTCTGGCGGATACTTTTGAATCGCTTGTCGGCGCCATTTATCTTGATAAAAATTTGGATACTGCCAGGAATTTTATAATATGTAACCTTAAAGACGCCATCCTGAAAGCAGTGGAAGGAGAAGAAGCCCGGGATTATAAGACAATGCTCCAGGAAACACTGCAAAAAACTTCCCCTGACAGGGTTTGCTATGAGGTAATAAAAGAAGAAGGCCCCGATCACGCAAAAGTTTTTCATGTAGAAGTTCTATGGAAAGGTGAAGTTCTGGGCAGAGGCTCCGGAAAAAGTAAAAAGGAAGCGGAACAACTGGCTGCAAAACAAGCTCTGGACAACTTGAAAATATAATATTTAAAAAAGAAGGAATTTTGTTTCCCTCATAGAATATATAATTCAAGAACTAATTTATACTTTAAGGGGGATTTGTTGAATGGAAGTACTAAAGGTATCAGCTCAATCAAAACCCAAATCTGTGGCAGGCGCTCTGGCAGCCGTCTTAAGGGAAAAAGGCGTAGCCGAACTCCAGGCGGTAGGCGCCGGAGCCGTAAATCAAGCGGTTAAAGCGATTGCAATAACAAGAGGTTTCGTAGCTCCCAATGGTATCGATCTGGTTACTGTTCCCGCTTTTGCAGAAATTGACATCGACGGAGAAGAAAGGACAGCAATAAAATTTATTGTGGAACCCCGCTAATATTTATTTGGACTTTATACCTGCCCTCATTTATGAGAAGGCAGGTATTTTTATAACGACTGCGTCATTCATCCCGACTCCTTGTGGGAGACGCCCGCCGCACAAAGTTTCAAAAAATCGACCGATTTGATACCTCGGGCCTTATGCCCGAGGATTTAGAAAAAAAGATTTTTTATTTTGAACGATGTGTGGTAGAATTTATTAGGTGGAGGGATGTCTTTGTACCTTAAAAGAGTTGAACTGCACGGGTTCAAATCCTTCGCAGATAGGATCGAGATTGAATTTGGGCCCGGGATAAATGCCATCGTAGGACCAAATGGAAGCGGAAAAAGCAATATCACAGACGCCATCAGATGGGTACTCGGGGAACAAAGCGTTAGGAATCTGAGAGGATCCAAGCTGGAAGATGTAATTTTTGCCGGCAGCAACACAAAAAAGCCTATGGGAATGGCAGAGGTTTCAATAATACTGGATAATTCTGACAAACTATTGCCTCTGGAATATTCTGAGATTTGTTTTACCCGGCGGGTGTTTCGTTCTGGAGATAGTGAATTTTACCTAAACAAAATCCCTTGCAGGTTGAAGGATATCCAGGAAGTTTTAATGGACACCGGGATAGGAAAGGACGGTTATTCCATAATAGGTCAGGGCCAGGTAGATGAGATACTCACCGGCCATCCCGATGATAGGCGGGCTATTTTTGAAGAAACTGCTGGTATAATGAAACATAAGGCCAGAAAGAAGGAAGCTGAAAAGCGCCTGGAAGAAACTTTAAACAACATGGTGAGAATAGAGGACATTTTGACTGAAATTCAAAACCAGCTTGAGCCCTTGAAGTTACAAAAAGAAAAAGCTTTGATGTACAAGAAGTTATCGGAAGACTTAAAACAACTTGATATCAACCTGCTGCTTGCTGAAATATCAAGGATTGAAAAAAAAATATCACATCTTAGAAATTCCTTTGAAGAAAATCAGGTTTGTTTACAAAAAATTATCGATGAAAAAAAATTGCTGCAGGAAAAGATAGCGCAAGATGGAGCAAGTCTCGAGAATTATGAGAGAGATTATGTAAAATTCCAGGAGAAAGCCTATGATGCCGTTTCAAAGAAGAGAAATATGGAGAAGGATTTGCATTGGATGAAGGAAGAGGAAAAAAGGCTTTGTGTCGAACAGCAAGAATTAAGCGGAAATATGGACAATTTGCAGCGGAAGATCTCTGAAGCAAAAAATACGTTAGACCAGAAAGCAAAGCTTCTGGAACAGAAAATAAAAGAAATAAACGGTTTGGAACTTAAAATATCGGAAGATGAAAAAGAACTTGTCAGAGAGGATGAATTGATCAAGCAGAAAGAGAATCTAATTGAAAACCTGAAGGGCGACGTTATAGACCTGTTAAATTTTGCATCGGAAAAGAGGAACAGGATAACCGGCCTTTTATCCATGAAGACCAACCTGGAAAACCGCTTAAAACAGATAGAAAATGAGAGGCGCATACTGAGAGATTCAAACAAAACTACTGCGGAAGAAATATTGAAAATTAAAGACAGCATACAAAACCTGACTTTGCAGTGCGATCAGAGTCAAAAGCAAATTCAGGATACACAGGAACATATGCGGAAATTAAGTTCCATACTGGAAGAAAAAAAAGCATTTAGTATAAAAAAAGGCGAGGAATTGTCGGCTCTTGTTTCAAGGCATAAAGCTTTAAAAGAGGTTAGCGAAAACTTCGAAGGTTATCAATTTGGCGTGAGAAACCTCCTGTCATCTTTAAAAAATAAGAAGCTAAACCTGGAGGGACTCTATGGTGCGCTGGCTGATATTATTTCAGTGGAAAAAGCCTATGAGGTTGCTATAGAAACCGCCCTAGGAGGCGCTCTTCAAAACATTGTTTGCGATACGGATGAACATGCGAAACTGGCTATAGAATATTTGAAAAGATATGATCTCGGCAGGGCGACTTTTTTACCTCTCAATACTGTCAAACCCAGATTACTTGAAGATAAGGAAGCCATCTTTTTATCGATGAGAGGCTGTATAGGAACGGCCAATCATCTGGTAACCTGTGAAAAAAAGTTCCTGCCGGTGATTGCCAATCTTCTGGGAAGAGTAATAGTAGTAGATAAGATTGATAATGCTTTAACTATCGCCAGAAAATGCGGTTTTAGCCTGAAAATCGTAACTCTCGATGGAGAACTGCTAAATCCCGGCGGTTCTATCACGGGAGGGAGCCAAAAAAAATCAAATTATATCCTGTCAAGAAAAAGAGAACTTCAAGAATTTGAATACAGAATAGAAAAAGCGAAAAAAGACCTTTTCATCATCAGACAGGAATGTTCCAATATTGAGGAAAATTTCCAGGAATGTTTAAAACGGATGGATTTTTTCAAAGACAATCTTTTTAATCTTAAATCTGAACTCGCCGCACTTGAAAGAGAACTAAAGGAAAAGCAAGTGGTTTTCGAAGAAAGGGAGCGCAAAGAGAAACAGCTTGAATCGGAAATTGAAGATATAAAAATTCAAACTTCAGAGATTGATACACAGGTAATTTCTTTGCAGCAGGATATGGGGAGCATTGATTTAAAAAACAATTCCAGCCAGAACAGGGTAAAAGATTTACAGCAACAATTATTCCAGGAAAAGTTAAAAAGAGAAATGCTGATAGAAAGGATTACGCAGTTAAAGGTTAAGCTTGCTTCCCAAAAGCAGGAAGAAATAAATTTGGAACAAACCATTCAAAATATAGAGGAAAACATTCAAACATGGTCGGGAGAATTAAAAGTTTTGCAGGATAAATTCATGCAAAATGAACATTCCCTCAATAAAGCAAAACAAGAGATTTTAAGTATTGCTGAGCAGATGACGAACTTTACAAAATTTGAAGAGGATATATTGTCAAAAGTAGGTGAATTGAAACAACAAAGAGAGTTTATTAAAAAAGTAATGGAAGAAAACCAGGCAAAATTTAACCGTCTTGAAGAAGAACAAAAAAAACTCGAGAGGAAACTCCAGGACTTGAGAGTGGACGAAACAGCTTTGAATATGGAATTAGACCAGCTTGGCGAAAAATTAATGGAGAGGTATTCGCTAACCGCTGAACAGGCTCTAAATTTTAAAAAGGAGACGGGAAATATTGCGGAGATGAAAGAAAAAATTATCGACATAAAACAGGCCATTGATTCGCTAGGTAATGTGAACCTGCAGGCAATAGAAGATTATGACAACTTAAAATCCCGATATGATTTTTTGAATGCTCAGAGGGATGATCTGCAAAAAGCAAAGGATAAACTGGATAGCTTAATCAAAGAAATAACAAAAGCCATGGAAGATATGTTTCTTCATACATTCGAAAGGGTGAGAGAAGAATTTAAAAAAGTTTTTACAGAGCTTTTTGGAGGTGGAAAGGCTGATCTTGTAATTCAAGATGAAAAAAGCGTGCTGGAGACAGGGATTGAAATTATAGCCCAGCCGCCTGGAAAAAAACTTCAGAGCATTTCTTTGCTTTCCGGAGGGGAAAAGTCACTCACGGCCATAGCTCTAATTTTTGCCATATTAAACATAAAGGCGACACCTTTTTGCATACTTGATGAGATAGAGTCGGCACTGGACGACGCTAATATCGACAGGTTCGCAGCATATTTAAAAAAAGTTGCAGCTCATACCCAGTTTATCATTATTACACACCGCAAAAATACTATGACTGTAGCCGATGCTCTTTATGGCGTTGCCATGGAAGAAACCGCCGTTTCCAAGGTGCTGGCCGTAAAACTGGAATAATATAAATAATATAGAGAATATAGAGAGGTGACCGATTTGGGGTTTTTTGAAAAATTAAAGCAAGGTTTGAGCAAGACAAGAAACAATTTTACAGATAGAATCGACAACCTGTTAAAATTTTCCAGAAAGGTTGATGAGGATACCCTTGAAGAACTGGAAGAACTTTTGATTTCGGCAGATGTCGGTGTTAATGCTACAGAGAATTTAATGGAAAATTTGAGGAGGCGTATAAAATCTGAAAGGATTAAGAACGCCGACGACCTTAAGGCCGCTCTTAAAGAGGAGATAAAAGGGATTTTCCCACGAAAAAGCTTAAGCTTGAAACCTCCATGCATCCTGCTTGTCGTAGGTGTAAACGGGGTTGGAAAGACCACCTCCATTGGAAAACTTGCAAATAGTTTCAAAAGCAGAGGTTATAAAGTTGTACTGGCCGCAGGGGATACGTTCAGGGCGGCCGCGGCTGAACAACTGGATATCTGGGGTCAGAGATCGGGCGTAGATGTGATAAGGCATCAGGAAGGTTCCGATCCTGCATCGGTACTTTTTGACGCCATTCAATCTGGAAAATCCCGCCATGCGGATATAATAATCTGTGATACAGCTGGGCGGCTTCATACAAAGAAGAATCTTATGGAGGAATTGAAAAAACTTTATAGAGTATGTCAAAAAGAGTATCCTGATGCCCAGCTTTTGAGTCTTATGGTGCTTGATGCCACTACTGGACAAAATGCACTGGCTCAGGCGAAAATATTCAAAGAAGCGGTGGATATTTCCGGCATAATACTGACAAAACTGGATGGAACCGCAAAGGGCGGTATTGCAATAGCTATCGCAAAGGAATTGAACATTCCAGTATGGTTTGTGGGAGTGGGGGAAGGAATGGACGATTTGCAGGAATTTAACCCTGATGAATTTGTGGATGCCATACTGTAGTGGAGGCCGGATGTCAGAAGTCAGAGATAAGATATATTGAGTATTGATTTCGGATCTCATGAAAAAGCCGAGTTGCAAAACTATATTTGGTACAAAAAGAGAAAACATAGTTGACTTAAAAAACTAGGTGCAGTATAATATCACCTGTAAAGGTATCCACCTTTACAGGTGATATTATGGATGAACGCACGAAAATAAACTTATTATACGATTTTTATGGTGATTTTCTGACCAAAAAACAGAAAGAAATATTCGAATTACATTTTTTAAATGACCTGTCTCTGGGAGAAATAGCCGAAAATTACGGAGTGACACGTCAAGGAATCCATGATATTCTCAAGCGAGCACAGGATGTTTTGACGGGATATGAAAAAAAGCTGGGCATGGTTCAAAGGTATGCAAATCTCGAAAAAAAGGTCGAAATAATATTAAGATCACTTAAAGAGCTGGAACCGGGTCTTTCTGAAGAATATAAAAGTAAAGTACGGCAGATTCACGACAATGTAGCCTTATTATTAAAGGAAGGCGGCGAACAGGATGGCTTTTGAAGCACTTACGCAGAAATTGAACGATATTTTCAAAAAGCTGAAAGGCAAGGGAAAACTGACTGAATCCGATGTTAAACTGGCAATGAGAGAGGTAAAGCTCGCACTGCTGGAAGCTGATGTCAATTTTAAGGTTGTAAAAGATTTAATTCAGAAAATCAGCGAGCGCGCCGTAGGGCAAGAGGTTATGGAAAGCCTTACTCCGGGGCAGCAGGTCATTAAAATAGTGCATGACGAACTGATAAGGTTGATGGGTTCGAAAGAAGCAAAATTAAATTTTTCCCCGGATGGTATCACAATCATTATGCTTGTTGGGCTTCAGGGCTCAGGCAAAACTACTACTGCCGGAAAATTGGGCAAACTGCTTTCAAAGAACGGAAAAAGGCCTCTTCTTACCGCTGCCGATATCTACCGCCCTGCAGCAATAAAACAGCTGCAGGTAGTAGGTGAAAAGCTGGATCTGCCCGTTTTTACAATGGGTCAGCAAAACCCGGTCGACATCGCCAGAGCCTCCATGGATTATGCCCAAAAGCACAATAACAATGTCATAATAATCGATACGGCGGGACGATTGCATATAGATGAAGAGCTTATGGATGAACTTTCAAGAATAAAACAGGCTACAAACCCGACAGAGATACTGCTGGTGGTAGACAGTATGACAGGTCAGGATGCCGTGAATGTGGCGGAAGAGTTCAATAAGCGCCTGTCTCTTACCGGCCTCATTCTGACAAAGCTGGACGGAGATACCAGAGGAGGTGCGGCGCTGTCCGTAAAAGCGGTGACGGGATGCCCGATAAAGTTCGTAGGCATGGGAGAAAAGCTGGAAGACCTGGAAATTTTTTATCCTGAGAGAATGGCTTCAAGAATACTGGGGATGGGAGATGTGCTCACCCTTATCGAAAAAGCCACAAGGTCCTTCGATTTGAAAAAGGCTCAGGAGCTGGAACAGAAACTGAAGTCTCAATCTTTTGATCTTAACGATTTTCTAGAACAGCTGTCCCAGGTCAAAAAAATGGGTTCTCTGAGCGATATTCTGAGCATGATTCCTGGATTTTCTCCACAGAAACTTCAAGGTTTGGAACTTGACGAAAAGGAACTTGTGCATGTGGAAGCTATAATTAACTCAATGACACTCGAGGAAAGAAAAAATCCTTCCATTATAAACGGCAGCAGACGCAAACGTATTGCTGCCGGCAGCGGCACATCCATACAGGATGTAAACCGTCTTCTAAAACAATATGAACAGACTCGAAAGATGATTAAACAGATGACTGATATTGAAAAAGGCCGTAAAAAAGGCAAGTTTAAGCTGCCATTTTTAGGGTTTTAGAAGGAGGTGAAAAGGTGGCGGTTAAAATAAGATTAAGGCGAATGGGGGCTAAAAAAAAGCCCTTTTACAGAGTAGTAGTGGCCGACAGCAGGATGCCCAGAGATGGAAGATTTATCGAGGAGATAGGATATTATAATCCGCTTACGGACCCTGCTGAGATAAAAATCAATCAGGAAAAGGCGACCGATTGGTTGAAAAAGGGCGCAATTCCAACGGATACCGTAAGGTATTTGTTCAAGACAATCGGTATTTTGGAAAACCCCAAACCTAAACAATCTGCCGATACTGATGCCGTTGAAGCCTAAAACATTAATATGCTCGGGTTTCTTCGGTCATTATAATGGGCAGGGAAGGAACGAAGGAGGAAATTATTGTGGTAGAATTAGTAGAATACATTGCAAAAGCACTGGTGGATCATCCTGAAAATGTAACAGTCAATCAAGTAGAAGGTGAACAGTCCATTATTCTTGAGCTCAAAGTGGATCCCGAAGACATGGGTAAGGTTATAGGCAAACAGGGCAGGATTGCAAAAGCAATCCGCACTGTGGTAAAAGCAGCCGCTGCTAAAGACGGTAAAAGAGTGGTAGTGGAAATTATATAATTTTTTGAGTGTAAGACTTAAGTTAGTACACTAAGCGGCGGTACTGCGCTGATTTTGTTTACCCAAAATGCCGCCGCTCCTCTTGATTATGCGCCAGTGAACAGCAAAATTTTAGTAATAAATGGTTTATTCTTTCGAGGATGTGAATATTTCTTTGGACAAGTATATAACTGTGGGAAGGATTTTATCCCCCTGGGGTGTTAAAGGTCAGGTAAAGGTTGAAGCATTGACGGATGACGTCAAGAGATTTGACAAACTTGCTAGGGTATTCATAGATGTCGGAGATGTGCCTGTCTGCAGCGATGTAGAATCTGTATTATATTTAAAAGATGTTTTTGTAGTATTAAAGCTAAAGAACATTGATACGCCGGAACAGGCTGAAAAATTCAGGGGGGGTTATTTAAAAGTCCTCCGGAAAGATGCAGTCAAATTGCCCGAAGGAAGGTTTTTTATCTGCGATATAATTGGGCTTTGCGTATTAACTGAAAGTGGCGAACCTCTCGGCAGAATAGTCGATGTTATTCAGACAGGGGCAAACGATGTCTACGTTGTAAAGGGGGAAAACGGAAGGGAAATATTCATTCCCGCCGTCAGACATGTGGTAAAAAAAATAGATTTAGAAAATAATAAAATGGTAGTGCAGCTTATGGAGGGAATGGCATAGTGCTTCAAATCCATATCCTCACCCTTTTTCCAGAGTTTTTCACTGGGCCGCTGGATGTAAGCATACTGAAGAGAGCACAGGAAAAAGATCTTATAAGAATAAAGCTTGTAAATATAAGGGACTTTTCACATGACCGTCATAAAAAAGTGGACGATTATCCCTATGGCGGGGGATGTGGTATGGTGATGAAGCCCGAACCTATATTTGAAGCAGTTGAATATGCCATTTCAGACTTTAAAAGCGCCAAAAGGCGAATTATTTTAATGTCTCCTCAAGGAAAGCTTTTCGATAATCAGTTGGCCCGAAACCTTTCCATGGAAGAACACCTAATAATTATATGCGGCCATTACGAGGGTGTTGATGAAAGAGTAAAAACAATAATAACCGATGAAATATCCATAGGCGATTATATTCTTACGGGAGGAGAGGTGCCGGCCCTTGCCGTGGTGGATGCTACAGCTAGGTTTGTACCCGGCGTCCTTGGCAGCCATGAATCATCCCAAAACGAATCTTTTTGCGAAGGGCTCCTGGAATACCCTCAATATACCCGACCTGAAGTTTACAGGGACCTGAAAGTGCCTGAAGTTTTACTTTCCGGCAATCACAAGGAAATAGAACGATTCAGGCGCAGGGAGGCTTTGAAGATAACCCGTGAAAGAAGGCCCGATTTATTTTTTAAGCTTGAACTGAGCGACAATGATAAAAAACTGCTGGAATAGTTCGTAGTTATGGAGAGGAATTAGGAATTTAATTGCTAAGAAAAAACCGTTATGTTATAATATGTTCTGTCACTAAACGCAAGGGAGGGATAAGGTGTGGACTTAATAACCGCTGTTGAACAGGAACAAATAAGAAAAGATATCCCTGACTTCAGACCGGGAGATACGGTGAAAGTATATACGAAAGTTGTGGAAGGCGGCAGGGAACGTATTCAGATCTTTGAAGGCACGGTCATAGCCAGAAGAGGCGGCGGCTTGAGAGAAACTTTTACAGTGAGAAAAGTTTCTTATGGTGTGGGCGTGGAAAGAATATTTCCGTTAAATTCACCCCGCATCGATAAAATAGAAATTGTTAAGAAAGGGCGCGTACGCCGTGCCAAACTTTATTACATGAGGAATTTAAGAGGCAAAGCGGCCAGGATAAAAGAAAGGGACTGATTTACAGTCCCCTTATTATTTTAAGGTGGTGGAATATGGATATACAATGGTATCCCGGCCATATGGCAAAAGCCAGGAGGATTATAAAAGAGAATATAAGGCTTGTGGATGTGGTTATAGAGTTGGTTGATGCCAGAGCTCCCATTGCAAGTCATCTCCCGGACCTCGATGAACTTTCAGGCAATGCGCAAAAAATCATAGTTTTGAATAAGGCCGACCTGGCCGACGAAAAAATTACGGAGATGTGGCTCAATAAATTCAGGCAGATGAAATTGAAAGCAATAGATATAAATTCTACAGACCGGTGCAGTGTTAAAAAATTGATAAATTTGATTAAAAGATTATCCGTATTTAAACCGGCCGGAAGACCTACCAGGTGTATGATAATAGGCATTCCCAACGTGGGGAAATCGTCTATTATCAATCAGATGGCCGGCCGTAAGGGGGCCAGGATCGGGGATATACCCGGAGTCACCAAGAGCAAAATGTGGCTGAAAGTGGAGAAGGAGCTGGAACTGCTGGACACCCCCGGGATATTATGGCCCAAATTTGAAGATAAAGCCACTGGAATAAAACTTGCATTACTTGGTTCCATAAAAGAAGAATTGATTGATATTGAGGGGATAGCATATATTCTTCTGGGATTTCTGTCAAGAGAGTATCCTCACAGCTTGAGGGAAAGGTACAAAATGATAAATACCGAAGAACCCCATGAAATGTTGAAATATATAGCGCAGAAAAGGGGGTTTCTTATGGCGAAAGGAGTGCCCGATTTAGAGAGAAGTGCAAAAACCCTTTTATTAGAGTACCGTCAGGGTAAACTCGGAAGAATTTCCCTGGAGAAGCCCGATGAACAAGGAGGATTTTGGCAAAAAATATCGAATCAAACTATATTCGGTATCTGAAATGGAAGGTGGGTTCCTCTTTGAAGGATTTGGCCAAAGAATTAAAGAGACTTTCGGCATTGTATGATATGGAACGAAGTCTCCGGGAAAAAGGTTACACTCTGATTGCGGGAGTCGATGAAGCGGGCAGAGGGCCTTTGGCCGGGCCGGTGGTGGCTGCGGCCGCCATTCTCCGGTTAGATACTAATATTATTGATTTAAAGGATTCAAAACTTTTGAGTGAGAGAAAAAGAGAGGCGGTCTATGAACAAGTGATAAAAACCGCCGTATCTTATGCTTTTGATGTGGTGGACAAAGATTACATAGATGAACACAATATCCTGAATGCAACACTGTATACCATGAAAAAAGCCGTAGAAAAGCTCTCCGTAAAACCTGACTTTATACTGGTGGATGCGGTTAAAATACCCGGTGTGGTTATTCCGCAACAAGCGGTAATTCATGGAGATAATCTGTGCGCTTGCATCGCGGCCGCTTCTATAATAGCCAAGGTTGAGCGTGACAGGATAATGAAAAACTATGATAAAATATATCCGCAATACGGATTTTCACGGAATAAAGGCTATGGGACTAAAGAGCATATCGATTCTATAAAAAAATTTGGTTATTGTCCTATACACAGGAAAAGTTTTTCAATTAAAGGACTGGAGATTTAAAGTGGATAACAAAAAAATCGGGGTCGCGGGTGAAAAATTGGCGGCGGATTTTTTAAAACGAAACAATTATGATGTGCTTGCCGTAAACTACAGGTGTCGGTATGGCGAGATAGATATTATAGCCAAACAGGGTGAAACACTTATTTTTGTTGAAGTTAAAACCAGGAGCTCCTTAAAATTCGGCATGGGCTTAGAAGCGGTTAATTACATTAAACAGAAGAAAATAAAAAAAGTTGCGATGAGTTTCATTAACGAAAAGAAAGTATATTTTTCCGAAATAAGATTCGATGTAATAGATATATTTATAAAAAAACCACGCCTTTTTGAGATCACGCATGTTAAAAACGCCTTTTAGAGGGGGATAATAATGCTGGCACAAGCTTTAAGCTGCGCCATTTATGGCCTTGAAAGTTTTCTGGTGTATGTGGAAATTGATATATCTGGCGGCCTACCTGCATTTGACAATGTGGGTCAAATTTCCATAAAGAAATGTTAACAAAAAAAAGGACCTTTTGCATCGAGAGGGATGAAAGCGTGGATTGTTTAAGAGAAATGACGCTCAAAACAGCTGATCTGATTAAAAGATCCGGCAAAACCCTTGCACTTACCGGTGCCGGCATCAGCACCGAAAGCGGGATTCCGGACTATAGAAGCAAAGGCTCGGGGCTATGGGAAAAATATGACCCAATGTCAAAGGCCAGCCTTTCGGCTTTAATTTCCGACCCTGTAGAATTTTATAATTTTAACCTGCCCCGCTGGATTAAATACGCAAACGCCGAGCCGAATACTGCTCACCGGGTTCTTGCAAAAATGGAAGAAAAGAACTTTATCCGTGGAGTTATAACCCAAAATATCGACGGGCTTCACATTAAAGCGGGTTCCAGAAACGTATGGGAAGTTCACGGCCACCTTCGCACGTGTCGCTGTATGGGTTGCAATCATAAATATGATTTTTCCGAAGCTGTTCGACAGTTTGAAGACGGGATAGTTCCCCCGAAATGCAAAACATGCGGCGGTATACTCAGGCCTGATGTAGTGCTTTTCGAAGATCCGATGAGCAGCGACTATTACAGGGCACGGGAGGCTTTAGAGGGTTGCGAACTATTAATTGTGGTAGGAAGCAGTCTGCAAGTATACCCAGTAGCAGACATGCCTTATCTTGCAAGACAAATGGTAATCATCAACAAAGAACCGACCCCGTTTGATAGCCGAGCTACCGTAACAGCTCACTGCAAAGCAGGCGAATTTTTTGAAGAGCTGGCGTCAATTTTGAAGTTATAAGAAACAAAGAGGGCCTTTTCAGGGAAGTAATAAAAATGATGATAAAAAAATATCTATTTGAAGTGGAAACCTATTTAAAAAAAGGGAAAACCGCAAAAGAAAGGCTATCGTCATTGATTAAATTTTTTAAGGAAATGCTAAAAAACAATCCGGGGCTATTCCGTTTATTATATGATTTTACCGGCCTTGCCCTCTGGTCTCCTTCTTTTAGTACCCTGCTGCGAAACTTATTTAAAGATTTATCAAACATGATAGAAGAACTGATTTTAAAGAATAGCCATTTAATGGAAAATTTGCAAGGGTACTCTCCGGCCCTCTTAGCTAGGATGATTCTGGGAGCAATGTTTGGGATAGCTATACAGGTTATGCTTGATGAGGACAAGAAAAATTTGCCTGACGCCTTAAATGCAATACAAATAGTGTAGATTAAATTTTGACAAAAGGGAGAGATTTAAATGCTAAGCTTATTAGAAAAATCGATCTATCTTGGCTTCGATATTTTTACGTATTCCAGAGAAAAAATAGAAAAGGAAAAGCTTATGTGAATAGTAATATAAATTTAGGAGAAATATGATGAAAAAAGCTATTATAATTACAGACACATCCTGCGACCTTCCAGGAGAGATAATTGATCAATACCCTATAAAGGTTTTGACAATGCCCGTTTCGGTAAAAGACAAACCTGAAATGAACATTTCCGGTCTTACTGTAAAAGAGTTTTACGATATGATGAGAAATAATCAGATCATACCCACTACTTCTCAAGTTTCTGTAGCAACTTTTATAAAGACCTTCGAAGAGTGCTTAAAAGAAAATTATGCGCCGGTGGTCATAGGACTGTCCTCGAAACTCACAAGCAGTTATCAATCAGCATTAATGGCAAAAGATACTCTGAAAAGTGATGATATAGTGGTACTGGATTCAAAGTGTGCGAGTCTGGGACAAGGCCTTGTGGTGATGAAAGCGGCTAAAATGGCCCGGGACGGTAAAAACCCAAAAGAAATTGTCGAGGAAATTGTGCCCTATGCCGAACACATGGAGCACATATTTACCGTGGATTCCCTGGATCACCTGAAGCGCGGAGGAAGGATTTCTGCTGCTCAGGCTTTTGTGGGAAGCCTGCTCAACATAAAGCCAATTTTGCATTTTGTGGATGGAGCCATCCAACCCCTGGAAAAGGTGAGGGGCCGTAAAAATGTGATAAAGCGAATGGTGGAGATAATGGCACAAAGGGGCAAAAATATTGAAAACCAGATAATTGGCATAAGCCATGGTGATAACGAAGAAATGGCTCTTGAACTGGCGGATACAATAAAAACGAAGTACGGTGTAAAAGATATAATTATTTCGTGGATAGGGCCGGTAATAGGAAGTCATGCCGGTCCCGGCACCCTGGCGCTGTTTTTCCAAAATGCCTGATGTCGTTGCAGGATGTGATGGATTGACATGAACGCGGTGAACGCATACCTAAAATTGGTGAGAAAAAACCTTGACAAATCTACCATAGCTTATAAATTTATAAAATACGGCCTTAATGTGGCGGAAAAATACGTCAGCTTTTTCCCGGACAGGAGATTGCCCGAATCTCTCCGGTCTTTAAGCAAATTGTGCTTTAAATATATAAGGGCACCCATAGATAACCCGCAAAACGCCGTCTGGGTCAATGTCTTTGCACCGACAGAGTTCCTGCATGCCATGGACATATATCCGCTCTTTATCGAAGCCTATTCATCATATATGTCGGGATTCTGTGTAGAAGATTGTCTCATAGATAAAGCCGAATCCGCTGGCATATCTAATACACTTTGCAGCTATCACAAGGCTTTCATAGGTTCCGGTGAATTGGGAATACTCCCAAAACCCAAAATGGCTGTAACCACTTCCATGGTCTGTGACGCAAACATTAACACCTTCAGATATCTGGCCGCCAAATTCGATATCCCTATTTACATAATTGATATTCCGTATGAATATAACCGGAATACCGTTGAATACGTAAAAGGACAATTACTTGAAATGATAGGATTGATTGAAGGCGTCTTTAACAAAAAACTGGACCTTGACAGATTGAGGGAGATAATTTCGCTGGAAAACCGGACTAGAAAATTAATAAAAGAGTATATTAATAACTTGAAATATAAAAGTTTTAACGCTACTATGGCTACGGAAATGTACATGCTCTTTACCTCCCATGTTTTCATGGGACTTAAAGAGACGTTCGATTTTTATGAGCGCCTTGTGGATGATATAAAAAAAGCGCCCGACAGGAGCGGTAAAGGCATATTTTTTGTCCATCTGCTCCCGATGTTTGAAAAGAGTTTTAAGAAATATTTAAATTTCAGCAGTGAGTTTCAAATTTTAGGTAGTGATTTGAATTATGATTTCCTCGACGAAATGTATTGTCCGGATCCCTTTGAAGCCATAGCCGAAAAGATGATTTTAAACATATACAACGGCGGTTTCGAAAGGAGAGTAAAGGCCGTTTCCAATTTGGTTGATGAGATAAAGCCCGACGGTATAATACAGTTTTGTCATTGGGGGTGTAAACAATCCATCGGCGGCGTCGGCATTTACAGGAATTATTTCAGGGAAAGAGGCATTCCCTTTCTGGCTGTAGACGGTGACGCAATAGATAAGAGAAATAATCAGGAGGGCCAGATAAGGACAAGGCTTGAGGCCTTTCTGGAAATGCTGAAGAGAAGGTGACAACATGATAGGTTATGTCTGCAAATACACACCTGTGGAGATAATCAAAGCCTTTGATGAGGAAGTGTCAAGGATTGATCCGGAAATTAAGACTTATGAAAAAGCCGAAGGTTTGACTCACCCCAATATGTGCAGCTTTATGAAGGGGACCCTGGAGGATATACTGCAAAAAAATATTGACGAGGTGGTCCTGGTAAACTGCTGTGACAGTATAAGAAGACTTGCCGAAATATTAAAGAATAAGGTTAAATTTTTGCATGTGATCGACCTGCCGAGAAAGATAAATGAGAGCGCATGCAATTTGTTTTATGCGGAATTACTTGAGTTTATCAGAGCTTATGAAGAATATAAGGGTAAGAAATTTGATCAAGATAGGTTTAAAAATATATTAAAAGAACACAAGGCAAAAATTTATGACTCGAATGAATGTATCGCGGTTTTGGGTGCGAGGTTCAGAGATGAAGTAATAAAAAACATAGGGAAAAGGTGCAATATCAATGTAATAAATTTGACGTGCACGGGGGAGCACAGGCTGTCAAATATAATGCAAGGGAATGATTTAATTTTCAACTATGCGTCTGCAATTATGAATTCTTATCCTTGCATGAGGATGACCGCAGATAGGCTGGCTTTTTTAAAAAATTACAATCTAAAGGGCATTATTTATAACACCGTGAAGTTTTGCGATTTTTACTCTTTTGAATATGCTTCCCTGAAAAATTTTTTGAATGTGCCCATATTAAAGATTGAAACGGATTACCTGGATTTTGACGGCGGTCAAATCCTGAACAGGGTGGATGCCTTTCTGGAATCCGTTGGAGTCAGAAAAATCGAAGTGCAGGTAAAAAACAGAGGATACTTCATGGGCATCGACAGCGGGTCCACGTCGACAAATGCCGTAATACTGGATCAGGATAAAAACATTATCTCCTATTCCATCATTCCCACTGGGGCAAAGGCCCTGGACAGCGCCTGGGAGGCATATCGGATTGCTCTTGAGAAAGCCAATTTAAGAAGAGAAGATATCTCCTGCGTTGTTTCCACAGGGTATGGAAGAATAAGTATTCCCTTTTCAGACAAATCCGTCACGGAGATAACCTGTCATGGAAAAGGGGCATTTTACCTTGACAGCGGCGTGAGGACGATAATAGACATTGGCGGCCAGGACAGCAAGGTGATAAGGCTGGATGATTGCGGAAACGTGGTTGATTTTGTCATGAATGACAAATGTTCGGCGGGAACCGGAAGGTTTTTGGATGTCATGGCAAGAGTTCTTCAGGTTTCCATTGAAGACATGGCAGAGGTTGTAAGGGATTTTAAAGAGGATATCACAATAACTAGCATGTGCACCGTCTTTGCCGAATCCGAAGTCATCTCCCTGATTGCACAAAATAAAGATAAAAGGGATATTATCAGGGGATTGAACAGGTCGGTGGCATCGAAGGTCGCCTCGCTTTTGGGCAGGGTGGGAAAGCGCGCAAAATACATGATGACAGGTGGAGTCGCCAAAAACAATGGAGTGGTGTATGAAATAGAAAACAAAATCCAGGAAAAGATAATAGTTCCATTTGAACCGCAGATTGTCGGTGCTTTAGGTGCGGCATTGATTGCCGCCGGCGAAAACGACTAGTTTAATCTATCAGCTCATCCAGGTTTATTTTTTCGTCCGATTTTACGCCCTGAACTATCATACGGCTCAGTGGGGTTTCAATTTCCTGCTGGATGAGCCTCTTCAGCGGTCTTGCCCCATAAGAAGGATCATATCCCTTTTCAGAAAGATAATTGAGGGTTTTTTCGGACCAAGTAAGTTCCAAGCCGGCAAAATCCTTTACCCTCTGGGCGAATTTCTCCAGAAGCATTTGGGAGATTTGTTTCATATGAGATTTTTCCAGTGGATGAAATACTATTACCTCATCCACCCGGTTTAAAAACTCGGGTTTGAATTGACGCCTCAGGAGATTAAGTACCCGCTCTTTAACTATAGAAAAATCTTTGCCGCCTCCCGCCTGAAATTCCAGGATTTCATGGCTTCCAAGATTGGAGGTCATGATGATGACGGTATTCTTAAAGTCCACGGTTCGCCCCTTGCCGTCGGTGAGCCTGCCGTCGTCGAGAATCTGCAGCAAAACGTTGAATACATCGCTGTGAGCTTTTTCTATTTCATCCAGAAGGATGACCGAATAGGGATGGCTCCTGACCGCCTCAGTCAGCTGGCCGCCCTCCTCGTAACCCACGTATCCCGGAGGCGCTCCTATGAGCCTTGAAACCGAATGCTTTTCCATATACTCGGACATATCAATCCTTATGATGTTGCGCTCATCGTCGAACAGGGCTTCTGCAAGAGATTTGGCCAGTTCTGTTTTGCCCACTCCCGTGGGCCCAAGAAAGATAAAGCTACCCACCGGCCTGCCGGGGTCTTTTATGCCGGCCCGCGCCCGGAGCACTGCGTCAGCCACGGCTTTAACAGCATCTTCCTGGCCCACCACCCGCCTGTGGAGGATATCCTCCAGGTGCAGCAGCTTTTGTTTTTCTCCTTCCATGATGCGGTTCAGGGGAACACCTGTCCACTGGCTTACCACCCGGGCTATTTCTTCTTCATCCACCTCTTCTTTTAAGAGAGCCTCTTTTGCATGTTCCTTCATCATGGCATTTTCTTCCTCGCTCAACTTTCTTTCCAGTTCGTTCAACCTGCCGAATTTCAGTTCCGCCACTTTGTTCAAATCATATTCCCGTTCGGCTCTTTCAATCTGGATTTTAACTTCATCAATCTGCTTTTTAAGGTCGTGAATTTTCGTTATCCTGTCTTTTTCCTGTTTCCAGCGTTCTTTCATGCTGTTGGCTTTGACGTTTAACTGGGCGAGCTGATTTTTAATTTTTTCAAGCCGTTCCATAGACTGTGGGTCATTTTCCTTCTTTAAGGCCGCTTCTTCTATCTGGAACTGGGTAATTTTTCGCAGGATTTCATCCAGTTCCGCAGGCATGCTGTCTATTTCCGTCCGAAGGCGCGCTGCCGCTTCATCCATCAGGTCTATAGCCTTGTCAGGCAGGAATCTATCAGGAATATATCTGTCAGAAAGCACCGCAGCGGCGATGATGGCACTGTCTTTGATTCTGACTCCGTGATATACCTCGTATTTTTCTTTAAGGCCCCTCAATATGGAAATGGTGTCTTCCACCGAAGGCGGCTCTACCAGCACCGGCTGGAAACGGCGCTCCAGAGCCTTGTCTTTTTCGATGTATTTTCGATATTCCTCTATGGTGGTGGCCCCGATGGCGCGGAGCTCACCCCGGGCCAGCATGGGCTTCAAGAGATTGCCGGCGTCCAGCGCACCCTCGGCAGCGCCGGCTCCCACTACGGTGTGAAGCTCGTCGATGAACAATATGATCCGGCCGTCGGAGTTCTGGACTTCTTTCAACACAGCTTTCAGCCTTTCCTCGAATTCTCCCCTAAATTTGGCGCCGGCGATGAGGGCCCCCATGTCCAGCGCTATTATTTTCTTATCCTTCAAACCCTCGGGCACATCTTTGGATACTATGCGCCGGGCCAGACCCTCCACGATAGCCGTCTTCCCCACTCCAGCCTCGCCGATGATAACAGGATTGTTCTTGGTGCGCCTGGAAAGAATTTCAATGACTCTTCTTATTTCTTCATCCCGGCCGATGACCGGGTCCAGCTTTCCCTCCCGGGCAAGCCGGGTGAGGTCTCTGCCGTATCGGTTGAGGGCGTCGTAAGTGGCCTCGGGGTTTTCGCTGGTGACCTGCTGGCTGCCCCGGATCTTTTTCAAAGCGTCGAGAATCCTGTTTCGGTCCAGCCCAAAATTTTTGAAAACATCTTTTATGTCTCCGTCTCCCTCTTCCAGAAGAGATAAGAGAAGGTGCTCCACACTTACGTATTCGTCCTTCATCTGAGCTGCTTCTTTTTCCGCACGGACCAACACCCGTAAAAGGCCGGAGCTCATGGCCATAGGTCCATCGTATCCGAGGACGGAAGGAATGCGCCTTACAATATCTTCTGCCGAGGTTTTGAACATCTCATAATTTACACCGGCCAGAGTCAGAAGCCCGGGGATGAAGCCGTCTTCCTGGCTGAGCAGGGAAAGAAGAAGATGGCGGGGCGTCACCTCCTGGTGATGGCGCTCTACAGCAAGCTTCTGAGCCTCCGCCAGGGCTTCGGCGGATTTTTGCGTTAATTTATTTATATTCAACTTTAACACCTCTTTTATAAAGTATTTTCACAACATATTAAAACTAAAATACAAATGTGTTTTCATTACTGGTTGTGCTTTGTTAAACAGGCTGCAGTTTTATATAGCAAAGCTTATTTTAAAAACGCTTAATATTATGATATTACAAAGGTCAGGAAAGGTCAATATATAGCCATAAAGTAAATGCCATGAATGCTCTGTAGAATTGTGAAAAATTTTTTAAGAGATGACCACACGAGAAGTGGGAAAAATTGGCGGCAACATGGTAAGGAAAATGATAGACCTTGCAGAAGAAGAAATGAACAAAAAAGAAGGCAAGATCAATAATGATAGAGAAACAAGGGAAAAATGATAAAAATTATGGCATTGCGATAAAGAGGCTAAAAGCCTCTTTATTGTTTACTGTGCGCCGCGTGCCTAGCAAAACTGTAATTTGCTTGAGTCAAATGATGATTTTTTTGCCATGGATATGAAAAAGCAGGATTTTGAATAAAAGTGCCGAATCAAGATATACTAGGAGTTTTTTTGGAAAATATTACTGAGACAGAAAGACAAGAATCTTAAAGCTATACGACGCCGAGCGGGATGAAAAGCAAGGATCATGAGCTGGTGCAGGAGTTAATGAAGCTGGCAGAGATCCATTGGGGGAGGGAAAATATAAATTCATTAACCTGTGATTTAACGTGATAGACGTCTTAATAAATCAAGGAAAGACACATGAGCTCATTCATATAAAAAACGCCTTTTGGAGGGGGTCGAAAGAGTAGTGCTATCGCAAGTTAAAAGCTGTACCATATATGGTTTGGAAAGTTTTTTAGTGGATGTGGAGGTAGATATTTCCAGCGGATTACCGGCCTTTGACATTGTAGGCCTTCCTGATACGGCAGTGAAAGAGTCAAGGGAAAGGGTCAGGGCAGCGATAAAAAACCAGAACTTCGATTTTCCGATAAAGAGAATCACTCTTAATCTGGCTCCAGCTGATATAAAAAAAGAAGGGCCTCATTTTGATTTGCCCATTGCTCTTGGAATATTATCCGCTACAGAACAGCTGCCTGCAGAATCCCTGAAGCAATATGCAGTGGTGGGGGAACTCTCCCTGGATGGCAGGGTGAAACCCGTCAGCGGTATCCTACCGATGGCTATAGAAGTCAAAGAAAAGAATTTGAAGGGAATAATGGTTCCTCTGGAAAATGTCGAGGAAGCCGCTGTTATTCAGGGAATCGAAGTAATTGGAGTAAATTCACTGAAGGAAGCAGCTGATTTTTTCAAGGGGGAGTTAAAGATAAAGCCGGCAGGAGTATGGGGGAAAAAAGATTCACCACCCAAATATGAAGGTGATTTTTCTGAAGTAAGAGGCCAGGAAAATTTGAAGCGCTGCCTTGAAATTGCCGCCGCCGGCCACCATAATTTAATAATGGTCGGCCCACCGGGTTCTGGAAAAACTATGGTAGCCAGGCGTATTCCTACAATTCTGCCTTCTATGACCTTTGAGGAATCTTTGGAGCTTACAAAGATTTACAGCATAGCAGGTTTCATGGCAGGTCACTCGGGGCTGATCAAAAAAAGGCCTTTCCGGGCACCGCATCACACTATTTCAGCAGTAGGGATGGTAGGCGGTGGACGCATTCCAAAGCCCGGAGAAGTTACTCTTGCTCATTATGGAGTTCTTTTTCTGGATGAGCTTCCGGAATTTCCAAAAGAAATACTGGAGCTTTTGCGACAGCCTCTGGAGGATGAAAAAATAACCATTTCCAGAATCAATGCCACAATTACATATCCGGCCAAATTTATGCTGGTAGCGGCTTTAAATCCCTGTCCGTGCGGTTTTTACGGAGATCCTTTCCATGAATGCTCCTGTTCCCCGCGGCAGATTCATAACTACCTTTCCAGGATTTCAGGTCCTCTTCTTGATAGAATAGATATACAAACAGAAGTGGCTCCGGTAAAATTTTCGGATTTTGAAAGTTCCGATGTAACCGATTCCGCCACCATCAAAAAGAGAGTGGAGAATGCCAGATGCATTCAATTGGAAAGATATAAAGGGCTAAATATTTATTATAACTCCCAGCTTACCCCAAGTCTAATAAACAAATTCTGCAAATTGGGGAGGGCTGAAAAGCTGTTATTAAGAGATGCTTTTGAACGGCTGAAGTTGAGCGCCCGGGCTTACAACAGGATATTAAAAGTATCAAGGACTATAGCGGATCTAGAAGAATCTCAGGATATAAAAGAAAGCCATCTGGCTGAAGCATTGAGGTATAGAAATCTGGACAAATACTATCAGAATTTAAAGATATAGTGAAGTTGCTTTCATGCTGTAGATAGCCCGGCAATACATTTTGTTTTACACTGGCTAGAATCATTATTTAATTTAATCAAATAAAGAAGTAAGGAGAGATAAAAATGAGCAAAAAGGGCTTAATTTTGCTGTATACTGGAGACGGCAAGGGAAAGACCACTGCTTCTTTGGGCCTCGCACTTAGGGCTATAGGTCATGGGGAAAAGGTATTTATGATACAGTTTATGAAGGGCAGTGAAAAATACGGAGAAGTCCAGGCAGTAAGAAAATATTTGCCTGGTTTTGAACTTGTACAGAAAGGTATGGATAAATTTGTTAAAAAAGGTGATCCCAGCTCTGAAGATTTACAGTTGGCCCGGGAAGGTATCGACCTGGCCCGTAAGGTTATATCCGAAGGCAAACATGATTTGGTAATCCTGGATGAAATAAATGTGGCTGTAGATTTTGGCCTTATTTCTGAAGAGACTGTTTTAAATCTAATCTCCTTGAAGCCCAGCCATGTAACAATCGTATTGACGGGCAGGTATGCTTCTGAGACAATAATGGAAAAAGCCGACATGATAAGTGAAGTAAAGGAAATAAAACACCATTACAAAAAAGGAATTGCCGCTCAACCGGGGATTGAGTATTAATGCATAAAACTCAGATGCCAGATGTCAGATATCAGATTAAAAAGGAATTTGCGATTCGCAAATTCCTTTTTAATCGATATTTAATTTTATCTGACCAGTAAACATATTTTTTTAACTGAATATTATGGTATCAAAGGAGGGATGTAAAATGATTATATATATCGTTCAGCAAGGAGACACTGTTGCAATAATATCGGGGAGATTCAATGTTTCTGTTCAAAGGATTATTGAAAATAATTGGATTAGAAATGATTTGGTGATTTTTCCCGGCCAGATTTTATTTATACCCAGAGACGGGTATGACTGCGGTGCATCATATCCATACTCCATGTTGCAGCCCGTCACAAAACGTGAAGTCCTATACGCCGTCCAACGGGGGGACACATTAGCGGCTATAGCTCGAAGGTTTGATACTACTGTTGACGCTATCGTTGAAGCTAACTATCTTGAAGGGCCAGGGGCAACAATATATCCCGGCCAAATACTAAGAATACCTATAATAGAGTTTCAATAAATTGATTTAAACCCTGAGATTATGGAGTTTAATAGCTCCTTAATTTCAGGGTTAATTCTTTTAACAAATATTTATTATTAAGATAATTGCTATTTAAGTTAAATAATACTATAATAATCGGTGTTAGCGCTCCATAAAAATTTGTTGCTAATTGCTAATATAGCATGGAGGAAGAATATGAAAGATGCCGAATTTTTAATAGCGCTTAATATGGTTCCCATGTTGGGATCAAAGAGAATAATCGAAATCGCCTCAGCTTTTAATGATTTTAAAGCTTTTTTAAAAGCGACCGCGGAGGATTTGATGCAAATTCCAGGGATAAGCAGCAAGTTGTGCGAACATATATTAAAATACAGGGAAAGAGTCGATCCTTCTGGAGAAATTGCCAGAGCAAAAAAGGTTGGAGCCCGGATTGTAACTATTTTGGACAATGATTATCCGGAGCTTTTATCTCAGATATATGATCCGCCCCCTGTATTGTATGTACTTGGGGATCCGGCTACACTGAAATATGACGCTGTTGCTGTAGTCGGGACCCGAAAAGCATCCACATATGGAAAAAATGTAGCAGAGATTTTTGCCCGAGAACTGGCTTCAATGGAGATTAACGTAGTAAGCGGTTTGGCTAGGGGTATAGATTCTTGTGCTCATAAAGGCGCCGCCGACGCTGGAGGGCCAACAACTGCGGTATTGGGGTGCGGCATCGATATTATGTATCCTCCTGAAAATATAAATTTAATGAAAAAGATAATACATTGCGGATGTGTGGTTACAAGTTTTCCAATGGGCACGAGACCGCTGTCAAGTAATTTTCCAGCCAGAAATCGAATCATAAGCGGTCTTTCCTTGGGCACTCTGGTGGTGGAGGCAGCGGAAAAAAGCGGATCTCTCATTACGGCGGATTTCGCTCTGGAACAGGGCAGGGAAGTATTTGCGGTGCCGGGAAGCATCATGAGCCCTTACAGTCGCGGGACTCACAAACTGATTAAACAGGGGGCAAAACTGGTGGAAGATGTCAACGATATATTAAATGAACTGCGCCTTGAGAATACTATTATTAATAAAAAGGCCCTGCCGGAAAAGACTTCCTGCTTAAGTCTCAAGGATGATGAGAAAATTATATTGAATCTTATAGATTTTCATCCGGTTCATATAGAACAACTGCTGGCACAGTCGGGAAAAACATCGGGAGAGATTAACTCTATTATTACAAGGCTGGAGTTAAAAGGTTTGATTTCAACACTACCCGGTGGATATATAATGAAAATTTGACTTTTTTATATGATATTAATAAAATAATTATGCGACTTTGATTAAAGGTGATTTCAGATGGCTAAATCATTAATTATTGTAGAATCGCCGGCAAAAGCAAAAACCATAAGTAAATTCCTTGGAAAAAATTATAAGATACAGGCTTCTATGGGCCATGTTCGTGATTTGCCCAAAAGCCAGCTGGGAATAGATATTGAGAAGGGATTTACGCCAAAATATATAACTATTAGGGGCAAGGGTTCCCTCCTGGAGAGTCTAAAAAAAGAAGCTTCAAAGGTTGAAAACGTTTTGCTGGCCACTGACCCCGACCGGGAAGGAGAAGCCATATCCTGGCATCTGGCAAATCTTCTAGGATTACCTGAAGATAAACCCTGCAGGGTGGAGTTTCATGAGATTACCAAAAATGCCGTCTCCGAATCCGTTAAACATCCCAGAAAAATAGACATTAATTTAGTCGAAGCTCAGCAAGCCCGAAGAATCCTGGATCGTCTCGTGGGATATAAAATCAGCCCCATTCTATGGCGCAAGGTAAAATGGGGATTAAGCGCCGGCAGGGTCCAGTCGGTGGCAGTAAGGATCATATGTGATAGGGAAAAGGAAATAAGGGAGTTCGTGCCAAAAGAATACTGGACCATCGACGCCAATCTTACAGATGAGAAAACCGGCTCTAAAATAACGGCACGGCTGTATTTGAAAAATAATGGCAAAATCGAGATCAATAACAAAAAGGAATGCGATTTGATTTTATCTGAGCTGGAAAAGGAAAAATTTATAGTAATTGAAGTTAAAAAAAGTGAAAGAAAAAGAAATCCGTCGCCGCCCTTTACAACCAGCAGCATGCAGCAGGAAGCGGCCAGGAAACTGAAATTTACCGCCAAAAAAACCATGATGGTAGCTCAGCAGTTATATGAAGGCCTTGATATTAAAGGAGAAGGAACTGTCGGCCTTGTAACATATATAAGGACCGATTCCACCAGAATAGCTGTACAGGCGGAAAATGAAGCCAGAGAATATATAAAAGATAACTTTGGCAAAGAATATATATCTGAAAGTCCACCTATTCAAAAAAACAAGAAAAATATTCAGGATGCTCATGAAGCTATAAGGCCCACATCTGTTTCGAGGACGCCGGAAAGCATCAAGGATTCTCTCTCAAGGGATCAATACAAGTTATATAAGCTGATCTGGGAGAGGTTTTTGGCAAGTCAGATGTCTGCAGCCGTTTATGACACTGTAACCGTGGATATAAAGGCGGGACAGTATATTTTAAGAGCTACAGGTTCGGTTTTAAAATTCCAGGGTTACATGGCTGTATATATTGAGGGTACCGATGAAGAAACGGAAAAACAAGAAAATACCTTGCCAGTCCTTGAAGAAGGTCAGGTGCTAAAGCTTCAAAGGCTTAGACCTGAACAACATTTTACGCAGCCCCCTCCAAGATATACGGAAGCCATGCTGGTGAAGACTCTGGAGGAAAAGGGCATCGGAAGACCCAGCACATATGCCCCCATAATTGATATAATCCAGAAACGCGGTTATGTTGAAAAAGAAAATGGCAGATTTAAACCTACCGAACTGGGAGAGATAGTTGTAAATATTATGCAGGAATTTTTCAAGGATATCGTGGATGTGGATTTTACGGCTGAAATGGAAGATCAACTGGATAGGATCGAATCCGGTGAAGAAAAATGGCAAAAGGTCATAGAGTCTTTTTATATTCCATTTGAAAATGAACTGAAATCCGCCGAAAAGGCAATCGAAAAAGTGAAAATTGAAGACGAGGTAACCGACGAAAAATGTGAATTGTGCGGCAGGAATATGGTTATAAAAAATGGCAGGTATGGCAAATTTTTAGCCTGTCCGGGATTTCCTGAATGTAAAAATACAAAACCTCTGGTAGAAGAAATTGGGACCAAATGCCCCCACTGCGGAGGCAATGTGGTCGTAAGGAGGACCAAAAAAGGCAGGATATTTTACGGTTGCGCCAATTATCCCACATGCAAATTCGTTTCGTGGGATAAACCCAGTGGCAGTCAGTGCCCGGAATGCGGGAGTTATATGGTAATCAAAAAGACAAAAGATGGAGAGATTGAAGTTTGTTCGAACAAAGAATGTGATTTTAAATCTGAAAAATAAGAAGTGAGAGGTCAAATGCAAAGCGTCAAAGTAATCGGAGGCGGCCTCGCAGGATGCGAAGCTGCCTGGCAAATAGCCAATAACGGAATAAATGTAGAGCTGTATGAAATGAGGCCATATAAAAATACTCCGGCACATCATACGGATAAGCTGGCAGAACTTGTTTGCAGCAATTCTTTGAGATCTGACGAGATTACTAGCGCAGCCGGACTGTTGAAACGGGAGATGCGCCAGTTGAATTCCCTTGTCATTAAAGTGGCGGATGAAACTAGAATTCCGGCGGGAGGCGCTTTGGCCGTTGACAGGTTGCAGTTTTCATCAACTATTACGCGAATTATCGAAGAACATCCTAATATAACCGTCTACAGACAGGAGATGAAGCATGTTCCAAAACCCCCTGCAGTGATAGCCACGGGGCCTCTGACTTCAGATGAGTTTTCCGAAGCGCTGGGTAATTTATTGGGGAACAGTTACCTATACTTTTACGATGCTGCAAGTCCCATAATTATGGGAGATTCCATTAACTGGGAAAAAGCGTTCTGGGGGTCAAGATACGGCAAGGGCGATGAAGATTATGTGAATCTGCCCCTTACCCCGGAAGAGTACCATAGGTTTTACAATGAACTTATAAATGCTGAAATTCACAATATGAAAGAGTTTGAAAAACCGGTTTTTTTTGAAGGTTGTATGCCAGTGGAGATTATGGCGAAAAGAGGCCCCAAGACTTTGCTGTTTGGCCCTTTGAAACCTGTGGGGATAATAGACCCGAGAACGGGCAAACAGCCTTTTGCTGTTGTCCAATTGAGAAGAGAAAACAAGGAAGCAACAATGTTCAATATTGTCGGGTTTCAGACCAGTTTGAAATGGGGCGAGCAAAAAAGAGTATTTGGCCTGATCCCGGGGCTGGAAAATGCTGAATTTGTCCGTTACGGTTTCATACATCGCAATACATTTATCTCCAGTCCCCGGTTTTTAAGACCGACCCTGGAATATAAAAATGAGAAAGATTTATTTTTTGCCGGTCAAATTACCGGAGTTGAAGGTTATATAGAATCTGCGGCTTCCGGCATTGTTGCAGGGATAAATATTTCCAGAGCTTTAAAAGGTAAGAGCCCCCTGGTTTTCCCTTCTGAAACCGTTATTGGTGCTCTGTGCCAATATATTACATCGGCTAATCCGGAAAACTTTCAGCCAATGAAATCAAATTTCGGCATATTATCTCCATTCAACCGAAAAACGAGATCCAGAAAAGAGAGAAATATGTGTTTGGCGGAAAGGTCATTTTCGGCTATGAACAAAATTCTAGCTGAGATTTGTAACGGATGATGAGACCATTTCTCAAAAAAATTTAACAATGAATTTAAAAATAATTTAGAATTGAACCTTGCATAAAACAAAATATTATGATAGTATATTAAATGTTATCGAAAGGTTGATAAAATTGGATGAATCTTTGATAGACGGTTTTTTAAGCTACTTAAAAGGTGTAAAAAACGAATCTGTCAATACCCTGAAATCCTATGCGGAAGACCTGAATCAGTTTCTCGAATATTTAAAACAAAAGAAAATATCTGAACCGATATTTAAAAACGTTAACTATTCCTTAATGAGAGGTTTTTTGGTTCATCTTAATGAAAGGCAGCTTTCAAAACGAACTATTGCTAGAAAAGTTTCAGCCATAAGAACTTTTTATAAGTATCTTGTAATAGAAGGGGTAGTCGAAGAAAATGTGGCGTTATCGCTAAAAGGTATGAAACTGCCCAAAAAACTCCCAGTTTTTTTATACCCCAATGAGATTGAAGCTTTACTTTCCGCTCCATCGGACGATGTACTGGGCATCAGGGATAAGGCTGTTATGGAGCTTTTATACGCTACCGGTATGAGGGTGGGGGAACTGGCATCGCTAAAACTGAAAGATCTTAATATGGGTACCAATTTTATTATAGTTTTTGGAAAGGGCTCTCGGGAGAGAGTTGTGTTTTTTGGCTCGAAAGCTGCACAGAGTTTAGAAGAATATCTAAAAAAAAGCCGACCATTTCTTGCAAAAGATACTTCCTGTGATTTCGTATTTCTGAATAAAAACGGAAAAGGTATTACCGATAGAAGCATCAGGAGAATTGTAGAAAAATATGTAAATATTGCATCGTTAAACAAGAAAATTAGCCCCCACGCATTAAGACATAGCTTTGCGACACATATGCTGAACAATGGAGCCGATCTTAAAACAGTTCAGGAATTATTGGGGCATACCAGCCTTTCAACAACCCAAATTTACACGCATGTAACAAAGGACAGGCTGAAGGAAGTTTATATGCGAGCATTTCCCCACAATGAAGGGAGGGATACCAATGTTTAATGCCACTACCATCGTTGCCGTTGTCAAAAATAATAGTGCAGCCATTGCCGGCGATGGACAGGTGACTTTTGGCGAACATACCATAATGAAACACCATGCCAGGAAAATAAGAAAAATTTATAACGGCAAAGTTCTTGCGGGTTTTGCCGGCTCGGTGGCTGATGCCATAACTTTGTTTGAAAAATTTGAAGGCAAACTGGAAGAGTCCCATGGCAATCTGGTTAAAGCCGCGGTTGACCTGGCAAAAGAGTGGCGTACTGACAGGATGTTGAGAAAACTTGAAGCGTTGTTGATTGTGGCCGATAAAGAACATATACTCGTTATTTCGGGAAATGGAGAGGTCATTGAACCGGATGACAACATTGCAGCCATCGGATCCGGCGGGCCTTACGCGCTGGCGGCGGCCCGTGCCCTGAGTAAATTTTCGAATCTTTCCGCGGAAAAAATTGTAGAAGAATCTCTGAAAATAGCTGCGGAAATTTGCATATACACCAACAATTACATATCCGTGGAAACGCTATAAAAAAGCTTTCATTTAAATCACAATTAAACAGCGGTAGCTTTTTTGAAATGCGTTACGGAAAGCCCTATATTCCTATATTAAGGTATATTTTTGCTTTCCTATGCATTATAAGGAGGTGAAATAGATGGAAGATTTAACTCCTAAAAGAATAGTGGAAGAACTTGACAAATACATAGTCGGACAGGAAGAAGCAAAAAAATCTGTCGCCATTGCTCTCAGAAACCGGCAGAGAAGACAAAAGCTTTCTGAGGAAATGCAGGAAGAAGTGATGCCGAAAAATATCCTGATGATAGGTCCGACGGGCGTGGGAAAGACAGAAATAGCTAGAAGGCTTGCCCGCCTGGTAAATGCCCCTTTTGTAAAGGTGGAGGCCACCAAATTCACCGAAGTGGGCTATGTGGGTAGGGATGTAGATTCTATGGTAAGGGACTTGTTGGAAACATCCATACGCATGGTTAAACAAGAAAAAATGGAGAAAGTAAAAGATAGGGCAAAAGTTCTGGCCGAACAAAGGATAGTGGAAATACTGTGCCCGGCTCCCGCAAAGTCTGGTGTAAAAAATCCTTTTGAAGCTATATTTACTGGTTTTGCTAAAAACGATTACGGAGAAGATAATAATGAATACGAAGAAAAAGCCAGAAACCTGGAAGAGAGAAGAAAACAAATACTTAACGATTTAAGGGAAGGCAAGCTGGAAAAACAAATTATTGAAATAGAGGTAGAGGATAACGCGCCACCCATGCTGGAGGTATTTTCCGGTTCCGGCATGGAGGAAATGGGAATAAACATGCAGGATTTATTTGGAGGATTATTCCCAAAGCGCCGGAAAAAAAGAAAAGTGACAATTGAGAATGCCCGTAGGATTTTACTCCAGGAAGAAGCCCAGAAGTTGATAGACATGGACGAAGTGATAAACGAATCCATAAAGAAGGCTGAGGAAACCGGCATTATTTTCATTGACGAAATAGACAAAATAGCCGGTAAAGAATCCTACGGCCCCGACGTATCAAGAGAAGGCGTTCAAAGGGATATTCTTCCGATCGTGGAGGGTTCCACTGTTGTCACAAAATATGGGCCTGTTAAAACCGATCATATTCTTTTCATTGCCGCAGGAGCTTTTCATGTTTCCAAGCCTTCGGATTTGATTCCCGAGCTTCAGGGAAGATTTCCCATACGGGTGGAATTAAAAAGCCTGTCAGAAGAAGATTTAAAGAAGATTTTAATAGAACCCAAAAATTCATTAATTAAACAATATACCGCATTAATCGAAACAGAAGGTATAAAAATCCATTTTTCAGAAGATGCTATAGATGAAATAGTAAAAGTGGCAACTTATGTAAACCAGCAATCGGAAAATATCGGAGCCCGTAGGCTGCATACAATAATGGAAAAATTGCTGGAAGACATATCCTTCAATGCACCGGAATTGAAATTAACAAAAAGTGAAATAACAATTGACCGGGAATTTGTTAACAACAAATTAAAAGATATCGTAAAAGATAAAGATCTGAGTATGTATATATTATAATATTATAAATAATAAAAATTAAGGAGGAACTATAATGAGTGAAAGTCTATTAGAAAAAACAAGGAGGATCAACAAATTATTGCAGAGATCAGCAGGATATCCTGTGGATTTTAACGAGGTATGCAAAACACTGGGCGAAGTACTTTCCGCCAACGCCTATGTGGCCAGCAGAAAAGGCAAGGTGTTGGGATATTATTTGATGGAAAGTTACGACTGCGATGCTGTTCAGGATGAAGTCCTGGAAGAAAAGATGTTTCCGAAACATTATAACGACAAACTGTTGGAGATTCACGAAACAAAATCTAATGTATCTCAGGATACTCTTGAATGCGTATTTAATAATGTCACAAAATGCCCCCATCCCGATAAATTGACAACCATTGTGCCTATAAACGGAGGCGGCGAAAGGCTTGGAACATTGGTACTTGCCAGATTTGGAGATAAATTCACGGATGAAGATCTGGTGCTTGCAGAATATAGTGCCACAGTTGTAGGAATGGAGATATTAAGATCAAAAAGCGATGAGATTGAGGAAGAGGCCCGCAAGAAAGCTGTAGTTCAATTGGCCATAGGAACTTTGTCTTTCTCGGAATTGGAAGCGGTCGAACATATTTTTGAAGAGCTGGATGGCAATGAAGGTTTACTGGTGGCCAGCAAAATTGCGGATAGGGTGGGTATAACCAGATCGGTAATTGTCAATGCCTTGAGAAAATTTGAAAGCGCCGGTGTAATCGAGTCCAGATCTTTAGGCATGAAAGGAACTTACATTAAAATATTGAATGACAAACTTCTAGAGGAATTGAAAAAAGTTAGAGCATAATTAGAGTTAAAAAAATGCGTGAAAAAATCACGCATTTTTTTATATAAAGGAGGAATTTAGCATTTTTTGTCTAATTATATATTGTAAAAAATAACAAAAAATCCCTAAAAAGGCAAACTTCACCGAAAGGGTAGGGCGCAAAGCCATGGGGCTAAGGTGTGTTAAGCACTATGCTGGCCGGGTTGCTGAAAGGATAGATTGAACTATCTTTTCGAGATAGTTTTTTTAATATTGTCGAATGCCTGTGTAAAAATTATTGTAAAATGAATGCAATAAAAAAAGGATAATTTATTTTTTTGGCGAATTTAGTTAAATCAGAAGGAATAGGTAGATATAAGTCGAAAAATAAGAAGAGGTGATGAATTTTGACAGGACTCTTTGACTATATTTCATTGATGGAAAAGCAACTGGATGCAAAATGGCTTAGAAACACTGTTCTTTCAAATAACATTGCCAATGCTGACACTCCCGGCTACAAAAGATCTGACGTTTCTTTTGAAGAAGCGCTAAAAAAGACTTTAGAGCAGGAAAATAGATTACCTCTGGCTACTACTCATAAAAATCATATCGGTAACATAAAAACGTTTGAAGATATTAAGCCGACTGTATATATTCAAAATGACACTGTTTTTAGAAATGATCAAAACAATGTTGACATTGACAAAGAAATGGTGGAACTGGCTAAAAATACACTTTCCTATAATATTACTGCAGATCAAGTTCAGAGGGTTTTCCAACTGCTTGATACTGCTATAAACGGAGGGAGAAGTTAAAAAATGGGTTTGTTTGATTCCATGGATATAAGTGCATCAGGTCTGACTGCCCAGAGACTCAGAATGGATGTCATTTCAAATAATATAGCGAATGTTAATACGACCCGAACCGAGAATGGGGGACCATACAGAAGGGAAAGAGTTATTTTTAAAGAAAGGGAGCAAGACTTCGAATTCGGAGATATACTTTCAAATTTCATAAAAAACAGTCCAGGGCAGGGGGTAAGAGTAGCCGCAATAGAAAAAGACCCCGCACCATTCAAACTGGTATATGATCCCACTCATCCGGATGCGGACGCCCAGGGGTATGTACAAATGCCCAATGTCAATATTGTAACGGAAATGGTTGATATGATTTCCGCCACAAGAAGCTATGAAGCCAATATAACTGCGATAAATTCCGCTAAAAACATGATAACTAAGGCCCTTGAGATATGAAAATTATGATTAAATAATGCCGGAAAGGAGATGAGTACTTGAACATTTCCAGTATCAATGAGGTGACACCCAAGTTTTACGGGGGTATCAAAGATCAGGGGCAAAAATCTTTTCAGGATATATTGAAAGCCGCCTTTGATTCGGCAAATAGGATGCAAAACGAATATAATGAATTATTAAAAAAACAGCTAACGGATGAAAACATAGACATACATGATGTTATAATCGCCGGAGAAAAAGCGAAGCTTTCACTGGAGCTCACTTTGCAGATTAGGAACAAAGCCGTTGAAGCTTACCAGGAAATCATGAGGATGCAAGTATAAAGCATGAAGGTGGAAACAGATGGCTTTTTTTAAAAAGATCTGGCAGCAGGTGAGCGACTTCTGGTTTAGCAGAAATAGGGCACAGAAAATAAAATTATTAGTAAGCTCCTTTCTTATAATTTGCACGTTGGGTGTATTGACTTTTCTCTTGAACCGTCCAAGTTATACAACTTTGTACACAAATCTTGACGCAAAAGACGCGGGAGATATTGTAAGTAAACTTGAGGATTCCAAGATAGCGTACAAGCTTGAAGATGGTGGGAAAACTATATTGGTGGACCCCAAACAGGTGTATAAAATTAGACTTATGCTTGCTCAGGAAGGGCTTCCAAAAGGAGGAGTCATAGATTTTAGCGATGTCTTTAATAAGACCAAACTGGGTACCACAGACTGGGAAAGACAATTACAATACAATCAGGCACTCCAAGGTGAATTAACAAAGACCATTGAAGAAATGGCGGAAGTTCAATCCGCAAGAATACATATAGTACAACCGGAAAAAACTCTTTTTATCGAAACAGATTCAAAATCCGAACCATCGGCGGCAGTTTTTTTAAAGTTAAAACCAGGGGCACAGATTACCGAGGAAGAGGTAAAAGGAATAATCAATTTGATATCACATTCAGTAGAAGGAATGAAACCCGAAAATGTAACCGTTATAGATGACTATGGCCGTCTTTTGTCCGACATTGCCCTAAATCAAGATGATAATTCTAAGGAAATAATAAATTCCCAGCTGAACATTCAGAATAATTTTCAGAGACAATTGCAGGCCAGTGTTCAATCACTATTGGAGCAGGTTTTCGGGCCCGGAAATGTAGTGGTAAGGGTGAGCGCCAAGCTCAATTTTGATAAAAAAGTCGTCGAGAATAAGCTGTTTTCTCCTGTCAATAAAGATACCGGCGAGGGAATTATAAGAAGCGTTCAGGATTTGCGTGAACATTTCACAGGTGTGGGCAGTGCCTCCGGCGGAGTTCCGGGGGTCGATACAAATATTCCAGGTTATCAACAGGGCAACACAGGTAATTCAGAATATCAGAAATCGGAAGTTACGAGAAACTACGAGATAAACGAATCTCATGAGAATTTGACGGTGGCACCTGGGGCAGTTGATAAATTAACGGTTTCGGTAGTGGTAAACAGGACTTTGAATGATGATGAAAAAGAATCCATATCACGTCTTGTAGGTAATGCGATAGGTTATGATCCTGAGCGAGATCAGATTTTTATTGAAGGTATGACATTTAACAATGACCTTGTGACAGCGATGAATGATGAGATGAAAAGACTCGAGCAGCAAAAGATAAACCGTAGGAATATGGTTCTGGTCGGCACCGCATTGTTCGTGATTATATTATTTGCTGTGTTCAGTTTGATTGCTGTCCGCAGAAGAAGAAAAATTGAAGAAGAAAAAATTGCCAGAGAACTGGCAGAAGCTCAGGAAGTTGCGGCACAGCAGGCAGCTTCTCAAACTGCTGAAAAAACAAGTAGTGATGCCTATGCAAATATAGAAAGACTTGCCCGTCGCAAACCTGAAGATGTGGCCAGGGTTTTAAAGACCTGGCTGAATGAGGATTAGAGGTGAAAAAATGCCACTGGCAAAACTCACTGGGAAACAAAAAGCGGCTATTTTAATGGTTTCTCTAGAACCGGAGATAGCTGCAAACATATATAGGTTCTTAAAAGAAGAAGAGATCGAACAATTGACTCTGGAAATTGCTAATTTAAAAAAAGTTTCCAATGTGGACAAGAACGCCATTATTGAGGAATTTTATCAAATGCTGATGGCTCAAAATTACATAACAGAAGGTGGGATAGATTATGCCAGAAATATTCTGGAGAAGGCTTTAGGTACCCAGAAAGCTCTGGAAATTATCAATCGACTAACATCTTCATTACAGGTTAGACCTTTTGATTTCATAAGAAAAGCTGATCCGGTCCAATTGATGAACTTTCTCCAGAACGAAAATTCTCAGACCATTGCCCTGATCATGACATATTTGAACCCGGAGCAATCGGCTTCCCTTCTATCTTCACTTCCTCCTGAAAAGCAGGTGGATATAGCAAGGCGTATAGCAACTATGGATCGAACGTCTCCGGATATTATTCTCGAGGTTGAAAAAGTACTGGAACGTCAACTAGCTTCCCTGGTGACGGAGGATTATACCAACGTCGGCGGAATCCAGGCGGTAGTAAATATTTTGAACAATGTCGACAGAGGCACTGAAAAGAATATAATTGAAGCCCTTGAGATGGACAATCCGGATCTTGCGGAAGAAATAAGGCGCAGAATGTTCGTGTTTGAAGATATTCTCACCATGGACAACAGGTCTATACAGCGCACTCTTAGAGAAGTGGATAATCAGGACCTTACCATGGCGTTAAAAGGTGCCAGTGAGGAGGTTAAGAAGAAAATCTTCAGCAACATGTCCAAGCGCCAGGCCGAAATGGTCAACGAAGACATGCAGTATATGGGGCCAGTGCGCTTGAGGGATGTGGAAGAAGCCCAGCAAAAGATCGTCAATATAATTAGAAAACTTGAAGATGCTGGCGAGATAATAATTTCTCGCGGCGGAGGTGACGAAATAATTGTCTAGGGTTTTGAAATATGTGGATGTCAATACTCATTCACCATATATGCTAAAAAATTTTCAGCCCGATTTAAAAAACAGGGTAGACGAGAATAAAATGGAAATAGTAAAAGTGGCCCGTAATAGATTTTATGAAGATGGGGCAAAGTCGATAATGGATGATGCGGTGGCAAGAGCCAGAGAAATTTTATGCAGGGCAAGGGCTGATGCAGAAAAAATAATAAATGACGCCAATAACCAAAAGCAGGAAATTGAGAAACAAGCTTTTGAAAAGGGGTATGCAGAAGGGTTTGAAAAAGGAAAACAGGAAGCGCTGCAACAAAACCTAAAACTATGGGAAGAACGCTTAGCACAGTTTAATATATTAAGAAAACAGCTATTGGAACAAAACAATATTTATCTTGATTATCTGGAAAAGGAAGCTTTAAAAATCGCATTATATACCGCAGAAAAAATATTGGCTCAGGAAATCGAGGTAGATTCCGTATACTATCTTAACTTGATAAAAAAAGCTTTGGAAAAAGCGGGTGAGGAAAAAAGTATCTTTATAAGGATTGCGGAGCGGGATTATGAAAAAATCAAAGATATTGGCGAACTGCACAATATACAGAATGGCGTAAGCAAAATCAATTTTGTTAAAGACCCGCTGCTTTCATCGGGAGAATGCATTATTTATAGCGATTATTTTGAGATAGACGCCGGAATTCATACCCAGGTGGAAAATATCCGGTCAAAGCTGAAAGAAATAGGTGTTATAGATAATGCGTGAAAGCCTGTTTCGATATGTTTATAAAGCTATAGATGAAGCAGAAACTGTAAAACCAAAAGGTAAAATTGCAAAAATCGTGGGTCTTACCATCGAAGCTCTTGGTCCGCCGGCCGAAATAGGCGAAATTTGTACGATAACATCTTCGAAATCAGATAAAAAAATTATTGCAGAGGTTGTGGGATTTAATGAAAAGAAAGTTATCTTAATGCCTTTAGGCGAAATGGAAGATGTGGGCCCCGAATGGGAAGTGGAAGCAAGTGGGGAAAAACTCACTGTGCCCGTAGGAAACGGACTTCTCGGCAGGATTTTGAACGGGTTGGGGAATCCTATCGACGGCAAAGGACCACTTGTTTATGAAAGTCGATATCCAGTGTTTAATTCCCCTCCAAATCCTGTAGAAAGATTGCTTATAACACGGCCTTTACCTCTTGGAATAAAATCAATCGACACTCTTCTCACGTGCGGGTGTGGCCAGAGAATTGGTATATTTTCAGGCAGCGGCGTAGGAAAAAGCACTTTATTGGGTATGATTGCTCGAAATACGCGGGCGGATATCAATGTTATAGGACTTATAGGAGAAAGAGGCCGTGAGTTGAACGGTTTTATCAACAAAGATCTTGGCGAAGAGGGATTGAAAAGATCTGTTATTGTCGTAGCAACATCAGATCAACCGCCTCTGGTTAGGACAAGAGCGGCTTTTACAACTACCGCCATAGCGGAATATTTCAGGGACCAGGGCGCAAATGTTATGCTGATGATGGATTCCCTCACCAGGTTTGCCATGGCTCAACGGGAAGTGGGTCTTGCAGCGGGGGAACCTCCGGTGACAAGAGGATATACGCCTTCCGTATTCGCCATATTACCGAAGCTCCTGGAAAGAGCCGGCACTTCAAAAAAAGGGTCAATTACAGGAATTTATACAGTTCTGGTTGACGGAGACGATCTAAATGAACCCATCTCCGATGCGGTGAGAGGAATTCTTGACGGTCACATAGTGCTGTCAAGGACTCTCGCCAACAGAAACCATTATCCGGCTGTAGATATCCTGGCCAGCATAAGCAGATTGATGAATGATGTCATATCTAAAGAACATAAAATGCTGGCAGGCAGGGTTAAAAATATACTTTCGGTTTACCGGGAAGCAGAAGATTTGATCAACATCGGAGCTTATGTTAAAGGAAACAACCCTAGGATAGACGAGGCATTGAAGTACATAGACCAAATTCAGGATTTTTTAAAACAAGAAGTGGATGAAAAAGTAGATTATCAGGAGGCTCTCAAAAAGTTGGAAGAAATATTTAAAGAGGAAGGAAAGCAATGAAAAAATTCAAATTTAAATTGGAAACTCCTCTTAAAGTAAAAAAGATTAACGAGGACCTCTGCAAACAAAAACTGGCAGAAGCAATTCTGGCAAAGTCAAAGGAAGAAAACCGCCTCAATAATTTGCTAATGACCGAAGTGAAAATAAAGGCCGAACTTAAAGATAAGCTGTCGGATTCAATTAAAGTGGAAGACCTTTGTTTGTTTAATACATATATCGACGATTTAAATTCCGGTATACAATTTCAAAAAATTGCCGTAGACAATGCAATCTTGGCGTATGACCGGAGCCGGTTGACTTTCATAGAAACAAGGAAAGAACGACAGGTCTTTGAAAAAATAAAGGAAAAAAGATTTGTAGCTTATTTAAAAGAAATAAATTCGGAAGAGCAGAAAATCAGCGACGAATCAGCGGTTATCAGTCTTATCTTTCGAGAGGGGGGAACTCCATGAGTTTCCTCAATAATAAAAACGTGTTAATTGCATTTATTGTATTTTTTATCTTGGTAGTTGTCGCTGCCGGATTGATTTTGTTTTTCAAAAATGCAGATTTAAACAATATCAATCCTGTTATGAAAAAAGTCCTTTCTGTATTACCCGGTTTTGACAGCAGATTAGAACAGGCGGAACAGATAAATGAAGTACAAAAGCAGCAAAAACTTATTGAAGAAGAGAAAAGTAAGCTCAAGGCCGAATGGGACAGCTTATCAAAAAAAGACCAGGAACTGGCGGCAAAGGAACAGCAATTGAATCAGCGCGAACAGGAGTTAAAAACAAGAGAGTCTGAAATTGCGGCTACAAAGGAAAAGCTTGAAACAAACTTGAAGAATATTAAAGACATAGCTCAGTATTATGAGTTAATGGATCCGGGGAATGCTGCCAAAATTTTAGCAGCTATGGATGATGAGCTTATCATTCAGATATTCCAGAATATGAAAAAGGAATCGGTTTCACAGATTCTATCTTCCATGGATTCAAAAAAAGCAGCATCCATTACCAAAAAGATGAGTGGGATATAAAATATTGACCACACAAATAAAAAATCAATGAAAGGAGGTGAGAACATGAATATGGCTGTTTCAACCTGTGCTGTAAGTAAGGACGCAAACATTTTTTCATTCGGGAGAAATGACGTTAAAAGTGCTGTTGAAGGTTTTGAAAAAATTTTGCAGGGATTCGGGAAGAAATCCAAAAAAGACTTATTCGCTTTGGATCAGGATATAAATTCGGTTTTACTGCAGTACCTGGCTTCAATAAATTTGATTCAATGCCCGGATGAAAAAGGTAACGAACCTGTAGACGGAGAATACGGTAATTTAAACAGTTTAACACAGATTGATGCGCAACTGTCCGACGTTGTAGAAATAAGCAGATTGTGGAAAGCCCTTGTATCGAGCTTTTCTTCGGAAGGCAAATTTGATGAAATAATAGCGGCAAAATTTTATGAAGCTTTGAAGTTATCCATGCCGGAAATGTCAGAGGTTGATTTTGATTTATTTCTGGAGCAGTTAAAAAATCAATTGAATCAAATATCTGAAAACCTAAATATTGCGGAAGATGATGTCACGGAAAATGAGTATTTGGGTTTGATACAAGCGGGCGAATCAAAAGAAAACGTGAAGCAAAAAGATTATGAACAGATTTCCCCCGTAAAGAACGGGAACATTTCTGTAAATGGCGAAGAAGACTATAAAAGAGATGTGGTAATAACAAAAGGCCGGGAGACATGGAGCAATCTAGACTCAGCCAAAGAATCAGAAATCGCAAAATCGGTCAATTATGATACCGGAACAATAAATACAGAAAAAACAAGCAACAATGCTTTAGAAAATGATATTGCTATATTAGATGGCATTTTAGGCGAGGTGTCTGCAGGTTCTAAAGCCAATATCAACGACAGAGTTCAAACGCTCCATGAAGTAAGAACGCTTACAGCAGAAACTTTCGAAGAGATAGTGGATAAAATTCAGTTGGCCGTAAAAGACAAAACTAGTGAACTAAGCCTCAAATTAAAGCCTGAGTATCTCGGAAACGTTATGATTAAGATTATTTCTGAAGGAGATAAAATAAGAGCTGATCTTTTCGTGGAAAATGCCTATGTACATGAAGCCGTGCAGTATCACGCGCAGGAACTTAAAAACCAGATACAGCAGCATGGCTATAATCTGACTGAGTTGAATGTTTACCAAACATCCGATTGGCTCACGGGCAATTTCAACGGAAGCAGTTTTCAGCAAAATACTCACCTTTATCATTTCAAAAAAACAAGATATAATTTTCATAATCAGGAAAAACAGATTGAAGAAGTAGTGGCAAAAAGCAAATATGATGATTGGCGAAACACCGGAAGCATCAATTATGTGGTGTAAAGGAGGAATATCATGACATCGGTAAACAGTTATTACTATACAACAGGGTCTTCTGACTCAAGCACATCAAGCAGCACGGGGAGCAACAGTCTTGGAAAGGATGAATTCTTAAAACTGCTTGTGACGGAACTTAAATATCAAAACCCCTTAGACCCCCTGGACAGTACCGAATATATCGCACAGCTTGCTCAATTCAGCTCTCTGGAACAGATGCAAAACCTGAACACGCAGATGGCCAGTCTTTCAGCGGTGAGCGTTATCGGGAAAACTGCTACAGCATTAGATGATGAAGGAAATCAGATTTCCGGGCAGATTAAGGGCGTTACATTCGGCAGCGGCGAGATAAGCTTAATAATCGGAGATAGTGAAACTAAAGTTCCAATGGAAAATGTTATTGAGATAAAATAAGGTGGGGAAGCTCAACCATGGCAGAATTAATAAATATTCCGCCTAATATTAGCGGAATAAAACCCGAAGCAAAAGAAACAAATAAAAATCATAGCTTCAATAAAACGGAAGATTTCCAGAATATATTACAACAAAAAATTGTTCAACGAGGCCTTAAAATATCCAATCATGCCCAGATGCGAATGAACATGAGAAACATTTGTTTGGATGCCCAGCAGATGGCCAAACTGTCCGATGCGGTCGACAGGGCGGAACAAAAGGGCGTGAGGGAATCTCTGATATTAATGAGCGATCTGGCGTTTGTGGTAAGTGTAAAAAACAGAACGGTGATAACTGCCGTAGATGGACCCAGTATAAAGGAAAACGTATTTACAAACATAGATGGTGCAGTAATAGTATGAGCCGGACCGCAAAGGAGGCTCAAGGCTCCGGAACGACTGAAGGAGCCTGCACCTGAAATAAAAGGAGGAAATTGTTATGATGCGGTCAATGTTTTCAGCTGTGACAGGTCTTAAAAATTTTCAGACAAAAATGGATGTTATCGGCAATAACATAGCCAATGTCAACACCGTTGGGTTTAAAAAGAGCAGGGTTACTTTTCAGGATACACTCAGCCAGACCATGCGTGGGGCGGCATCACCCCAGGGCAACCGTGGCGGCACTAACCCCATGCAGGTGGGGCTTGGTATGACTATAGCCACCATCGATACTATACATTCACCTTCCAGCTTCGAATCCACAGGTTATACTACCGACCTCGCTATAGATGGTGACGGTTTCTTTATCGTAAGCGATGGCCTGAATAGGTACTATACACGGGCAGGAAACTTCACCTTTGATGAATTGGGTAATTTTGTAAATTCGTCCAACGGTTTAAAAGTAGTGGGGTGGCAGGATTCGGAAACATATACCGTACCCTCGGATAAATCACCACAAAATTTGAGCACGATTACAATAAAAAAAGGTATGATGATGGAGGCAAAAGCCACTAGTGCTGTGAGCTTTGCGAAGAATCTCAATTCGGAGACTGCCAGCGGCGAAAGTTATGTACTGCCTTTCAAAATATATGATTCATTGGGACAGGCACATAATCTGAAAATTACATTTACTAAAAGTGCAACCGACAACCAATGGGACTATAGTATTACTTCAGATGATACAACGTTGAATGTTAGTGGTGGTTCAGGGACTTTACAATTTACCACGGACGGCGCACTTAACATGACTACACCGCCAGGAACAGTGACTATAACCGTACCCGGAGCTAATACAATCACGTTTACTCCCAACTTTGATGAAGTAACCCAGTATGCCAGCGATACCACTGTTGACCTGGATTCACAGGACGGATACACAGCAGGAAGCTTGCTGAGCATTTCAATAGATACCAATGGTGTTATTTCAGGGGTGTTCGATAACGGGCAGAGCCGGGAACTGGCTCAGATAGCTCTGGCTAACTTTACAAATCCCGGCGGTCTTATAAAGGCGGGAAACAATCTGTATCAATACTCCAACAACTCCGGCGAGCCACAGATAGGTACAGCTGGCACTAGCGGCAGGGGCACTGTTTCTCCTGGCAATTTGGAGATGTCCAATGTAGACCTTTCAGAAGAATTTACGCAGATGATCATCACTCAGAGGGGTTTTCAGGCAAATTCCAGGATAATCACCACATCGGATGAGATGTTGCAGGAACTGGTAAACCTGAAGAGATAATGTATAAGCGGCTTTAAATGAAAAAACCGGGTCCGGCAAGAAACCGGACCCGGCAAAAAGAGGTGTCGGTGCATGATTGAGCTTACAAAGCTTAATGGCAGAAGTTTTGTGCTAAACGCTGATCTTATTCAGGCTATAGAAATTACTCCAGACACCGTGATTACCCTTACTAATGAAACCAAATATGTGGTGAAAGAATCAAAAGAAGAAATCGTTAAAAAAGTGATGGATTATAAAAGAAAAATATTCGGAAATAAGGATTTGTAGAAAATGATAGTTATTCGATTAATATGTTGAAGGGAAGTGTGGCTGATGGACCTTGCTACAATTATAGGTATTATCAGCGGCATAGCGATTTTTTTGTGGGCTATCAGTATGGGAGGAACGTTGAGCGCTTTTATAAACATCCCGTCGGCTCTTATTGTCTTCGGCGGTGTTCTGGCTGCTACTCTCGTAAATTACCCTATTGGCAAATTGATAGATGTATTGAAAATATTAAAGATTGTATTCAAAGAAAAACGGCTTGAACCGGGAGACATAATAAAAAATATCGTCAGCCTGGCGGAAACGGCAAGGAGGGAAGGTCTTCTTGCGCTGGAGGACGCCGCTTACCAACTGAAGGATGAATTTTTAAAAAAGGGTATACTGCTGATTGTTGACGGGACCGATCCGGAACTGGTGAGAAACATTCTTGAGACAGAACTGGCTTTTCTAGAGGAAAGGCACAAAGAAGGCCAGAGCATATTTGAGACAATGGGCGCATTATCTCCGGCTTTCGGTCTCATAGGGACCATTATAGGGTTAATAAACATGTTAAAACAGTTGGACAATCCCGACGCCGTTGGGCCTGGCATGGCTGTCGCCCTGATAACAACTTTTTATGGGGCAACTTTTGCAAATTTATTATTTATACCTATTGCCGGGAAACTCAAGGTTAGAAGTAGGGAAGAAATACTTATGAAAGAAGTTATGATAGAAGGCATGCTGTCCATTCAAGCCGGGGAAAACCCGAGGATAATCGAAGAAAAATTGAACGCTTTTCTATCCCCGAAGAAAAGAAATAGCATAAGAGGGGCAAAAACTTCGGAAAGTGGTGAGGACCTTGCCTGGCAGCAGACGACGAGGTGAGAGCGAGAGTCAGCCCCCTGGCTCCCCACTCTGGATGACAACATATGGGGATTTGATGACGCAGATTTTGATTTTTTTTGCACTTCTCTTTGCCTTATCAAGCGTTGACACAAAAAAATTTGACATGTACATGTCTTCTCTGCAGGGTTCACTGGGGATCATCCAAGGAGGGCAAACACTGGAAAAAGGTGAATTTATTGAATCGGGAGAAGTGGGGCAATTTCTGGTATCGGCCGAAGAACAGAGAAAATTTGAAAGGCTTGAACAAAATGTTAAAGATATAGTAAAACAGAATGGTTTAAATGGAATTCAAGTTGAACTGGATGAGAGAGGTCTGGTAATAAGGTTTGTGGAAGGGGTTCTTTTTGATTCGGGTAAAGCGGACATTAAAGAGCAGGCAAGGGTCGTTCTTGATAAAATCGTTCCGGTTTTAAAACAGAGCCGGAGGCAGATAAGAGTAGAAGGCCACACCGACAACGTTCCGATACATACGCGGGAATTCCCTTCAAACTGGGAACTATCTACTGCCAGAGCGGTTAACGTGGTAAGGTATTTTATAGATAAACATAATTTTTCGCCATATACGATATCTGCAGCAGGTTATGGCGAGTACAGACCTGTGGCACCCAATGATACGGATAAGCATCGGGCTTTAAACAGGCGGGTTGATATAGTCATATTAAAATCAGTTTCCGAAAATGAGGAACCTAAGTGAGGGGGAAAAGCAATGGCTACAGTTCAAACCGGTCAAAGCAACAAATCGAGCTTCAAAAATATAATACTAGTCGTGATAATTCTTTTCATGTTGATGTTAATGACATCTGTCGTAGCATATTTTGTGGCGAGAAACTTTGCTGGAAGCACCATAAATAGTCATGAGACCGAAAAACAGGCCACACCGTATTCTGCGGGCGATTTTTTAACAAATCTTTCCGATAAAGGTTATATTAAAGTATCACTGGTATATCTTTTAGATAGTAAGGAATTGGAAAAAGAACTGCAATCCAAAGATTTTGAAATAAGGGACAGGATTTTTACAATATTAAGATCAAAGAATTTTGATTCAGTAAAGGACAGTCGCGGCATGGAGGAGCTCAGAAAACAAATTAAAACATCTATCAATTCTTTATTAACCAGCGGCAAAATCACCGATGTATATTTTACAAGCATTATTGTAAATTGAAGAGGAGGGAAAAATTTGTCTGAAATTCTTTCCCAAAGCGAAATAGATGCTCTCCTCTCAGCCATTTCCAAAGGAGAAATAAAAGCCGAAGAAGTAAAAAGCAAAAGTGCCGAAAAAAAAATTAAACAGTATGATTTTAAGAGGCCAAACAAGTTTTCGAAAGAACAGCTTCATACTTTGAGCATTATCCATGAAAACTTTGCAAGGTTGTTGACGACATATCTTTCCGCACAGCTTCGGACACTAGTTCAGGTAAATGTATATTATGTAGAGCAGATGACATATAACGAGTTTATTTCTTCCCTGCCAAATCCATCGTTAATTTCTGTAGTAAATTTCTCGCCTCTAAAAGGCGCAATTATAATAGAAATAAATCCGTCTGTTGCTTTTGCCATTATAGACAGGTTGTTAGGAGGAGCAGGTGAATATAAGGAAAAATTAAGAGAGCCTACCGAAATAGAGAATGGCATTATTGAAAAAATTTTTATTAAAATGACTTCAATTTTACGTGAAGCCTGGAAAGACATTACGGAAATAAACGCTGCATTGGAAAAAATGGAAACAAATTCTCAATTTATACAACTGGTTGCTCCAAATGAAGCAGTGGCCCTCATTACATTCAGTGTAAAGGTTGGGAAAAGTGAGGGCATGATAAATATTTGCATACCTCATATAGTAATTGAGCCTATAATATCGAAACTTTCTACCCGGATCTGGCTTTCCAATACAAAAAAAGAAGTTTCAGAAAAAGCCGTGCATTTTTTAAGTAATAAAATAAGCGGAATGAAAGTTGAAATGAAAGCGGTTCTTGGGAAAGTGAACATAACAATAGGCGATTTTTTAAACTTGAAGTTGGGAGATGTCATAGCTCTGGATAAAAATATCAGAAGCGAAGTAGAAATCTTCATTCAGGATAGTTTGAAATTCAAGGGTATCGTAGGCATTTTTCACAACAAAATGGCTGTAAAAATAACAAGTTTAGCTGCAGAGGAGGAAGAACCAAATGGATGAGAATATATTGTCTGATGAAGAGATAAGGGAACTTATAAAGGGCAAGGAAATGGAAAGCAATATACTTACAAGAGAAGAGAAAGATGCCCTTGGAGAAATAGGAAATATATCGATAGGCACTTCTGCGACCACTTTATATTCTCTGCTCAGAAACAAAGTAACCATAACCACTCCCAATGTGAGTGTAACAAAAATAAACGAATTAAAAAAAATATATCCTGTACCTTTTATCGCTATAGAAGTATCCTATACAAAAGGCCTGAATGGAAGCAACATTATGATAATACGAGAAAGCGACGCTAAAATAATTGCGGATTTGATGATGGGAGGGGATGGGAAGAATATCGATGCAGAACTGGATGATCTTAGATTGAGCGCCGTAGGAGAAGCTATGAATCAGATGATGGGTTCCGCTTCTACGTCATTGTCTACCATGTTGAAAAAAGATATTAACATTTCTCCGCCAAAGCTCAGCAGAATTAATTTTGCCACCGATTCTCTGGAAAGTTTTTTTGATGAAAATGAGTCCATTGTTGTCATATCGTTTAAGATGCAGGTAGGCGATTTGTTGGACAGCAATATCTTTCAGCTAATGCCTATATCTTTTGCCAAAACCCTTGTAAAATATCTTTTTAATCTATCCATGAACGGCGGAGCGATTTCGGAAGAAGCGCCGGGTATTGAAAATGGCCCATCTTCCGAACATATGCAAAATGACACAACAATCTCCCGTCAGAAAGAAGAAAAAAATGTGGCGGAAAGGAGGAATGAAGTGACGGTAAGAACGGTTCAATTTGAAAAGTTTCAAGAAGAACCATCGCCACCTTCAAATTATAGTCTTGATTTAATTATGGATGTTCCACTGGAAGTCACGGTGGAATTGGGAAGAACGGTAAAAACCATAAAGGAGATATTGAGTTTCAGCCATGGTTCTATTGTAGAATTGGATAAAATGGCCGGCGAACCAGTGGACATTTTGGTCAATGGCAAATTTGTAGCCAAAGGTGAAGTTGTGGTAATAGATGAGAATTTTGGAGTAAGAATAACAGAAATCATAAATTCTATAGAAAAAGTAAATAGTTTACAGTAATCAGGAGGATGATCTTAATGGGAGGAATTTTAATAGTAGATGATGCGGCTTTTATGAGGATGATGATCAAAGATATTTTAACAAAAAACGGTTTTCAAATTTGTGGTGAAGCTGAAAATGGAGCAATTGCGGTTAATATTTATTCAGAACTGAAACCCGATCTTACGGTCATGGATATCACCATGCCGGAAATGGACGGCATAGAAGCAGTAAAAAGAATAAGAGCCAAAGATCCTTCCGCTAAAATTATTATGTGTTCAGCCATGGGGCAGCAGGCAATGGTTATCGATGCGATTCAGGCGGGCGCCCGGGATTTTATAGTAAAACCATTTCAGCCCGAAAGAGTAGTGGAAGCCGTGAGGAAAGCCCTGAGCTAGAAGGGAATGCGTATGAAAAAAATATCTATTTTAAAACGGCGGGGATTTTTAATCATATGTGTATTAATTGTAGCAATTTTAAATAGCGCATATGCCGCTTCTCCGAATGTTGACAATTTAAAAACATACAATTTTGATACCCAAAAACAGCAGCAAAATTATACCCCTGCAAAAAGCGCGATGACTTTTTTTGTGTATTTTCTGTTGTTTGTTATTATATCTTTACTGGCGTTTTTAACTACAAGATGGATAGCAAGATTTCAAATTAACACCCGGCCAAAAAGCAAATATATGGAAGTTATCGATATGCTGCCCCTAGGAAGTAATAAGGGCATATATATAATAAAAACCCCACAGGGTCTGATGTTAATGGGAGTATCGGAAAAAAATTTTTTCATGATATCAAGACTGAATGATGAAGAGGCCGTATTAATTAATGAGGTGGAAAAAGTAAATTCAGATACATTTAATAAAACTTTTACCAATCATCTGGAATATTTTTTAAGGAATTTAATTAGAGAGCCGGGGAAAAGAGATAATGGTGATGATTCATGAATAAAAGCGGCAAAATGTTATTTAAAATATTATTTACGGCTGTCATTTTTTTTAGCCTGAACAATATGGCGAATGCAGCTCCGGAAATTCCCGTTCCGTCATTGCAGTTTATTCAACCGTCGAAAAGTCCGACGGATACGGCGGTAACTTTGCAAATAATATTGCTTCTTACTGTACTGTCATTGGCTCCCTCAATATTGATAATGTTGACCTCGTTTACCAGGATAATAATCGTTCTTTCTTTTGTTAGAAATGGTCTGGGGGTCCAGCAAGTGCCGCCGAACCAAGTATTGATAGGCCTGGCTCTTTTTATGACCGTATTTGTTATGGCTCCGGTATGGAACGATATAAATGTCGAAGCTTTGCAACCATATATGAACCAGCAAATCAGCACCGAAGAGGCCCTGAATAAAGCCCAGGTCCCTTTGCGGGATTTTATGTTCAGACAAACTCGAGAGAAAGACCTGGCGTTATTCGTTCATTATGCGAAACTTAAGAATGAAATAAAAACTCTAGACGATGTTCCTACATATGTTTTAATCCCCGCTTTTATAATCAGTGAGCTTAAAACGGCTTTTCAGATGGGATTTGTAATATTCATACCTTTTCTGGTAATCGATATGATTGTTTCAAGCACATTGATGTCCATGGGAATGTTGATGCTTCCACCCGTTATGATCTCCCTGCCTTTTAAAATACTGTTGTTTGTTATGGTTGATGGGTGGAATATTGTCGTAAATTCTCTTCTGGCAGGATTCCATTAAACAGAAAAAGGTGATGTAATATGACTCAAGAAACTATTATACATTTGGGTCAGGAAGCAATGACAGTCGTTTTGCTGGTATCCGCTCCGATGCTGGGATTTGGTATGCTGGTAGGCATTGTAATCAGCATATTTCAGGCCACCACACAAATACAGGAACAGACTTTGACCTTTGTACCCAAAATAGTGGCAGTGATTATTGCTATTCTGCTTTTCGGACCATGGATGCTGACTATTATTACTCAATTTACGCAAAGTCTATTTAATCAATTGCCAAATTTTATTTATTGATTTACATGGTAAGAAATTATGATTAGCTTAAATTACGGGACAATTATTAAATTTTTGTTGATACTGTTCAGGTGCTCAGGTTTTATAATGTTGACTCCAGTATTTGGAAGGAGAGAAATTCCCAATCATGCCAGAATCGGTCTGGCCTGCTTTCTCTCGTTGATTGTTTATCCTTTGATCCCGGATGTTAATGCAAACATCGATGTGTTAGCCCTGGCTACGTTAATTGTTAAGGAAACTTTTGTGGGCCTTTCTATGGGCTATATTGCTCTCATGATGTTTTCTTCGCTTTATGTAGCAGGTCAGATAATAGATATGCAGATGGGATTTGGCATAGTAAATGTAATAGATCCGCAAAGCAATACTCAGGTTCCGTTAATAGGAAATTTTTACTATATATTGACACTGTTGATTTTTTTAACTGTGAATGGACACCATGTGTTGATTTCGGCTCTGATAAAAAGTTTTGATATAGTGCCGATTTCCGGTGCAATTTTTGAGAAAAGATTCCTGGAAATTATTACATCAAGCTTCAGAGAGATGTTTGTCATCGGCTTCAAAGTAAGTTTACCTGTTATTTCAATTATCTTTATAACTGATTTTGCAATGGGTATTATTGCAAGAACCGTTCCTCAGATGAATGTTTTTATCGTGGGTCTCCCAATAAAAATTATTGCGGGCATTTTGGGGATGATTATTGTTTTTCCTATGTACCTGGTAGCACTGGATGTAATATTCAATGGCACGTATGACAATATTTTGACTTTATTACAGGGAATGTTGAAAACACCATGAACTTGCAATTGTTTGCTCAGGAAAAGACAGAGAGAGCAACACCCCGAAAAAGACAAAAAGCGCGGGAACGCGGCCAGGTATTTTCCAGCAGGGAACTGATTTCATCAGCAGTGCTGCTGACGGGTTTCGCGATTTTGAATCTTTTGGGGTCAAATATAATAGATAATCTGACAGCTTATTTAACATCAACTTGGCAGGAACTCTTAAATAAAGAGGATTTATATACAATTCCTGGAATTCAAAAAACCTTTGTGGAAGCTGCAATTTTCATTTCAAAAATAATGGCTCCCCTGTTATTTGGTATAATGTTTATGGGTGTTTTAACAACCTTTCTTCAAACTGGTGCTGTATTGAGCTTGGAACCGATTATTCCAAAGATTGAGCGCATCAATCCGTTTGAAGGGATAAAGAGGATCTTTTCACGTAGAAGCCTGATGGAGCTTCTTAAATCTACTGCAAAAATCATTATCATAGGATATTTGATTTACGGCGGTATTTATAAAATCAAAGATATAATTCCATTGATGCTGGATATGGACATTTATTCGTCTTTTGAAATGCTCACAAACATATCTTTTAATATTGGCATAAAAGCGGGTATCGCATTATTTGTACTTTCAATATTTGACTATGTTTATCAGTGGTACGAATATGAAACCGGCCTCATGATGTCAAAGGAAGATATCAAAGAAGAGTTTAAGGAAGTGGAAGGAAACCCTCAGACAAAGTCGCGGATAAAACAAATACAGCGTCGAATGGCCCGCAGCAGAATGATGAACGATGTAAAAAAGGCGGATGTGGTCATCACAAACCCTACTCACCTGGCTATCGCACTGGCCTATGATGCGAGCGTAAATCCCGCACCTATAGTGCTGGCTAAAGGTAGCGACAGGATTGCAGAAAAAATAAAACAGATTGCCGAACAGGAAGATATACCTATTGTCGAAAACAAGCCGCTGGCACAAGTTCTATATAAATCGGTAGAAATCGGGGATGTAATACCGGAAAATCTTTATCATGCGGTAGCAGAAGTACTGGCCTTTGTCTACAGTCTGAAGGAAAGGAGGAATTAAGAATTGAAATATGGAGATATTATTCTCGCATTAATGGCGGTAATGGTGGTTGTAATGATGATAATACCCCTTCCATCATCCATATTGGATCTTTTGCTGTCGTTTAATATTACTTTTTCTCTGGTTATCCTTTTGATTTCTATGAATATGGAAAAACCGCTGGACTTTTCCATTTTTCCTTCAATGCTTTTACTCACCACTTTATTGAGATTGTCCCTCAACATTTCCTCAACACGGTTGATATTATTGAATGGGTATGCCGGAAAGGTAATCGAATCATTCGGGAACTTTGTTGTAAAAGGAAATGTTCTGGTAGGATTTATTATATTTCTAATAATCATAATCATGCAGTTTATAGTAATCACGCGAGGAGCTGAAAGAGTAGCGGAAGTTGCGGCAAGGTTTACCCTGGATGCTATGCCTGGCAAGCAGATGAGTATTGATGCGGATCTAAACTCAGGATTGATAAATGAAAGCGAGGCTCGCCGAAGGAGAGCCGAAATACAGAGAGAAGCGGATTTTTACGGAGCCATGGATGGTGCCAGCAAATTTGTAAAAGGCGATGCCATTGCTGGAATAATTATAACGATAATAAATATAGTAGGAGGTTTGATAACCGGAGTGTTGTTCCAGCACTGGGACATTATGACTTCTATCAACCGATATACGCTTCTCACAGTGGGCGACGGCCTTGTGAGCCAGATTCCCGCCCTGCTTGTTTCCACCGCTACCGGTATAGTGGTGACCAAAGCCGCGAGCTCTGGAAATCTCGGCGAAGATTTGATAAAACAATTGGTATCATATCCCAAACTATTGCTGCTGGCGGCGGGTGTACTCACATTTTTTGCAATAATACCCGGCCTTCCCCATATCCCATTTTTAATTCTGTCGGGAATTCTTGGGTACCTGGGTATTTCGATTCAAAGGTTCTCGGAACGTGAAAAAATAAAAAAAGAAGGTCTGCAAAAAGAAAAAGAACTTGAAGAAATGAGAAAACCGGAGAATATTTTTTCGCTTCTCCAGGTAGACCCAATAGAAGTCGAATTCGGCTACAATATAATTCCACTTGCCGATGTGAATCAGGGCGGTGATCTGCTTGACCGGGTGGTTATGATACGGAGGCAGTGCGCATTGGATTTGGGGATGGTTGTTCCCATGGTCAGGCTTAGGGATAATATACAGTTAAAACCGAATGAATATGTAATCAAGATAAAGGGCGTAGAAGCCGCACGCGGCGAGATAAGAACCGACCATTTAATGGTTATGAACCCTGCCGGCGGGACACCGGAAATAGACGGAATCCCTGCGAAAGAACCTGCTTTTGGCCTTCCTGCCAAGTGGATAACCATTGAAAATAAAGAAAAGGCTGAGATGAAGGGCTATACAGTAGTGGATGCTTCCTCGGTTCTGGCAACCCATCTTACGGAAGTGATTAAATCATTTGCCCATGAGCTTCTCGGAAGGCAGGAAGTTAAAAACATTATAGACAATTTGAAAGAACAATATCCATCACTTATTGAAGAACTGATTCCAAAAGTAATTACTCTGGGAGAGATACAAAAAGTTCTTTCAAACCTGTTAAAAGAAAATATCCCCATTAGAGATATGGTCACAATACTGGAAGCACTTGGAGATTATGCAGGTTTGACAAAGGATACGGATATGCTGACGGAATATGTAAGGCAGAGAATGAAAAGAGCTATTACCCGCCGGTTTACCAACGGTCAAAAAGTTCATGTCATAACTCTTGACGGTCAGCTTGAAAATCAAATAATGAGTGCCGTTCGCCAGAATGAACAGGGGACATATATTGTTTTGGAACCGTCTTATATACAAAAAATCAGGAATTCGATCTTAAAAATGATAAACGACCTTGGATTGAAAGGCATCTCGCCGATCGTACTGACAAGTCCGAGGGTAAGGATGTACTTTCGCAAAATAGTCGAAGATTATGCTTCATACCTTCCGGTTCTTTCCTATAATGAGCTGGAACCTGGTGTGGAAGTTCAATCAGTGGGAACGGTGATTGTTTGATGAAGATAAAAACTTATATAGCAGATAACATGCAGGAAGCCCTTTATAAAATAAAAAGCGATATGGGAAAAGATGCTGTTATATTACAAACAAAACACATAAAAAAGGGAGGATTTTTTGGTCTTTTCTCAAAACCCCAGGTAGAAGTAGTGGCTGCCAATGACTTTGCAGTTGCTCAAACTCCGGTAAAGAAACCTTCATATACCGCAATGAATGACGGCGTCACATCAATAACGATAAAACCCACAGGTTATACTGAAATTCTGGATATAAAGAATGAACTGGTCGAAGTTAAAGACATGATTAAAAACCTGTATTCAAACAATGTAAAAAAGAGTTCATTTTCAGAAACAGGCTTTTTACCGGTGTTTGACAGATTTTACGATAAAATGACGGCCATGGAAATTGATAAAGAGTTAATAAAAAAAATATTTTACAGGGTATCGAAAATTCTTAAACCGGAAGAGATGCAGGACAATAGTGCGGTTTTTAACGCAATTAAAAATGAAATAATATCCCAGATTGGAAAAATACAGCCAATCCAGCTTGAGAAGGGGCAGAATGCGATTGTGGCTTTTATAGGCCCTACAGGCGTTGGGAAAACTACTACTATAGCCAAGTTGGCAGCAAAATTTGCCTTATATTATGGAAGAAGAGTGGCATTAATTGCAACCGATAATTTCAGGGTGGGTGCCATAGAACAATTGAGGACATATGGAGAATTGCTAGAAATCCCGGTGGAAGTAGTTCACGGGAATGACGGCATAGGTAAAGCACTGGACAGAGTGAAAGGATATGACCTGGTTTTAATAGATACAATGGGTTCAAGCCCAAATAATAAAATGCAGATTAAAAAGATAAAGAGTTTGCTGGATGCGGTAAACCCCACAGATATTTATATGGTGATAAGCGCTACGACTAAAAATAATGATTTAAGCGACATTCTGAACAATTATAAAGAATTAAATTATAAAAAATTGATTGTAACAAAACTTGACGAAACCAGAACTTACGGTACTATTTTAAACGCCGTTAAAATGACAGACGTGAATTTATCGTATTTCACAGTAGGACAAAATGTTCCGGATGACATAGAGGTCGCTTCCGCTGAAAAACTGGCAGGCATGATTCTGGGGGAGAGCGTACATGTATGAACAGGTCTCGAATCTAAAAAAACTTATAGATGAAAAATACAGCAGCGAAGTTCCTACCGGAAATATAAAAGTATTTTGCGTTACCAGCGGTAAAGGGGGAGTTGGTAAGACAAACCTTTCTGTAAATATCTCTCTGGCATTACAGAAAATGGGGCAGAAAGTCCTGCTAGTGGACGCCGATCTTGGCCTTGCCAATGTGGATGTAATCGCGGGCCTTTATCCAAAATTCAATATATCCCATATTCTAAGTTGCGATATGTCGGTAAATGATATCATGCTTGAAGGTCCCATGGGGATTAAAATTTTGCCGGGAGCTTCAGGTCTCTATGAAATGGCCAATTTATCCACAGCGGAATTGAATATTTTAATAAAAGCTTTTAGTGCAGTTACCCCGGATTTTGATATAGTCATTATAGACACCGGCGCAGGCATCTCAAAAAATGTTTTAAGTTTTATTCAGTCGTCGGATGAAATAATTATAGTTACAACTCCAGAACCAAGCGCAATTACAGATGCTTATGCGGTAATAAAATTAATTCACAGGTATTCTCAAAAGATACATGTAATTGTCAATAGAGTTGATAATTTTAAAGACGGAGAGTTTACTGTACAAAAAATATCAAATGCTTCACGCAAATTTTTACACACAGAAATTAATTATCTGGGATATGTGCTGGAAGACAAAAATGTTTTTAAATCAAATATGGAACAAATTCCTTTTTATACAAGATTTCCTGACAGCATGGCGTCAAAATGTGTAACGAACATCGGGCGAAATCTTCTTTACGGAGAGCAACGGCCTTTTCAACACAACTTTACCTTTGATGGTTGGGTTAAAAAATTCATATCATTTGTAAGAAATCAAACAGGGGGCTGAAAGATGGACTTTTCGGTATTTCGAGTAGGAATGAAGTTAAACATGGAAGTGGAAAGAGGTAAAGAAAACTTCTATTTCACTTCCAAAATAGAAGATATAGAATCAGGCGCTCTGGTTTTAGATATACCGATGAAGGATAATCGACTATTTCACGTCAGCCTTAATGAATCTGTCAAAATACACTTTAACAAAGGAGATTCTTTCTACTATTTCATAGGTGAGATAATAGCTAAAAAGTATATTCCCATTCCCGTTTTGTATATAAAACCTGTGAGTCCATTTATTAAAAATCAAAGAAGGGATTTTTTTAGAATAAAAATTACTATGAAGACTAAAGTAAACCTTATAGAATCCAATGAATCTTTCAATGGCTTTATAAGGGACTTGAGTGGAGGCGGCGCTCTGATTACCACTGATCGGGAGCTCAAAAATGGGACTGTGCTTAATTTGCAGATATCCTTGATGTCAAATAATTTTGATATTAAAAGCAGAGTGGTCAGATCATGGTACGAAAAACACCCCAGACAATCCGGAGTGCATTATGCGGCGGTTCAATTTGTGGAAATCGACAAGGCTGTGCAAGATGAAATAATTAAGTTTATTCTTACTGAACAGAGGAAAATGATTAAAAAAGGTTATAAATTGTAGTGTAATGAAGACTTAGAAAACTGTATAATAGGATTAAAATGAGGTGAGGAAATGAATAATCAATACCTTGACATTTTTCTAGAAGAATCTAAAGAGCACATTCAAAATCTCAACAGCAATTTGCTGGAACTTGAAAACAATCCTGGGCGGGAAATTATTGATGAAATTTTTCGTTCAGCCCACACTCTAAAGGGCATGTCGGGAACGATGGGATTTAACAGAATATCGGAAATAACACATGAGATGGAGAGTTTACTTGGCGATATAAAAAATGAAAAAATATCCGTATCTCCTGAAATAATTGACATCCTGCTGAAATCAGTCGATTTTCTAGAAGAGTTGATAGGAGATATTGCAGAAAACGGGGAAGAAAAGGATAGAGACATTAAGATTATTCTTGAAAAACTGAGATACAAACCTCATAATTTGACACCGTTTATAGAATCGCAAAAAGACAATAAAAAACTCGAAGCAAATAAAAAATTTAACGAATTCGAAGAACGATTGATAAAAGAGGCGGTAGGGAAAGGTTTACTTATATGGGAAATAATAGTAAGGCTGGATAAAAATTGCCTTTTGAAATCGGCGCGGGCTTTTCTTGTCTTTAAAACACTGGAAAGACTGGGAGACATTATTAAGACAATCCCTGTAGTCCAGGATATAGAAGATGAAAAATTTGATGATGAATTTGTTATATATTTGATATCGACTCACCAAAAACATGAATTAAAATCGGCTCTGGATTCCATATCCGAAATCAAAGACATTATAATCAACGAAGTGGAACAAAGTTTTTCCGAGAAAGCTCGGGATGATTTCGAAGAATCACGGGAAAATACGACTTACGCTGAGGAGGCCCAGGGCTTAAAACATACCAATCATGTGAGAAAGACAAGTAAAACTTTGCGGGTCGATATCGATCGTCTGGACAACTTAATGAATCTGGTAAGTGAGCTTATTATTATTAAAACCAGATTGGATGACATGGATGAAAAAACCGATGGACAAAAAAGAAGGGAGGCCGTGGAATATCTTGAGCGTATAACATCGAGTCTTCATGACGCTGTTATGAAAGTTCGGATGGTTCCCATTGAGAATGTTTTTAATCGATTCCCGCGTGTGGTCCGGGATTTGGCCCGGGAATTGTCGAAGAACATTGACTTGATTATAGAAGGAGCCGAAACTGAACTCGACAGGACCGTGATAGACGAGATTGGTGATCCGTTGATTCATTTGATTCGCAATTCGGCGGATCACGGAATAGAAACACCTGAAGAAAGATTAAGTAAAGGTAAACCCGCAAATGGAACCATAAAGCTTAAAGCTTATCATGACGGCAACAATGTGGTAATAGAGGTATCCGACGATGGGAGGGGGATAGATCTAAAAAAGGTAACAAGAACCGCAATCGATAGAGGATTAATTGACAGGGAGCAGGCCAAAAACCTCAAGGAATCTGAAATAATATCCTTTTTATTTGAGCCGGGATTCTCCACAAAGGATAATGTTACGGATATTTCCGGTAGGGGAGTAGGTCTTGACGTTGTAAAAACCAAAATAGAGTCTTTAAGTGGAGGAATAGAGGTCAGCTCGTTACCTGATCATGGGACGACCTTTTCAATCAGATTGCCGTTGACACTGGCCATTATTCAAGCTCTTATGGTGCAGCTGGGTGAAGAGAAATATGCCATTCCTCTTAGTGCGATCAAGGAAACCGTAATAGTATCTTCAAAGGATATAAAGAAAGTTCAGAAAAACGAGGTCACTCTTTTGAGAGGAAATGTCATTCCTATATTGAGACTTAGGGAGATTCTTGATGTTCAAAGCAATAACAATTCTGAAGAAGATCTGACAGTAGTAATAGTAAAAAAAGGGGAAAGAGATATTGGCCTGGTTGTGGACGGCATGATAGGCCAACAGGAGATAGTCATAAAATCCCTGGGAAATTTCCTGAAAAACATTAAGTTCATTGCTGGAGCCACCATACTAGGTGATGGAAAAGTGGCTTTAATACTGGATGTTAATACTATGTTTTAGGAGGGTCATATAATGGCAGAAAAAATACGTCAATTTGTAGAATTTAAACTGGGTGAAGAAGAATACGGGGTGGATATTCTTCAGGTAAAAACTATTGAGAGAATGATGCCGGTTACAAGAGTCCCCAAAGCCCCTTCTTTTGTAGAAGGTGTTATCAACTTAAGGGGTGAAATAGTACCCGTAATCGATCTGAAAAAAAGGTTTAACCTCCCACCGGGACAGATTACCGATAATACAAGAATTATAATAGTAGCTCTCGAAGATATAACCGTAGGAATGATAGTAGATTCCGCCACGGAAGTAATTCAACTTCCCCAGGAAGCTATAGAACCGGCTCCTACTATCGCTGGCAGCATAGATAGCAATTTTTTGGATGGAGTAGGGAAGTTAGATGGAAAACTGTTGATTTTATTAAATCTTTCCAAAGTGTTGAAACCGCAGGAAGTAAATCAGTTATCACAGATTTGAAGGTGAAAAATATGTTTTCAGACATGGAATTGGATGCGCTACGAGAAATAGGCAATATCGGGGCAGGCAATGCTGCTACGGCCCTTTCATTGCTTTTGTCAAATAGGATTAATATGGAAGTGCCGAGAGTCGCAATAATTCCATTTGATGATGTTTCAAATATTGTAGGCGGGCCAGAAAACCTGGTGACAGGTATATTTATGAGGATTACCGGCGATATCAGCGGAAACATACTTATAATAATTCCCAAAAAAAATGCATTCAACCTTATTCATTATCTATTGAAACAAAAACCGGAGGGAAATAGCCTTTCAGCTATGGAAGAGTCGGCGCTTACCGAAGTTGGGAATATTATAGCCAGTTCATTCATTGCTGCATTATCGGATTTTACTAAGCTTTCCATGAAGATAACGACCCCTGGTTTTGCCTATGATATGGCGGGAGCTATATTGAGTTTCCCGCTTAGTTTATACGGCTATATGGGTGATACGGCATTTTTTATTGAAACTGAATTTACGGAAGGTATCGATGATATAAATTTTCATTTTTTCTTGATACCGGATGATGAATCTTTAAAGGTACTTCTAAAAGCTATTGGAGTGAGTTCGTTTGATTGAAACGGTCAGGGTGGGAATGGCAGAATATAAAGTAGCAAAATCTCCGGGGGTGTTGCTCTCTTTAGGCCTGGGTTCTTGTGTAGGTGTTGCTCTTTATGATTCAACAAAAAAAATAGGCGGCCTGGCACACATCATGCTGCCTGACAGCAATCTGAGCAGCAGAAGGGATTTTAATCCCGGGAAATTTGCCGATACGGCTATAGATATGCTAATAGATAATATGGAAAAAATCGGAGCAGACCCAAAAAGATTAACAGCTAAAATTGCAGGCGGAGCTCAAATGTTCCAGATTAAATCCGATAATAGTATAATGCAAATTGGAAAACGGAATGTTGAAGCCGTAAGGTTAAAGCTTGCAATACTTAACGTTAAGATAATATCGGAAGACGTGGAAGGGAATTATGGAAGAACAATCGAGTTTAATTGTGAAACTGGTGAACTCACAATTAAAACTATAGGGCATGGGATCAAAATAATATGATACCGGGGTGGGAACATGGAAGCTATCAAGTCTGACAGATTATGGCTGGATTATAATGATACTCTGGACAGTAATCTCAAAGAAAAAATTATTGAAAAGTATATTCCGCTGATAAAACATATAGTAAACAGAATGGCCATAAGCCTGCCTTCATACATTGATAGTGACGATTTGATTAGCTACGGTATCTTTGGTTTATTGCAGGCTATTGAGAGATATGATGCCTCTAAAGGAGTAAAATTTGAAACGTATGCTTATTCCCGCATAAAAGGGTCTATAATAGACGAATTGAGAAAACTGGACTGGGTTCCGCAAAGTATCAGGAAAAAAGCAAAACTCATACAACGGACATATGCTGAACTGGAGCAAAGCCTGGGAAGGACGGTAACGGATGAAGATATTTGTAAACATCTAAATATTTCCAAAGAGGATCTTCAAATTATTTATAATGAAATTGCTTTTACTTCTATAATTTCTCTTGATGATTTAATTTTTGCGGAAGATTTTACAAAAGAATCCGCAAGACCGGATATAATGGTCGAAAAACAGGAGATAAAAAAGATGCTGGGGGAGGCTATAAACCGCTTACCTTACCAGGAAAAACTGGTAGTAACTTTGTATTATTACGAAGGTTTAACGTTGAAGGAAATCGCCAAGGTCCTTGATCTTTCTCAGGGAAGAATTTCTCAGCTTCATACAAAAGCAATTCTGAGATTGAGGGGTAGTTTGAGCAGGAAAAGGGCCATTCTTTAATAAAGAAAGCTGGTGAAATTCATTGGAAGAATACAGTAAAAAAAATACGGAAAACACAACGGATTGGACTATTGAAAAAAAGGTTATCTCCATGGGTAAGGCGGATGGAATAAAAGACATAGAAAAAAAACAAATTGAACAGAATGCAGGAGAGGAAATCAAGGAAGATGCCAGGTGTGAAGTAGAAATATCAAAGGACCAGATGTATGCGACAATATGTGTAATACCGCCAAAAGGCGGTAGAATGGTAGTATATGACGATGTTTTAGCCGAGCTTACAAAGGCTGGGATAATTGAAGGCATTAATTACAATAAAATAAAAGAAGTGCTGGAAAATGGAATTTTTTATTCAAAAGTTAAAATTGCGGAGGGTCAGGCTCCCGTCAACGGACAAAACGCTCAAATAAAATATTACTTTGATACAAAAAAGGAATTGAAGCCGGTAATTACTGAAGATGGAAAAGTAGATTTTCATAACTTAAACCTTGTAACCAATGTAAAAACCGGAGAACTCCTTGCAGAGATAATACCGCCCACGCCGGGTTATCCGGGAAAAACCGTAACAGGGAAAACTTTACCTGCAAGGGATGGTAAAGACATCCATTTTAAACCGGGAAAAAACATAGACATTTCCGAAGATGGGAGAAAAATATACTCAAAAATTGACGGCCAGCCTGTATTGTCTGAAGGGAAAATAAGTGTGCTTCAGATCTTGGAAATTAAAGGCGATGTAGGACCGGCAACCGGAAATATAAATTTTTTGGGAAGTATAATTGTAAGAGGCAATGTAAAGAGCGGCTTTAAAATAAAAGTTGAGGGTGATGCCGAAATAGAAGGGACTGTTGAAGCTGCGGAAATAGAAGCTGCCGGTAATATCGTTATAAAAAGGGGGATTCAGGGAGGAGGGAAAGGGTATCTTCGAGCGGGGACAGACGTGACGGCCCGGTATATTGAAAATTCCACGATTGAGGCGGGTCGGGATATTGTTGTTTATGAAGCGGCTATGCACAGCAACCTTTCAGCTGGTAAAAAAATAAAGGTTAACGGCAAAAAAGGGTTGCTGGTTGGCGGAAGTTGTAGGGCGGGCGAAGAACTTATTGCAAAGACAATAGGTTCATCGATGGCCACATACACTGAAATCGAAGTAGGAACCAATCCCGAATTAAAAAAGAAACTCTTGGAACTTAACCAGAAATTGCAAATTGTTGAGAATGACTTGAAGAAAGCCCAGCAGGCAATTTGCCTTTTTGAAAGATTAAAAGACAAGAATGCTTTGCCCCCTGATAAATCCCTAATGTATGAAAAATTGAAAAATACGTGCGAAATATTACTTGAACAAAAAATGTATATGACCAATGATAAGCAAAAATTGGAAACCTTGATAGCTGACCTGGGAAGAGCAAAGGTGTCAGCTTCCAACGCGGTCATGCCGGGAGTAAATATTGTGATAGGAAATGCCAGTTTCAAAGTAAAAGATAAAATTGATCATGCCACATTCTATAACCATGACGGCAAGATAAAATTCGGCGTATATGAAGGATAGGTGATACCTTTATGTCGATGAGGCCCGTTGACTTACAGGTTATTGTACCTAGAACTACAGAGGCGACAAAAATTCAACAGATTTTAAAAGAGGGAAATGAAACACAACAGAGTACGCTGACCGTTCAATTTCAGGAGCAATTAAGATTTAAAAAAGAAAGAGTATATGAACGAACAAAGCCCGAAGAAATAAGAGAAGGAAGCGACAGGAACAATCGCAAAAAAGAAGGCAAAACAAAACAACAAAATTATAAAAAAAAGGATAACTCAAAAAAATCATCTCATATTGATATAAGAATATAACTGGTTTCAGTTCAGTATGAACTGAATTTTTTTATATAATTTATGGTTAATGTCTTGACAATTATTTTTAAATCAGGTATATTATTAGTAGAATACCAACTAAAACGATAGGAATTAAGGTGATAACCGATGAAACTGTCAACAAAAGGAAGGTATGGCTTAAAAGCCATGTTTGATCTGGCTCAAAATTATGGTAACGGGCCTATTCCTTTAAAGAGCGTGGCGGAAAGACAGGATATATCTGAGCATTATCTGGAACAACTCATTTCAAGTTTGAGAAAAGCCGGTCTAGTCCAGAGCGTCCGTGGTGCTCAAGGGGGCTATACTCTTACAAAAAAACCCAGCGAAATAACCGTAAAAGATGTGTTGAGAGTTCTCGAAGGTCCACTGGGGCTTGTGGATTGCGTGCTGGAGCAGGATGCGGTGAAATGCTCTCGAGCCGACGACTGTATAACCCGTATTGTATGGGAAAAAATAAGGGACAGCATGATAAAAACAATGGATTCAATTACACTCCAGGATATGTGCGAAGAAGCGGAAAAACTCAAAAATAGATCCGGAAATTACATGTATTATATATAATATTCGAAAAAAGGAGTTGGGTTTATGGAAAGAATATATATGGATCATGCAGGCACCACCCCGATGAGAAAAGAAGTCCTTGAAGCCATGATGCCTTATATGACTGAAAGGTTTGGAAATGCATCTACCATATATTCTTACGGAAGAGAAGCCAAAATGGCTCTGGAAGACAGCAGAGAAAAAGTTGCAGCACTGATAGGAGCAGATCCTAGAGAAGTGTTTTTCACTGCGGGAGGTACCGAGTCGGACAACTGGGCTTTGAGAGGTATCGTTGAAGCCAATAAGGACAGGGGAAATCATATCATAACATCATCTATCGAACATCATGCCGTTTTACACACCTGCCAAGACCTGGAAAAGCAGGGTTACAAAGTAACTTATTTGCCTGTTGATAAATTCGGATTTGTGGCTCCTGAACACGTAAAAAATGCCATTACTGACGATACGATTCTTGTTTCAATAATGCACGCAAATAACGAGATAGGCACAATTGAACCCATAGCCGATATTGGCAAAATTATAAAACAAGAAAGAAGCAATATATATTTTCATACCGACGCAGTTCAAACCGTGGGCAAAATACCGGTAAATGTGAATGAATTGTTCGTAGACCTTATGAGCATTTCATCTCATAAGATTTACGGTCCAAAAGGCGTCGGAGCTTTATATATCAGAAAGGGCACAAAAATAAAACCTTTTATAACCGGAGGCGCCCAGGAAAGTCAGCGAAGGGCAGGTACGGAAAATATACCCGGCATAGTCGGATTTGGCAAAGCTTGTGAGCTTATAGGAACAGAGCTCGAGCAACAACATGAAAAGCTTTCCAGATTAAGAGACAAATTAATTGACGGAATCATGAATAGTATTCCTTTTGTGCGCCTTAATGGCCATCCTAACGTACGCTTGCCCCATAATGTAAATGTTTGCTTTGAATTTATCGAAGGTGAATCTCTTCTTTTAAATCTTGACATGAAGGGCATATGTGCCTCCAGTGGTTCTGCATGCACATCCGGTTCCCTGGAGCCTTCCCATGTATTACTTGCCATAGGCCTCCCACATGAAATAGCGCACGGTTCGCTCAGGCTGACACTGGGTAGGGATAACACCGAAAAGGATGTGGACTATGTTTTGAAAATATTGCCCGGTATAGTGAGCAAGCTGCGTGAAATGTCACCGCTTTTTGCTGAGAGAAAGGAGCTGTCCAAAAATGTATAATGAGAAGGTTATGGATCATTTTTCCAATCCTCGCAACGTAGGCGAGATACTCGATGCGGATGGAATTGGCCAGGTAGGTAATCCGGTTTGTGGAGATATAATGAAAATATTTATTAAAGTAAAAGATAATATAATAGAAGATATCAAATTTAAAACTTTTGGCTGCGGTGCGGCCATTGCCACAAGCAGTATGGTTACGGAAATGGTCAAGGGCAAATCGCTGGATGAAGCCATTAAGATAAGCAATAAAGCCGTAGCTGAAGCTCTTGGGGGGCTCCCCCCGGTTAAAATGCACTGTTCCAACCTGGCTGCCGACGCATTGCATGCCGCAATCGAAGATTTTCAAAAAAAGCAAAACAAACAGGGGTAAAAATGAATAAGAACAGAGTTGTAGTAGCGATGAGCGGTGGAGTAGATAGTTCCGTTTGCGCTTATCTATTGAAAGAGCGGGGATATGAGGTAATTGGCATGACAATGCAGATATGGCAGGATGTTCCCGAGGAAAAGAGATTGAAAGAGGGCGGCTGCTGTTCAATCGGAGCAGTTTATGATGCACGCAGGGTGGCTGATAAAATCGGCATACCGTACTATGTGATAAACCTCAAAGATATTTTTAATGAAAAAGTGATAAAAAATTTTATTGAAGAATACCTGAAAGGACGGACACCGAATCCCTGTATAGCGTGCAACCGACATTTAAAATTCGATGTTTTGTTGAAAAAAGCACTGGAAATCGACGCCTTTTATCTTGCCACAGGTCATTACGGCAAGATTGAATATGATGATTCGACGGGAAGATATATATTAAAAAAATCTGTAGATGATACAAAAGACCAGTCATATGCGCTTTACAACTTAACCCAGTTTCAACTGGAACACATAATTTTACCTCTGGGTTATTACACAAAACATCAAATACGAAAAATAGCCGAAGAAGCTGGCCTTTCTGTGGCAAAAAAACCTGACAGCCAGGAAATATGTTTTGTTGATACAAATTATAAGGACTTTTTAAAACAAAAGGTGCCTGAAAAAATTATACCCGGGCCATTTGTTGACAAAAAGGGAAATATACTAGGCATGCACGATGGAATACCTTTTTATACCATAGGTCAAAGACGGGGCCTTGGCATTTCGGTCGGTAAACCGCTTTATGTCGTAGATATAGACGCAGAACGCAATACCGTGATCCTTGGCGAAGAACAGGACCTTTTTTCAAGGGAATTTATTGCTCACCGAGTCAACTGGATAGCAATAGATGAACTCAATTCAGTAAGACAGGTAGGGGCTAAAATAAGGTATAATTTTGATGAAAAACCTGCAAAAATAAAGCCATACGGAAAAGACCGGGTTAAAGTAATTTTTAACGAACCCCAGAAAGCCGTTACCCCTGGGCAGGCGGTAGTGTTTTATGATGACGACACGGTAATCGGCGGGGGAATAATTGAAAAGAGAACTGATTTACACTGATGTGCGCCGAAGGCGTATTTTTTTTTACTTTTTGGTTAATATATAATATAAAGTTTATTTAGAGGTGAAACATGTTGATCGTTTGCCCTTTATGCGGGGGAAATTCCATAGGAAAAGTGGGAAACAACCAATTTTATTGTTGGGACTGTTTTGTGGAATTTTCAATGCAAAAGAACAAAGTTACTGTATATGAAGTAGGGGATGATGGAAGTTTATTGCCCTATAACCACGAACATAACCAACTAACTGCCGGAGGTAGTAGATGATGTCCAGAGATTTTTTAAGAGGTGAAAGATATATTTAAAAACTTTTTTAACCGGACTTTGTTTTACCGGCTTTTTTTATTTATTCTATTAATAATCGTTTTAATTCTGATTTTCATTCAAAGGAAAAAGATTGAGATTATTTTCCTGCCCTTTGCCATAGGCCTTTTTATTACATATATACTGGATCCTGTGGTAGTATTTCTAATAAATAAAGGTTTAAAAAGATCTGTTGCCGTAGCCCTCATATATTTTATTTTGATAGGATCAATAATTATCGCTCTTTTATATATTATACCTGTAATTTTGATAGAATTAAACAAACTCATCGATACCATTCCTTTTTATACCCGTGAAACTCAGGTTTTCATAAAAGATATTAGAACAAAGTACAAAACTAGTTTACCGGTTAGTGTCCAGGAAGTTATAGATAGAAATATAGCTCAGATAGAAAAAATACTGCTTTCCATATTACAGAATATGGCAAATATTATTATGGGATGGTTTACAAGTTTGTTTAGCATAATTCTTGGTCCTGTGGTTGGTTTCTATTTGCTCAAAGACCTGGATAAAATCAAAATGAATATAGTTTTTTATTTGCCGCCTTATCATAAAAAAAATATAATATGTTTTCTTGAGAAAATAGATACTACTCTTGGGAGATATATAAGAAGTCAGCTAATTGTAAGTTTAATTATAGGGGTATTGACAACATTGGCTTTATACATTTTAAAAATTGACTTTGCGCTTTTAATAGGACTTCTGGCGGGAGTTACAAATATAATTCCGTATTTTGGACCTTTTATAGGCGCATTACCAGCCGTATTGATAGCACTGCTCAGATATCCCAACAAAATTGTATGGCTCATAGTAGCTATAATTATAATACATGAACTTGAAAGCGGTATTATATCTCCACATGTTGTTGGAGAAAATGTTGGGCTACATCCGCTGACAGTCATTTTTTCGTTACTGGCGGGCGGGGCTTTTTTCGGTCTATGGGGAATGATTCTTGCAGTTCCTTTGGCGGCATTAATAAAAATTATTCTGGAATCAAGATTAAAAAAACTTGATTCTTATATGGGAACCAAGCGTAAATAAGTTGTAAATAAAGTTAAAGTAAATATTCGAAGAATATTGCATAAGCTTACTTTTTATGGTATACTAACAAACGGTAAATTCACACGTCGCTGGATTTCAAAGAGGGTGCCGAAAGGTCTTTTTGAAAGATGAAACGGCGGAGGTTAAAAACCAGGGAGGTGAGAAATATGTCCATAGTTTCAATGAAACAGCTCTTAGAGGCAGGCGTTCACTTCGGGCATCAAACAAGAAGATGGAATCCCAAGATGAAAGAATATATTTTCACAGAAAGAAATGGGATTTACATCATCGACCTGCAAAAGACTGTCAAGAAAATTGAGGAAGCCTACGAATTCGTTAAAAATGTTGCTTCGGAAGGTGGTTACATCCTTTTTGTCGGTACTAAGAAACAGGCTCAGGAATCTATTCAGGAAGAAGCAGTCAGGTGCGGTATGTTTTATGTGAATCAAAGATGGCTTGGAGGTATGCTTACAAATTTTAAGACCATTCGCAAGCGTATAGACAGACTGCACGAACTTGAAAAAATGGAGGAAGAAGGACTTTTCGAGGTGCTTCCCAAAAAAGAAGTACAGAATCTAAAACATGAAAAGGATCGCCTTGAAAAGTACCTGGGCGGTATCAAGAATATGACTGAACTTCCTAACGCGCTCTTCATTGTGGATCCCAGGAAAGAAAGAAATGCCATTCTGGAAGCCAGGAAACTTCAGATTCCAATAGTTGCCATTGTGGATACCAACTGCGATCCCGACGAAGTAGATTACGTGATACCCGGCAATGACGATGCTATACGAGCTGTTAAATTACTGACAGAAAAAATGGCCGATGCCGTTCTGGAAGGAAAGCAGGGCGAGCAGCTGGTGGCAGAAGAGTAATATTCTAAGGTAAGGGGGGCTTTATACCCTTACCTTTAATAATGTTGAGAAAAATGGGAGGTTAATACCATGATTACTCCAGAACAGGTAAAAGAACTTCGGGAAAGAACCGGTGCCGGTATTATGGATTGTAAAAAAGCGCTTACCGAATCCAACGGAGATATGGAAAAAGCGATAATTATTCTCAGAGAAAAAGGGCTTGCTAAAGCTGCAAAAAAAACCAGCCGTATTGCCGCAGAAGGGATTATAGATTCTTACATACATGGCAACGGCAGAATCGGAGTGCTTGTTGAAGTAAACTGCGAAACAGACTTTGTTGCGAGAAATGATGAATTCAAAAGCCTAGTAAAAGACATTGCAATGCAAATTGCCGCAGCCAACCCAAAATATATATCCAGGAATGATGTTCCTGAGGATGTTATTAAGAAGGAAAGGGAGATACTGAAAGCTCAAGCGCTTAATGAAGGAAAACCGGAACATATAGCAGAGAAGATCGTGGATGGGAGAATAGAAAAATTTTACGAGGAAAATTGTTTAATGGACCAACCTTTTATAAGAGACCCCGACAAAAAAATTTCGCAACTTATTATGGAAAAAATAGCGATAATTGGAGAAAATATTACCGTGAGCCGGTTTACCCGGTATGAAAGAGGAGAAGTTCAAGCCGAGGGTCAAGCGGAAAAATAATGTATATATTTAGAGACACTTGAAGTGTCTCTTTTTTAAAAGAGGATTTTTGCGTAAAATATAGAATATCTTTTAGCAAAGAGAGGGTTATAGATGGAAAAACCTATTTATAAAAGGATAGTCTTAAAGATAAGCGGCGAAGCATTAGCAGGAGAAAGAGGATTTGGTATCAACCAGGATACATTAAATTCCATAGCTGACCAGATTAAAGAAATCCATGGTTTGGGAGTGGAAATCGCCATAGTGGTGGGTGGTGGAAATATATGGAGAGGTAGAAACTCTGATCAAATGGACCGTGCTACAGCCGATTATATGGGTATGCTCGCAACAGTCATTAATGCTCTGGCGCTCCAGGATGCTCTGGAAAACAGAAATGTTCAAACCAGGGTTCAAACAGCGATAGAAATGAAAGAAATAGCAGAACCATATATAAGACGCAGAGCCATAAGACACCTGGAAAAGGGCAGGGTTGTAATTTTTGCAGCAGGCACCGGAAACCCATTCTTCTCCACCGATACCACAGCGGCTTTGAGAGCGGCAGAGATTGAAGCGGAAGTTATTTTGCTTGCAAAAAAGGTTGACGGAGTATATGATTCTGACCCCGTAAAAAATCCAAAAGCCCACAAGTTTCAAAGCCTTGAATATATTGATGTTTTGAACAAAGGACTGGGCGTAATGGATTCAACAGCCACTTCCCTTTGCATGGATAACAAGATACCGATAATAGTTTTTGGAATTAATGAACCTGGAAATATTAAAAAAGTAATTTTTGGTGAAAATATAGGTACTTTTGTTAAAGGGGGTTGAACATTATGGATAAAAAAATTTTTAGTGAAGTAGAAGAAAAAATGAAAAAAGCCCTGGGAAATTTAAAAGCCGACTTTGCCGCCATCAGGGCGGGAAGAGCCTCCGCCGCTCTTTTGGATAAAGTATTTGTAGATTATTACGGTACGCCTACCCCAGTCAACCAGTTGGCTTCTGTCAGTGTCCCTGAACCAAAAATGATACTCATTCAACCATGGGATATAAAAATGATAGGAGCTATTGAAAAAGCTATACTCAAATCGGACCTTCGACTGACACCTAACAATGACGGCAAAGTAATAAGGTTAATACTGCCAGAATTGACATCGGAAAGGCGTCAGGAACTTGTAAAAATGTCCAGAAAGAAAGCCGAGGATGCAAAAGTCATAATTCGTAATATCAGGCGCGAATATAACGAAGCTTTGAAAAAGATGGAGAAAAATCATGAAATATCCGAAGATGAACATAAACGCTCGCAGGAAGAAATTCAGAAGCTAACTGATAAATATACGGAAGAAATTGAAAAGATGCTGGAACATAAAGAAAAAGATATAATGGAGGTATAATCCTATTAACTTGCAAATAAATATTTTAGGAATTCCATTAAAAAGAGCTGTATTTGAGTTGAAAGCACACGGAATAGCAATTGAAGAAATTAAATATACAAAGCCGGTTAAAAATAATAAAAATTATTTAAGAGAAGTGGTTGTCAGAATAGACAGAGTTAACGAAAAGAGAGTAAAACTCATTGTCGCCTTATTCCCAGTATTAAAGACGCAGGCGAAAAATTTATAACTTTGAGGCGGGCTACAATAATGTATCCTGGTTTATTACTCATATTGTAAAAACCCCCTTTTTACGGGGGTTTTATGAAATTTCGGGAGGAAGCGATGGCAATAGGATTGAATATTGATATGCTGGATAAATACAAGATACCGAAACATATCGCCATTATAATGGACGGCAATGGACGGTGGGCAAAAAAAAGAGGCCTCCCGAGAATTGCCGGGCATTGGGCTGGAGCCGAATCGCTCCGAGATATAGTTAAGTTTTGTGCTGAAATAGGTATACAAGTTCTAAGCGTTTTTGCATTTTCTACTGAAAACTGGAAGAGACCTTTTGATGAAGTAAATTCGATTTTAAACCTGATTCTGTACTATTTAAAGAAAGAAGTAAACAACTTGCATAAAAATAATATTATAATAAATATAACCGGTGAATGGCAACAACTGCCCGATAATATTGCCGATGAGATAAACAGGGGCATCGAACTTACAAAGAATAATACAGGCATGATTTTGAACATTGCTTTAAATTACGGCTCCCGTAAGGAAATAGTTAAAGCATGCAGAGATTTGTGCAATGACGTAAAAAATGGTAAAATTGGCATAGAAGAAATTGACGAACAGCTTTTTGAAAAATATTTATTTACAAGGAATTTACCCGACCCCGATCTTTTAATCAGACCCAGCGGGGAATTAAGGATCAGCAACTTTTTACTGTGGCAGATAGCTTATACGGAATTATGGTTTACGGATAAATACTGGCCTGACTTTAAAAAGGAAGATTTACTCAATGCCGTATTGGATTACCAGAATAGGGAGCGAAGATTTGGAGGTTTAAAAAAATAAAGCAGGTGACATTATGCTTCAGAGAATCTTAAGTGCGGTGGTCGGCATAATATTATTGGGTTATATAATAAATATCGGGGGCTGGTTGTTTTTTTTAACAATATCTTTTTTAAATATATATGCCATATATGAACTTCAAAATGCCTTTAAAAAAATTAACATACACATTGCTTTCGTCTATTTATCCGTTTTTACTGTAATGCTTCTTTTTTCTGCAAAATATATATCAATACTAAATTTTATGATTATTCCTCTGTCGCTCTTTTTATTATTAATATTTATATTTTTTTACAGTATAATTAATAGTAAACAAAATCACATCACGGACATAGTTTTTAGTATGTTTTCCTACGTATATACCTCTACGCTTTTTATGTATTTTATTTTAATGAGAAATTTGTTTAATGGAATATATTTTATCTGGTGGGTATTTATAACTACTTGGGCCTGTGATACGGGAGCTTTTTTTACAGGTATATTTTTCGGTAAAAACAAGTTGGCCCCAAATATTAGCCCTCATAAGACTATCGAAGGTAGTGTGGGAGGAATTTTATTCAGTATAGCCGCCAGTATTATTTACACCAGGTTGATATTACCTGAAATAGTGTTTTTTGATTCATTGGCGGTAGGATTTTTAATCGGTGTTTTTTCCCAGATAGGGGACCTTTCTGCTTCTTTAATAAAGCGCTATTGTAATATTAAAGATTTTTCGAAAATAATTCCGGGACATGGAGGAATTCTCGATAGGTTTGACAGTACGCTTTTTTCTTTTCCAGCAGCATATTACTACATAATTCTATTTATTCAAAAGGGTGGTCTCCTGTGATATTAAAAAACAGTAACAAACCTTTATTATTATATATAGTGTTAGTTGTGATAGTAACGATTTTTATTGCAATAGCTTTGAAATTTCTATTGCCGATCATCATCGGTATATTTATAGCTTTTTTAATTGAGCCTGTGGTAAGCTTGATCGAAAAAAAGTCGAAAATTGATAGAGGATTAATAGTGGGGATTGTTTTGACTGCCATATTTTGCTTTTTCGGTTACATTTTTACATTAATAATTTCACGCTTGACATTTGAGTTAAGCAAAATGATTCATACCCTTCCAAACTACTACTATTATTATAATATAGTATTTAATAAAATCTCTATGTATTTTGTATATTTTTCCACAAAAATTCCTGAAGAAATTATAAAATATGTAGAAAATAATTTAAGTCAAATATTATCTACAATGACAGGCTTATTATCAAATATTTACAGCTTTTTAATGGATAAAATCACCATGGTTCCCAATCTTTTTGCAAACATATTTATTTTTATGATATTTATCTTTCTGTTTAGTTACTTTTTTTCTAAGGAAAAAAACGAGGTGTTGAGATTTTTAATGAATATATTGCCTGTTACTTTGCAGGATAAAATAAAAAAGGTTCAAATCGAACTTTTCCTTTCCTTTATCAATATGTTAAAAGCTCAGATAATCCTGGTAATGATATCTACGACAATTACTATCCTGGGATTTTACATCCTTAAGGTAGACTATGCGCTTACATTGGGTTTAATATGCGGTCTGCTTGACATATTGCCACTTTTTGGTCCAAGTCTGATTTTTTTACCATGGATTATATTTTCAGCAATTATGGGGAATATAAGTTTTGCTGCGGGTTTATTGATACTTTATGTAATCATGATAGGAAGCAGGCAGATTTTCCAGGCCAAGATTATAGGCCAGAACCTGGGGATAGATCCGTTATTGACCCTGGTTTCTCTATATCTTGGAATTGAAATTTTTGGTTTTATGGGATTGTTTATCGGTCCTCTAGTAGTGGTAATCATGAGAGCATTGATGCACTCGGGGATTATTCCTCCTTTATACAGTAATAAATAACATTATATTTGGTAGGTGAAACACTTGTACACATTTATAGCGTCGTTGATAGTCTTTGGGATGCTGATTTTTTTTCATGAGTTGGGTCATTTTATCGTAGCGAAACTGTCTGACATAAAAGTAAGGGAATTCAGTTTGGGATTTGGTCCGCAAGTAATCAAAATCAAACCCGGTGAAACAGAATATTCGATCAGGGCGCTTCCTCTTGGAGGTTTTGTAAAAATGGAGGGAGAAGATGCCAAAACCGCCGATCCCAGAGCTTTTAACAATAAACCCGTAACAAACCGTCTCGGAGTTATCTTTGCAGGTCCTGCGATGAATTTTGTGCTGGCAATATTGCTGATTGCCGTAATTTGCTTTTTTGCCGGAGTTGCCACAACAAAAATTTCAGTCGTACCCGGAGAACCTGCCGACAAGGCCGGACTTAAAAATGGAGATGTGGTATATTCCATAGATGGCCAAAAAATAAAGACATGGGATGAAGTGGTGAATCTTATAAGTCAAAAACCCGGTCAAAATATCAGCATTATTGTGTTAAGAGATAGCAAACCCATAGGTTTTAATTTTAAAACGGAAATAGAACAAAAGACACGGCGCGGAATTATCGGCATAAAATCGTATGTTGTCAAATATTCTGCGGTAGAAAGCATCAGAACAGGAGTTCAAAGGACTTTTTGGATATCCAAAATGATACTGGAGGGGCTTTTTCAAATTATCAGGGGGAAAGCCAGGCCTGATGTGGTAGGCCCCATAGGTATAGTGCACATGGTGGGAGAAGCCGCAAGGGTGGGCATATTCAATTTGATATACCTTTCGGCCATTATAAGTATAAACCTCGGTTTGTTCAATCTATTTCCCATACCCGCGCTTGATGGGAGCCGTATATTTTTTCTTGTTGTTGAACTATTAAGGGGAAAGCCTATAGAACCTGAAAAAGAAGGATTGATTCATTTTATTGGGTTTACTTTGTTGATGATTCTTATGATAATAATCGCTTATAAAGACATTATGCGATTTATTATACTTTAAAAAGGAGAAGAGCTATGCAACACTATGTCGATTTTCCATCAAGGAGAAAAACAAAAAAGGTAATGCTCCGGGATGTCGGTGTGGGAGGAGATGCTCCTGTCACTGTCCAATCCATGACAAATACCAAGACTTATGATGTAAATTCTACAGTAAATCAGATACTTCGTCTGGAAGAAGCGGGATGTGAAATCATAAGGGTTGCAGTGCCAGATTTGGAAAGTGCACTGGCTATTTCAGATATAAAGCGGCAAATCCATATTCCTTTAGTAGCGGATGTTCATTTTGATTACAGGCTGGCTGTTGAGGCTGTAAAACAGGGGGCCGACGGTCTTAGAATAAACCCAGGAAATATTGGCCCAAAAGACCGAATTAAAAGGGTTGTGGATGCGGCCAAGGAAAGGAATATACCCATACGGATAGGGGTAAATTCCGGTTCTCTCGAAAAGGATTTACTTTTAAAGTATAAAAGACCCGTACCTGAAGCTCTGGTTGAGAGTGCCTTGCGACATGTGGAAATTCTCGAAAGCATGAATTTTTTCGACATAGTGATTTCATTAAAATCATCCGATGTAATAACTACAGTAAATTCCTACAGGTTGTTGGCCAAAAAGGTAGATTATCCTTTTCATCTGGGGATAACTGAAGCCGGTACCATATTTTCTGGGACTGTCAAATCATCCATAGGTTTAGGCATTTTACTATATGATGGAATAGGAGATACATTAAGAGTTTCCCTTACCGGGGATCCTGTAGACGAAGTTAAAGTTGGCTTTGAAATTCTTAAAAACTTGAAGTTAAGAAGTAATGGGATTGACCTTATCTCGTGCCCCACTTGCGGACGTTGTGAAATTGATTTAATTAAAATCGCCCGCGACATTGAAGACAGATTGAAAAATATAAAAAAACCTTTAAAAATTGCCGTCATGGGTTGTGCCGTAAACGGCCCGGGAGAAGCGAGGGAAGCCGATATCGGCATAGCTGGGGGCAGGAAAAAGGTCGTAATATTTAAAAAGGGCGAAATAATAAAATCCGTACCTGAAGAAAAGGCAGTGAAAGAATTGATGGAGGAAATACATAAGCTTGTCGAAGAAAGTTCAATTTGACAAAGCCGTATTATTCTGGTAAAATATGCGTAAATTTTAATATAATGAATGGATATTGATGGAGAATAGTAAAAAGCTGTTTTGATTGTAAAGAGAGCAGTTCTCATAGGCTGAAAAGGCTGCCGTCAAAGGCTTTTGAACCCGCCTCCGGAATCTGCAACAATGCCGGTTGTACCGTTATCCGCCAAGAGTATTTCACCAAGTAGGGTGGTACCGCGAAACCTTCGCCCCTTCAATGCGAGGGTTTTTTAATACTTTATTTTGAAAGGAGCAATGTCATGGAAAATGAGTTTGTAAAAGAAATAACTTCAAAATCTAAAGATTTCTCCCAGTGGTACGTAGATGTCATATTGAAGGGGGAACTTGCAGACTATTCTCCGGTAAGGGGATGTATGGTAATTAGACCTTACGGTTATGCCGTATGGGAGAATATGCAAAAACTTCTCGACGCGCGCTTTAAAGCAACAGGCCATAAAAATGCTTATTTTCCCTTGTTTATCCCCGAATCGTTGCTTAAAAAAGAAGCGGAACATGTGGAAGGCTTTGCGCCCGAGGTTGCATGGGTCACCCATGGAGGTCAGGAAGAACTGGCAGAGCGCATTGCCGTAAGGCCCACATCAGAAACCATAATATGCAGCATGTATTCAAAGTGGATTAAATCCTGGAGAGATTTACCTGTCCTTATTAACCAATGGTGTAATGTGGTGCGCTGGGAAAAAAGCACCAGACCATTTTTAAGGACTGCAGAGTTTCTGTGGCAGGAAGGGCATACTGCTCACAGAACCGAAGAAGATGCCGAAGAGGAAACCCTTAGAATGCTGGAAGTTTACAGGGATTTTGTGGAAACGGATTTGTCCCTTCCGGTCATAAAAGGCAAAAAGTCCGAAAATGAAAAATTTGCCGGAGCTTTGAGGACATATACAATAGAAGCTATGATGAGCGACGGTAAAGCCTTACAGGCAGGGACATCACATAATTTGGGTCAGCACTTTTCGAAAGTGTTTAACATAACTTTCCTCGATAAAGATGGGCAGCTTAAAAATGTCTGGCAGACATCCTGGGGGGTCTCCACCCGCTTGATCGGTGCCATAATAATGACTCACGGGGATGACAGGGGGTTAAAATTGCCGCCTAAGATTGCACCTGTACAGGTCATTATTGTACCGATTTCAGCTCAAAAAAAAGAAATGGTGCAAAACAAAGCGATTGAAATTTTCGCTCGATTGAAACAGGATTTCAGAGTGGAAATGGATGACAGGGACGAATATACGCCCGGATGGAAATTTAATGAATGGGAAATGAAGGGAGTTCCCGTGCGCCTCGAGGTGGGGCCAAAAGATGTGGAAAAGCATCAGGTTATTCTCGTTAGAAGGGATACAGGAGAGAAAATAAGCGTTGATGAATCGGAAATAAATACCAAAATAAAATTACTGCTCGACGAAATTCAGAGCAACATGTTCAGACAAGCAAAAGAATTCAGAGATAATAATATTAGTGAAGTGGAACATTTTGAAGAGTTTAAAAAGATAATTGAGGAGAAAAAAGGATTTATTAAAACTCATTGGTGTGAAAATGAAGAATGTGAAAAACATATTAAAGAACAGACCGGGGCTACTCTTCGCTGCATACCTTTTGAACAGGATAATGCTCCCGGAAAATGTGTAGTTTGCGGCAAGGAAGCAAATAGAATAGTTTATTTTGCAAAATCATATTAAGATTGGGGCTGTAATTATGTCGGTTTCCGCCATTATACCGGCTTATAACGAGGGTAAGACAATAGGCCGTGTTTTGGAAATTTTAATGAACGTAAAATGTCTTGATGAAGTAATAGTAGTAAACGATGGGTCTTGCGATGAAACTGCGCCAATTGCCCGAGATTATAAAGCAAAAGTTATCGATCTGCCCCAAAACAGGGGCAAGAGTGCGGCAGTGCTTACAGGCGTTCAAAATACCGATGCCGAAATAATTTTGATGCTGGATGCTGATCTAGTTGGTTTGAAAGAAACTCATATTCAGTCGCTCTTAAAACCTGTGCTATCCGGGGAAACCGATATGACCATAGGCATATTTAAAAATGGCAGGGGAGCTACCGATCTGGCACAGAGGATAGCCCCCTTCCTTTCCGGTCAGAGAGCTTTAAAAAGAGAAGTCTTTAAAAAGCTCGAAAAATATCCGGCAAAGGAATATGGACTTGAAATTGCTCTCACTTTGATGGCTGACAGGGAAAATGTGAGGGTCAAGGAAGTGGAATTAACGGATTTGACCCATGTGATGAAAGAAGAAAAAAGAGGTTTTTTACTAGGGTTTATATCCCGCTTGAAGATGTATTGGGATATAATATTTTGCATTGTTAAATTCAGACTAGAGGTGTTAAAAAATGCCCTTGAATGAAATGGAATTGGCTGGAAGGCTCATTCTGTCCATCATTTTCGGGGGTGTAATAGGAATAGAGAGGGAAATCGTAAACAGGCCGGCCGGTTTTAGGACTCATATACTGGTATGTGTCGGATCTACTTTAACCATGCTGGTATCCATCTACATCTTTGAACAATATAATTCCCGCGTATCTGTAGATCCAGGCCGCATAGCAGCGCAGGTAATAAGTGGCATAGGTTTTTTGGGAGCGGGTACCATTATCCGGGAAGGCGCCACTGTAAGAGGTCTGACAACGGCAGCCAGCTTGTGGACTGTTGCTGCTATAGGGCTGGCCATAGGCAGCGGTTTTTACCTTGCCTCTTTCCTTGCCACTGTTTTAACTTTTTTGACTTTAATTTTTTTTTCCAGGGTAGAAAACTATATCATTCAAAATAGGTTTCTGGAGCGTATTTTCATTGTTATGGATGATAAACCCGGTCAAATAGGCAAGATCGGCTCTCTTCTCGGGGAGCTCAATGTTAATATCAGGAATATAAAAATGGATAACATGGATGACGGTAAATTATCTGTCACGCTTAATGTAAGAGCGCCAGCAGGTTTAAAATTTAATGATATAATGACCAAACTCGTGCAAATTGACGGAGTTTATAACGTAGAAAAAGAACCTTGATTTGAGAGGGAAAATATGATTAAACTTGGGAAAATTATAAATAAAGACGATTTGATTGCTCTTGATGATTTTGAACTTCAATCCATTTTAAATGTTTCCATAAAAAGAGTCCAGGTTGATATCAAAAAACGTAAATTGGAAATTTTCTTGGAACCAGAAAATGAAATTGGCGATCATTTGTCCGAAGAGATAAAAAGATATCTATATAAAAAAATCCCTGGTTGTAAAAGTATTTATATATGTTGCGATAATAAAATTCAAGACAAAGTTGCTGATTTAAAAGAAATAATAAATGATAACTGGCAGGATATTTTGGAACATGTTTTCTCCCAAGCGCCCTCTTTGCGATTATGGCTTTTAAATGCTTCCTGGGAGATGCATAAAGATCAACTGACTATATATGTCGATAAAAGCGGCCTTGAATTTCTGGAAAGAAGAAAGTGCAGTTTGACCATAGAAAAATTTTTAAAAGGCATAGGTCTGCAAATAAAAGTAATTATTGTGCAAAAAGCCGAAGATACAGAGGAATACGATATTTTTGAAGAAGATAGGGAAATCGTTGAAAACATGCTGAGCAATAATATGGACATTGACCGCAGAGAACAAGACGATGAAAGCGGTTGTGGAATTCTGCTTGGCAAGTTAATTACAAATGAACCGGTTCCTATAAAAGACGCTCTTATAGTAGCTCAGGATATCACAATTCAGGGGGAAATATTCGGAATCGAAAAGCGAGAGTTGAAGAACAGGACAACATTAATTACATGCGCGCTGACGGATTATACCGGTTCTATACCGGTTAAAATCTTTTTATCGGGTGAAAAAAAAGCCATAGCGGATAAAATAAAAGAAGGTAGTTGGGTAAAAACAAGGGGAAAAGTGGAAAACAACAAATATTCCCAGGAACTGGAATTTATTCCATATGATATAAACACATCTCAAAAACCCACAAGACAGGATAATTGTCCCGAAAAGCGGGTGGAACTGCATTTGCATACCAGATATAGCGCCATGGATGCTGTATGCTCCGTAAAACAGGTGATTGATCAGGTAAAAAGCTGGGGTCATAAAGCTGTAGCTTTTACCGATCATGGAGTAATACAATCTTTTCCCGAAATTTACGAATATGCTCGCGGATCAGGTATTAAGCCCATATACGGAGTTGAGGCCTATATTTTTGATGACGAGTTTCCGGTAATGATAAATCCTCCTGACATTAAATTTACTGATGCCACTTTTGTAGTTACTGATATAGAAACCACAGGTCTTTCTTTTGAAAGCGATGAAATCATTGAAATAGGTGCCGTAAAATTAAAAAATGGTGACATTATCGATAGATTCACATCATTTATTAAGCCGTCGAAAGCGCTGCCTGCAAATATAATCAATCTCACCGGTATAACCAACGAAATGGTCGCCAATGCTCCGCCTTTAAAGGAGGTTTTATCAAGTTTCATAGAATTTCTGGGCAACGGTATCTTTGTGGCCCACAATGCTCAGTTTGACTCGGGTTTCATCAGAAGGGACTGTGAAAACCTTGGCCTGCCATTTTACAATGGAGTTCTCGATACGTTACCTATGTGCCAGATTTTATTTACAGATTTAAAGAATCACAGGCTTGATACAGTTGCAAAAAAACTCGAAATAAAAATGGGAAACCATCACCGAGCTGTGGATGATGCCAATACTGCCGCTTTGATACTTAAGTTTGCACTGGAAACTATTGAAAAAGCCGGGATAGAGAATCTTTCGAATATAAATCGAATTTATAATTTAAGCAAAGGTCCGGTACATCTAAATTCATACCATGCAACAGTTCTTGTAAAAAATATGGCGGGTTTAAAAAATCTTTACAGGCTGGTGTCCATGTCCCATCTTGATTATTTTTACAGGCATCCCAGGATGCCGAAATCCTTGTTAAAATCGCTCAGAGACGGGCTTATACTGGGGACCGGATGCCAGGCGGGCGAGCTTTTCCAGAGTTTGCTTCACTTTTCCAGCAAGGAGCATATAAAAAGAATCGTGGATTTCTATGATTTTCTGGAAATCCAACCACTGCAAAACAATGCTTTTTTAATTCAAAATGGAATGGTTAGCGGCAGAGAAGCCCTTAAAAAGTTGAATATCGAAATTTATGAGCTTGGCAAAAAATTTAACAAACCGGTTTTGCTTACTGGAGATGTGCATTTTGTGAATCCTGAGGATGAAATATACAGGAAGGTGCTTCTGAACTCCCAGGGTTATGAAGATGCCGATAGGGACAGTTGCCTTTATCTTAAGACCACGGAGGAAATGCTTAAGGAATGCGAGTATCTGGGCAAAGAGGCCGCTTACGAGGTGGTAGTGACAAATACCAACAAAATAGCAGAAGAAATTGAAGGCAATATTAAACCTGTCCCGGATGAGCTGTATCCTCCAAAAATTGAGGGGGCGGAGCAGGAAATAATAAATATGACTTATAAAAGAGCAAAGCAACTTTATGGAGAAAACCTTCCTGATATAGTGCAAAAGCGGATAGAAAGGGAACTTAATTCCATTGTAAATCATGGTTATTCCGTAATATATTTAATTGCACATAAACTTGTGAAAAAATCTCTGGAAGACGGTTATCTAGTCGGTTCCAGAGGTTCTGTTGGCTCATCGCTGGTGGCTACTATGTGCGGGATAACCGAAGTTAACCCCCTTCCGCCCCATTACTTATGTCCGAAATGTAAAAACTCCATATTTATCCAGGATGATGAAGGAATTGTAGGCCCTGACCTCCCAGATAAAACATGTCCTATATGCGGCAGACTCATGAAAAAAGAAGGATTCAACATACCTTTTGAGGTATTCATGGGGTTCGAAGGAGACAAGGTGCCGGATATTGACCTCAATTTTTCGGGAGAATACCAGGCAAGGGCGCATAAATTCACAGAAGAATTGTTTGGAAGTCAACACGTTTTCAGAGCGGGGACAATATCAACAATAGCGGAAAAAACAGCCTTTGGTTTTGTTAAATCATATCTGGAAGAAAAGAAGATAAAAACATCTGCGGCAGAAATAAAAAGGCTGGCTTCTGGTATAACCGGCGTAAAGAGGACTACAGGACAGCACCCCGGCGGGTTGATGGTGGTTCCGCGGGATATGGAGATTTATGAGTTCACTCCGGTTCAATTCCCTGCAGACGATAAGGAATCCGGGGTCATTACTACCCATTTTGACTACCACTCCATCAGCAGCAGGCTGTTAAAGCTTGACCTGCTGGGTCACGACGATCCTACCGTAATAAAGATGCTGGAAGAGGAAACCGGTATAGATGCAAAAAAGATACCGCTTGATGATAGGGAGACTATGGAAATATTTTCATCATTAAAATCTCTTAAACTGGACCCCGAATCAGTAGGTACAACCGTTGGCACCATAGGAGTTCCCGAGTTCGGGACAAGGTTTGTCAGACAGATGCTGGAGGATACCAGGCCTTCAACGTTCGCCGAACTTGTGAGGATAAGCGGGCTTTCCCACGGGACCGACGTATGGCTAAACAACGCCCAGGACCTTATAAGAAGCAGGACCGCAACTTTAAAGGATGTCATAGCAACCCGGGATGACATTATGATATACCTTCTGAACCAGGGTATTGAGCCAAAAGTTGCATTTAATATAATGGAAAATGTGCGAAAGGGCAAGGGATTAAAATCTGAACACGAAGAAATTCTGCTGAAGAATAAAAAAGTGGCTCCATGGTTTGTGGAGTCATGCAAAAAGATAAAATATCTTTTCCCTAAAGCTCACGCTGTAGCATATGTTATCATGGCTTTCAGAATAGCTTACTTTAAGGTGCACTATCCCGAAGCTTTTTATGCCACATATTTTACAGTAAGAGCCGACGATTTTGATGCAGAGCTGATATTGCAGGGGCCGAAAAAAATTAAAGAAACAATATCGCAAATTGAGAAAAAAGAAAAAGAATCGAGCGCAAAGGAAAAGAATTTGTTGACCATTTTGGAAGTTGCCAACGAAATGTATATGCGGGGAATACAGTTTGTTCCCATTGATCTTTATGAATCCGACGTGAGAAGGTTTAAAATAACAGCGAACGGCATCCTTCCACCTTTAACATCACTGCAGGGTCTGGGTCTTGCAGCAGCGCAGAGCATAGAAGAGGAACGGAAAAAAGGCAGATTCTCATCAATAGAAGACCTTCGTCAGAGGACAAGAATCACCAAGAATGTTATTCAGATTTTAAAGCAGAACGGTATCATATCGAACCTTCAGGAAACCAATCAATTATGTCTTTTTTAATATATATAATATTAAGACATAAATATGCTTTAATAATGGCTTTCCGTAATGCATTTCAAAAAAGCTACTACTCTTTGAGTACTTATATTAAGTGCTTATATAATGAAAGCTGCTTTTTTAATATTGCATTACAGTTTTTACTATGCTATAATTTATTAAGTAATAGCAGGACATCGTATAGAGTGGGTTATTCCCACTCTTTATCTTTGATGCTATATCAAAAGTGACTCAGACACTCAATAGTCGTTTCATCATAATATTTCTTTGACAAAGGTGGTGATAATTTGCTAAGTGAAAAAGTGATGAAAATCCTTGAGAAAATAGGAAGAGATGCGGTTGAAAAAAGAAATTTTGAGTTAGTTGATATGGAATTTATAAAAGAATCTGGCCATTGGTACCTTCGGTACTACATTGATAAGCAGGAAGGGATTACTATTGATGACTGCCAACTGGTAAGTGAAGACATAAGCAGGCAACTTGATATTAAAGACCCTATACCTTACAGTTATATTCTTGAAGTATCTTCACCGGGTATTGAAAGGCCGCTGAAAAGCGATAGAGATTTTATAAGGGCAATAGGTTCAAAGGTGGAAATAAAAACATATCAGTCTTTTGAAAATAAAAAGATATTCAGCGGTATCTTAAAAGATTTTTCTGATGGAACTCTGACCATAGAAGGTGAAGAGGTTGTTAAAATACCTAAAGATAGCGTTTCATGTGCCAAAAAGAAATTTTAATAGAGCGGGGAGTTGAAAAATGAATATAGATTTTATTGAAGCTATTGAACAACTGGAAAAAGAAAAGGGGATTTCAAAGGAAATTTTGTTTGAAGCCCTGGAAGCATCACTGATATCCGCTTATAAAAAGAATTACGGTTCGGCACAGAATGTGACTGTAAGTATCGATAGAGATACCGGAGAAGTCAAAGTTTTTTCCAGGAAAACGGTCACAGACGATGTAAAAGATCCTCTACTTGAGATAGATGTTGAGGAAGCTTTAACACTGGAACCTACTGCAAAAATCGGTGATGTAATATCCATTGAGGTTACACCGAAAAAGTTTGGGAGGATAGCAGCTCAGACGGCAAAACAGGTTGTGATGCAAAGAATCAGAGAAGCGGAAAGGAATATTATTTATGAAGAATTTTCAGGCAGGGAAACGGACATCGTTACGGGTGTAGTACAGAGATTTGATAAAAAAAATATTATAATTGATTTGGGTAAAATAGAAGTGATTCTTCCCCCAAATGAGCAGATATCGACAGAAAATTATAAGCAGGGAGACAGAATCAAGGTATATATTCTGGAAGTTAAAAAGACGACAAAAGGACCCCAGATCACGGTATCCAGATCTCATCCCGGTCTAGTCAAACGGTTATTTGAGCTGGAAGTTCCGGAAATTTTTGAGGGGATAGTAGAGATTAAAGGTATAGCAAGAGAAGCGGGTTCCCGTACAAAAATAGCTGTTTACTCCAAAAATGAAAATGTAGATCCGGTGGGTTCGTGCGTAGGTCCAAAAGGAGCCAGGGTGCAGGCTATAGTGGAAGAACTCAAAGGTGAAAAGATTGATATAATAAAATGGGATAAAAATATTTCGACCTATGTGTCCAATTCATTGAGTCCAGCCAGAGTACTGGAGGTGGCCGTCGAAGAAAGTAGTAAACTCGCGCGTGTTACGGTGCCTGAAAATCAATTGTCCCTAGCGATAGGCAAAGAGGGTCAGAATGCAAGGCTGGCGGCAAAACTTACCGGTTGGAAAATAGATATAAAAAGTGAAGATAAAAGAGGGGATGAAAGTGCCTAAAAAAATTCCACAGCGCATGTGCCTGGGATGCAGGCAAATGAAACCCAAAAAAGAGTTGATACGAATAGTTAGGACTGTCGATGGGAAAATAGAGGTAGACCCTACAGGTAAAAAATCCGGTAGAGGGGCTTATTTTTGCAAGGATCCTAAGTGTCTTGAAATAGCCCTTAAAGAAGAACGCCTATCGAAAGCGTTGGATATTGGCGTTTCAAAGGAAATAATAAGTCGGCTCAAGGAGGATTTGAATAAAATATGAAACTTCCCGATATTCTTTCCCTATTGGGCATTTCCCAGAAAGCAGGGAAGCTAGTATCCGGCCAGGATAACGTTGAAAGGGTGATTAATTCTAAGCGGATTTATTTGATAATAATCTCTCAGGACTCATCGGAGAATACAAAGAGAAGGTTTTTAAATATGGCAAATAGTAAAAAGATACCCGCTGTTGTTTGGGGGAATGCACATGAGTTGGGTAGATCCATAGGGAAAGATGAACGGAAGGTTTTGAGTTTGACCGACAAGGGTCTGGCAGATGAGATATACAAACGCATAAAATCTTTAAACGGGGGTGGGGGATATTGAACAGACTGAGAGTATATGAACTGGCAAAACAATTGGGAGTTTCCAGCAAAAAACTTATATCAATTCTTGAAGATCTCGGTATCACCGTTAAAAACCATATGAGCACTTTGGAAGACGATACAGCCCAATTGATAATAGATATAATTAATGAAGAAACCGACAAAGGTAAGTCTAAAAACAGTAAGATCGAACAAGTTCTGGATTTCGAAAAGCAACAGAAAAGAGATGAAGAAATAAAAGCACCTAAAAGAAAAGTCATTACTCTTCCAGAAAAGATAAGTGTTAAAGAACTTGGGAAAACCATCAATATTGAACCGGTGCAAATAATAAAAAAACTTATGGATTTTGGCTTAATGGTCAATATAAATGCCGAGATAGACTTTGATTCGGCAAAAAAGTTGGTTAATGAATTTGGATTTGAAGCGGAACAAGAAGAGAAGCATTATATTGTTGAACAGTTCGAAGAAGAAGAAGACACAAGAGATTTGAAACCAAGGCCTCCGGTTGTTACTGTAATGGGTCACGTAGACCATGGGAAAACCTCTCTTCTTGACGCTATTAGACAGACAAACGTAACCGCCCGCGAAGCAGGGGGCATAACTCAGCACATCGGTGCATCGCAAATCGAAGTTAACGGAAAAATTATCGTTTTTTTGGACACACCCGGCCATGAAGCCTTCACTACCATGCGTGCACGAGGAGCGAAAGTTACTGATATTGCTGTTTTAGTCGTTGCCGCCGACGACGGTGTCATGCCTCAAACTGTTGAGGCTATAAACCATGCAAAAGCGGCCGGAGTACCGATTATTGTAGCGGTAAATAAGATAGATAAACCCAACGCCAACCCTGAAAGGGTAAGACAGCAACTTGCGGAATATAACCTTATTCCAGAAGAGTGGGGCGGAGAAACTATATTTGTAAATGTATCGGCGAAGACAAAAGCCGGTATCGACCAGCTACTGGAAATGATTTTGCTAGTGGCAGAGATGGCTGAGCTCAAAGCAAGTTATACTTCGAAAGCCAAAGGTGTAATCATTGAAGCAAAATTGGATAAGGGTCGCGGTCCGGTAGCCACCGTTTTGATTCAAAAAGGGACCTTAAAGGTGGGAAACAGTGTGGTAGCCGGAACAGCTTATGGGAAAATAAGGGCTTTATTCGACTCTCGCGGGAAAAAGATTAAGTCAGCAGGACCTTCCATTCCTGTAGAAGTACTGGGATTATCCGAAGTGCCCAATGCGGGTGATGTTTTAAGAGCGGTGGCGAACGAAAAAGAGGCAAAGGCGATTGCGGAGAGCAAAAAACAGGTACAAAAGGAAACTGAATTTGGGACCCCTCAAAAAATTTCATTGAATAAGTTGTTCGAAAAGATGCAGAAAGGTGAAGTAAAAGAGTTAAATATTATATTGAAGGCAGATGTTCAAGGATCAATAGAAGCATTAAAACAGGCTCTGGAGAAGTGTTCCACCAATGAGGTGCAGGTTAAAATAATTCATGGCGGCGTAGGTGCTATAAATGAAAATGATGTGATGCTGGCGTCGGCTTCTAATGCAATAATTATAGGCTTTAATGTCAGACCATATTCCAATGCAATAAAAATTGCCGAAAAGGAGCATATTGACATCAGGACTTACAGGATTATATATGATGTGGTCGATGATATACAGTCGGCTATGAAAGGCATGCTTGAACCAGAGTTCGAAGAAGTAGTACTTGGAAGGGCGGAAGTAAGAGCGTTGTTCAAAGTGCCTACCATTGGAGTGGTGGCAGGTTGTTTTGTAACTGAAGGTAAAATCACCAGAAACGCGCAGATAAGAGTGCTCCGCCAGGGGGTCGTTGTTCATGAAGGTAAGATTGCTTCTCTTAAACGTTTTAAAGACGATGTCAGGGAAGTAGTGAGCGGTTATGAGTGCGGCATAGGTCTGGAGAAATTTAATGATATCAAAGAACAGGATGTGTTTGAAGCTTTCATCTTGAAAGCGAGGGAAAGACAATAGGTATTTCGGGGAGGCTTGGGAAGTGGAATTTTCTCGAAGTGAAAGAGTGGCGGAAGAGATAAAAAAAGCTGCCAGCCAGATAATCAATAATGAGATTAAAGATCCGCGGGTTTCCGGACTGATTTCGGTGACTAAAGTAGAGGTGACAAAAGATCTGCGCAATGCCAGAATATTCCTGAGCATATACGGTGGAGAACATGAAAGAAAAAAAGTATTTGAGGGAATTAAAAATGCAGAAGGTTTTATCAGAAAAGAGCTGGCTCACATGGTAAGGATGAAATTTGTACCGGAAATTTCTTTCAAAATCGATGAATCTATAGAATATGGCATTCATATATACAAATTGCTAGAAGAAATGCATAAGCAGAAAACCGATGGAAATGAGGAAGAGTAAAATGGATTTTTCCGCGCTTCATAATGTTCTGGCAAACTATAATTCCTTTATCATAACCTCACACATAGTACCCGACGGAGACAGTATCGGTTCGGTCCTTGCCATGATGCTGGCGCTTCAAAAAGCGGGTAAAAACGCCGTTGCTGTTGTTCGTGACGAAGTGCCTAATAAATATATTTTTTTGCCATACGCAAGGGTCATAAATAAAGATTTCGATGGAAAATGTGATGTAATCATTTCCCTTGATTGTGGCGATGAAGAAAGATTGGGTTTTGAGAGACCGTTGAAAGATTTAGGCAAAATAGTTGTTAACATTGACCATCATAAAAGCAATACTCTATTTGGAGATATTAACATTATAGACAGCCATGCCTCCTCTGTAGGAGAGATTATATACCATATTATAAAGGAATTGACCGTAATTGACGTAGATATAGCAATGAATCTTTATACCTCGATTATTACAGATACGGGGTCCCTCCGGTATTCCAACACAACACCATCGTGTCTTAGAATACTGGCTGAGTTAGTTGAAATAGGTGTAAAACCGGACTTTATAAGCCGACAGGTGTTCGAAAAGCGCAGTATTGCATCTGTAAATATAATTAAAATGGCTCTCGACACTCTGGAAGTATTCAGTGATGGCATGCTGGCTTGTATTTGTATTACAAAAGAAATTATGGAAAAATGTGGAGCAAAAGAAGAAGATACCGATGGGGTTATAAATTATGCCAGAGAGATAGAAGGGGTGGAAGTAGCCGTACTATTTAAGGAAAAAGAAGAGACATTGATAAAAGTGGGTTTTAGGTCCAACGATTGGGTTGATGTAAGCAAAATAGCAGAAGAATTTGGCGGTGGTGGTCATGCCAGGGCGGCTGGATGTACCTTAAAAACGACGTTGAATGAAGCGCGGGAACATGTATTAAATTCTGTAAAAAAATATCTTGCGAGGGAAAAAACTTGAATGGGATTATAAATGTCTTAAAACCTCCCGGGATGACCTCCCATGATGTTGTAGCTTTTCTTAGAAAGCTTGTTAACATAAAGAAAATCGGCCACGGAGGAACTCTTGACCCCGCAGCAGCCGGAGTTCTTCCGGTTTTTATTGGGAAAGCTACAAAAGCTATCGAGTTTTTTGAAAAGACGGATAAGGAATATATGGCTGAAATGGTGCTGGGGATTACCACCAATACTGGCGACTCCGAGGGAAGTGTTCTGAATATCAAACAGGTCAATGTAGATGTTGAAATGATAAACCAGGTTTTCTTGGAATTCACGGGTAAAATAGAGCAAATACCTCCCATGTATTCCGCTGTCCGTTATAAAGGCCGAAAACTTTATGAACTGGCACGTCAGGGGATAACGGTCGAAAGAAAACCCAGAACTGTGGAGATAAAAACTCTCGAACTTATGTACTTTGAAGAAAATACCTTAACTTTCAGGACAACTTGTTCGAAAGGTACATATATAAGGACTTTATGTGAGGATATTGGGCAGAGGTTGGGATGCGGAGCGTATCTTTCATACCTTGTCAGGACCAGAGCAGGATTATTCCACATAGATAAGGCTTATACTATTGAAGAAATAGAACAGAACGTGGCCGATAATAATGTGGAAAAGATGATAATTCCCATAGACGAAGGTCTGGCATTTTTACCGGCTGTTAAGCTTCATGAGAAGGAAAAAAACAGTTTATCAAGCGGCAGTGTTTTTTATTACGATCTAGATCATGAAATATGTGATTTTGTAAGGGTTTATTCCGACGGAATTTTCATTGGCATAGCAAAGGTCGAAATGCTGGATAAAACAAGTCGTCTACGCATAGTAAAAACTTTTCTTTAGGATTGAGGAAAATATGAAAACATACCGGGAACTTTTGACTATAAATCTGCCCAAGCCTATTGTTTGCGGCTTGGGAAATTTTGACGGCGTTCATCTGGGGCATCAAATGTTAATAAAGGAACTGTTAAAACAATCAAAAATAAGAGGGCTGGAATCCGCCATATTGACCTTTGAACCTCATCCTGCAAAGGTTCTAAACCCTGAAAAATCTGACCCACTTATAATGACACTTAAACAAAAAGAAAGAGTGATAAAATCTTTCGGTGTCCACAATTTAATTTTTGCTCCTTTTACGAAAGATTTTTCGCAATTAAATTATAAAGATTTTATTTATAATATACTGATAAAAAAATGCCGGGTGAAAACAATTGTAGTCGGGTTCAATTATAAATTCGGAAACAAAGGAGAAGGAAACGCCGATATTTTAAAGGAGATTTGCGGCAAAGAAGGGATTGACACCATAATCATACCTCCAGTTACTTACGATGGAAAAGTCGTGAGCAGCTCCCTTATCAGGTCTTTAATTATGGACGGTAATGTAAAAAAAGCCGGGGAATTTATGGATAGGCCTTTTAGTATCGAGGGTACTGTAGTATGTGGTGATGCACTGGGAAGAAAGCTGGGTTTTCCCACGGCAAATGTATCTTATTCACCTGATATAGTTTTACCGGCTCACGGAGTATATGCCACAATAGTAATATGGCAGGACAGGACATTTAAGAGCATAACAAATATAGGCACCAAACCAACATTTAATAAAAATCAAACCACGCTGGAAGTGCATATTTTTAATTTTAATAAACAGTTATATGGAGAAACGTTGGAAGTTGTATTTGTGGAAAAAATACGCGATGAAATAAAATTCAAAAGCCCTTCGGAATTAATAGACCAGGTAAAAAAAGATTTTGCCAGCGCGAAAAATATTTTAGGATGAATTGCTGTTAATAAATTTACTTTTTATTTTAGTTATGATAAAATCTATAATGAACATGAACCCTTGCCCGGTTCATCGAGTCTCCGGCGATTTACTGGGCAACCGGGGATTTATAAGATAAAGGAGGTGACTTGTGATGGCTTTAGTCAAAGAAGCTAAAAAGGCAATAATTGACAGATTTAAAACTCATGAGAATGATACGGGTTCTCCTGAAGTGCAAATTGCAATGTTGACTGAGAGAATTAACCAGTTGACAGAACATTTGCAGAAACATAAGAAAGACCATCATTCTAGGAGAGGATTGCTTCAGATGGTTGGCAAACGGCGTTCGCTGTTGAACTATCTAAAAGATAGTAATATCGAACGCTATAGGCAGCTGGTGGAAAAACTGGAACTCAGAAAATAAAAGCGGGGCATTTCCCGCTTAAATTTATTTTGCAAAAAAAAAGAAGGAAATAATAATCTTGATGTAGAATAAAATTTTGTATTTTATAACGACTGCGGCAGAATGCCGCACAAATTTTCAAAAGAATCTACCGCTTAATACCTGGGGATTTGTGCCCGAGGATTTAAAATCAAAGATTCTTTTATATAAAGGAGGAGTGATTTCTTGGAACGATTTACTACAGAAATAGCCGGTCGAAAGCTGACAGTTGAGACCGGCAAGCTGGCCCAGCAGGCAAATGGATCAGTTGTCATCAGGTATGGTGACACAGTGATACTTGCAACAGCTACTGCTTCCAAAAAGCCGAGGGAAGGGGTGGACTTTCTACCTTTAACCGTAGATTATGAAGAGAGGCTTTATGCTGTTGGAAAGATTCCCGGAGGTTTTATTAAGCGGGAAGGAAAACCCAGTGAAAAAGCCATTTTATCTGCACGAGTTATAGACAGACCTTTAAGACCGCTTTTTCCGAAGGGTTTCAGAAATGATGTGCAGGTAATTGCAACAATATTGTCGGTCGACCAGGACAATACCCCGGACATTGCCGCAATAAACGGAGCTTCGCTGGCTTTGTGCATCTCCGACATTCCTTTTGAAGGACCGGTTGGAGCGGTTTCCGTAGGGATGATTGATGGAAAGTATGTGATAAATCCCACCGTTGCTGAAACGGAAAAAAGCCGTTTGAGGCTGGTGGTGGCAGGGACAAAAGATGCGGTGCTCATGGTGGAAGCGGGAGCCGATGAAGTAACGGAAGAAGAGATGTTAAAAGCCATTATGTTCGGTCACGAACAGATCAAAAAACTGGTAGAATTTCAGGAAATGATAGTAAGTAAAATAGGAAAACCCAAAATGGAAATTCCTATTGAAGAGATCGATGAAAATCTGGTAAGAGACGTAAGGGAATTTGCCACTGCGGAAATTTTAAACGCCATAAAGATATATGACAAACAGGAGCGCGAGGCATATATCGAGAAAATTAACGAAGACACGCTGCAGCACTTTCAGGAGATTTATCCAGAAAAAGAAAAGGAAATTGCCGATGTTCTATATGATATATTAAAAGAAGAAGTCAGAAAAATGATAACTTATGAAGGCATCAGGCCAGATGGCAGAACCAGCACTCAGATAAGACCCATATCATGCGAGGTCGGCATCCTTCCCAGGACTCACGGATCAGGATTATTTACTCGCGGACAGACACAGGTACTTACAGTGGCCACTCTTGGAGCCCTGGGAGACGTACAGATACTGGATGGTCTTGGCATAGAAGAATCAAAAAGATATATGCACCATTATAATTTTCCTCCTTACAGTACCGGAGAGACAAAAGTCCTTAGAGGACCTGGACGCAGAGAAATTGGGCATGGCGCGCTGGCGGAAAGAGCACTTGAGCCCATGATTCCATCGGAAGAAAAATTTCCATATACTATAAGGCTTGTTTCTGAAGTCTTGAGTTCAAACGGTTCCACTTCAATGGCTAGTGTTTGCGGGTCCACCCTGGCTTTAATGGATGCCGGAGTACCAATAAAAGCGCCTGTAGCCGGTGTTGCTATGGGTTTAATAAAACAGGATGATAAAATAACGATTTTAACTGATATCCAGGGCATGGAAGATTTCCTGGGAGATATGGATTTCAAAGTCGCAGGTACTGCCAGGGGAATTACGGCTATTCAAATGGATATAAAAATAAAGGGTATTGATGAAGAAATACTGAAACAGGCGCTTCAACAAGCCCGTGAAGGTCGTTTGTTCATCCTGGATAAAATGCTTGCAGTAATAAATGAGCCCAGAAAAGAACTTTCGCCCTATGCGCCGAGGATATATACAATGATGATTGATCCCGACAAGATCAGAGAAGTAATCGGTCCCGGAGGCAAAACGATAAACAGGATTATAGCCGAAACCGGCGCTAAAATCGATATTGAGGATGATGGAAGAATATATATTGCCACGCCGGACGAATATGCAGGTAAAAAAGCCGTTGATATAATAAATAAATTGACTCAAGATGTGGAAGTGGGGAAAATTTATTTGGGCAAAGTGCTGCGGATTACCAATTTCGGAGCTTTTACCGAAATATTGCCGGGCAAGGAAGGTTTGATCCACATTTCCAAGCTGTCAAAAGAACGAGTCAAGCGAGTGGAAGATGTAGTAAAGGTCGGAGATGAAATACTGGTTAAAGTGACAGATATCGATAAGCAGGGCAGAATAAACCTTTCCCATAAAGATGCGTTGAGTGATATATCAACAAAGAACAAGTCGGAAGCATAAACCGAATAAAATCGGTTTATGTTTTTTTATCATAAAATTCGCCTGAGGAAATAATATTTTATTAAGAACAAAAAAGGCAGGCGAAAAGTGTATGAGATTTTATACTTTTAAAGTGTCCAGAAGATTTATAGGCTTTATTGTGATTTTTATTTCCATTGCCACATGGGCAATGCTAAAATCTTCCACTCCGGGACATGTGGAAACTATTTCAAAATACAGGCCCATATACGAAGTAAAAAGCAATAAGAAAGCAATAGCTTTTACATGCAATGTGGCATGGGGTAATGAGTTTATACCATCTCTTTTGCAGGTTTTTGAAGATAAGAATGTGAAAATAACATTTTTTGTAGAAGGGCGATGGGCGGAAAAAAATCCGGAATTATTGCGATTGATAGATGCTAAAGGACATGAAATTGGCAATCATGGATACAGTCATGCTCATCACGCGAAGTTATCGTTTGAACAGAATATTAACGAAATAACAGATGCCGAAAAAGCAATAGAGAAAATCACCGGTAAAAAAACGGTACTATTTGCACCGCCTTATGGCGAATTTTCTGAACTTACATTGAAAGCTGCCGAATCTTTAAATTATAAGCTTATTATGTGGTCCATCGACACTATCGATTGGAAAAAGCCTGGTGTGGATTATATCGTGAAAAAAATATTAGTGAACGCGGACAATGGGAAAATCGTATTAATGCATCCTACTGAAGATACCGTAAGAGCCATGCCCGTGGTTATCGACAATTTACAAAATCAGGGATACATGATAACATCAGTGACCGGGCTTTTATCGGGAGAATAAACGCTTGAGAATAGATAGTGTAAAATTTTATTAGGTCAAAAAGCAGGAAAACGGCAGGCGTACGTAGAAAAAAGACCTCACCATCCTCCAACAGGATGAGTTAAAAACTCAACAGAAAGGTGAGGTCTATATGAGAATAATTCAACTTGTATTACAAAAATTCCTGCTTGTTGTAGAAAAAATAATTGAATTACTGGATGGCAAATGCACCTATCCAGAATTTGAAGCGGAACTGCGAAAACTGCTAAATGAGCTGGGGCGGGAAATCTGTACAGAAGTACTTAATGAACTTGATAAAAAAATATATAAAGACAAACAACAAAGGAAAAACTGGGTGGTGGTTCAAAAAGATTGTCAAAGGACAGTAACAACAGCATTTGGAGATGTCACATATCAAAGGCGGTACTATAAAAATAAACAATCAGGGGAAACCGCATACCTTACAGACAAAGCAGCGGGTATACAAAAATATGAGAGGATAGATGCTGCCCTAAAAGCTGATATAACAGATCTTTCCACGATACTCTCATACCAAAAGAGCACCCAGGAACTCAAAAGGGGCGGGGCAAACTGCAACATCAGCCGTCAAACAGTAATGAACACATTAAGAAAAATCGACAACCTTCAAGCCTACGAAAAACCGAAGAAGAAGAAACAAATACAGACTCTATACATAGAAGCCGATGAAGATCACATTCACCTTCAAAACGGCAAAGCCGGCATGGTCAAACTAATATACGTTCATGAAGGAAAACAAACAATAACAAAAGGCAGAAATGAATTAAAAAATCCCGTATACTTTTCCGGAGTTTACGAGAAAGAAAAAATAGAAGACCTATGGAAACAGGTCTGGGAGTACATCACAAACACCTATGACGAAGACCAAATAAAGCGCATATACATATCGGGAGACGGAGCCGAATGGATAAAATTCGGAGCAAAATACCTGCCCAATGCCATATACGTATTAGACCTTTTCCACCTTCAGAAATACATAACAGCGGCTCTAAAAGACGACAAAAACTCCAAAAAAGCATTATGGAAAGCCATTTTAAAAACAGATAGAGAAAAAGTCAATGAAATATTAACACAAAAATATAATGAACTCGGGCTAAAAAACCCTGAAAACCCCGTAACAAAATGCCAGGCCTATATCAATAACAACTGGAATGGAATATGTTCATACAGCCTTTACAAAAATGAAATAGCAGGCTGCAGTGCAGAAAGCCATGTAAGCCATGTACTTTCAGAAAGACTCTCCCGAGGACCCATTGCATGGAGCAAGGACGGAGCCCACAAAATGGCCCAATTAAGAGCAATAAAAGCAAACGATATATCACTCAAAGATGCCATATTAAAACAGCAATATGAAGCCTTAAAACCGATTGAACTACCAAAGCAAACCCTATATAAAGCAAAACAGCAGCTCAAAAAGATTCAATCAATATATGGGACCATAACAAACCTGCCCATTCTGTTAAACAAAAAGACATTTACAAGCATGGCTATAAAATCTTTATTGTCGCAATGCATGATTTAAAGGGCCGTTCATCGTAGCGTAGCGAAGACCCTTGACATGGAGAATGCCCATGTTAGCCTTCAACGGCTCGGGCCACTAAAGCGAAGCTGGGTGGCCCTCTGGCCCCAAGGAAACATGGGTGCGAGGCTCCATGTCAAGGTCGGCCCTGAGTTTAAGTTAAATACATTCTCATCCGCAATATGATGGTGAGTCTTTTTCAAAAAAAACCTAAAAATACTTGACACGATCTGAGAATAATTTTAAGTTGAAATAATGTTATATTTCATGTATACTTTATTTAAACATTATATTTTGAAAGGTACCTCACTGTGGAAAATCTAACATCATGGGTATATATTGATCTGGACGTATTATCAAACAATATAAAAATTATAAAGGATTTCATTGGTAAAACAAAGATGCTGGCTGTGGTTAAAGCCGACGCATATGGTCACGGAATTGTCCCGGTGGCTTTGACCGCGCTTGATAGCGGCGCAGATTATATCGGGGTTTCTGATATGGATGAAGGCATACTTTTAAGGAAAAACGGCATCGAAGCTCCGATTCTGGTTTTTAATACAATATTGCCCGAGCAGGCCGAAGAGGCTGTAAAATTTAACCTTGCCGTGACCGCTTGTTCACTCGATGTAGTACAAGCCATTCATGAAGCTGCAAAGCGGTTAAATACAAGCGCCTCAGTTCATATTAAAGTGGATACGGGATTCGGTAGATTTGGAATACTGCCGGAACATGCACTTGAATTTGTTAAAATAGTATATTCAGATTTTAAAGCCGTAAATATTGAAGGAATTTATACACATTTTTCTTCGCCATCTTCCGCAACCATTACACGGAATCAATTTCAAAAATTTAAAGATGTAACAAATCGAATTCGGGAGGCCGGCTTTATTATTCCATTTTGTCATGTATGCAACAGCGCGGCAGCCATACAATATCCTGAAATGCATCTGGATATGGTGCGCATAGGCAATCTAATGTACGGTCTTTGTCCATCCGGTAATTTGAACATAAAAAAACCAGCAAGAGTTTTTTCAAAGATTATATTTATCAAAAATCTGCCTGAAGGTCATAACGTTGGTTATGGTAATAAATATATGACAAAAAGACCCACTACTATAGCAGTAATACCTTTTGGGTATTACGAAGGTCTTGGACTTTCAGTGTCACAGCCCAACGGTTTCCTGGATGGATTTAAAATTTTTCTAAAACAGTTAATGTACGGTTTTGGGATAACATGCCAGGATAGGAAAGTAAGGATCAAAAACCGGAAATTTAATATTATAGGTAAAATAGGTATGCAGAATTGCATGGTGGATATAACAGACATGAAAGATGACATATCTATTGGCGACCAGGTAGAAATATTCACCCGTAAGGTAAATCTTTGTTATAACCTGCCCAGAGTTTATCACAGAGAAGATGAGATATTTGTGGATATGAGGCGATGTATGGTAAACTTTGATATGGAGAAACACAATATCTACGAAAAAGGGAGCGAGCAATCCATTGGATGAGGTAAAAGTGGCGATAACCAGAGTCAAAGGGGCTGAGGATATTCCCCTTCCGAGATACATGACCCCTCAGGCTGCAGGCATGGATCTTGCGGCTAATATTTTTGATGAAGTATTCATCGAGCCCGGCGAATATAAAATAATACCGTGCGGTATAAAAATCGAACTTCCTTTAGGATATGAAGCACAGGTAAGACCGCGAAGCGGACTTGCTGCAAAATATGGAGTGACATTATTAAACAGTCCGGGGACTATTGACTCCGATTATCGGGGAGAAATAAAAGTAATCCTTATTAATTTAGGGAAACAGAGATTTTCGTTAAAGAGAGGTGACAGAATAGCTCAACTGGTCATTTCCGGTGTTTCAAGAGTTCATCTTATTGAAAAAGACGAATTGGCTGAAACCCACAGGGGCGATGGGGGGTTTGGGCACACCGGTATATAGGTTGCATTTTATTACCTCTTGAATCATAAAATATAAAAAGGCTTTCATTATAAACCCAATTAAACAGTGGTAGCTTTTTTTAAATACATAACGGAAAGCCCTATATTAAGGTATATCTTTGCTTTCCTACGCATTATAAAGGGAGGTAATAAATATGAGACTGAGCGAATTGAGCGGGAAGGAAATTGTGAATCTATATGATGGAGCGCGCATGGGAGTTATAGGAAGTTCCGATCTGGTAATTGATGAAAATGACGGCAAAATAATTTATTTATTGATACCGAATAAGAGAACGCAATTTTTTCTTTTAAGTGAAAAAAATTTTACAGAAGTTCCATGGGATTCTATAAGAAAAATAGGTCCGGATATTGTTATTCTTGAAATAGACAACCAGAACTCTAAAAAATTGTGGAAGTTATAGTGGAAGTTTTAAATGTAAAACATGATTGTTCGGCTTTGGAGGTGCTTTTTTATTGTCAAAAAACGGACAAAAACTTCAAATAATACCTCTAGGTGGTATGGGAGAAATAGGTAAGAATATGACCGTAGTTCAATATGATAAAGAAATTATTGTTATAGATTCCGGCCTGATGTTTCCTGAAGAAGAGATGCTCGGTATTGATGTGGTGATTCCGGATATTACTTATCTTATTGAGAACAAAGAAAATATTAAAGGTATAGTTATAACCCACGGGCATGAAGATCATATAGGGGCTCTACCATACGTGTTGCAACAAATCAATGTCCCCATATATGGAACCAGGTTGACGCTTGGTCTGGTGGATGGAAAGTTAAAAGAAACAAAATTTAAAAAAACAGTTGCAATGAATATCGTGAAACCGCCGGCAACGGTACAAATAGGGAGTTTTACTGTGGATTTTATCAGAGTAAACCACAGTATTCCCGATGCAGTAGGTCTTGCAATTCATACTCCTGTCGGCGTTATATGTCACACAGGAGATTTTAAACTTGATCAAACCCCCGTTGACGGTCGCATAGCCGACCTCCACAAGTTTGCGGAATTGGGTTCAAAAGGCGTGCTGGTACTCATGTCCGACAGCACCAATGCAGAGCGAGAAGGTTACACCATGTCGGAAAAAGTCGTGGGTAATACCATAGAGGAAATATTTCAAAAGGCAAACGGAAGGATTATAGTAGCCACTTTCGCATCCAACATTCACAGGATACAGCAAATCTTCGACTCTGCTTACAAATTCGAAAGAAAGGTAGCGGTTGTGGGCCGAAGCATGGTAAACGTAGTCAATATTGCACTCGACCTCGGATACCTTTCAATTCCCAAAGGTCTTATGGTGGAGCTGGATGAAATTGCACGACTTCCCAAAGAACGCGTGGTGATAATAACCACAGGCAGCCAGGGAGAACCAATGTCTGCTCTGACACGAATGGCCATGTCAGAGCACAAAAAAGTGGAAATAGTGCCGGGAGATACTATTTTAATTTCAGCAACTCCCATACCGGGGAATGAAAAATTTGTCGCCAGAACTATCGACCACCTTTTTAAACAGGGGGCAAACGTCATTTACGAAGCCATCTCCGGCGTTCACGTATCCGGTCATGCCAGCCAGGAAGAATTAAAATTGATGCTGAACCTCATAAGGCCCAAATTTTTTGTCCCTGTCCACGGAGAGTACAGGCATCTGATACACCATGCTCAGCTTGCGAAACAGGTTGGTATTCCGGAAGATAATATTTTTATTGCCGAAAATGGAAGAATACTGGAATTTACACAGGATTCAGGACGAATGGCAGGAAAAGTTACGGCAGGCAAAGTTCTGGTTGATGGTCTGGGCGTTGGAGATGTAGGCAATATAGTGTTAAGAGATCGTAAGCAGCTTTCACAGGATGGAATATTGATTGTCGTGGTTACAATAGATAAAGAAACTGCGGAAGTCGTAGCGGGTCCAGATATAATTTCCAGAGGTTTTGTTTATGTCAGGGAATCTGAAGAATTAATGGAACAGGCCCGGGATAAAGTTAAGCAGGCATTGAGGAAATGCCAGGATGAAGATATAAGCGAGTGGTCTACTATAAAATCACAAGTAAGGGATACATTGGGCAAGTACCTTTTCGAACAAACGAGAAGGAGACCCATGATTTTGCCGATTATTATGGAAGTATGACTATGTCATACTTTTTTTGTATATTTCGCTTAAATCTTCAAAGAATATAAAAGAAAACGGTGAGTGCGACTTACCAAACATACCGCTAGGCATGTTGTTACATCTGCGGTTTTTTGGTATTGATATTGCCTCCAGAAAGGAGAAAATAAAAGAATGATTTCATATAAAAGTATATTCAATGCTTCAAATGAGACTCAAACACCGCCGCAGGCTCCGTTACAGCCTTCACTTGAAAAAGCAGCCCCAGCGGATTCAATGAATACCATTCAACAGTTGGGGCAACTGGAACTTCCAAAATCGGAAAGCAATATTCATTGTATCACCATAGTCGGTCAAATTGAAGGGCACATAGTTCTGCCGCCTCAAAACAAAACCACCAAATATGAACATATTATCCCTCAACTGGTTGCTATAGAGCAAAACTCAAAAGTGAAAGGACTGCTTGTTATACTAAATACTGTAGGCGGTGACGTTGAAGCGGGTCTTGCCATTGCGGAAATGATAGTGAGTATGACTAAACCTACTGTTTCACTGATACTGGGCGGAGGACACAGCATTGGTGTTCCTATCGCGGTGGCCAGCGACTATTCCTTTATAGCCGAGACAGCGACTATGACCATTCATCCCATCAGGCTTACGGGTCTTGTGATAGGAGTGCCGCAAACATACGAGTATCTAGATAAAATGCAGGATAGAGTCATAAAATTCGTGGTAGAACATTCCAAAATCAGTGAAACTTCATTCAGGGAACTGATGTTCAGCACGGGAAAATTGGCTCGGGATATAGGTACAATTCTAGTGGGAAGCGATGCGGTGGAATGCGGTCTCATTGATGAAGTGGGAGGTATAGGAAAAGCGGTAAGTAAACTTGAAGAATTTATTAAAGAAAAAAAGCAGGGAGGGTAAACCAATGGTTTTATATACGGCTATGCCCCTTGAACTGGTCTTAGAGGGAATGGACAAAGCATACAATTATAAAGAGATAAATTTGGATGGTATTAAATTGATAATAGAACCTCTAGATTTAAATCATGGAAAAATAGTGAGGCTGATAAGCACCAATCCTCAGGATTATCTAAAAAGCGAACTTTGTCCGGGAAGAATCATAGAATTTAAGATTATGCAGGCTTAAAGCCTGTTTTTTATTTATTTAAAAAGGAATTTTAGAAAAAGTGGAGAATAAAAAAATAGAGGTGTATTGTATGAGGAAAATTTTACAAAATATAAAAAATGAGGTAAGATGGGAAATATACGGACTTTTACTGATATCCGCAGGTATAATAGGTATTTTTTCTTTATATACCGATGCTGTCGGTATAGTCGGAGTTTTAGTCAATAAATATTTAAGAGGCTTTTCGGGGAGTGCTGCAATAGTAATACCGGTTCTCATAATTTCATGGGGAATTTATTGCCTTTATAGAAGAAAAAATCCTGAGTTGACCCCGAGGATTATGGGCCTGTTAATCATTCTTCTCATGCTCATCTGGATGATTCATATAGAATTGCATATATCTATGAAGGGTCTGAAATTTCTGGAACGGTTGAATAACAGTGCCGATTTTGGTCTTGAAGGCTCCGGCGGAGGAATCTTAGGCGAGATGGGTCTGACCGTATTGTTCGGCGTTTTCGGAAATACGGGTTCATATATTTTAATGGCTACTTTTACTGTTATAGGTCTGATTTTGACAACGGGCATATCGATATCTGTATTAATCGACAAAGTGAAGCGTAAAATATTTATCAAAAGCATTAACATAGTTGCGCCGGGTGAAAACAATGAAAAAATAAAAGTATTGAATACATCTGAAACGAGCATAAAGAATGTTGAATCACTGTCCGTAAAACCCAAAGAAAAAAACATGGAAAGTCCTGCGGCGCCAGTTTCTTCGGATGAACCAATAATAATTCATAATAATGAGACCAACAATTTGAACTATAACCTGCCTCCGATTTCATTACTTAAAAAAAGTTCGGGGAAATCCAACTCCTTTAGCGAAAAGGAGCTCTTGAATAATGCACAGATCCTGGAAAAAACGCTGGAGAGTTTCGGGATTCAGGCAAAAGTAATGCAGGTCAGCTGTGGCCCTGCCATCACAAGATTTGAAATTCAGCCTTCGCCGGGAGTAAAAGTAAGCAGAATAGTAAGTTTAGCAGATGATATCGCTCTGAGCCTTGCTGCTCCCGATATTAGAATAGAAGCGCCAATTCCCGGCAAAGCAGCCATAGGCATAGAGGTTCCCAACAAGCGGGTTTCAAGCGTGTTACTTCGAGATGTGATTGAAACCCAGGAATTTAAGACGTCGTCAAAATTGACAATAGCCCTGGGTAAAGATGTTGGGGGGAATCCTGTTGTGGCGGATCTGGCGGAAATGCCACATCTTCTTATTGCGGGAGCTACGGGTTCGGGGAAGAGTGTGTGTATTAACGCAATTATTTCCAGCATTTTATGCAAAGCTTTCCCACATGAAGTTAAATTCCTTTTGATTGATCCGAAAGTTGTAGAACTCACCGTATATAACGATATACCTCATTTGTTGACACCGGTGGTAACTGATGCAAAAAAAGCTGCTGCTGCACTGAACTGGATTGTTTCTGAAATGGAAAAAAGGTATCAGACTTTTGCAAAAGAAGGGGTGCGCGATATATCGAGATATAATGAACTCAACCCAGACACACCTTTTTCGAAGATTCTTGTAATAATAGACGAACTGGCGGACCTGATGATAGTTTCACCAAAGGAAGTGGAAGACAGCATCTGCAGATTGGCCCAGATGGCTAGAGCCGCAGGTATCCATCTGGTAGTGGCAACGCAGAGACCTTCTGTAGATGTAATAACCGGATTGATAAAAGCCAACATACCATCCAGGATATCCTTTGCGGTGTCATCCCAAGTTGATTCCAGGACTATTTTGGATGTCTCGGGAGCTGAAAAATTATTGGGAAAAGGAGACATGTTGTTTTTCCCAGTTGGTGCCTCAAAACCGATAAGGATTCAGGGAGCTTATATTTCCGAGGAGGAAGTGGAAAAGCTTGTGGATTATATAAAAAAGCAAAAGCAACCGGTTTATGAAAAAACATTATCTGAGTTCAAAGAAATAGAAGCGGAGAAAGATGTAGAAACCGATGAGCTTTTTAAAGAAGCTCTTAGTCTAGTAATCGATAGCGGGCAGGCTTCTATTTCAATGCTGCAGAGAAGGCTTCACATCGGATATGCCAGAGCTGCCAGATTGATCGACAGGATGGAAGAAAAGGGATTTATTGGCGGATTTGATGGGACAAAGCCCAGGGAAATATTAATAACAAAGGAACAATTTGCAAGATATTTCAACACTTAAAGATAAGGGAACAGTCGAAAAATGCCTAATATATGTTAATTTTGCTATTACCTGGGAAATATCACAATAAGATAAGGAGGTGTAAAATTGGATAAGGGTATTCATGAAATCGGCAGCAGTAAAGAGCTTGGAAATTTACTAAAAAAAACGAGAGAAGAAAAGGGTATTCAACTGGAATCGATCCAAAAGGATACGAAAATTCGCCTGAAATATCTACAGGCCATTGAAGACGGTGAATTTTCCGCAATCCCCGGCGGCGACGTCTATATAAAAGGATTCTTAAAAAGCTATGCTGAAGCTGTCGGCTTGACCCCTTCTGAAATACTTCGGCAATATAGAAAAATCAGCGGCAAAGAGAACAACAAACCTCTGGAAGCAAATAATTTTGAACTTGAACCCTTAGAATATAAGCAAGTACATACAAGACAAAATCTTAAGTTCATAGGCGTTACAGTGATGATACTGGCATTTTCGTCTTTAATGTTTTATGGTATCAAGTCTTTTCAAAATAAACCGGCCAGGTATTCAAATGCTAAAGTTCAAGATCAGTTACAGCAGCCTGTACAGAACTCCGATTCAAAACAACAAGTAAATATTTCGGAAGATACTTCGGAACAAACTTTGGAAAAAATTGATAAGGTTGTTGTTGAAGTGGCGGAAGATACATCGAATAACACAATATATACCGTTCAAGATAAAACGATAGATGTTGTTGTCGAAACAATCCAGGGGAGATGCTGGATTTCGGTTAAAAAAGGTGACAGGATGGATTATGAAGGCATACTGACAAAGGGAGATACAAAAAGTTGGACTACCGATGAAGATCTGGTTATGAGAGTAGGGAATCCGCAGGTGATAAAATTAAAAGTAAATGGACAAGATTTTGGCATTATAGGAGGCGAAACAAGGAATTTGATTTTTAAAAGGAGAGATTGAATCTCTCCTTTTAAATTTACATTACGGCCAAAATATTGTATACTTACAGAGTAAAATAATTAAGGAGGATAAACGTGTCTATCAAAGTGGGTTTAATTTCGCTCGGCTGTGATAAAAACCTTGTGGATTCGGAATTCATGCTGGGAAATCTTAAAAAATGCGGTTATATTATTACAAACAAAGAGAATGAAGCCGATGTGATAATAATAAATACTTGCGGTTTTATTGAAGCCGCCAAACGAGAATCAATAGACACCATCCTTGAAATGGCTGAATTAAAAAGACATGGAAAATGCAAACTTCTTATCGCCACAGGATGCCTTGCTCAAAGGTATGGTGGGGAACTTCTTTCAGAAATACCTGAATTAGATGCGGTCATAGGTACAGGAGACTTCAATAAGATTGATGAGATAGTTCGACGAAAACATCAAGAAAGGATAAATTTAACACAAAATAAAAGTTTTCTTGATTATGACATTGAAAACAGGTTGACGGTTTATCCTTTTTTCGCTTTTGTAAAAATTGCCGAAGGTTGTAACAACTGCTGTACTTACTGTGCAATACCTCAAATAAAGGGGGCTTATAAAAGCAGACATATTGATTCCATAAAAAAGGAAGTGGAAACCCTTGTATCCCGGGGAATCAGAGAAATCAATCTGGTAGCACAGGATACTTCAAATTATGGCATAGATATTTACGGTAAACCGTCTCTTACATTATTGCTCAAAGAGCTGGAAAAAATCTGCGATAACTTCTGGATTAGAATTTTGTATGCATATCCCAGCAACATCGATGATGAACTGCTGGAAACAATAAAAAATAGTTGTAAAGTTGTTAAATATTTAGATATACCCCTGCAGCATATAAACGACCGCATTTTAAAGCTCATGAACAGGCCGACTGATAGCCGCTTTATCAAAGAATTAATAGAAAAAATAAGGGCATATATACCCGATATCACTCTCAGGACCACCTTTATAGTGGGTTTTCCCACTGAGACTGAAGAAGAATTTAACGAACTTCTGGATTTTATCCGGATGTATGAATTTGATAGAGTCGGAGCATTTCAATATTCAAGAGAAGAAAATACTCCTGCATATGATTTAACGCCCCAGATACCACAAATAATAAAAGAAAAAAGGTATAATAAATTGATGATGCTGCAAAAAACCATTTCAAGAAAGAAAAATCGAGGGCTGAAAGGGAAAACGCTGGAGGTTCTTGCAGAACATTTTGATCCTTCATCAAATATTATTATTGGGCGTTCACAAAAGGATGCCCCTTTTGTAGACGGAACAGTAAGATTCAATTGCAGTACATGTAAACCGGGACTTTTTTATACTGTGAAAATAGTAAAAGCTCTGGAATACGACCTTATTGGCGAGGCTATACTATAGAATGATTTTGAAGGCATTGTGAGTTTTGCCTTTTTCTTTTTAAGACAAAACCGATACAAATATGCTATAATTATATTATGTAAACAAAAGGGGTGTAATTTTTTGGACATCGACAAGGCAAAACTTATTCGAATCGCTGTAATAACGTCCATATCGCTTATTTTAATGCTCTCCTCCCAGTGGATATATGCAAAATATACCATCGAAAAATCATTAGTGAACGTCATATCACAAAAACCATGGATTGAAAAAGCGGATGTGAAAAGCGACATGGGAAAGATTGTGGTTTCTGTTAAGTTTAAAGATATCGAAAATTTCATGGAAGCTTATGATAATTTATATGATACTGTAAATTATAATCTGAAGGGCAAACCGTTCACGATAGTTATAACTAATCAACCGGACAGTGTTTTAAAAGACGCTTATGAAAATTATATCCAATTTGTGGTATATGAGGCTGTACAGACAGGTAATTACACAGATATGAAAAAAAAACTTGATGAAATTGGCTCTTTAAAAAAAATATATATAAAATCTTATATAAACCATAAAAATGTATATATAAAGCTAAAACATGAAAATCAGTACTTTTACTGCATAATAAAAAAATCGGATTAGGAAGGAGATGGAGAACCGATGTTATTTGAGATGGGTATAGGTATTTTTGCAGGTTTTACAATATACCTTATGATAAATGGTATAAATGTTCTACCATTTTTAATAATGATGGTATTTGCATATGTTTTATACAACTTCCTTGATAAAACTAATTTTATAAAAACCAATTCAAAAGTAATTGTCGGAGAAAGCAACATTACTTTTGAACAGATTGGCGGTCAGGATGTAGCTAAAAATGAACTTATTGAAGCACTGGATTTTATAAAAAACTATGAGGAAGTCAAAAAAATGGGAATCAGACCCATCAGGGGAATTTTACTTACGGGCGCTCCGGGTACAGGTAAGACCCTGATGGCAAAAGCCGCAACATCATATATAGATTCGGTTTTTGTATCCGCATCGGGAAGTGAATTTATCGAAATGTATGCCGGAGTGGGAGCCCAACGAGTCAGACAATTGTTTGAAAGCGCCAGAAACCTGGCAAGAAAGATGTCAAAAAGACACGGAGTTGTATTTATTGATGAGATTGAAGTTATTGCAGGAATCCGTGGTAAACATACCAGCCATCTTGAATACGACCAGACTTTAAATCAGCTTCTTGTCGAGATGGATGGTATTTCTTCCAACGAAGACGTGAATATTCTGGTCATTGCAGCCACAAACCGTCCCGATATACTCGATCCAGCCATATTGCGTCCGGGCAGGTTTGACAGAGTAGTGAAAGTAGACCTTCCGGATAAGGATGGAAGGTTGGAGATTTTAAAACTTTACACAAAGGATAAACCACTGGCCGATGATGTGGATATGGAGAAAATAGCAAAAGAAACCTTCGGCTTTTCCGGCGCTCACTTGGAAAACTTGTGCAATGAAGCGGCAATACTGGCGATGCGGGCTAAAGAGGATAAAATACGGCAGGCGCATTTTATTGAAGCCATAGATAAAGTCATAATGGGTGAAAAACTCAACAGAAAACCCACTGATGAGGAAAGAAAAAGAATCGCAGTTCATGAGTGTGGACATGCTCTGATCAGTGAATTGTTTAATCCCAATTCCGTTTCCACAGTTACAATAACTTCCAGAGGCCAGGCTCTCGGTTACATGAGGCAGAAATCGGATGATGACATCTATTTATATACAAGACAGTATCTTGAATCGCAAATATCTGTGGCACTGGCAGGTGCGGCCGCAGAAGAAATAGTGTTTGGCAACAGCAGCACAGGTGCTTCCAATGATTTTGAACAGGCAGTAAATCTTGTAAAAAAGATGATCTTCTCAGGAATGTCAAAACTTGGAGTGGTAGATAGAGATACTATTCCACCCGAAGAGCTCCATAAAGAGATCACCAATATTGTGACAGCTCAGAAAAATCGAGTGTTTAATCTATTGAAAGAAAACAAAGATATATTGCAAAAGATAGCGGAATATTTAATAGATAACGAAAAAATAGACGGCGATACCTTCAGAAATTATTTGAAAGATTTCAAAGCGGCATAAAGATTTTTTATAATGCGTAGGAAAGCATAAATATTCCTTAATATATGGCTTTCCGTAACGCATTTCAAAAAATCTACCGATTTAATCTCGAGCTTTGTGCCCGAGGATTTGGAATCAAAGATTTTTTATAATGCGTAGGAAAGCATAAATATTCCTTAATATATGGCTTTCCGTAACGCATTTCAAAAAATCTACCGATTTAATCTCGGGCTTTGTGCCCGAGGATTTGGAATCAAAGATTTTTTATAAAAAATGAAGGGTTATGGAAAAAAAGCACGAATAATCTATATAAAACTATTTTGAAGGTGATAGCGTGAAAGCAGAAACCATAGCTGTAGGTACCGAATTACTTTTGGGGCAAATCAGCAATACCAATGCTCAGATCATATCAAAGGCACTACAGGAAATAGGAGTTGATGTTTTCTATCATACCTGCGTGGGAGACAATGAAGAGAGGATTAAACGGGTCTTTAAAATTGCTCTGGAACGTTCAGACATCATAATATTTACCGGCGGTCTCGGGCCTACTATGGATGACCTGACAAAAGAAACCGTCGCATCGTTTCTGAACCTTCCCTTGGTACTTGATGAACCTTCGCTGGAAAGGATTAAAGATTACTTTAAAAAAAGAGAAAGACCGATGACGCAAAATAACTATAAGCAAGCTCTCGTCCCGGAAGGTTCGGTGCCTATTATAAATAAAAAAGGCACAGCTCCAGGAGTGCTGCTAAAATATGGTGAAAAAATAATTATCATGTTGCCCGGTCCTCCTTTTGAAATGGAGCCGATGCTTGTGGAATCGGTAATACCCTATCTGGCAAAATTGAGCAAAAAAACCATATTTTCTAGAGTTTTAAAATTTTATGGAATAGGAGAATCTCTACTGGAAGAAAAAATAAAGGATTTAATTGTCAGGCAGTCCAATCCCACCATCGCGCCTCTTGCTAAGATGGGTGAGGTTACTCTAAGAATTACAGCTAAAGCTCAGGATTTGGAAACTGCAAAAAAATTGATTGGTCCGGTCGAAAAGGAGATAGAAAAAAGAGTTGGAGAGTATTTATACGGATATGATGGTGAACAGATAGAAGATATAGTTGCCAGGATGCTAATATCAGGTAAAATAAGTATTTCCATTGCCGAATCATGTACAGGAGGACTTCTGGCTCACAAACTGACAAATGTTCCGGGCATATCTGAAGTTTTTGATAGGGGCGTAGTTTCATATAGCAACAAATCAAAACAGGATTTATTATATGTTAAAGCCGAAACTCTCGAAAAATATGGGGCTGTCAGTGAGCAAACGGCAGGAGAAATGGCTAAAGGAATAAGGGTTATATCAGGAACGGATATTGGAGTATCCATAACAGGAATAGCGGGGCCAGGAGGCGGAACTCCTGAAAAACCGGTTGGACTTGTATATATCGGATTTGCAGACTCAAAAACCTTACTTGTTGAAAAACACCTTTTCACCGGTGATAGGATGGATATAAAGCAGCGTTCGGCAGATGCGGCATTGCATATGATAAGGAAAATGCTCAAAAGGTCCAGGTGATTGAATGAATTTTAAAAAAGCAGTTAAAATTGTCGGCGCTTTAATATGTTCTCTTTTTTTCATACATTTTTTTGACAGTCTGACTGTGAATGCAAATGGTGTAGAACTTATTTTAAATTTTAAACTTTCCTGGAAGGGGCTTACGTCCTTTGTCTTGCCGCCTCTTGGAGTGCTTAAATCTGCCACCCATAAAGCCCCTGTACAAATTGAGATTATACTGCAAAATATAAACCTTGACTTTATAAAGTCAATACTGGACTCGGCTTTGGACAAACAAGGACTTGTGCTGTTATTTAAAAAACACCTTCGTAAAACCCTTTATATACTGGTCGCAAAGACAATATTGCTGGGTTTTTTTGGAGGTGCTTTCGGAGGAATTGTTTTTAGATTAAAAAATAAAGAAATATTACTGTGCTCAGTTATAGGTCTATTTATTGCAATTTTTCTCTTAACATCAGTTTTTGCTACTTATGACATTGATGCTTTTAACACACCGGAATATTCAGGAACTTTGAAAGCCGCCCCATGGATTATAGGCCTTTTAAACAAGAGTTATGCTCAGATAAATGAATTGGGCAAGCAGCTGAAAAAGATGTCCGATAATATATCAATAGTGTTTTCACAGATGGATAGCATCGATCCCATAGAAGGAAATAGTGCAATTATCAGGGTCCTGCACGTCAGCGATATCCACAATAATCCGGCAGCTTACGATTTTATGGAACAGGTGGTTAAAAATTTCAAAGTTGACTTTATAATCGATACCGGCGATATAACCGATTACGGCACCGCGCTGGAAGATTTGATAATAAAGGACCTTGGAAAGCTGTCGGTAAAATATATTTATATTCCAGGAAATCACGATTCACAAAGTGTTATAAATATGATAAAAAAGGTCAAAAGCGTAATCGTTCTAGATGGGAAAATGATTAATGTCGACGGTATCAATATATTGGGATTTTCCGATCCTGCCTCAAAAAACGGGGATATCGAACCGCCCGATGAAATGAAAATTATAGAACAAAATATGATAATCAATGACTGGCTCGATATTTCTCATAATAAACCCGATATACTGGCAGTGCACAACCCCAAAATTACCGAAAATTTAATAGGACGAGTCCCTGTCATGTTGAACGGACATACCCATAAATTGAATATATTTGAAAGCAGAGATAGTATCGTTATAAATGCGGGTACTACGGGAGCTGCTGGTATCCGGGGATTTCAGACAAATAGCGATATTCCGTATTCGGCTGTTGTGCTGTATTTTGAGAAGCCGCAAAACAATCAAAAAGCCAGGCTTATAGCCTCCGATGTAATAAAAATATCAAATCTGAAAGCAGGATTCCAGGTGGAACGAATATTTTTTAACCATGGAGGTAATACAAGTTGAATAGCATGAGATGTTTCATTTCCATTGGACTTGAACCTGCTATAAAAAAAGACATTGAATTTTATATAAAAAAATTATCTGCTGATGATTTGTTTAAAGGCATAAAATGGGTTAAATCCGATAATATTCATATTACTCTTGCATTTTTAGGTGAAATTTCATTGAACAATATAAATCAAATTTCAGAGGTAATGAAACTTGCTTCAAATAAATTAGATCCATTTGTCGTAAATTTAAAAGGTACAGGATTTTTCCCAAATATGCGCGAACCCAAGGTTTTCTGGATTGGCGTTGAAAAAACTCCTTCGCTGTATCGTCTAAAAGAAGAAATTGATGTCGGCCTCGAGAAATCTGGTATAAAATTTGATAGAAAACCATTTGCACCACATTTGACTCTGGGCAGGTTTAAAACCGGATTGAATTTAAAACGTCATATAAACTTTCTGCCAGATTTTGAAGCTTCTTTTTTGGTAGAAAAGATATCCCTGGTAAAAAGCGAGCTTTTAAAAGAAGGTCCTCTTTACTCAGATATTTTTGCATGCTCACTAAAAAAGTGTTTGACTCATTAAAAAATTCCAGTTATAATTAAAATGAACGATTGTTTGGAGGGGATTAAAGATGCTTGAAAAGCAAAAGGCTCTGGAAATGGCTCTATCCCAGATTGAGAGACAATTTGGGAAGGGTTCTATTATGAAATTGGGCGAAGCTCAATCCAGATTCAATGTGGAAGTTATTCCCACCGGCGCTCTGCCTCTGGATATAGCTCTGGGAGTCGGTGGAGTCCCAAGGGGAAGAATTGTGGAAATATTTGGCCCTGAATCCTCAGGAAAAACAACAGTGGCATTGCATATTGTCGCGGAAGCTCAAAGGGCAGGTGGTACCGCCGCTTTCATTGATGCGGAGCATGCTCTTGATCCTGTCTATGCGAAAAATCTTGGTGTTGATACCGATAATTTACTTATATCTCAGCCCGATACCGGAGAACAAGCTCTTGAAATTGCTGAAGCCCTGGTTAGAAGCGGAGCGGTGGATGTAATAGTGATTGATTCAGTAGCGGCTCTGGTTCCAAAAGCTGAACTTGACGGGGAAATGGGCGATGCGCATGTGGGTTTGCAGGCCAGGCTAATGTCCCAGGCATTAAGGAAATTGGCGGGCGCCATCAGCAAATCCAAAACAGTCGCCATATTTATAAATCAATTAAGAGAAAAGGTTGGAATAATGTTTGGGAATCCTGAAACAACACCGGGAGGAAGAGCTTTAAAATTCTATGCATCCGTTCGGATGGAAGTTCGAAAAAGCGAAACAATAAAACAGGGAGATGAAATGCTTGGCAGCAGGACAAAGGTAAAAGTTGTAAAGAACAAGGTAGCCCCGCCTTTCAGACAAGCTGAGTTTGACATCATTTACGGCGAAGGGATTTCAAAAGAAGGATGCATATTAGATTTCGCATCTGATGAGGGAATAATACAAAAGAGCGGAGCTTGGTACGCTTATGAAAAAGAAAGAATAGGTCAGGGTAGAGAAAATGCAAAGCAATATCTGAAAGAGCACCCGGATGTTTTAAAAGCAATAGAGTTAAAAGTAAAACAAAAATACAATCTAGTAAAGGCTGATCCAGAAAAAACCGGAGAATCTAAAGAAGGGGCATAAGATGCGGTTTTTATTTTTTACAGATAGCCACATCAGGGGAACCAATCCGCAAAACCGCAAGGATAATTTCATCGAAACACTACAAAAAAAGATAAAAGAGGTTTTTGATATAGCAATTGAAGAAAAAGTTGATATCATACTTCACGGCGGAGACATATTCGACAGACCTGATGTATCTCCGGCATTGGTACGCGACTTTGTAATTCTGTTAAACAAATATCAAATACCTGTATACGCTGTGGCGGGGAATCATGACATATATGGACAAAATCCACTCACAATAAACAGAACAATGTTGGGTCTGCTGGATGGTATGGGTCTTATAAAATTGATTCAACCGGGAGAAAAGTTGATATTTGAAGATGCTCCAAGGAAGATTCAACTTTCCGGTCAACCTTATTTTTACGGAATCGACGGAGAAAATAAAAGACATAGCTATATGATAGATAAAAACAATGATGTTGATTTTGCGATACATATGGTCCATGGTATGCTGCTTGAAAAACCATTTTTTGAAGGCATGTCTTATACGCTCATAGAAGAAATTGCCGGCACCCAGGCCGATATAACTTTAGCAGGTCATTATCATGCCGGTTTTAATACAAAAGTGATCGATGGTAAATATTTTATAAATCCCGGAAGCCTTGTAAGAATAAACAATAGCATAAATGAACTTTCAAGGATGCCAAAGGTCGTTATGATTGACATAACTGAAAATATTAAAGTTAACGAAATAAATCTGAAGTGTGCCTTGCCGGGAGATGAAGTCCTTGACAGAACAAAAGTACAGGCTATGGCATTTAGAGAGAAAAAGCTGGCTGAATTTGTACAGGGAATATATTCTACCGGTCAATACAATTCGGTAAATATAAGCAAAATTATAGAAGAGATTTCCATGCAGCAAAATATAAAGGATGAAGTTGTAAAAGAAGCTTTGAAGCGGATTGGAGAAGCTCAGGAAATATTGGCTCAAAAACGGATAGAAGATTACCCCTGAGGTGAGATAAATTGAGTTATATAAAAAGAATTAAACTTGTCAATTTCCAATCCCACAAAAACTCGGAAATCCTTCTGGATCAAGGGCTGACAGTAATACTGGGCCCTACGGACCAGGGGAAAAGCGCTATCATACGTGCGTTAAAATGGGTTCTGTATAATGAGCCCAGGGGAACTGATTTCATTACAGTAGGCTGTAAATATTGTGCAGTCACTATCGAAATGAGCGATGGGACCGTAATTATAAGGGAAAGAGACGGAAATAAAAATAGGTACATATTAAAAAAACATGACCAGGAACAAATATTTGAAGGTTTTGGCAACAGTGTTCCTCATGAAATCACCATGGCTCACGGCATACCCAAAATATATATCGACAGGGATTCCACATCTGCCGTTAATTTAGCCGAACAGCTGGAGGCTCCCTTTCTTGTCTCAGAAAGCGGAAGTAACAGAGCCAAAGCCCTGGGGCAGCTGATAGGAGTTCATATTATTGATGCAGCTCAGAGAAATACCATAAAGGACTTGATGGAGGCGGAACAACGCAAAAGATTGATAAACAACGAAATTCAAGATTTAAAAGAGGAACTAAAAAAATATCAGGACCTTCACGAACTTGAAAATATAATGACTGCTCTTAAAGCTATTTTAGAGGAGATAAAGCAAAAAAGAACCTTATTAATTAAGTTTTCTGAAATAAAACAGAGACTCGAACCTACAGTACAGGGAATAAATGAAGTCAGTCTTATCTTAAAATCAACGGAACACGCCGCGGATGCTGAAATTATCTATAGAGGGATTGTAAATAATAGTTCTAGAATAAAAACATTAACAGTTTTACACGACAGACTAAGAGAAACAGAACGGCAAATAATCCTTATGGAAAGATTTTTAAAAAAAACAGAAGATATTTTTAAAACCCAGGATATTTTAAATAATATTGAAGAATTGAAAGAGAAAGTTCAAAGATATGACCAGATTCTCAAAAAATTGATTCTGCTTGACGAACAAATAAGAGACCATAGCAGGCAGTTGGAAATTTACGCGCGTATTATGGATACGGAAAGTTATATGGAGAAAATTATTTATAAGAATTCTAAGCTTTTATCGATAAATGCAATAAGAAAAAGTCTAAGCGACGTAGACGTTTCGATAAAAAAAGGCCAGGATTACCTGAAACAGGTGGTGCAAAATTTAGCTTCTATGACAAGGTATTACGCCCATCTTCTTAAAAAACTGTCCAAATGCCCCACCTGTTTAAATCCTATAGATGACATGACGGCTCAGAAAATTATAGTTGAGATGCTTAAAGCGGATAAATAAAAGGAGTGTAGTATATTTTGGATCCGGAAAAAGAAATACAGGAACTAAAAGAAAAAATAGACAAGGCCAAGGCAATGCGCTATAAAGCTGAAGCGCGCCTAGAAGAACTTCAAAAACAAAAACAACAGCTTTTAGATGAACTGTCAAAATTGAATGTAAAGCCTGAGGAACTGGATTCAGAAATTGAAAAATTGAACATGGAATTAAAGGAACTGATAGAAAAGGCTAAAAAACTTTTGCCTCAAGATATATAGGAGTGAAATAATGCTTGATCAATTTGAAAAAAACATTGAAGCATTGGAAAAACATTATGAAGACTTTGCATTAAAATGTGCCATGAAAAAAAGCATTAAGCGAAATCTCGAAATAAAATTGGAAAATAAAGAAGAGGAACTCCGCAAAGTCGAGGAGACAATTGATATTTTGGAACAGGTGCGAATATTATTACAGCGGGCTTCCGAATATGCCAGAGAACAGATAAAACAACAAATAGAGATGCTGGTAACCCATTGTTTGCAGTTTGTTTTTGGTCCCTACCTGGAATTTAAAATAGAATTAAGTGAAATAAGAGGCAAAGCCGATGCGGAATTTTATGTTATTTCTATTTTTGACGATGTTAAAGTAAAAACAAAACCACAGGATGCCAGGGGTGGAGGGATAGTGGATGTAATCGCTCTGGCATTAAGAATTGCCGTCATTCAGAGTACAAGTTCTTATGGTGACGGTCCTCTCATACTGGATGAACCTGCCAAGCATGTGAGCAGTGAATACATTGGGAATGTGGCGCAATTTTTGAAACAGATTAGCGAAGTATTTCACCGACAGATAATTATGATAACCCATAATCAGTATCTGAGCGAAATTGCCGACATTGCGTACCGGGTGGAATTGAAGGAAGGCGCCAGTGTGGTAACATTATATAATCCATAATTTGTTTATCTTGACATGATTATTAAAAAAGTATAAAATTAAACTGATATTAATTTTTTCAAGGAGTAGTTTAATGGATTCGGGGGCACGAACTTTAAATTAAATTAGAGTTTTCTCTATTTAATTCATAAAACCGAGTTCCCCTCGGTTTTTATTGTTTTATACAGAAGGAGGTGAAGAGATATTAAGTTTTTAAGTATTATTATAACCATAATTACTGGATTAATAACATTGACCGCAGGTTATTTAATAAGGAAATATATAGCCGAGGCCAAGATAAATTCCGCGGAAGAATCCGCAAAAAAGATATTGGAAGAAGCAGAGAAAAAAGCCGAATCCATAAAAAGAGAAGCTCTGGTAGAAGCGAAAGAGGAGATTCTTAAGTTAAAGAATGAATCAGAAAAAGAACTCCGCGAAAGGAGGAATGAACTTCAGCGTTCCGAAAGGCGATTGGTTCAAAAGGAAGAATCCCTGGACCGCAAAATGGAAGCAATTGAAAAGAAGGAAGAATTGATTTCCAGGAGAGAAGCTGAAATTAATCAGATTCATGAAAGGATTAATGAATTGTATTCACAGCAATTGGCAGAGCTGGAACGAATTTCCGGCATGACTACAGATGAAGCCAAAGAATTTTTGCTGAGTAAAATTAAGGACGATATACGCCATGATGCGGCAATGATGATAAAAGAAATTGAAACCCAGGCAAAAGAAGAAGCTCAAAAGAGGGCAAGGGAAATTATCTCTTACGCCATTCAAAAATGTGCTGCGGACCAAGTGGCGGAAACAACCGTGTCAGTCGTTACATTGCCCAACGACGAGATGAAAGGCCGTATTATTGGTAGAGAGGGACGAAATATAAGAGCTTTAGAAACATTAACCGGTATAGATTTAATAATAGACGATACTCCTGAAGCCGTTATTCTATCAGGGTTCGACCCTATAAGGCGTCAGGTGGCGAAAATAGCTCTTGAAAAATTAATTCTTGACGGTAGAATTCACCCGGCCAGAATCGAGGAAATGGTGGAAAAAGCGCAAAAAGAAGTGGAAAATATTATAAGAGAAGACGGAGAAAAGGCTACCTTTGATACAGGAATACATGGTCTTCACAGTGATTTGATAAGATATATTGGAAAACTAAGATTCAGGACGAGTTACGGTCAGAACGTACTCCACCATTCCATTGAAGTGGCCCATCTGGCTGCCACTATGGCTGCCGAATTGGGAGTGGATGTCCAGCTTACAAAGCGAGCGGGTTTACTCCATGATATAGGAAAAAGCGTTGACCAGGATATGGAAGGGCCGCATGCAATGGTTGGTGCGGAAATCGCTAAAAAATACGGAGAATCCCCGGAGGTGGTCAATGCAATAGCAGCCCATCATAACGATGTAGAACCGGAAACAGTTGAAGCCATACTGGTTCAGGCAGCCGATGCAATTTCTGCGGCGAGACCCGGTGCGAGGCGGGAAACTCTTGAAGCTTATATAAAGAGGCTGGAAAAATTGGAAGAGATAGCTAATTCTTTTGAAGGAGTAGAAAAATCATACGCCATTCAAGCCGGCAGAGAAATCAGAATCATGGTTAAACCAGAATATGTAGATGACCTTGGAACTATAGAAATGGCCAGAAATATAGCCAAAAAAGTCGAAGAAGAATTGGAATATCCGGGTCAGATAAAGGTCAATGTAATAAGGGAAACAAGAGCTACAGAATACGCCAAATAGAATATACCGGGGATATTTGTAAAGTTTTCAAAAAGTGCGCAACTTGGCGCACTTTTTTTGCAAAAATACTAAGTGAAAGCAAATCATGGGCAAGGAGTGATAAGGTGGTATTGATGATGATCGGCGATATAGTCGGGAGACCCGGAAGAACCATTTTGAGAGAAAAACTTCCACTTTTAAGAAAAGAATATGAAGTGGATTTAGTCATTGCAAACGGTGAAAATTCGGCAGGCGGGAATGGCATTACACAAAAAATTGCACAGGAATTGTTTATAAGCGGTATTGATTTTCTTACAATGGGAAACCATATTTGGGACAATAAGGATGTATTTAATTTTATCGAAGAAGAGACAAGAATGGTTAGGCCTGCTAATTATCCTCAGGGAACACCTGGCCGTGGCTACAGGGTTATTAAGATGGAAAATGGTATCGAAGTGGCAATAATAAATATTTCTGGAAGAACATTTATGAGCACCCTGGATTGTCCATTTAAGGTTGTTGATGAAATCCTTGAAAAAATAAAAAAAATTACAAGTACAGTGATTGTTGATTTTCATGCGGAAGCGACTTCAGAAAAAAAAGCTATGGGATGGTATCTTGACGGTCGAGTAACGCTTGTGGCCGGAACACATACTCATGTTCAGACTGCTGATGAAAGAATTCTTCCCAATGGGACCGCCTATATTACAGATCTAGGAATGACCGGACCGATAAATTCTGTTTTGGGTATAGACAAAGATGCGGTTATTAAAAAATTTATAAGCCAACTTCCTGTAAGGTTTGAGGTAGCAAAAGGACCTTCTCAGATAAATGGAGTAATTGTTGAAATAGATACACAAACAGGAAAAGCTCAAAAGATTCAGCGCATAGACATTAAAGAAATTTAAAAAATAGATAAAAAATTTTTTATAGAACAAGGACTTTTCCTTAAAACATAGAATAAGATATTTATAAAGCAAATTGTGCAGGGAGGAATCGAAAAAATGGAAGTGTTAAAGGTATCGGCCAAGTCCAATCCAAATTCGGTAGCAGGTGCACTGGCAGGCGTCTTAAGGGAGAAGGGGGGAGCTGAGATTCAGGCTATTGGTGCAGGCGCATTAAACCAGGCAGTTAAAGCTGTTGCTATTGCCAGAGGATTTGTGGCACCAAGCGGAGTTGATTTGATATGTATTCCTGCTTTTACTGATATTGAAATTGACGGCCAGGAAAGGACTGCCATGAAGCTGATCGTTGAACCTAGATAAAATAAGTTCCGGATATTTTATAAGAGAATGTTTGATTCTAAATCCTCGGACACAAGGCCCGAGGTATTAAGAGGTAGATTTTCTTGAAATGCATTACGGGAAGCCCTACATTAAGGTACATTTATGCTTTCCTATGCATTATTAAAGCCTGTTAATATTATATACAGGCTTTTATTGATTTTAAAGATAGCTTTATGGGGGGAAAAAATTGAAAATCGATTTACATATACACACGACATTTTCAGACGGAAAGCTCACACCGGCTGAAGTTGTTCGAAAATCACGTGCCTTAGGCTTGAAGGCAATTGCTATAACCGATCATGATACTGTGGATGGTATTCCATGGGCTATAGATGAAGCTAAGAAATATAAAGATATAGAAGTTGTACCCGGTATAGAAATTAATACATATTATGATGGACAGGAGATCCATATTCTGGGATATTATATTGATTATGACACAACGGAACTAAAAAATATTTTATTAAATCTTTTACAAAAAAGATTAGCTCGTGCAGTAAGAATTGCTGAAAAGTTAAAGAAGCTCGGGATCGATATAAGTTTTGACGAGATTAATGAAAAAGCTACGGGACCGTCTTTGGGACGTCCTCATATTGCACAAATATTGATAGAAAAAGGGTATGCAGAGTCTATGGAAGAAGCTTTTGAAAAATTCCTGAATCCTGGCAGACCCGCTTTTGTTCCAAGATACAAATTAACACCATTTAATGCCATAGATATAATAAAGAAAAGTAAAGGCATACCAGTTCTTGCCCACCCGGGTTTGCTATATAAGACACAGATAATAAAAGAACTTGTCGATTATGGTATCATGGGAATTGAAGTGTACCATAAAGATCACGCATCTGCCCAGGTTAAATCTCTAATTGATTTTGCAACCAGAAAAAAATTGTTAATGACAGGCGGATCCGACAGTCATGGCGAATCTCCTCTTTTGTTGGGGACCCTGGATGTCCCTTGGGAATTTTTACCAAAATTAAAGCACCAGAAAACAAAGAGTTGTATATAAGATTATTTGTATACAATAAGCCAATTTATTAATTGGCTTATTTTTTTTATATATTTTTTTCCCAACATGGCAGGATTTTTATGATTTTTATAGAATATATAAAATAATAAAAGGTATTAATGGACTATAAAAGAGCCAATTTTTTCAGGGAGAAATTTCAATGATTCAATTTAAAGCTCAAAAAATACCTCTATATTTGCAGGTAAAACAATATATTAAAAGAAATATTGATGAGAACAAATGGCCTGTTGGGTATAAGCTTCCAACAGAAAGAGAACTCGCAAAAACTTTAGAGGTCAGCAGGAAAACTGTCAGTCTAGCTTATAAAGAACTGGAAAAAGAAGGAATTATAACTTCCCATCAGGGGAGAGGGACTTTTGTAAAAAACAGATGTTCAACGCAAAATACTGAGCTTGATAATATTATCGAAAGTATTGATTATTGCATACAAACATCGATAAAAGTGGGAATCGAGCCTGATGAATTTTTAGATTTATGTAAAGCAAGAATATATAGGTATATTCAGGAATTAAAAAAGATAAGGCTTGTTTTTATAGAATGCAACCGGGAACAATTGGACTATTTTTGCAAAGAACTTGAACTGGGAGCAGGTGTTACAATTACGCCTATTTTGCTGCAGGATTTTAAAAAGAATATAGAAGATATCAACAAGAAGATACAATCTCATGATTTTATAGTTACGACTTTTTTTCATATAGAAGAAGTTAAAAATCTGATAAATGATAACAAAGTAGAAATCCTGCCGGTAGCTTTGAACCCCCAACTAGAGAGTATAATAAAGATAGCCAGAATAAACAAAAATAGCAGTGTGGGGATACTGACGATATCACAAAATTTTGCCGAAAAAGTTAAAAATGCTATACATGATGCCGGTTTGCATTTCGATAATATACAGACTGAAACATTTACAGATGCCGGCATGATAAAAAAATTTGTTGAAAACTTGGATGTAGTTATTGTTTCCCCAGGGAGAAAAAAAGATGTGTTGCCGTTTAAAGATGAAAAAGATATTATTGAGTTTATTTTTGTTCCCGATATGGGATCAATCAATTTACTTAAATCTGCCATATTAAAAAAACATTGAATAGAAGAATAGGGGTGATACGGTGTCGGAAAAAACTTTCAGAATTTATATCAATGATAAGGCATGTAAAAGATGCGGTATTTGTATAGCCTTTTGTCCCAAAAAAGTTTTTTCATCAGAAAACGGAAAACCGGTAGTGGTAAATTTGGATTTATGCACAAAATGTAAATTATGCGAACTGAGATGCCCTGATTATGCCATTGTGGTGGGGGGTGAAGAACATGAACAGTAAAGCAAAATTAATGCAAGGCAATGAAGCATGTGTGGAAGGAGCCATTGCAGCTGGAATGAGATTTTATGCAGGATATCCCATTACTCCTTCCACGGAAATAGCGGAACTTTCGGCGGAGAAATTGCCAAAAGTTGGAGGCAAATTTATTCAAATGGAAGACGAGATTGCCAGTATGGGTGCGGTCATAGGAGCATCGCTTGCCGGATTAAAAGCGATGACGGCAACCAGCGGACCGGGATTTTCCTTAAAGCAGGAAAACATAGGCTTTGCCTGTTTAACTGAGGTACCCTGTGTCATAGTAAATGTTCAACGGGGAGGTCCCAGCACAGGCTTGCCTACATTGCCGGCCCAGGGAGATGTGATGCAAGCAAGATGGGGAACTCACGGCGATCACCCTATTATCGTTATTTCACCTTCATATGTCAAAGAAGTATATGAATTAACTATCAGAGCTTTTAACCTTTCAGAAAAATATCGAGTTCCATGCATCCTTTTAATGGATGAAGTCGTGGCGCATATGAGAGAAAAAGTAGAACTTCCAGATCCATCAAGTATAAAAATCATAAACAGGAAGAAACCGGATCCTTCGATCAAGGAATATGAACCTTACAAAGATTATGACGGTGACGGAATTCCGCCTATGGCCATTTTCGGAGAAGGAGTCCCGTTCCATGTGACAGGCCTCATTCATGATATTACCGGCTTTCCGTCCACCAGCGCCACGGTGACCGAAGCCCTTATAACAAGATTGATGAAAAAAATCTATGACAATCTAAACGACATTCTGGATTATGAAAGTATTTTTGTGGAAGATGCAGAAACGGTAATAATTTCTTTCGGTTCTACAGCCCGTTCAGTGCTGAGGGCAGTGCATATTATGAGACAGGAAGGACAAAAAATCGGCATGTTGAGATTAAAAACCATCTGGCCTTTCGCCCATAAAGCAATACAAGAGTTGTCATCTAAGGTAAAGAATCTAATAGTGGCGGAGATGAATTTTGGGCAGTTGGTGGAAACGGTGAGGGCATCAGCCGAAGGAAGATTTAATGTCGTAGGGATAAATAAATTTAATGGAGAATTAATAACTCCAAATGAAGTCATATCCAAGGCCAGGGAGGTGATGAGCCTTGCGTAAAGAACTGGAAAAGTATTTTAGAACAGAAAAATTGCCGCATATATGGTGTCCGGGATGCGGTCACGGAATTCTAACCGGTGCTGTAGTGCGCGCCATAGACAATCTTAAATTAGATCAGAACAAAATATGTATAGTTTCGGGAATTGGATGTTCATCAAGGGCTCCCGGATATTTGAATTTTAATACGCTGCATACGACCCACGGTCGTGCGCTGGCTTTCGCTACTGGCATAAAACTTGCAAATCCTGAGTTAAAAGTAATAGTGTTAACAGGTGACGGCGACTGTGCCGCCATAGGAGGAAACCATTTCATCCATGCTGCTAGGAGAAATATAGATATAACTACTGTTGTGTTTAATAATAATATTTATGGCATGACCAGCGGCCAGTATTCTCCAATGACTCCTAAAGGATCCTTTGCTACAACAGCGCCTTACGGCAATATAGATAGGAGCTTTGACCTTTGTAAACTGGCGCAATCCGCTGGCGCTACTTATGTAGCCAGAGGCACTGTCTACCATATTCCGCAACTTATAAAATTGATTGAAAAGGCCTTGCTCCATAAAGGTTTTTCACTTATTGATGCCGTCACTATATGTCCGACGTATTTTGGAAGAAAAAACAAAATGAGCTCACCCGTAAAGATGATGGAGTTTATTAGAGATGCATCCATTCCCGTTAAAACTGCCGAAAAACTAACAAAGGAAGAACTGGCCGGTAAAATAGTAATTGGCGAGTTTTATGAGGAACTGGCTCCGGAATATACTGAAGAATATGCAAGAGTCATAGAAAAGGTTAGGGAGGGGAATTAAAATGGAGGAACGTATGGAAATACGGTTGAGCGGTTCCGGAGGTCAGGGTTTAATACTGGCGGGCATTATACTCGCCGAAGCGGCCATTCTGGATGGGAAAAATGCGGTTCAATCCCAATCGTATGGGCCGGAAGCCAGGGGAGGAGCCAGTAGAGCCGAAGTTATTATAAGCGATTCTTACATAGATTATCCAAAAGTGACAAAACCGGATATTCTACTGGCTTTAACGGAAGAAGCATTGGCAAAATATAAAGACAATGTAAAACCCGATGGAGTTATAATTATAGATTCCAACATAAAAAAACCGGAGCTGCCCGTAAAAATAATAAGTTTACCTATAATTGAAACAGCCCATAAAAAGGCTGGAAAAGTTATTGTTGCGAACATAGTGGCGCTGGGGGCCCTTGCAACCGTCACAAAAATAGTGTCAAAAGATTCTATTGAGAAAGCTGTTATGGATCGGGTTCCTGAAGGTACAGAAGAATTAAACAGAAAAGCGTTGTATGCAGGCTTTGAGTTGGGAGAAGTTCAGGCCACGCAATAGATATAATGTGGTTTATCAATCAATAAACAAATTACTCCAGCCCTACTATGCATCTTAAACTGCTTACGATTTTTAATGAAAGGGGGTTAAAAGTTTATTAAAATTATTCTATGTTTTTTTTAGAGGAAATTTAAAAAATGGAGGGAGTTAGTTAAAATATGTCAGAAACATTGAATCCGTTTGAGATTGTTCAAAAGGAAATTAAATCCGCCTGCGACAAACTTGGTTTGGATAATTCGGTTTATGAAATTTTAAAAGAGCCAGAAAGAGTTTTAATCGTATCAATACCAGTTAAAATGGATGACGGAACAACAAAAACATTTATAGGTTTTCGCTCGCAACATAATACCGCCATTGGTCCAGCCAAAGGCGGAGTAAGATTCCATCCTAATGTCACGCTGGATGAGGTAAAAGCTTTATCTACATGGATGACTTTTAAATGTGCTGTTGTGGGTATTCCTTATGGAGGCGGCAAGGGCGGAGTCATCTGCAACCCAAAAGAACTGTCAAAAGGAGAGCTTGAAAGACTAAGCCGTGGATTTTTCAAAGCAATAAGCCCTATTATTGGTCCTGAAAAGGATATACCGGCTCCTGATGTATACACCAATGCCCAGGTTATGGCCTGGTTCATGGACGAGTTCAGTACTTTGAGAGGATATAATACACCCGGTATAGTTACCGGTAAGCCCATCATAATCGGCGGATCTCTTGGAAGAAATGAAGCTACAGCAAGAGGAGCCACTTTCACTATAAGAGAAGCGGCCAGAAACATCGGTCTTGATTTGACAAAAGCCACTGTTGCCATTCAGGGTTACGGCAATGCGGGCAGCATAGCAGCCAGATTGTTGAGCGAACTCGGGTGCAAAATAGTTGCAGTGAACGACTCTCAGGGTGGTGCATATAACCCCGAAGGTCTGGATCCGAATGCAGTTCTTGAATTTAAAGAGAAAAATAAAACGGTAAAAGGTTTTCCAGGCAGCAAGGATATAAGCGGTGAAGAATTATTAGAATTGAATGTGGATATACTGGTGCCGGCAGCCCTCGAAAATGTCATAACCAGTAAAAACGCTGCAAACATAAAAGCCAAGATAGTTGGCGAATGCGCCAATGGTCCCACTACGCCGGAAGCTGACGAGGTGCTTTATAAAAATGGCGTATTGGTCATTCCGGACATTCTCTGCAATGCCGGCGGCGTCACAGTATCTTACTTTGAATGGGTACAGAATTTAATGAACTTCTACTGGACGGAAGAAGAAGTAAACACCCGTCTCGAACATATAATGGTAAAAGCCTTTAATGAAGTATATAAGATGCATAAAGATTATAAAGTCAACATGAGAGAAGCCGCATATATGGTTTCAATTAAGAGAATAGCTGACGCTATGAAAGTAAGAGGCTGGATCTAAAAAGTTAAAATCCCTCCCTGAGATTCCAGGGAGGGATTTTAAAAAATGTTTTGAAGCTTTTTTTATGAAGATAAGTTATTGCCTTTGAACAGAAAATATTATATTATATTCAAAGGATATGTATAAATATTTCCAGGGAGGGAAAAGAGTTATGAGTGATAGTCGTTCCCTTGAAAAATTAAGAGAAGAGAAAAGGATTTGGGAAGAAACAAAGCTAAATAAAATTTTAGATAAGCATCCCGAACGGTATGAAAAATTTTATACCAATTCCAACATAGAAGTCGAACGCGTGTATACAGAATTAAATGTACAGGATATGGATTATCTTGAGGATTTAGGTTTCCCCGGAGAATATCCTTACACTCGGGGAGTGCAGCCAACTATGTACCGTGGAAAGTTGTGGACAATGAGGCAGTATGCTGGATTCGGCACTGCCGAAGAGTCAAACCGGAGGTACAAATTTCTCCTTTCTCAGGGCCAGACCGGGCTTTCCGTGGCTTTTGACCTGCCTACACAGATAGGCTACGACTCAGACCATCCTCTGTCTAGAGGAGAAGTAGGAAAAGTGGGTGTGGCTATAGATTCGTTAAAAGATATGGAAATTCTATTTGATGGTATCCCGCTGGACAAAGTGAGCACATCCATGACCATAAACGCACCGGCTTCGGTATTACTTTCCATGTATATAGCGGTAGCGGAAAAGCAGGGTGTGACGCCGGATAAATTATCAGGCACCATCCAGAATGATATTTTAAAAGAATATGTGGCCAGAGGCACATATATTTTCCCGCCGGCTCCTTCCATGAGACTTATCACAAACATATTTGAATTCTGTTCAAAAAATATGCCAAAATGGAACACCATAAGCATCAGCGGATACCATATCCGTGAAGCCGGAGCAACAGCTGTTCAAGAAGTGGCCTTTACTCTTGCTGACGGAATAGCGTATGTGGAAGCCGCCATCAAAGCGGGACTTTCGGTAGATGAATTTGCCCCAAGGCTTTCATTCTTTTTCAATGCTCATAATGATCTTCTGGAAGAAGTGGCAAAATTCAGAGCGGCTAGAAGACTGTGGGCAAAAATAATGAAAGAAAGATTTAATGCCAAGGATCCAAGGTCCATGATGTTGAGATTTCATACCCAGACCGGTGGTTCTACACTTACAGCCCAGCAGCCTGACAACAATATTATAAGGGTAACCATACAGGCGCTTGCAGCGGTATTGGGTGGAACCCAATCCCTGCATACCAATTCAAGAGACGAGGCACTGGCGCTTCCTTCCGAGGATTCAGTCAGAATCGCACTGAGGACCCAGCAGATAATCGCCTATGAGAGCGGTGTTACTGAAACCGTCGATCCGCTGGCAGGCTCTTACTATGTTGAATATCTTACAAATACCATAGAACAAAAAGCCCGGGAATATATAGACAAAATCGATAAATTAGGCGGTGCGGCCAAAGCAATAGAAAAGGGGTTCATGCAGCAGGAAATTCAGGATAGCGCCTATCGTTACCAAATGGAAGTCGAATCCGGTAGAAGAATCGTAGTAGGTGTAAATAAGTTTCAGATGGAGGAACAACCGCCCAAAGGTCTGCTTAAAGTAGACCCCGAAGTTGGAAGGACTCAGGAAATGAAACTCAAAGAATTGAAATCCAGCAGGGATAACCTGGCGGTGGGTGAGGCCCTGAAAGAACTGGAAAGTCAGGCAGGAACCGATGCCAATTTAATGCCTATCATTTTAAAATGTGTCAAATGTTATTGTACCCTTGGAGAAATATGCGATACTTTACGCAGTGTTTTCGGTGAATATAAAGCTTCTATTACAATATAGAAGGGGTGATTCGATATGCAAGAGACAAAAAAAATCCGTGTGCTTATTGCAAAACCCGGACTTGATGGGCATGACCGGGGAGCAAAAGTAATCGCAAGAGCCCTTAGAGATTCCGGTATGGAAGTAATCTATACGGGTCTGAGGCAGACACCAGAACAAATAGTCGAGGCTGCTATTCAGGAAGATGTAAATGTAATAGGACTGTCCATTCTATCAGGGGCTCATAACTTCCTCTTTCCAAAGGTCATTCAGCTCTTGAAGGAGAAAAATGCTGATGACATCCTGGTTATAGGCGGCGGAGTGATTCCTGATGAGGACATCCCGGGACTTAAAGAAGCGGGCATAGCCGAGGTGTTTACTCCAGGCACTCCCACATCGAAGATAATTGATTTTATAAAATCTCACGTCAAATAAAACCCGAAAGGTGCTATTTTTGATGGATACTATTGAGGCTGTACTGAATGGGAATAAAAGAAGCATTGCGAAGTTAATTACTTTAATCGAAGAAAAATCCGATGACGCTATAGAAATATTGAAAAAAATATATAAGTATACCGGAAAAGCCAGGATTATTGGAATTACAGGCCCCCCGGGCAGCGGAAAAAGCAGCCTGGTAGACAAGCTCGCCAAGATCCTGCGAGGTAAAAATAAAAAAATTGGAATTATTGCAGTGGACCCTACCAGCCCATTTACCGGCGGAGCCATTCTGGGCGATAGAATCCGCATGCAGGACCTTGCGCTGGATGAAGGGGTTTTTATCCGCAGCATGGGTACCCGGGGCGCTCTCGGAGGTCTTTCTAGAGCTTGTTATGATACTGTAAAAGTTCTGGACGCTTCGGGTACGGATTATATAATAATTGAAACCGTTGGAGTGGGCCAATCGGAAGTCGATATAGCAAAGCTGGCCGATATTGTTTTGCTTGTTATGATACCGGGAATGGGTGACGATGTTCAGGCTATAAAAGCGGGAATTATGGAAATAGGGGATATCTTTGTGGTCAACAAATCCGATAAAGACGGAGCCGATAGACTTGTCACAGAGATAGAAACGGTTTTAGACCTGAGCTACGATAAAAATTCGTGGAAACCCCCGATAGTTAAAACCGTAGCTACAGAAGACGTCGGTATTTCCGAGCTTGATGAAACTATTGAAAGAGTATGGGAACATTTTACAAAGGGAAACTATTTAGAAATAAAAAGAAAGAATAGAATAAAACGGGAAATAATAGAGTTACTCACAGAAAGTATTTTTAATAAAATAATAGACAGTTATTCTGAAAAAATCGACATTCTAGTTGAAAAAGCTATGGAAAAACAAATTGACCCATATTCTGCCATGGAGATAATTTTAAAAGAAAAATGATCTTGTAAGGAGGTTCTAAGATGGTAGAGAAAATAGATCATATCGGGATTGCCGTAAAGGACTTAAACGAATCTTTAAAGGTATATACAGAAATTCTTGGTTTAAAATCAACCGGAGTGGAGACCGTAACAGAACAAAAAGTAAATGTAACGTTTATTCCCATAGGCGAGAGTGAAATTGAGCTTCTTGAATCTACTGAACCGGATGGCGCCGTAGCTAAATTTATTGAAAAAAATGGTGAAGGTATCCAGCATATTGCACTGAGAGTTGATAATATAGAAAAAACCCTGGAAGATTTAAAAGCCCGGGGAGTAAGGCTTATTGATGAAAAGCCGCGGAAAGGCGCCGGAGGTGCCAGAATAGCCTTCATCCACCCTAAAGCAACCAATGGAATTTTGATAGAATTATGTGAAAGAACATAATGTACAATAAAACAAGGAGGGTAACATCATTGGAGACCATTGAACAGAAGCTTAAAAACCTACAACAAAAACGAAAAACTGTCGAACAGGGAGGAGGTGAAAAACGCATACAAAAACAACATGAAAGCGGCAAACTCACCGCTCGGGAAAGAATTGAAAAACTCCTTGACGAGGGAAGTTTTGTAGAAATCGACGCTTTTGTGGAACACCGCTGCATCCAGTTTGACATGGCCGATACCAAAGCCCCGGGCGAAGGTGTAGTAACCGGTTACGGTACCATAAACGGTAGGCTGGTCTTCATATTTGCCCAGGACTTTACCGTCATTGGCGGGTCCCTGGGAGAAATGCACGCAGCCAAGATAGTGAAAGTGATGGATATGGCTATGAAAATGGGAGCTCCTTTAATAGGATTAAACGACTCCGGCGGCGCCAGGATACAGGAGGGCGTGGATGCCTTAAAGGGCTATGGAGAAATATTCTACAGGAACACACTCGCCTCAGGAGTAATACCTCAAATTTCGGTCATCCTCGGTCCCTGCGCTGGTGGAGCTGTGTATTCCCCTGCGCTTACCGACTTTGTATTCATGGTATCCGGGACAAGTAAGATGTTCATCACCGGACCCCAGGTAATCAAAGCCGTTACCGGCGAAGACGTAAGCCCCGAAGACCTGGGCGGAGCAAAAGCCCACAACCAGAAAAGCGGTGTCGCCCACTTCATGAGCCAAAACGAAGAAGAGTGCTTCGACCAGATAAAAAAACTGCTGTCATACATACCATCCAACAACCTGGAAGATGCACCCTTCAAAGAAACGGGAGACAGCCCTGTAAAGATACTACCGGAACTTAACAATATAGTGCCCGTCGACCCGAACAAACCCTATGACATGAAAGAAATAATCAAAATGGTGGTGGATAAAGGCGATTTCTTCGAAGTTCAATCCCTTTACGCCCAGAACATGATAACGGGTTTTGCGAGACTATCCGGCCACAGCGTGGGAATCCTGGCAAATCAACCGAGAGCACTGGCGGGTTGCCTTGACATAAACGCCTCCGATAAAGCGGCAAGATTCATCCGGTTCTGTGATGCCTTCAACATACCCTTGATAACTTTTACCGACACGCCCGGCTACCTTCCCGGAGTAGCCCAGGAACACGGGGGAATAATCCGCCACGGGGCAAAACTGCTTTATGCATATTCCGAAGCCACTGTCCCGAAGATAACCGTCATCACCCGCAAGGCATACGGCGGAGCATATATAGCCATGTGCTCAAGGCACCTCGGAGCAGACCAGGTCTTTGCATGGCCCACAGCAGAAATAGCAGTCATGGGCCCCGAAGGAGCGGCCAATATTATATTCAAAAAAGAAATAGAAGAATCCAGCGACCCGATAGCCACGAGAAATGAAAAAATAGAAGAATACAGGGATAAATTCGCCAACCCCTATCAAGCCGCAGCAAGAGGCTACGTGGACGATGTAATAGAACCATCCGCCACCAGAGTAAAACTCATTTCCGCCCTGGAAATGCTGATGTCAAAACGCGAAACAAGACCTGCCAAAAAGCATGGCAACATTCCGGTATAAAAGAGGTGAACCAGATTGAACAATATAGTGCAAGACCTCATGGAATCGCTCAAAACGGGACTTCTGGGCATGGGGATAGTAATGGTAGCCCTGTATAGTCTCTCTTTAATTTTGGATCTTATGAGATATATATTCTATCCCCAGGCAAGACAGGTAAAAAAAAATGAATCGGGCATAACGCCCGTAAAAACAGAACAAAACACGGGCCGGGAGGCGGAAACCATTCAAGATCCCTCCGGCGCCGACGAAAACATCGAACTTGTGGCGGTGATCGCCGCAGCATTGAGTGAATACATGCAAAAACCTGTTGCACATATCAGTATAAACTCAATCCGCCAGATTCATAAAACCACCCCCGAATGGGGAAGGGCGGCAAGATACGAAAATGTTTACAATAATCTTTAATCAAATCCATGAAAGGAGATAGAACCATGAAAAAATACAAAATAACGGTAAATGGACAGACTTATGAAGTGGAAGTTGAAGAAATAGGCGGCGCCGGGCCGGTTAAAGAAGAGACGCATGCACCTGCCGCTGCAACAGAAAAACAGAAGGAAGCACCGAAACAGGAGGTTTCAAAGCTATCGCTCGCCCCATCAGCTCCCAAAAAAGCCGCATCGGTCGGTAAAACCACAATTACCGCCCCTATGCCGGGAACCATACTATCCATAAAAACAAAAGAAGGCTCAAAAGTATCCAAAGGCGATGTTCTCATGATACTGGAAGCCATGAAAATGGAAAACGAAATCCTCGCTCCCCAGGATGGAACAGTATCTTCAATAGATGTATCCGAAGGAGCGTCCGTAAATACCGGCGATTTGCTGGCTACCATGGAATAAATAACAAAACGGGAGTGGAGAGTCTTGATAGAGCAAATTGTAAATTTCATTAAAACCACCGGATTTGTAAATATTACCATACAGCAATTCATTATGATAATAATATCCTGTATCCTGCTTTATCTTGCCATAGTAAAAAAATATGAACCGCTGCTGCTGGTGCCCATAAGCTTCGGCATGCTCCTGGCCAACATCCCTCTGGCCAACCTCATGCAAAAAGGAGGATTTCTGTACTGGATATATCAGGGCGTTGAACTCGACATTTATCCGCCTCTTATTTTTCTAGGAGTAGGTGCCATGACCGATTTCGGCCCCCTCATCGCCTACCCCAAGAGCCTGCTTCTTGGAGCTGCCGCCCAGTTTGGCGTGTTTACCACATTCCTGGGAGCAACACTATTGGGGTTTAACTTCAAAGAGGCAGCATCCATAGGAATAATAGGCGGAGCCGATGGCCCTACCGCCATATTCCTTTCAAGCAAACTTGCCCCCCACCTGCTGGGAGCCATAGCCGTATCCGCATATTCCTATATGGCTTTGGTGCCCATAATACAGCCGCCAATTATGCGTCTGTTAACCACCAAAAAAGAGCGCATGGTGACCATGGAGCAATTAAGACCTGTTTCCAAAACCGAGAAAATAATATTTCCAATTATAGTGACAATACTGGCAAGCTTCCTGGTTCCACCCGCCACCGCACTCATAGGCTGCTTGATGCTGGGCAATCTCTTTAGGGAATGCGGCGTTGTTGAAAGGCTTTCAAAAACTGCCCAGAACGAACTTATCAACATCATCACCATATTCCTGGGCACCACCGTCGGAGCTACAGCCAGTGCCGAAAACTTCCTCAGAATCCAGACCATTGAGATATTGTTACTGGGGCTTGCGGCCTTTGCCATGGGCACTGCAGGTGGAGTACTCTTGGGCAAACTCATGTATGTATTATCCGGCGGAAAGGTCAATCCCCTTATCGGTTCCGCCGGAGTTTCGGCGGTGCCCATGGCCGCCAGGGTTTCCCAGGTAGTAGCCCAAAAGGAAAAACCCGGCAACTTCATACTGATGCACGCCATGGGACCCAATGTGGCGGGGGTAATAGGCACTGCCATAGTGGCCGGAGTATTGCTGTCTATGTATGGCGGTTGAAGTAAACAGCAATACCTATTGAAAATGATAAAAAGATATTATTAAAAATAATTATTAGGAAAGGAGAATTGATGTTGCAACAAAAAAAGGTTGGTATTACAGATACTATTTTGAGAGATGCACATCAGTCCCTTATAGCAACTCGGATGAAAATTGATGAAATGCTACCGGTAGCCGAAAAATTAGATGAAGTAGGATATCACTCTTTGGAAATGTGGGGTGGAGCCACATTTGACAGCTGTATACGTTTTTTAAACGAAGACCCGTGGGAAAGATTAAGGAAACTAAAACAAAAAATTAAAAGAACCCCCTTTCAGATGCTTCTAAGAGGCCAGAACCTTTTAGGGTACCATCACTATCCCGATGATGTGGTGGATTTGTTCGTGAAAAAATCCATAGAAAACGGAATTGACATCATAAGGATTTTCGATGCACTAAACGATGTCAGAAACATGGAAAAAGCCATAGAAGCCACCAAAAAATATAAAGGCCACGCCCAGGGCACAGTTGTCTATACCATAAGCCCGGTTCATAACAATGATTATTACATTTCTATTGCAAAACAATTGGTAAAACTCGGAGTGGATTCACTTTGCATTAAAGATATGGCGGGCCTTCTTTCGCCCTATGATGCATATGAGCTTGTATCCAGGTTGAAAAAAGAAGTTAACGTACCAATACAACTTCACAGCCATTATACCAGCGGTATGGCTTCCATGACATATTTAAAAGCCATAGAAGCTGGTGTGGATGTGATCGACACGGCGCTTTCGCCATTTGCCTTGGGAACATCTCAACCGCCTACTGAAACCATGGTGGCTGTACTAAAAAATACTCCTTATGACACGAAGCTGGACCTGGGACTCATTTCAGAAATAACAGAATACTTTAAAGAAGTCCGGACCCATTATAAGATTGACAGTATTATCACCATGGTGGACACAATGGTATTAAACTACCAGATCCCTGGCGGAATGCTGTCGAATCTGACAAGTCAATTAAAACAGCAAAACGCCATGGACAAACTTCCCGAAGTTTTGAAGGAAGTCCCAAGAGTCCGGGAAGACCTTGGATATCCCCCCCTTGTAACACCCACCAGTCAGATAGTAGGGACACAGGCGGTAGTGAATGTTATTACAGGTGAAAGATATAAAATGGTTATCAACGAAGTAAAGAATTATGTTAAAGGATTATACGGCAAGCCGCCCGCACCGATTTCTCCGGATATCAAGCAAAAAATAATCGGCGATGAAGAAGTTATTACCTGCCGCCCAGCGGATTTATTGGAACCGGAACTGGAAAAGGACGCTAAAGAAATCGCCTATTATATGGAACAGGAAGAAGATGTATTGACCTACGCACTTTTCCCACAAATTGCTATAAAATTTTTCCAGGAGCGTCAGGCGGGAAAATATAAGTTAGATAACAGCTTGATACAAAAAGATAAATTTGATGTTTATCCTTCTTAAATACCCTGAAAAGGGTATTTTTTATTGTACTGGCGAATATTACATAAAGGATTTTTTTGATTTAAGTTGAATTTTATTATACGGAGTATCAATATATCAATTGGGATGTGTAACTATGAAAATTGAAGGAGAAAAAATAAATCTCAGGAAAGTGGGGGTCAGCGATTTTAACAAGATTATAAAGTGGCATCAAAACCAACTGCTTACATATCTGGCTGGAAACAGGCTTCCAAGAAACAAAGAGGAATGCAATGAACGTTATTTGAAAAATACTATTTTAAATTACATGCTGGCTATTGAAGACAAAAGCGGGAATTTTATAGGAGAAATTGAAATAAACCATATTCAATGGAAAGAAAAAATGGCGGAACTTTTCATGTACATAGGAGAAGAAAATCTGTGGGGAAAAGGATATGGTACCGAAGCCTTATCTTTGTTTATAGATTATATATTTAAAACCAAGGGCTTTAAAACCATATATCTGAGGGTATATGAAAGTAATAAAAGGGCCATAAGGTGCTATGAAAAATGCGGTTTTAAGAAAAAAGGCATACTTAAATTTAAAAATCATAAGTTACAGGGTGATAACTTAATCTTAATGGAGAAAAAAGTTGATATACAAAATAATAAAGCTTGAGGCATTTTTCCCGATGCGCCAGATTATACATAAGAGTAGGATATTTTTATAAAGGGTGAGATTATATGTCAAAAAAGCCAGCTCTCATTCTAACAATCCTGCTCTTATTTTTATTTTCGGTGATATATTATATTTTTTTGGAAACAAAAAACTATGATTCAAAGATATTTCCAGGGATTTACGTGGCCGATTTTTATGTTGGAGGGCTTTCAAAGGAACAAGCCGAAGCGAAGCTTTCTGCGTCTATTCATGAATATTTGAAAGAACCTATAGTTCTTTTTTTCAAAGATAAAAAATGGCATTTTTATCCCGAAAATTATATTAGATTTGATTTAAAAGAAAGCATAGATCAGGCTTTTTTATCAGGAAGAAAAAAATTTTTTCTGTACAATTATATTACCATAATTAAATATAAAAAAAATCCGGTATACCTGGCGCTCTCTTCAGAATTTAAAGATAATGCGCCGGAAGATATCTTTAGCGAAATACAAAAAAATGTTTATGCTGAACCTAAAGACGCATACTTTAAGATAAACGGAGACAGGATTGATATTGTAAATGAAATACCAGGTGAGGAACTTGACCTTGAGGATTTAAAAAAAAAATTATTGAAGCACTGTGGAAAAGAAATAAGGCTGTCAATGTTACTGTAAAACAGGTTCGACTCGGAAAAACCCGGGAAGAACTGCTTGCGATGAACATTAAGGTCAAGGTAGCCGAGTTTTCAACCAAATTTAATAAGGCTTTGAAAGAAAGGACACAAAACATCCGTCTGGCAGCGGAAAAAATAAACGGTTATATTATTGCCCCTGGTGAAGTTTTTTCGTTTAACGATGCAGTAGGTGAACGTACCGGAGAGAAAGGTTACAAAGCTGCCCCTATTTTTTTTAGGAATGAGACGGTTCCGGGGATAGGTGGGGGAGTATGCCAGTTGTCAAGCACAATATATAATCTGGCACTCATTACTGGTATGGAAATAATAGAAAGATCGAACCATTCACTGCCGGTCACTTATGTGCCATTAGGTAGAGATGCAACTGTAAATTATAATCATATCGATTTAAAATTTAGAAACAATA